>NZ_CP093443.1:693277-1386555 GCF_026168515.1 Brevibacterium spongiae | reverse complement strand
GACGGCCGAACTCGTCGCGAGCTTCACAGCCCAGTTCGAAGCCGCGAAGCAGGAGCTCAAGGGCCGACTCGGCTGACCCTCAAAACCACTTCACCTCAATTGCTACGTGACGGCGCCCCAGCAACCTTGCGCCTGGTTGCTGGGGCGCCGTCAGGTAGTGGTGAGGGTCCGGTCAGATGGTGGAGATGATTCCGCGTTCGGTCAGGCGGGAAGCCAGCCCAGCACCGTCGGGAGCGTAGATCCACGGCACTCCTTGGCCGCGACCGTGCCGTTTCGACCGTCCGCCGGCCCACACAGCCTCGCCGACGGTCAGCTGTCGGATGGCCACCGCGGCGACGTTCTGCGGATGGTTCTCCACGAACTCGCCGTAGACCTCTTCATCCTTCTGCCCGTCATCACCGATGAGCAGCCATTTCATCCACGGGAACTCTCGCGACAGACGCTCGAGCGTATTGCGCTTATGCTCCTTGCCCGACCGGAAGACCCGTGTCGTCGTCGGCCCCCAGTCCGTGAGCAGCAGCGGGCCCATCGGATACAGGTTGCGGGAGAGGAAGCGTTTGATCGTCAGCGCCGAATTCCAGGCGCCCGTGGACAGATAGATCATCGGAGTCGCCGGGCGCATGAACGTGATCCGGTCGTAGAGGACCGCCATGCCCGCCACCGGCGAGCGCGCATGCTCGCTGAGCACGAAGGTGTTCCAGGCGGCGAGGAACGGCCTGGGCAACGAGGTGACCATGACCGTGTCGTCGATATCGGAGATGATGCCGAAGGTCGAGTCTTCGCCGATGATCCGCACAGCCGCAGAGTCGACGAGGGATCCATCGGTCCACAGTTCGATCTCCGTCTCCCCCGGCTCGAAGTCGCCGGGGATGACGGTGTCGATGATGCCGCCTCGGTCGGAGGTGACCATATGCTCTTCGTCGTTGACCCGCACCCATGCAGTGTCATTGGGCAGGGGCACGTTGACGAAGGACTTCCAGCCGCGGATGCTGGCATGGACGTCCGCCGCCGGCTGCCCGTTGGGGGTGAGCACGAGGCGTCCGAGCACCCGCACCCATCCGGTGCCGCCGTAGGTGTCGTAGGCGATGACGGTCCGCTGATAGCTGTGATCGGTGGCCCGGTTCTGGATCCACTCGTTGAAACGATCCTCCACCCGCGCAGCGGTATGGAGCATGTCCGGGGTGAGATTGAGCGGGCCCTCCTCGGGCTTCTTCTTCGCCACGATCAGATGAATCCGATCTTGTCATAGACCTCGCGCAGGGTCGCCTCGGCGATCACGCTGGCCTTCTCCGCCCCGCGATCGAGGATGGACTGCAGCTGGGCCCGGTCCTCGAGGAGCTCGAGCGTGCGCTCCCGCACCGGCGTGAGCTTCTCCACGGCCACCTCGGCGAGGTCGACCTTGAGGTGTCCGTACATCTTGCCCTCGTAGTCGGCGACGATGTCGTCGACCGGGCGGGAGGTCAGGGAGGAGTAGATGGTCAGCAGATTCGAGACGCCGGGCTTGTTCTCCGGGTCGAAGGCGATCTGCGTGCCGTCATCGGTCACCGCGGACTTGATCTTCTTCGTCAGCGACTTCGCATCGTCGAGGATGTCGATGCGGCCCTGCGGGCTCGGCTGGGACTTCGACATCTTCGCGCCCGGGTTCTGCAGATCAAAGATCTTCGCGGTCGCCTTGAGGATCTGCGCCTCGGGGACGGTGAACGTCTCACCGAACCGGTAGTTGAAGCGTTCGGCGAGGTTGCGGGTCAGCTCGAGGTGCTGCCGCTGGTCTTCGCCGACGGGCACGAGCTGCGGGTTGTAGAGGAGGATGTCGGCGGCCATGAGCGCCGGATAGGTGAGCAGACCCAAGGACACGTGCTGCTGCTTCGTCGATTTGTCCTTGAACTGGGTCATCCTCGTCGCCTCGCCCATCGAGGTGGTGCATTCGAGCACCCAGGACAGCTGCGGGTGGGCCGGCACCTGGGATTGGACGAAGATCGTCGACTTCTCCGGATCGATGCCGGCAGCGATGAACTGGGCGGCGGTGCGCAGCGTCCGCTCCCGCAGATCGGCCGGATCCTGCTCGACGGTGATCGCGTGCATATTCGCGATGAAGTAGAAGGCGTCGTGCGACTCCTGGTGTGTCACGAACTGCTGCAGGGCTCCGATGTAGTTGCCGAGATGGAGAGAATCGGACGTGGCTTGGATACCGGAAACCGTGCGCGGCTGTGAAGAGTTCGTCATAATCCCATGATGCCACCTTCGCCCGCAGCGGCCGGAATCGTGGTGGCCGTCCCTCGGCGTGCGTGCCGCAACGGGACCTGCCATGGCACATGACCCGCCCACACGATGGGTCCACACGGTGCGGCACCGCCGATTCGCAACGTGACCGATGGCACTCAACGGCGCAGACCAACGGTATAGTGACTGTGCAGATCACATGATTTCTCAAGGTGCCTCACATCTCTCGGTCAATAACCGGACGGTGGCGGCAGGAGAACGATCATGCAGACAACTCAATGATGCGCAGACATCTCTCAAGGAGGAGGACCATGTCGGTCGAATACGTCAAGACCGGGGACGACCTTCCGCCGGTCGCCGTGGTCGAAAAGCCACGCTGGACGCCGGCGAAGATCATACTCTGGGTGGCCATCGCCCTCATCGCCGGCGCTGGCTGGTCGATGATCGCGTTCGTACGAGGTGAGGAGCTGTCGGCCAGCTGGTTCGTCGCCGCCGCCGTCGGCAGCTACCTCATCGGCTTCCGCTTCTACGCGAAGCTCATCGAGTGGAAGATCTGCCGTCCCGACCCGAAGCGAGCCACCCCGGCGGAGCTCAACGACAACGGCCGCGACTTCGCGCCGACCGATCGCCGGGTCCTGTTCGGCCACCACTTCGCTGCGATTTCCGGTGCCGGCCCGCTGGTGGGACCGATCCTCGCCGCACAGATGGGCTACCTGCCCGGCACCCTGTGGATCGTCTTCGGCGTCATCCTCGCCGGCGGCGTCCAGGACTACATGGTGCTGTTCTTCTCCATGCGCCGCAACGGCCGCTCCCTGGGACAGATGACCCGTGACGAGCTCGGCCGCACCGGCGGGATCATCGCCTCCATCGGCATCATCCTCATCATGGTCATCCTCATCGCCGTCCTCGGCGTCGTCATCATCAACGCCCTGGCCGAAAGCCCGTGGGGCGTGTTCTCCATCGCCATGACCATCCCGATCGCCGTGTTCATGGGCATCTACATGCGCTACCTGCGTCCCGGCAAGGTCATCGAGACCTCGGTCATCGGCATCGTCCTGCTCGTCATCGCGATCATCGCCGGCGGCTGGGTCCACAACTCGCCGTTCTGGTCCGAGGTCTTCCACCTCGACAAGGTGACACTTGCCTGGTGCCTGATGATCTACGGCTTCCTCGCCGCAGTTCTGCCGGTGTGGGTGCTGCTGGCCCCGCGCGACTACCTGTCGACGTTCATGAAGATCGGCACGATCGTGCTGCTGGCCGTGGGCATCCTCATCGTCAACCCGACCGTGCAGATGCCGGCTCTCACCGAGTTCGCCTTCAACACCGCCGGACCCGCATTCGCCGGTGCGCTGTTCCCGTTCCTCTTCATCACGATCGCCTGCGGGGCGTTATCGGGCTTTCACGCCCTCATCTCGTCGGGCACCACCCCGAAGCTCATGGAGAAGGAGACGCAGGCCCGTCTCATCGGCTACGGCGGAATGCTCATGGAATCCTTCGTCGCGATCATGGCTCTTGTCGCCGCGATCTGCCTCGACAAGGGACTGTACTTCGCGATGAACGCCGCCGAACCGCTCACCGGCGGAACCGTGCAGGGAGCCTCGGACTTCATCAACAACTCCCTGGGCATGTCCGGAGTCGAGACGAGTCCCGAGGTGCTCGATCAGGCGGCCAAGGACGTCGGTGAGGAGAGCATCGTCTCCCGCACCGGCGGTGCCCCGACCCTGGCCATGGGCATGGCGCACATCCTCCACAACGTCTTCGGCGGACCCGCCTGGATGTCGTTCTGGTACCACTTCGCCGTGATGTTCGAGGCTCTGTTCATCCTGACCACGATCGATGCCGGAACCCGTGTGGCCCGGTTCATGCTCTCCGATGCACTCGGCAACTTCTCCAAGCGCTTCCGGGACCCCTCGTGGACGCCGGGAGCCTGGCTGACGACCGCGATCATGGTCGCCGCGTGGGGATCGATCCTGCTCATGGGTGTCACCGACCCCCTCGGCGGCATCAACACTCTGTTCCCGCTGTTCGGCATCTCGAACCAGCTGCTGGCGGCGATCGCTCTGGCCGTCATCTTCGCCATCGTGTGCAAGATGGGCTTGGCCAAATGGGCGTGGATCCCCGGAATCCCACTCGTCTGGGACCTGCTGGTGACCATGGTCGCCTCGTGGCAGAAGATCTTCTCCTCCGACCCGAAGCTCGGATACTGGGCTCAGCACTTCGCCTACAAGGACGCGCTGGCAGCCGGAGAGACCTCGTTGGGCAACACCGAGGGCGTCGCGGCGATGAGCGCCGTCGTGCGCAACACCTTCGTCCAGGGCACCCTGTCGATCGTCTTCGCGCTCCTTGTCGCGATGGTCGTCGTCATGGCAGTCTGGAAGTCCATCGAAGCCGTGAAGAAGGGGTCGCTGCCGACATCGGAAGAGCCCTACACCGAAACGAAGATGTTCGCCCCGGCCGGTCTCATCGCCCGCAAGCACGAACGTGAGCTGCAGGCTCAGTGGGACGAGCACAACGCAGGAAGGCAGAAGGAATGAGCACCGCGCATCCGCTCAGCCGCATCGCCAGCGATCCCTGGGGGTCCCTGCGCCGAGGCGTCGCCGGGCTGCACTGGTACCTCAAGGAGATCATGGGCGAGAACGCCTACCTCCACTACATCGAATCCTACGAGCGCCGTCACGGCACCCGCGAAGGAGCGATGGAGGAGAAGGCGTTCTGGCGCGATCTCACCGATGAGCAGGACCGCAACCCCAAGGCGCGATGCTGCTGAGACGCTGAAACCTCAGCGACTCTGAAGCGCCGCCGCTGAGCGGCGGCCAGCCGACGAAGAGCCCGGGTGCCCAGGACATATGTCCTGGGCACCCGGGCTCTTCGTCTGTTGCGGGGCCTGCCTGTTACGGACCTGCACGGTCCTGCCTGTCACGGAACCGGCTCGGCACCTCCGTCGGTGCTCAGATCTCGGTGAGCCGCCTCGGTGAGTATCTGCCTGCAGTCAGGCCTTCGCGGCCGGCAGATCGTAGTCGATGACGAGAGGGGCGTGGTCGGACCATCGTTCGGCCCAGCTGTCCGCCTTGTCCACGGTCGCCTGGACCGCTGCCTCGGCGAGTGCGGGAGTCGCCATCTGATAGTCGATGCGCCAGCCGGTGTCGTTGTCGAAGGCCTTTCCGCGCATCGACCACCAGGTGTAAGGGCCGTCGATGTCCCCGCTGAGCTTGCGGTGCACGTCGACATAGCCCACCTCACCGAAGAAGCCGTCGAAGTAGGCGCGCTCCTCAGGCAGGAAGCCCGCCTTCTTCCGGTTGGCCTTCCAATTCTTCAGGTCCCGTTCGGTGTGGCAGACATTGAGGTCACCGGTGACGAGCACATGGTCCGAGGCTTTCGCCAGCGCCGGCATCCGCTCGGTCATGCGGTCGAGGAAACGGTATTTGTCCTCCTGCTTCGGGGTGTCGACCTCCCCGGAATGGACATAGGCGGAGACCAGGGTGAGCAGCGAACCGTCGCCCAGTCGGTAGTCGGTCTCCACCCACCGTCCGGCACGGTCGAAGTAGCCGTCGTCGCCGAGTCCTTCGCGAACAGCTTCGGGCTGCGTACGGGCCATCACGGCCACTCCCGCACGGCCTTTGGCTTCGGCATCATGGCTGATCGTGGTGTATCCGGTGTCGGCCAGGACACCGTGGGCGATATCGTTTGCGGCCCGCACTTCCTGCAGGGTGATGAAGTCGGGTTTCGCTGTATCGACCCAGGTGGGCATCCCCTTTCGCCATGCTGCGCGGACTCCGTTGACGTTGACTGAAGCAATCCGAATCATGTGATCTATGATGACATGGAGCGCACTACTCTTCCGGGACAGGGCGTTATAGAGTGAGGGAAAGAACGAATACTTCAGGAGGCGCAATGGCCGTTGACGAAACCATCGAGACCGAGCAGCTGAGCATCAGTCCGCTCGACGAAGTCGACGCCCGTGAGATGCGAGAATTCCTCCTCGGCGCTCAGAAGAACTTCTGGGGAGACCGCGACCTCAGCGGTGACCATGACGCGTACTGGTTCCGCCAGTTCGTCACATCCGGCTTGGTGGCCCGCTACCGTTCGGAGATCGTCGGCTATCTGCTCGGCGTCATTCCGCACGACGGCCCGGCCTACATCCACCTGGTCGCTGCGCGCACCGACTTCCGCCATCAGGGCATCGGTCGTCACCTCTACCAGCACTTCATCGATCATGCCCGCAATCTCGGAGTGTCGTCGATCCAGGCGACGACGATGCCCGAGTCCTCGGGTGCGATCTCATTCCACTCGTCATTGGGCTTCAGCGGTGAGCTCATCGAAGACTATGCCGGTGCCGGCAACCCGCGGGTCTTCTTCGAACTCAAGCTCGGCGAGGACTGACCTCCTCCCCCCACACCCGCAAAAACTACCTGACGGCGCCCCAGCAACCTCTCGAGAGGTTGCTGGGGCGCCGTCAGGTAGTAATAGGGGGAATTTCAGTTGGGGGTTGCCGCGGCGCGCTGGGCGGTGTCGACGACGTTCTTGAGCAGCAGGGCCCTCGTCATCGGCCCCACACCTCCCGGATTCGGCGACACCCAAGACGCCACGTCGGCGACTCCCGGATCCACATCCCCGACGATCTTCGACTTCCCCGTCTCCGGGTCTTCCTCCCGTGAGACCCCGACGTCGAGGACGATCGCCCCGCGCTTGACCGCCTCGGCCTTGACGATGCGCGCGGCACCTGCGGCCGCGACGATGACATCGGCCTGAGCCAGCAGCTCGTCGAGGTTGCGTGTGCCGGTGTGCGTCAGCGTCA
This sequence comes from Brevibacterium spongiae, assembly GCF_026168515.1. NCBI lineage: Bacteria > Bacillati > Actinomycetota > Actinomycetes > Micrococcales > Brevibacteriaceae > Brevibacterium > Brevibacterium spongiae. The sequence goes on along the minus strand of NZ_CP093443.1, from coordinate 1,379,540 downwards.
CCGTCGCATTGTGCTCACGCCTGGTCAGCAGGGACCCGATCGAACGGCCGACGGTCACCCCACGGCCGATGACGACGACGTGTTTGCCGGCCAACTCGATGCCGTTGCGGCTGATCAGCTCGATGACACCGCGCGGAGTGCACGGCAGCGGGGTCGTGATCTCCGAGTTGACGTTGAGCATGAGCCGGCCGAGGTTCGTCGGATGCAGTCCGTCGGCATCCTTGGCCGGGTCGATCGCCTCGAGGATCGTATCGGTGTCGATATGTGCAGGAAGCGGCAGCTGGACGATGTAGCCGGTGCAGTCATCATCGTGGTTGAGCTCATCGATGACGGCCAGCAGCTCCTCCTGGCTCACGGTCTCGGGCAGGTCGCGACGGATCGAGTGGATTCCGACCTCGGCGCAGTCCCGGTGCTTACCGGCGACGTACCACTTCGAACCGGGGTCCTCCCCGACCAGTACGGTGCCGAGTCCGGGGACGATGCCGGACTTCGCCAGTTCTGCCACGGCTTCGGTGAGTTCGTCCTTGATCTGCTTCGCGCAGGCCCTGCCGTCGAGGATCTGAGCGCCCATCAGTACTGTTCCAGTCCTTCATAGAGGGGGAACTCATCGCTGAGCTTCTTCACGCGGGCGGCCAGCGTCTCGACGTCGGCTCCGGGCTTGAGCGCCTCGGCGATGACATCGGCGACCTCGGTGAATTCCTTGTCTCCGAATCCACGGGTAGCCAGGGCCGGGGTGCCGATGCGCAGACCCGAGGTCACCATCGGTGGGCGGGGGTCGAACGGCACGGCGTTGCGGTTGACGGTGATGCCGACCTCGTGGAGGACGTCTTCGGCCTGCTGCCCGTCGAGGGCGGAGTTGCGCAGGTCGACGAGCACCAGGTGCACATCGGTGCCGCCGGTGAGCACTGTCGCTCCGGCCTTCGCGACGTCATCGGCGAGCAGACGCTCGGCGAGGATCTGTGCTCCACGCACTGTGCGTTCCTGACGCTCCTTGAACTCGGCCGAGGCGGCGAGTTTGAAGGCCACTGCCTTTGCGGCGATGACGTGCATGAGCGGTCCGCCCTGCTGGCCGGGGAACACGGCGGAATTGAGCTTCTTGCCGAACTCCTCCTTGCCGAGGATGAAACCGGAACGGGGACCGCCGATCGTCTTGTGCACGGTCGAGGACACCACATCGGCGAACGGCACAGGGTTCGGATGCAGATCAGCGGCGACGAGTCCGGCGAAGTGCGCCATGTCGACCCACAGCTTCGCGTCGACTTCATCGGCGATCTCGCGGAAGGCCTGGAAGTCGAGCTGACGCGGGTAGGCGGACCAACCGGCGACGATGACCTGCGGCCGGTGCTCGAGGGCCTTCTCCCGCACCTTGTCCATATCGATGCGGTAGGTGTCGGGGTCGACCTCGTAGGAGGCGACATCGTAGAGCCGACCGGAGAAGTTGATCTTCATGCCGTGGGTGAGGTGACCGCCGTGGGCCAGAGACAGTCCGAGCATCTTGTCGCCCTGACGGGCCAGAGCGTGCATCACCGCAGCATTGGCCGAGGCTCCCGAGTGGGGCTGGACGTTGGCGTATTCCGCGCCGAAGAGGCTCTTGGCCCGATCGATGGCGAGGTTCTCGGCGACATCGACGAATTCGCAGCCGCCGTAGTAGCGCTTTCCGGGATACCCCTCAGCGTACTTGTTCGTCAGCACCGAACCCTGTGCTTCGAGCACAGCGCGGGGGACGAAATTCTCCGAGGCGATCATCTCGAGAGTCGAACGCTGGCGTCCCAGCTCGAGGTCGAGAACCTCAGCGATCTGCGGATCGATGTCTGCAAGCGAGGCCTGCATCGAGTTTTCGGTCATGAGTACTCTCCTGTGGCATCCGATATGAGGGGCAGAACAGGGCGAGGAGCCGCCGCAGTCCCCGCAGACCATGCTAACAGCGAGCCCCACGCCGCCACTTGCCGCGACCGACATCCGAACACCGGCCTCCGACAGTCGCGAACACCGAAACCTCACGGTCGCGAACGCCGAAGCCTGACGGTCCCTTTCGAGTGCCCCTGACGGTCCCGAACGCCGGCCCCGGACGGTCCCGAATCATCGCCGCGCACGCCCGCGCATTCACGCTCTGCCGACGCCGATTCCCTGCGCAGCCGTCCTGCAGTTTAGGATCGAGACCATGAACCGCGAATGGATCCTGAGAGTCACCTGCCCAGATGCGACCGGCGTCGTCCACGCCGTGACTGGAGTGCTCGCAGGGCGCGGGGGAAACATCACCGAATCGCAGCAGTTCTCCTCCCCCGATTCCCGGCAGTTCTTCCTGCGCCTGCAGTTCTCCACCTCCGCCGAGGTCACCGCCGGTGACCTCGAATCCGACCTCGCCGAGGTGGCCGACCGGTTCGCGATGACCGTGACCCTGCAGCCGGCGGAGAAGAGAACCAGAACCCTCATCCTCGTCTCGAAGGCCGCGCACTGCCTCAACACTCTGCTGTTCCAGCATTCGTCGGGACAGCTGCCGATCGACATCGCAGGAGTCGTCGGCAACCATGATGATCTGCGCTCCCTGGCGGAGTTCCATGGCCACACCTTCCATCATGTTCCGATCACCAAGGACACGAAGCCCGAAGCCGAGGCACGGCTGACCGCCCTCGTCGATGAGCTCGACGTCGAACTCATCGTGCTGGCTCGGTACATGCAGATCCTCTCCCCCGATCTCTGCGACCGCCTCGAAGGCCGCGTCATCAACATCCACCACTCGTTCCTGCCCAGTTTCAAGGGTGCGAAGCCCTATCACCAGGCGCATGCGCGCGGAGTGAAGATCATCGGTGCCACCGCCCACTACGTCACCAGCGATCTCGACGAGGGCCCGATCATCGAACAGGACGTCGCCCGCGTCGACCACTCTCGTGCGATCGCCGACTTCGTCCAGCGCGGGCAGGACGTCGAAGCCTCGGTGCTCGCTCGCGCGGTCGCCTGGCACGCCCAGGGACGGGTCCTCATGGACGGACACCGCACTGTCGTCTTCAACTGAAGACCCACCTCGGTGACGGTCTCATCGGTCCGTCGACGCCCCGCCTCGGCGGGATCCGGTCGGCCCCGGCGCGGGTCTGCGGTCATCTGCGTTCGCTGATGATGCGGTTCTGACACAACTGCCCTCGTTCCTCCCAACGGGTCGGACTGCTGAGTTAGTCTCGGAGCATGAGAGAGACCCCGCTCACACCTGAACCCGATCTCCGCCGCCTGCCCATCCCCCGCGGGTCGATCAATCTGGCCAGACAGGCCGTGCTGCGTCTGGCGAATTTCGGCCTCACCGCCGCATACGGCGCCTACCGGGCGCATCCGGCGATCTGGCGTTTCACCGCACGGCACTACAGCCCGGGCCTCGAACCCTTCGCGAAGCTCAACGCGTGGATGATCTGCCAGCAGGCCTCCCTCGACGTCCCCGCGTACCAGGACTACCTCGCACGGACCGGATTCGAATTCCGGTGGTGGGACCTCGAGGCCTACACACCGACGTCGAAGGACGATTTCGTCCGGCGCTACAGCGAAGAGCACCGGTGCTGGGGCGGACAGATCGAGCGGATCGGCACCGTCGTCGACGAATCCTCGGGATCGTCTGGCACCCCGTTCAACTGGATGCGGTCGAAGAAGGAACTCGACACCGTCCACCGCAACGTCGCCGGCTATGTGACGATGCTCTTCGACGACAGGGATCTGTTCTGCATCAACGCCTTCTCGATGGGGGCGTGGGCGACGGGGACGAACACCGGGCTGGCGATGGCCAAGGTCGCGATGGTGAAGAACACGGGCCCGGATCTCGAGAAGATCCTTGACACGATGCGTCACTTCGGTCCCGGGCACACCTACCTCATCAGCGCCTATCCGCCGTTCCTCAAACATCTCGTCGACCGCATGGACACCGAGCCCGAGGTCTGGGCCGACTACCGGATCAACGGCTTCGTCGGCGGGGAGGCGATGACCGAAGGGCTGCGCGACTACCTCGAAGCGCGGTTCGGCAAGGTGTACTCCGGCTACGGCGCCAGCGACCTGACGATCGGCATGGCAGGGGAATCCGACCTCTCCGTCGTCATTCGCCGAGCCCTGGCCCACGACCTCGACTTCCGGGCCGATGTGCTCGGCCCCGACGAGTCCCGGGTGCCGATGGTCTTCCAATACAACCCCTTGGAGACCTACCTTGAGACCACGTCGGAAGGGGAGCTGGTCGTCACGATCAATTCGGCCTCCGTGATGAGTCCCCGGCTGCGCTACAACATCGGCGACGAAGCCACCCTCATCGACTTCCCCACCATGGTCGAGCTCACCCGCGCCCACCCCGACCTCGCCCGAGCCTGCTCGGCGGCGTTCGCCGGGAACGGGATGAAGCTGCCGTTCGTGCTGCTGTTCGGGCGGTCGGATTCGACGATCTCGTACATGGGCGCCAACATCTACCCCCTCGACATCGAGAACGGGCTCTACCGCGACAACCCGCAGGCGCATCTCATCGAGTCCTTCCGCATCGAACTGCGCGAAGTCTCCGGTCACGAACAGCGTCCCGCACTGCACATCCAGCTGCGTGACCGGGCCCCGGATATGGGCGTCACCGCGCGGGCGGAGCTGGCGGCCACCATCCAGAAAGGCGTGCTGGAGCATCTGGCCTCGGTCTCCCGCGACTTCGCACAGAGCATGGAGGAGGACCCCACCACCGCCGAGATCCAGATCGAGATCCACGACTTCTCCACCGGTCCCTTCGCAGCGACGCATACGAAGATCAAGAACGTCTACGTCGAGAAGACTCAGGAGGACGACGATGCGATCGAATGATTTCTCACTGGCTCCGCCGCAGGGGCGCGCGGAGGTGTTCTTCCTCGGTGCGAACCGGTATCGCAATCCATTGGCCATGATCGGACAGCTGCGGCGGTGGCCGCGCGTGGCTGCCGGGCTCAAACGCTCCACCGGATATCTGTGGCACCGCAGCTATTATGAGTTCCCCGACCGGATCGGCCTCATCGTCGCCTTCGCCACCCGCGACGATCTCATGCGGTATGCGCGCACCCCCGAACACCGCGAGATCATGACATGGCTCGTCGGCTCCGGCGAGGACTCACCGGCCCGAGGAGGGTTCATCCGCATCCTCACTGCCGAAGAATGGGGATACACGAACGGTGAGTACCGGGCCGAGGACGGCAGGTTGGGAATGATCGACGCTTTCACGAAGCTCAGCACGGAATGAGGCCTCGTCGCGTCGGCAGCCGCGCCGAACTCACAGAGTTCATCGAGCTGGCACCCCGGCTGGCACGTCGGCGCGGGGAGGACGAGCACTACGTCCCGCTCTTCGCCTCGGACATCCGGCAGTGGTTCACCGGGCGCGGCTGGTTCGACCAACCAGTGGAGCTGTGGCTGTTCGACGATGCCGCCGGGCGCACCGCAGCCCGCGTCATGTGCCACCGCTCCCCTGCCCTTGCGAAGCGACTCGGTGACACCCGCGATGGTCCGCCGCCGCTGTTCTTCGGTGCGCTCGAAGCCTCTGACGCCACTGCGCTCGAGACCGTGATCGACTTCCTCATCGAGCGTGCCGAGCGGCTGGAGGCACCACGGATATTCGGACCGGTCTCACCCCTGCCCAATGTCACGGGCGGGCTGCTCACTGACGCCGACCCGTCGCCCGGTTTCTTCGACACCGCCTGGAATCCGGGGTTCCACTGGCCGGCATTCGCCGCTGCCGGCTTCGCCCCGTGGGGTCCTGCGCATACCTGGGAAGTGCCGGTCGGCACTATCCCCGCAGCGCGGGCAACGGCGGTCACCGACGCAGAGTGGCACCGGCATGGTCTGCGTCGACGACGCGTCTCCCGGTTCGGCCTGCGCGGATTCGCTGATCGGCTGCTGCCGACGCTCAATGCCGCGTTCGCCGACCTGCCCTACTACACACAGATCAGCGCTGAACAGCTGCGCGCCCAGATGCAGGGGCTCTCAGCCCTGATGGATCCCGACCTCATCATCGACATCGTGGGAGCCGACGATCCCGACGATGCGCCGCCTCGGTGCTTCGTCCTCGTCATCCCGGACCCCGCTCCGGTGCTGCGCCGCCACGGCGGGCGACTCGGACCGGCGGCGATCACCGAACTGCTGCTGACACGCCCCAGGCTCCGCGACGCCGTGCTCATCATCCAGGGCACCGACCCGGTCCACCAGGGCTCGGGCCTGCTGAGTCTGGCCATCCGCGCACTGAACTCAGCGCTCATCGCCGGCAGCTATCGTCGGCTGCGCGTGACCTTCATCGCTGAGGACAATCCCGCCTCGGCGGCCGTGTTCGAACGCTCCGGCGGAAGGCGACTGCACAGGCTGATCTTCGTCGACCGAGGAATGCCGATCGCGGCACAGCCCACGGAGGAGGCCCGATGAGCGTCGACCGTGCCCTCATCGAGTCCCTGATCGTGACCGCCGGATCCGCCCCGTCGGCACACAATGCGCAGCCCTGGCTGCCCGAGATCCTCAGCTGTGCTGCCACCGCCGCCGAGGTGCTCGTGGCCGTCGACCCTGCCCGCACCCTGCCGCACGGGGATCCGCGCAGCGAAGACCTCCACCTGAGCATGGGATGCTGGGTGGAGTCGCTGTCCATCGCCGCCGCCGAGGCGGGGGTGGCCGTCGAATCCCTCACCGTCCGCGGTCGTGGTCCGGCGTTGACGATCCGTCTGCGCCTGCGTCCGATCGACGCGGCGGCTGCTGGGTCCGGCTCGGAGACTGCGGAACCCGATTCGGAGGCGTCGGCGGCCCTTGGACGGAGCACGCCGGAACGCACGGGTGCTTGGCCCCGGTTCACCGTCGCCGACCTCCGTCACCGACAGGTCGACCGCGGTCGGCTGGATCCGGCGGACACGGAGTTCACCGAGGCGCTCACGTGCTGTCGCGAAGCACTGTCCGGGGCACCCGTGAGGCTGGTGGAGGTGCCCGATCAGCTGTGGCGAGGTTGGGCACGGCGAGCAGGTCTCCATTCCTACGGCGACTCGGCCGTCTTCGCTGAGACCCTGCACTGGCTGCGGTTCGACGAATCGGATCCGCGCTATCGCCGAGACGGCCTCAACGCCGAGTGCCTGCGGATACCACGGCTCGCAGCTCGCGCAGCAGCGCTTCTCGATCGGCCGAAGCTGCACCCGTGGATCACCGCCGCAACGGCCGCGGTCCTGGCACCGGCTGCGCTGCTGGGCCGATTGCGTGCCCCAGACGTGCCGGTCGGGGGCCGCAGCGGTGAGAGACCAGCAGGGCAGCAGTCGGCCGCACGTGAGGAAGCCTCCCCGCGACGCCGCCCTCACCATGTGCTCCTCGCTGTCGCCGGTGATCGAGGGCTCACACCCGCCGACGAAGTCACGCTCGGCAGGCTGCTCCTGCGGATCTGGCTGGTTCTCGACCGATTCGGTCTGCGCGTCGATGTGCATTCGGAGATCAAGGACAGCCCGGACACCCGCAGCAGGGCTCGAGCCTATCTGCGTGAGCGAACACCCCGTTCGGCAGAGGCCGGTGCAGAAGAGGCCGGTGCAGAAGACGGGACCGAGCCCGTCATCGATCGCCCGATCGCCGCGTTCACCGTCGGACGATCAGCGACCGCGGTGCCGCGCTCTGCGCGCCTGTCCCCCGATTCGGGTCCGCACACGCCCCTCCGCTGATCCCAGCGTTGGGGTTTGACGCTTCCCGGAGGTTGGTGCAGTGATTCCCTGCGATCGAATCCGACGATCACCCCGCCTCGGCGAGGGTCACCAAAGCATTGCGATTCGGCCGGATCGTATCGGTGCGCCGTACCGAGGGTGTAGTCTCGCGCCAAGCGGATCCCCAGCGAATTCACACCACGCACCACTTGTGTTGTAAGGTCGCTCCGGCCTATTAAAGGAGCTGAGCTCAAATGACGGAAACCACTTTCCGTACGATCGCAATCGTCCTCTACTTCGTCGGGATGCTGGCGATCGGGTGGTTCGCCTATCGCCGGACCAAGAACAACCTCGGTGACTACATGCTCGCCGGACGCGGGCTGCGCCCCAGTGTCGCGGCACTGAGCGCCGGCGCATCCGATATGTCCGGATGGCTGCTCATGGGACTGCCCGGGGCGATCTACGTCTCCGGTCTCATCGAAGCCTGGATCGCCATCGGTCTGACGATCGGTGCCTGGGTCAACTGGAAGCTCGTGGCCCCGCGCTTGCGCGCCTTCACCGAGAAGGCCGGCGATTCGATCACCATCCCCAGCTTCTTCGAACAGAGGCTGAAGGACCGCACCCGTCTGCTGCGGATCGTCTGCGGCGTCATCATCCTCGTGTTCTTCACCTTCTACGTCTCCTCGGGCATGGTCGCCGCCGGCAAGTTCTTCGAATCGAGCTTCGGTCTCAACTACCTCGGCGGGATGCTACTCGTCGCCGCGATAACCATGCTCTACACGCTCTTCGGCGGGTTCCTCGGCGCGACGCTGACGGACGTGGCTCAGGGCCTGCTCATGTTCGCGGCCCTCGTCGCCGTGCCGATCGTCGCAGTCATCAACGCGGGCGGGCCCGCGACGGTGATCCGCAACGTCTCGGAGATCGACCCGGGCCTGCTCAGCCTGCTGGGGTCGGATGGCTTCTGGACCTTCGCCACGATCACCTCCATCGTCTCCGCCCTCGCTTGGGGGTTGGGCTACTTCGGCCAGCCGCACATCATCGTGCGCTTCATGGCACTGCGCGCCCCCGCTGACGCCACCGTCGCACGCCGCATCGGAGTCGGCTGGATGGGCATCTCGGCGCTCGGTGCCGTGGCCACCGCCATCGTCGGCATCTCCTACTTCTCCCAGCACGCGGGAATGGAGCCGGCCGATCCCGAGACCGTGTTCCTCGATCTTGCGCAGATCCTCTTCCACCCCTTCATCGCCGGGCTCGTGCTGGCCGCAGTGTTGGCCGCGATCATGTCGACGATCTCCTCGCAGCTCGTCGTCACATCCTCGGCGCTCATCGAGGACCTGTTCAAGATCGTCGCTCTGCGCGCCGGGTCGACGCGCACGCTGCACGACAAGACCTATGTGCTCCTCGGCCGACTCGGCGTCCTCGTCGTCGCGATCATCGCCGTGGTGCTCGCGATCTCTCCGTCGAACAGCATCCTCGACCTGGTCGCCTTCGCGTGGGCGGGCTTCGGAGCCTCGTTCGGACCGATCGTGCTCCTCACCCTGTTCTGGAAGCGCCTGAGCAATTGGGGCGCCCTGTTCGGGCTGCTGTCCGGCGCGATCGTCGCCTTCGTATGGGGACAGGTGAGCACACCGCTGACCGACGCGATCTACGAGATCATCCCCGGCTTCGCCATCAACCTCATCGTCGCTGTCGTCGTCAGCAAGCTCACCTACAAGCACGATGAGGAATCCGACCGGGAGTTCGACGAGTCGGTGGAACTGTCGCGAGTGAAGTGAGCGCAGGCGCAGTGACCGCAATGCGCCGTTGTCCCTGCTGACGCCAGCAGTTGAACACGGTCTCGAAGGCCGGAGCACAATGATGCTCCGGCCTTCGCTGTGTCGGTCGGTGAATCGTCATCAGGTTTCGTCGTCCTCATCAGGTTTCGTCCGCGCAGACATCACTCTGCGTACTGATCATCGGGTTCGAAACCGATGAATAGTTCGCAATGCGATGATCGGCGCCGAGGCGGCCGGCTACGCCCGCGGACCAGCGTCGCATCGGCATGCCGTGAATACACTTCAGGCGGGCACCCATATCGGGTGCCCGCCTGAAATGTTCGACCGGGGCTCCGTCTGCACGGAGCCGCCGGACGGAAGAGGAGCTTACTTGTCCTCGGCAGCCTCGGCGTCAGCCTCGACAGCTGCTTCCTCGGAAGCCTCAGCCGGAGCTTCGTCGACGACCTCTTCAGTCTCGACGACCTCTGCCGGAGCCTCTTCCTCGGCAGGAGCAGCAGCGGCGGTCGCCTGTTCGGCTTCCTTCACTGTTGCCTGCTTCGGCGAGTAGGGCTCGAGGACCAGTTCGATGACGGCCATCGGGGCGTTGTCGCCGGGACGGGGACCGATCTTCGTGATGCGGGTGTAGCCACCGGGACGCTCGGCCATGGCCTCGGCGATCGAGGTGAAGAGCTCGTGCACGACCGACTTGTCGGTGATCTGGCCGAGCACGCGACGACGTGCGGCAAGGTCACCCTTCTTGGCGTTCGTGATCATCCGCTCGGCAACCGGACGCAGGCGCTTGGCCTTGGTCACGGTGGTGGTGATCTGCTTGTGCTCGAACAGCTGGGCGGCCATGTTGTTGAGCATCAGGCGCTCGTGTGTGGGCGATCCGCCGAGGCGGGGACCCTTGGTTGGGGTTGGCATTGTGAGTTACTCCTAGGTCTTAATCAGTACTGTTCGTCTTCGACGTAGGACTGGTCCTCATCAACGAGACCGGAATCGAATCCGGCAGGACTGTCCTTGAGGCTCAGGCCGAGCTCGTTGAGCTTCGCCTTGACCTCGTCGATCGACTTCGAACCAAAGTTGCGGATATCCATGAGGTCGGCTTCGCTGCGTGCAACGAGCTCACCGACGGTGTGGATGCCTTCGCGCTTGAGGCAGTTGTAGGAGCGCACGGTCAGGTCGAGGTCTTCGATGGCCAGCGCCAGGTCAGCAGCCAGTGCTGCGTCCACAGGCGAGGGTCCGATCTCGATGCCTTCGGCTTCGACGTTGAGCTCTCGAGCGAGGCCGAAGAGTTCGACCAGCGTCTTGCCCGCAGACGCGATTGCGTCGCGCGGGGTCATCGAGGGCTTGGTTTCGACGTCGAGGACCAGACGGTCGAAGTCAGTGCGCTGTTCGACACGCGTGGCTTCGACCTTGTAGGTGACCTTGAGAACCGGGGAGTAGATCGAATCGACCGGGATCCGGCCGATCTCTGCATCCGCGTTCTTGTTCTGAGCGCTCGAAACGTATCCGCGTCCGCGTTCGATGGTCAGTTCCATATCCAGACGACCCTCACCATTCAGCGTGGCGATGTGCAGGTCCGGATTGTGGATCTCGACCCCGGCAGGAGCAGAGACATCGGCAGCGGTCACAGTGCCAGGGCCCTGCTTGCGCAGGTAGGCGACGACCGGTTCGTCGAATTCCGACGACACGACCAGGGACTTCAAGTTGAGGATGAACTCAGTGACATCCTCCTTGACTCCCGGAACGGTGCTGAACTCGTGGAGAACTCCGTCGATCCGGATGGAGGTGACGGCGGCACCGGGAATCGACGACAGCAGGGTCCGACGAAGCGAGTTGCCGAGGGTGTAGCCGAATCCGGGCTCGAGCGGTTCGATGGCGAACCGTGAGCGGTTATCGGAGACGACTTCTTCCGTGAGCGTTGGGCGCTGTGCAATGAGCACGTGGGCTTCCTTTCAGCGAACATCCGCTATATGACGTTCGCACTGCACGTCATGGCATGAGCCATGAAGAACGGTTCGGGTTATCTGGGAATCCGTTCTGCGACCGATGGCGGGCTCTCACCCGTCATCCGTTGCAGTTCCACGGAAGGATCAGCCGCGGCGGCGCTTCGGGGGACGGCAGCCATTGAACGGAACCGGGGTGACATCCTGAATGGTGCCCAGTTCCAGGCCTGCAGCCTGCAGCGAACGGATCGCGGTCTCGCGGCCCGAGCCGGGTCCCTTGACGAACACGTCGACCTTCTTCAGGCCGTGTTCCTGCGCGCGACGAGCAGCCGATTCGGCAGCCATCTGTGCGGCGTACGGGGTCGACTTGCGCGAACCCTTGAAGCCGACCTCACCTGAGGAGGCCCAGGAGATGACAGCACCGCTCGGATCGGTGATCGAGACGATGGTGTTGTTGAAGGTTGATTTGATGTGAGCCTGGCCGGCAACGATATTCTTCTTCAGCTTGCGGCGAGGCTTGCGCACTGTAGCGGCGCGTGACTTGGGAGGCATAGATTCCTACTCCTGATCGAGGTGGTCGGCTAGAGCCGACCGGAGGTGAGCGAGTTACTTCTTCTTACCGGCCACGGTGCGCTTGGGGCCCTTGCGGGTACGCGCATTCGTCTTGGTCCGCTGTCCGCGAACCGGGAGACCGCGGCGGTGACGCAGGCCTTCATAGCTTCCGATTTCGACCTTGCGGCGGATATCGGCGGCCACCTCACGACGGAGGTCACCCTCAACCTGGAATGTGCCCTCGATGTAGTCACGCAGCTGGACGAGCTCCGCGTCGCTCAAGTCCTTCACACGGGTATCAGGGCTGATTCCCGTTTCGGTCAGGGTCTGGCGCGCACGGGTGCGGCCCACACCATAGATGTAAGTCAAGGCGACTTCCACGCGCTTTTCACGCGGGATGTCGACTCCGGCAAGTCGTGCCATAGGTACTGTCTCCTGTTGTTGTTTCGGAGGTGCTGATGCAAACCTGTCCCTGGTTCCCCAGGGTCTCCGGCCCCCGACCGGAGGTATCGTCCTGCGCCTCGTCCCTCGAGAAGCTCTCACTTCCGGGTCCGGGCGCAGATGGCGAGGTTTGCGCGGGTGTGGTGCTGCTGAAGCTCCTCAGCGGAGCTTCGATCTGCTCAGAACGAGCTGCTCAACCCTGGCGCTGCTTGTGGCGCGGGTTGGAGCAGATGACGATGACCCGGCCGTGACGGCGGGTAATCTGGCAGTTCTCGCAGATCTTCTTGACGCTGGGCTTAACCTTCATCGTTATTCCTTCTTTCGGTCCTTGCTCTGCTCGAGGGCAAGACGCGAATGATCGAAGATCCTTACTTGTAGCGGTAAACGATTCGTCCGCGCGAGAGATCGTATGGAGACAGCTCCACGATGACCCGGTCCTCGGGAAGAATGCGGATATAGTGCTGACGCATCTTTCCGGAGATGTGTGCCAGCACCTTGTGGCCATTGCTCAGCTCAACCCGAAACGATGCGTTCGGCAGAGCCTCGACAACAGTCCCTTCGATCTCAATGACCCCTTCTTTTTTGGCCATATCGCTCGCTAACCTCGTATTCCCGCGAAACCATCGCGTTCGACGTAATCGTGTATCACCGACTCAATGCCGATGACCCCTCGGTCCGTCGCTCTCATCGCCACAGAAAAGACGTGGATGGCAGAAGCCGTCCACATCTGAAAATGGGTGAGTTGAGTGAGAACAGACCAATCCACAACCCTACACTACGAGCGAAGATTCTTCCACATGGTGTTCGCTTCTGCGCGTGAAGTCCCTTACAATTCCGTTCGCGATCCAGGAATCCGCGCTTCGATCGGTCGCCTCGGTCGCATCTGTGTCGTGCTGCGCGGGCCGCAGGACCCTCTGAAGTCCGGCTGTTCCTGCTGGGAGGACGCCTTATGACCGTCCGCGTCGGGCCGCTCCCCGCATATCTGATGCTCCTGCTAGCGTGAGAAGCCCAGCCGAGGCGAGCACCTGCAGGTGCTCGCCTGTCCGGCACCACCGAATCGTCCAGCAGAGGAGAACGACGTTGACCGAGTTCGACGCCATCACGCAGGAATCCCTCATCACGAAGGGCGGACGCAAATGGTCGTCCTTCCCCGGTTCGATCGGCGCCTTCATCGCTGAGATGGACTTCGGCGTGGCCCCCGCGGTGCGCCAGGCCCTGCAGACGATCGACGAGCGCGACCTCTATGGCTACGCCCCTGCCGATCTCGTCTCCGACCTCAAGACGGCGACCTCCGAATTCTGCGCTGACCGCTACGGATGGCAGATCCCCGTCGACCACATCGAACCGGCCAGCGACGTCCTCGCCGCCTTTCTCGGGGTGCTCACCCATCTCACCCCCGCCGACACTCCGATCGTGCTGCCGACTCCGGCGTACATGCCGTTCTTCGACGTCGCACGGGTGACCGGCCGCCGGCTCATCGAGGTGCCGATGCTGCGGTCGGAGACCGGCTGGTCCCTCGACCTCGACGCCGTCGCCGCCGCCCTCACTCCCGGCGCGACCTTCGTCCTGTGCAATCCGCACAACCCCATCGGCAAGGTCTACACCGAAGACGAACTGCTGGCACTCGCCGAGGTGGTCGAGGCGGCAGGTGCGCGCGTGTTCTCCGATGAGATCCACGCCCCGGTCGTCTACGACCCCGCCCGGCACGTTCCCTACGCCACCCTCACCGAGGCGACCGCCGCCCACACCGCGACAGCGACCGCCGCATCGAAGGCCTTCAACATCCCCGGGCTCAAGTGCGCTCAGCTGCTGCTGACCTCCCCCGCAGACCGAAAAGTGTGGAAGCAGAAGGGCCAGTTCGTATCCGGCGCGGCATCGAACCCGGGGATTCTGGCGACCACCGCCGCATATTCCCAGTCCCGCGATTGGCTCGACGAGGTCAACGGCTACCTCAAAGGCAACCGCGACCAGTTCACCGATCTCGTCACCTCCCTGCTGCCCAATGCCGCTTACCTCCAACCGGAGGGCACCTACCTGGCATGGCTGGATCTGCGCGGATACGGCCTCGAGTCAGGGCTGGCCGACACGATCAATTCCCGCGCCGAGGTGGCCGTCACCGAGGGCCGGCTGTGCGGTGAGGTCGGGGCTGGGCACATCCGGTTCAACTTCGCCCTCCCCCGCCCGCTCCTCATCGAGGCGGTTGAGAGGATCGCTCGGATACTCTGAGGCTCTCAAGCTCTGCGGCCGGTGACTCCTCGGGACGGGGACCACTTCAGCGTGGGACCCTGGCACAGGTCACCGCTGCGGCAGCCATTCGATGAGGTCGTAGGACGAGCTCGATCCCGCGCATTCGAGGATCAGCTGATCGAACCTGAGGTAGTACTCGAGGTTGCACTGATTCATGAGCTCTCGAAACCGCACTGCCGGCTGTGTGCCCTCGACGAGGACTTCGGGCAGCAGTGGGTGGGCCATCACTTCCCGGGCGACGTCGAAGTACAGATCGAAGAAGCTGCTCAGGCTCAGTCCCACGCATCCGGTGCCCGGTGCCGATCCGTTCGCGCTCAGTGCATTCATCCGCTCGTCCAACGGCGGCAGCTGTGCCAGCGCGGTGCCAAGCTCGAAGGCCCGGAATGTCATCCTGCGCGCCGCCTCGACCGATGCTGGGGTCAGGGCGGCAGTCTCATACCAGCTGGGATCGGCGACCTCGGGCAGACGCGCATTCAGCTGCGCTGTATGGTCGGCGAAGCCCACGAGGATTCCCGGGCGCAGCTGCCCGTAGCCGAGACTCCGCGCGATGTACTGCAGGCGGTCCCGCAGTCCCCGTGAGGCC
Organism: Brevibacterium spongiae; assembly: GCF_026168515.1. Taxonomy (NCBI): domain Bacteria; kingdom Bacillati; phylum Actinomycetota; class Actinomycetes; order Micrococcales; family Brevibacteriaceae; genus Brevibacterium; species Brevibacterium spongiae. The sequence goes on along the minus strand of NZ_CP093443.1, from coordinate 1,364,395 downwards.
TCAGGCACCGAATAGACGATCGTATGGAGGCGACCTTCGTAGTCGGGGAAGACGTGATCGCCCGCGATGTCGGTGAAGCCTGCGAGGATGTGTTCGCTCAGCCGGTACATGGACACACGACCGACCCGCTCGCTGCGCAGGATCCCTCGGTGGACCATCCGCACGAGCTGGTTGTGCACGCTCGAGGGCGAATAGCCGTGTTCGCTCAAGATGCTGACGATGACCGGGCCGGGAAGCCCGCTGGCCTGCAGACAGCCGAACGCGGAGATCACGTCGAAGGAGACCCGTGTCATCCTATAGCGATCGCCCACATCTGTGCGACGTTTCGGGACATCGTAGACACTCGTCATGGCCAGATCCTACCGTGAAGGCACAAGGATCGGTGCCGACAGGACCGAGATCGCAACGATGCGTCTAGGAGCCACGACATGGATGACGAAAAGTTCACACTCGAACAGCGCGCCTACCAGATGTCCCGCACATCGGGTCTGCTGGCCGGCGCCATCACCGCCTTCATCGCGTTCTGCGCATTCCAATTGGCCGGGTTCACCATCGCCGAGACGGCGACGTGGATGTTCGCTCTCGCACTCATGGCGACGTCGGGAACCTTTGCCGCCGTCTACTTCGTCGGGAAGGCCGCATTGAAGAAGCAGACGCTGATGGCCTGACCTCTCCCCTCAGGCGCCTTTCGGTGGCACGGGAGTGATTCCGAAGGGCGCCAACCCGGTCGCTCCCCCATCCTCGGCGGTCAGCACCCAGACGCCGTCGTCGTGGCGGGCCACGCTGTGCTCCCAGTGGCTCGCGCGAGAGCCGTCCGCTGTCACGACGGTCCAGTCATCGGCGAGGGTGCGGGTGTCCGCACCGCCGGTGGTGAGCATCGGTTCGATCGCCAGGCACATCCCCGGTTTGATCTTCGGACCGTTCGAGCGTGCCCGGTAGTTGAGCACCTCGGGCGCCATGTGCATGGACGTGCCGATGCCGTGGCCGGTGAATTCTTCGACCAGGCCCAGCTGCGGGTAGTTCTCGGTGACGAAGTCATCGATGGCGTCGCCGATGTCACTGACCTTCGTGCCCGTGGCGAATGCTGCGATGCCTGCCCACATGGCCGCCTCGGTGCCGGTCGACAGTGTGCGATCCGCCTCGGTGCCGGCTTCGTCACCGCCGACGATCATCGTCAGCGCGGAATCTCCGTGGAAGCCCTCGACGATCGCCCCGCCGTCGATCGAGACGATATCGCCGGACTCGAGGACGCGGCTGCCGGGGATGCCGTGGACGATCTCCTCGTTCACGGAGATGCACACGACCGCGGGGAATCCTTGGTAGCCCTTGAAATTCGAGCGGGCGCCCGCGGAGTCGATGACGGCTTCGGCGGCGGCGTCCACCTCGGCGGTGGTGGCTCCGGGAACTGCCGCGGACCGGGCCGCTGAGAGCACTCGGCGTGTCAGCTGCCCGGCCCGGTGCATGAGCTGAAGCTCGGCGGGAGTCTTCAGCTCGATCCGAGGTCCGAAGATCATCGAATGGCTGAGAGGATGCGGTCGGTGATTTCGGTGACCTCGCCGAGACCATCGACCTGGCGCAGCAGTCCGCGGCTGCGGTAGATGTCGGTCAGCGGCTGGGTCTGCTCTTCGTAGACGTCGAGACGGTGGCGGATGACGTCTTCGCTGTCATCGCTGCGGCCTTCGGTCTGTGCACGAGCCAGCAGGCGGGCAACGACTTCGTCGGTGTCGGCTGTGAGCTCGACGACGTGCTCGATCGCCTTGTCCTCGGCAGCGAGCATCCGGTCGAGTTCGTCCACCTGGGCGCTGGTGCGCGGGTAGCCGTCGAGCAGGAAGCCGTCCGAGGCATCGGCCTGAGACAGTCGGTCGGAGACCATGGAGTTCGTGACTTCGTCGGGAACATATTCGCCGGCGTCCATATAGCGTTTGGCGAGCTTCCCGAGTTCGGTCTCACCCTTCACGTTCGCCCGGAAGATGTCTCCGGTGGAGATGGCCGGGACACCGAGTGCCTCGGACAGACGTGCGGCCTGGGTGCCTTTGCCGGCGCCGGGAGGGCCGATCAGGATGATGCGTGAACTCATAAGGTGTCCTTCCAATGGTAGTCCGCTGAGGATCAGCGTCAGGTCAAATCAGCGCAGCAGACCCTCGTAATGGCGCTGCTGCATTTGTGCGTCGATCTGCTTGACCGTCTCGAGGCCGACGCCCACGACGATGAGCAGCGAGGTTCCGCCGAACGGGAAGTTCTGGTTCGCATTGATGAGCACCAGCGCAATGAGCGGGATCAGTGCGACGAAGGCCAGGTAGAGCGAGCCGGGGAAGTTGATCCGGCTGAGCACGTAGCTCAGGTAGTCGGCGGTCGGTCGACCTGCGCGGATGCCGGGGATGAAGCCGCCGTACTTCTTCATATTGTCTGCGACCTCTTCGGGGTTGAAGGTGATCGCGACGTAGAAGTAGGCGAAGAAGATCGTCAGCAGCGCATACACGGTGATGTAGATCGGGTGATCGCCGCGGGTGAGGTAGGTGTTGATCCATTCGACCGTCTTGGACTCGGGATCGAAGAACTGCGAGATCAGGCTCGGGAGGTAGAGCACCGAGGAGGCGAAGATGACGGGGATGACGCCTGCCATGTTCACCTTGATCGGAATGTAGGTCGAGGTGCCTCCGAACATCCGCCGGCCCACCATCCGCTTGGCGTACTGCACGGGGATGCGTCGCTGCGACTGTTCGACGAAGACGACGAGTGCCACGAGGACGAGACCGACGGCGAGGACGATGAGGAAGATGTCGACGCCCTGCTCGCGGAAGATCGCACCGAGCGATGAGGGGAACGCCGAGGCGACGGACGTGAAGATCAGCAGCGACATGCCGTTGCCGACGCCGTGCTCGGTGATCTGTTCGCCCAGCCACATGATGAGGCCGGTGCCGGCGGTGAGCGTGATCACGAGAACCGCGATCCCCCACCAGGTGTCGTTGGCGATGAGGTCGGTGCATCCCTCGACGCTGCCGAAGAGAGCTCCCGAGCGCACAGTCGCCACGAGTGTGGTCGCGTTGAGGACGGCGAGGCCGATGGTGAGGTAACGGGTGTACTGGGTCAGCTTGGCCTGACCGGAGGCACCTTCCTTATGCAGCGATTCGAAGCGCGGAATGACCACGCGCAGCAGCTGGACGATGATGCTCGCGGTGATATAGGGCATGATGCCCAGCGCGAAGATCGACAACTGCAGCAGGGCGCCGCCGCTGAAGAGGTTGATCATCGCAAAGCCGCCCTCGTTGAGCTGGGGCGAAGCCACACATTCCTGCACCTTCGTGTAGTCGATGCCTGGTGAGGGAATGAACGAGCCGAGTCGGAAGATGACAAGAATGCCCAGGGTGAAGAGGAGTTTGTTCCTCAAGTCGGGCGTTCTGAAAGCCCTCCGGATTGCGCCGATCAAGCGTCCTCCTCGTTGGGGGATGAAAAAGTCAGAGTCGTAGTCGCGACCTGGCGAATGAGACAAATACCTGCAAAAGACTATCAGGGTATGGCCTTGAGGCCGAAACCGGTGAGTGCTGATGGAGGCGGGTTTCCATCCGAGTGCGGGTATGCGTTCGGGCACGCAGAAGGGGCGGCCACCGAAGTGACCGCCCCTCCTTTCAGCATTGAAGCCTCAGATCCGGATGACCGGATCCGATCAGGCCTCGCTGGTGCTTCCGCCTGCAGCCTTGATCTTCTCGGCCGCGGAGCCGGAGAACTTCTCTGCAGTGATGTTCAGGGCCACGGTGATCTCACCGGTGCCGAGAACCTTGACGGGCTGATTCGGACGCACAGCACCCTTTGCCACGAGATCGGCGACGGTGACGTCTCCTCCCTCGGGGAACAGAGCGGACAGCTTGTCGAGGTTGACAACCTGGAACGTCACCTTCGCGGGGTTCTTGAACCCACGCAGCTTCGGCAGACGCATGTGCATCGGTGTCTGGCCGCCCTCGAAGCCGTGCGGAACCTGGTAACGGGCCTTTGTGCCCTTGGTTCCGCGACCGGCGGTCTTGCCCTTCGAAGCCTCACCACGACCGACACGGGTCTTGGAGGTCTTGGCTCCCGGGGCCGGGCGCAGATCGTGCAGCTTCAGCGAGTCGTTGTTTGCCATATCAATCGACCTCTTCCACAGTCACGATGTGGCGGACAGCGTTGATCATTCCCCGGATCTCGGGGCGATCTTCCTGCACCACAACGTCGTTGGTCCGCTTGAGACCGAGCGAACGCAGCGTGTCACGCTGGCTCTGACGGTAACCGATTGCGGACTTGCGCTGAGTAATCTTGAGCTTTGCCATCAGGACTTCGCCCCACTTTCAGCAGCGGCTCGCAGCAATGCGTGCGGAGCAACCTCGTCGACGGGAAGGCCACGGCGAGCCGCAACCTCTTCCGGACGCTCGAGGCCCTTCAGCGCGGTGATCGCAGCGTGCACGATGTTGATCGCGTTCGACGAACCCAGCGACTTCGACAGTACGTCCTGGACACCAGCGGCGTCGAGGACGGCGCGAACGGGTCCGCCGGCGATGACACCGGTACCGGGAGCGGCCGGACGCAGCAGGACGACGCCTGCGGCTTCCTCACCCTGGATCGGGTGCGGAATGGTCTTCTGGATGCGGGGAACGCGGAAGAAGTTCTTCTTCGCTTCCTCGACACCCTTGGCGATGGCGGCAGGAACTTCCTTCGCCTTGCCGTAGCCCATGCCGACCATGCCGTCGCCGTCTCCGACCACGACGAGAGCCGTGAAGGAGAACCGACGTCCACCCTTGACGACCTTCGACACGCGGTTGATCGTGATGACGTGCTCGATGAACTGGTTCTTGTCGTCACGGTCGTTGCGACCGCCGCGTCCACGGCCTTCGCCGCGTCCACGACCCTGGCCGCCCTGACCGCCCTGTCCACCCTGGCCGCGGCCACGGGAGGAACGGTCACCGCTGTTGTCGGTGCGGGTCTCAGCAGATGCCTGCTGTTCCTTGTTCTCTTCAGTGCTCATAGGGCCAATCCTCCTTCACGGGCACCTTCGGCGATTGCCTGCACACGGCCGTGGTAGGCATTGCCTCCACGGTCGAATACGACGGCTTCGATACCGGCGTCCTTGGCGCGCTGGGCAACCAGTTCGCCCACCTTGCGGGCCTTGCCGGTCTTGTCGCCTTCGAATGTCCGCAGATCGGCTTCCATGGTGGAGGCCGAGACCAGGGTCTTGCCGACGGTGTCGTCGATGACCTGGACGAAGACATGGCGCGTGGAACGAGTCACTGAGAGACGCGGGCGTTCGGCCGTACCGCTCACGTGCTTGCGCAGACGAGCGTGACGACGCTTGCGAGCAGCTGCCCTGCCCTTGCCGTAGCTTTCCTTCTTGCCAAAGGCCATCTTTACTTACCAGCCTTTCCGACCTTGCGACGGACGATTTCGCCGGCGTAGCGCACGCCCTTGCCCTTATAGGGTTCAGGCTTGCGCAGCTTCCGGATGTTCGCAGCGGTCTCACCGACCAGCTGCTTGTCGATTCCGTGAACGGCGACCTTCGTCTGACCGTCGACGCTGAAGGAGATTCCCTCAGGCGGCTCGACGACGATGGGGTGGCTGTAGCCAAGGGCGAACTCGAGGTTCGATCCCTTGGCCAGGACACGGTAACCGGTTCCGACGATCTCGAGGCCCTTGGAGTAGCCCTCGGTCACACCGACGATCATGTTGTTGATGAGCGTGCGGGACAGTCCGTGGAGCGAACGCGATTCGCGCTCCTCGTCCGGACGGGCCACTGTGATGACACCCTCTTCGAGCGATACGGTGATCGGCTCGGCGATGGTGACGGACAGTTCGCCCTTGGGTCCCTTGACGGCGACATCCTGGCCGTCGACCTTGACCTCGACGCCGCTGGGAACGGAGATCGGGTTCTTGCCAATACGTGACATTGTCTTCTCTCCTTCCTTACCAGACGTAGGCGAGGACTTCCCCACCCACACCCTTCTTGGCGGCCTGACGGTCTGTCAGGAGTCCTGACGAGGTCGACAGGATGGCGATGCCGAGTCCGCCGAGAACCTTGGGCAGGTTCGTTGACTTCGCGTAGACGCGCAGTCCCGGCTTCGACACACGACGCAGTCCGGCGATGGAACGTTCCCGGTTGGGTCCGAACTTGAGGTCCAGGAGCAGGGTCTTTCCGACCTCGGCGTCTTCGACGCTCCAGTCGGTGATGTAGCCCTCGCTCTTGAGGATCTCGGCGATATTCGACTTGAGCTTCGAGAACGGCATGCTGACGTCCTCGTGGTAAGCCGAGTTGGCGTTGCGCAGACGCGTAAGCATGTCTGCGACTGGATCAGTCATTGTCATTTGGGCACTTGCCCTTCCTCGTTACGGTTTCCGCCCACATGTTGTGCTTGGACCTGCAACGTAGCGATTATTTGGTCTTGAACGGGAACCCGAGGTGACGCAGAAGTGCACGTCCCTCATCGTCCGTCGTGGCAGTGGTCACGACGGTGATATCCATACCGCGGACACGGTCGATCCGGTCCTGGTCGATCTCGTGGAACATCGACTGCTCCGTGAGACCGAAGGTGTAGTTTCCGTTTCCGTCGAACTGACGATCCGAGAGTCCGCGGAAGTCGCGGATACGCGGCAGTGCCAGAGTGATGACGCGGTCGATGAACTCCCACATCCGTGCTCCACGCATGGTGACGTGGACACCGATGGGCTGGCCCTCGCGCAGCTTGAACTGTGCGATGGACTTGCGAGCCCGAGTGACGACCGGCTTCTGACCGGTGATCAGAGTCAGATCGTTGATGGCGCCTTCGATCAGCTTGGAATCGCGTGCTGCGTCACCCACACCCATGTTCACGACGACCTTGGTCAGACCGGGAACCTGCATGGGGTTGGCGTAGCTGAACTCTTCCTGCATCTTCGCCACGATCTCATTGCGGTAAATCTGCTTGAGACGCGGTGCGGGACGGCTGGTGGTTGTTTCCGTCATCAGATCTCCTCCCCGGTGCGACGCGAGTAGCGAACCCGAACGGTCTTGGTGCGACCGTCGCGCTCGACGCTCTCTTCGCGGTATCCGACGCGGGTGGGCTTGTTGTCCTTGGGATCAACGAGCGCCACGTTGGACACGTGGATGGGGGCTTCGTGAGTCTCACGGCCACCAGCGGTGCCGCCGGCCTGAGTCTGCGTAGCCTTCTTGTGCTTGATCACGCGGTTGACGCCCTCGACGAGGACGCGGTTGCGTTCGGGGTAGACGGCAAGAACCTTGCCCTGCTTCCCGCGATCTCCGCCGCGTGAGGCGCGTGCGCCTGCGATCACCTGGACGAGGTCGCCCTTCTTGATCTTGAGCTTGTTCGCCATGCTCACAACACCTCCGGTGCCAGGGAGACGATCTTCATGAACTTCTTGTCGCGGAGTTCGCGTCCCACGGGTCCGAAGATACGGGTTCCGCGCGGCTCCTCATCGTTCTTGAGGATGACTGCTGCATTCTCGTCGAACTTGATGTACGAGCCGTCGGGACGACGGCGTTCCTTGGCGGTGCGAACGATGACGGCCTTGACGACGTCACCCTTCTTCACGTTTCCGCCGGGGATTGCGTCCTTGACGGTTGCCACGATGGTGTCACCGATCGAGGCGTAGCGCCGACCCGAGCCACCCAGGATCCTGATGGCCAGGATCTGCTTGGCGCCAGTGTTGTCGGCGACTTTGAGTCGCGACTCTTGCTGAATCACTATTTTCTCCTGTCGTCGCGCTGGTTCTCACGCATACACATGAGCCTTGCGGAACGGATTCATTGACATTTCACCCCGTTCCCGGTAGCCGCCCGCAGTCTGCAGGAGACCGCGGGCGGGACCAGGTGGGTGGGGTGGCGTTGGTTACTTGGCGCGTTCGATGATCTCGACGAGCCGCCAACGCTTCGCGGCCGAAAGCGGCCGCGTCTCGGCCACGAGGACGAAGTCGCCGATACCGGCGGTGTTTTCCTCATCGTGAACCTTGTACTTGACCGACTTGCGCAGGACCTTGCCGTAGAGGCGGTGCTTCATGCGCTCCTCGACCTCAACGACGATGGTCTTGTCCATCTTGTCGGATACGACATAGCCACGTACTGACTTGCGGGAGTTCCGCTCCGCAGCATTGGCCTCAGTGTTCGCGGTCTCCGCCATCACTTGCCCTCTTCCTTAGCATCAGCGGGGTTCGGACGGATGTCCAGCTCCCGTTCGTTGAGCACGGTGTAGATACGAGCGATGTCGCGACGCACGGCCTTGAGGCGACCGTGGCTCTCCAGCTGGCCGGTGGCCGACTGGAAACGCAGGTTGAACAGCTCGGCCTTGGCCTTCTTGAGCTCCTCGAGCAGACGCTCGTTGTCGAAACCGTCCAGTGCGTCGATGGAAAGGTTCTTCGAACCGATTGCCATTCTCACTCACCACCTTCGCGGGCCACGATACGGGCCTTCAGCGGAAGCTTGTGGATCGCGAGGCGCAGGGCCTCACGAGCAACTTCCTCGGACACACCGGCGAGTTCGAACATGACCCGACCCGGCTTGACATTGGCGATCCACCATTCAGGCGATCCCTTACCGGAACCCATGCGGGTCTCGGCAGGCTTCTTCGTCAGCGGGTGGTCGGGGTAGATGTTGATCCACACCTTGCCGCCGCGCTTGATGTAGCGCGTCATGGCAATACGTGCGGCCTCGATCTGCCGGTTGGTGACGTAGGCGGGCTCGAGAGCCTGGATGCCGTAGTCACCGAAGGACACCGTCGTGCCTCCCTTGGCGGCGCCGCCCCGACGGGGGTGGTGCTGCTTGCGGAATTTCACTCGACGAGGGATCAACATATCTCAGCCCTCCGATCCGGCCTCAGCCGCGGGGGCTTCGGCGCTGTTCTCAGTGTTACGGGCCTGGTCGCCTCGGCGCGGTGCGCCTTCCTGACCACGTCCGCGGCCTCCACGACCACGCCCACGGCCACGCGGACCACGAGCTGCAGGAGCCTTGGCCTGCTCGGCGGCAAGCTCCTTGTCGGTCATGTCGCCCTTGTAGATCCACACCTTGACGCCGATGCGTCCGAATGTGGTGTGTGCTTCGTGGAGACCGAAATCGATGTTCGCGCGCAGGGTGTGCAGCGGCACACGGCCTTCGCGGTAGAACTCGGAACGGCTCATCTCAGCACCGCCGAGGCGGCCGGAGCACTGCACGCGGATGCCCTTGGCACCGGCACGCTGTGCGCTCTGGATCGCCTTGCGCATCGCGCGGCGGAAGGCCACGCGGCTGGCGAGCTGTTCGGCAACGCCCTGCGCGACGAGCTGAGCGTCGATCTCAGGGTTCTTCACCTCAAGGATGTTGAGCTGAATCTGCTTGCCGGTGAGCTTTTCGAGCTGACCGCGGATGCGGTCTGCTTCGGCTCCACGACGTCCGATGACGATGCCCGGACGTGCAGTGTGGATATCGACGCGGACACGGTCACGCGTGCGTTCGATGTTGACCTTCGAGATGCCGGCTCGTTCGAGTCCGGTGTTCATCATCTCGCGGATCTTGACATCTTCGAGCACGTAGTCCTTGTAGCGCTGCCCCGGCTTGGTCGAGTCAGCGAACCACTTCGACTTGTGATCCGTGGTGATTCCGAGTCGGAATCCGTTCGGATTGATCTTCTGGCCCATTAGCGGTTCCCCTTCCGGCTCTTGCGCTGAGGCAGGTCGTCGCCGCTGGCCAGAACCACGGTCACGTGGCTGGTGCGCTTCTCAATGCGAAAAGCGCGACCCTGGGCACGCGGACGGAACCGCTTCATGGTCGGTCCCTCGTCCACGAATGCTTCGGAGATGACCAGTTCGTTCTCGTCGAACGCAACGCCTTCCTCGTCGGCCCGGACACGCGCATTGGCGATGCCGGAGGCCACGAGCTTGTAAATCGGATCTGATGCCGACTGTTCTGCAAACTTCAACACTGCAAGTGCTTCGGTCGCCTGCTGACCACGAATGAGGTCGATGACGCGCCGAGCCTTGCGAGGCGTGACGCGCAGGTAACGCGCCTTAGCCTTGGCTTCCATCGCTTCCTTCTCTCTTATCTAGGATCGAAAGAGTGCCCCGCCTCAGCGGCGGCGACCCTTGCGATCGTCCTTTTCGTGGCCACGGAACGTCCGTGTCGGTGCGAACTCGCCGAGCTTGTGTCCGACCATCGACTCAGTGATGAAGACGGGGACATGCTTGCGTCCGTCATGTACCGCGATGGTGTGTCCCAGGAAGTCCGGGATGATCATCGAGCGACGAGACCATGTTTTGATGACATTTTTGGTGTTCTTCTCGTTCTGGCGAGCAACCTTCTGGTAGAGGTGCTCGTCGACGAAAGGACCCTTTTTGAGGCTACGAGGCATAAGTCAGTACTCCAATCAGCGCTTCTTGCCGGTCCGGCGACGGCGCACGATGTACTTGTCGCTCTCTTTGTTCGGCCGGCGTGTGCGGCCCTCCAACTGACCCCACGGGCTGACTGGGTGACGACCACCCGAAGTACGGCCCTCGCCACCACCATGCGGGTGATCGATCGGGTTCATCACGACACCGCGGACGGATGGGCGCTTGCCCTTCCAACGCATGCGGCCTGCCTTGCCCCAGCTGATGTTCGACTGCTCGGCATTGCCGACCTCGCCGACGGTGGCACGGCAGCGCGCATCGACGTTGCGGATTTCGCCCGAAGGCATCCGCAGCTGTGCGAAACGGCCGTACTTCGCCACGAGCTGCACGGATGAACCGGCAGAACGGGCGATCTTGGCACCGCCACCGGGACGCATTTCAACTGCGTGCACCACGGTGCCGACTGGGATGTTGCGCAGGGCAAGGTTGTTGCCCGGCTTGATGTCTGCACCCGGACCGGCTTCCACCTGTGCACCCTGCTTGAGGTTCTGCGGGGCGATGATGTAGCGCTTCTCTCCGTCTGCGTAGTGCAGCAGAGCGATGCGAGCCGTACGGTTCGGGTCATATTCGATGTGTGCGACCTTCGCCGGAACGCCATCTTTGTCATGGCGGCGGAAGTCGATGACACGGTACTGACGCTTGTGACCGCCGCCCTGATGGCGAGTGGTCACGCGTCCCTGGCTGTTGCGTCCGCCGCGCTTGGGCAGCGGGCGCAGAAGCGACTTCTCCGGTGTAGACCGGGTCACTTCGACGAAGTCGGCGACCGACGAGCCACGGCGGCCCGGGGTCGTCGGCTTGTGCTTACGGATTCCCATGAGTCTTGTCCTTCTTTGACGAAGGATCGCTTAGAGCGATCCACCGAAGATGTCGATCGATCCGTCCTTGAGGGCGACAATGGCACGCTTGGTGTCCTTGCGCTTTCCCCAACCGGTGCGAGTGCGGCGGCGCTTGCCCTGACGATTCAGGGTGTTCACCTTGGCGACCTGCACATCGAAGATCGATTCAATGGCTTGCTTGATCTCGGTCTTGTTCGAGTCCTGGTCGACGAGGAAGGTGTACTTTCCCTCGTCCATCAGGCTGTACGTCTTCTCCGAGACGACCGGTGCGACGATGATGTCGCGCGGGTCCTTGAAGTTCAGACTCATGATGCGTCCTCCGATTTGCGGTTGCCGCTCAGGAACGACTGCAGCGCTGCCTCGGTGAACACGATGTCATCGGAGATCAGCACATCGTAGGTGTTGAGCTGATCGAAGGTGAGCACGTGGACATGCGGCAGGTTGCGCACGCTCAGGTAGGTGAGCTCGTCGTCGCGATCGAGCACCACGAGGGTGTTCTTACGGTCGGACAGGCCGGCCAGTGCGGCCTTCGCCTGCTTGGTCGACGGTGCGTCGCCGGTGACCAGATTCTTCATCACGAAGACCTGATCGAGGCGTGCACGGTCAGACAGGGCACCGCGCAGAGCGGCGGCCTTCATCTTCTTGGGCGTCCGCTGCGAGTAGTCGCGCGGAACCGGTCCGTGCACGATGCCGCCGCCGTTGTACTGAGGAGCACGGATCGAACCCTGGCGGGCGTTACCGGTTCCCTTCTGACGGTACGGCTTGCGACCGCCGCCGCGGACCTCGGAGCGGGTCTTCGTCTTGTGCGTACCCTGACGGGCCGCAGCAAGCTGCGCCACGACGACCTGGTGGATCAGCGGCACGTTGGCGTCCACGCCGAAGACCTCGGCGGGCAGTTCAACGGAACCGGACTTGGCACCAGCGGCATCGATGACGTCGACTGTCTTGACATCAGTCATTACGTTCAGGCCTCCTTCACGGCCGAGCGAACGAGGACGACTCCACCCTTGGGGCCGGGGACGGCACCCTTGATGAGCAGGAAGTTGTTCTCGCTGTCCACGGCGTGGATCGTGAGGTTCTGGGTGGTGTGCTTGACAGCGCCCATACGGCCGGCCATGCGCATACCCTTGAACACGCGACCAGGTGTAGCGGCTCCGCCGATCGAACCTGGCTTGCGGTGGTTGCGGTGCTGACCGTGGGAGGCACCGACACCGGCGAAGCCGTGACGCTTCATGACACCGGCGGTTCCCTTGCCCTTGGTCTTCGCGGTCACATCGACCTTGACTCCGGCTTCGAACGAATCGACGCCGAGTTCCTGGCCGAGTGCGTAGTCAGCAGCGTCTGCAGTGCGCAGCTCGACGAGGTGACGACGTGGGGTCACGCCGGCCTTCTCGAAGTGGCCTGCAGTCGGCTTGTTGACCTTGCGAGGATCGATCTCGCCGAACGCGATCTGCAATGCGGGGTAACCATCGGTTTCCTCATTGCGGATCTGGGTCACGACGTTGTTTCCGGTGGCCACGACGGTCACCGGAACGAGGTTGTTCTGCTCATCCCAGACCTGGGTCATACCCAGCTTGGTTCCCAGAAGGCCCTTGACCTTGCGGGTAGTCGGGAGAGCCGATGAACGAGTGTTCGCCATTGCTGCCTCCCTTAGAGCTTGATCTCGATGTTGACGTCGTCAGCGAGGTCGAGTCGCATGAGCGAATCGACGGCCTTCGGCGTCGGGTCGACGATGTCGATCAGACGCTTGTGCGTGCGCATTTCGAAATGCTCACGGCTGTCCTTGTACTTGTGCGGCGAACGGATGACGCAGTACACGTTCTTCTCCGTCGGCAACGGCACGGGGCCCACAACAGTCGCACCTGCGCGAGTGACGGTGTCCACGATCTTGCGTGCGGCACTGTCAATCACAGCGTGGTCGTACGACTTGAGCCGAATGCGGATCTTCTGTCCCGCCATGGCGTCGTCTCTTTCTTTAGTTGCTTCCGGCCATCAACTCGCAGCACCCGAAGGCGACTGCCGTCTGTGCCGGCTGACCATGACCGACCCCCGAGGTCGGGCGTGTCGGCTGTTCCTGACGGAGAAAATCTCACAACTCCGACCCGGACGCCGACGGCGCTTCTACTCATTGGCTGCTCGGTCCGAACCCGCATGGTGCAGATTCATCGATCCGATAGTGTTTCAGGCTGTTCGCGGTATCTCTACCGCAGTGCAGGGGTCAACGCCCAAAACGCAACCTCACTATCTTGTCATATAGCACTTCACGCGCGCAATTCCCGGAACGGTGCCTGTGAGGGATCTCTCAAGGACACGACGGACTTCGAACTGAATCTCCGAGCCGCGGTCGTGCCCTCACCAACTCCCCCGCCTGCACTGCCGCTGGGGTGACGACCTTCTCCAGAGGCATACCGAAATCAAAACACCATGCGATTCACGTGACGCTGGCTGGTGAATGAGGAAAGGGCCGCAGTCCCGAAGGACTGCGACCCCAACCTGTGGTGCTCAGTGAGTCAGATCAGGCGGTGATCTTGGTGACTCGACCGGCGCCGACGGTGCGGCCGCCTTCGCGGATTGCGAAGCGGAGGCCGTCCTCCATGGCGATCGGCTGGATGAGCTCGACCGACATATCGGTGTTGTCGCCGGGCATGACCATCTCGGTGCCCTCGGGCAGCGTGATGACGCCGGTGACGTCCGTGGTCCGGAAGTAGAACTGCGGACGGTAGTTCGAGTAGAACGGGTTGTGACGTCCGCCCTCGTCCTTGCTCAGGATGTAGACCTGAGCCTCGAACTTGGTGTGCGGAGTGATCGAACCCGGCTTCACGATGACCTGACCGCGCTCAACATCCTCGCGCTTGGTGCCGCGGAGGAGCAGACCGACGTTCTCACCTGCGCGGGCATCCGGCAGAGTCTTGCGGAACATCTCGATAGCGGTGACGGTCGTCTTGGACGACTTCTCCTTGATGCCGACGATTTCGATTTCGTCGTTCGGCAGGAGCACGCCGCGCTCGACACGACCGGTGACGACGGTTCCACGACCGGTGATCGTGAAGACGTCCTCGACGGGCATGAGGAACGGCTTGTCGACATCGCGCTCCGGCTCCGGAACGTTGTCATCGACGGCAGCCATGAGATCCTGAACGCTCTTGACCCACTTCTCGTCGCCTTCCAGCGCCTTGAGAGCGGACACCTGGATGACAGGAGCGTTGTCTCCGTCGAATTCCTGGCTGGAGAGCAGATCGCGAACCTCGAATTCGACGAGCTCGAGGAGCTCTTCGTCTTCGACCATGTCCGACTTGTTCAGCGCCACGACGATGTAGGGGACGCCGACCTGACGAGCGAGCAGGACGTGCTCACGGGTCTGGGGCATCGGACCGTCGGTAGCGGCGACAACGAGGATCGCACCGTCCATCTGGGCAGCACCGGTGATCATGTTCTTCACGTAGTCAGCGTGACCCGGGGCATCGACGTGAGCGTAGTGACGCTTCTCCGTCTGGTACTCAACGTGCGAGACGTTGATGGTGATGCCGCGCTCCTTCTCCTCAGGTGCGTTGTCGACCTGGTCGAAGGCGCGTGCCTCATTGAGATCCGGGTACTGATCCGCCAGGACCTTGGTGATCGCGGCGGTCAGGGTGGTCTTTCCGTGGTCAACGTGGCCGATGGTGCCGATGTTGACGTGCGGCTTAGTCCGTTCGAAACTAGCCTTTGCCACTGGGTTCCTCCTCGTGGTTGTCATAAGATATGCGGTTCATATCTTAGACCTTTTGTTGGTTATCTTTCATTCCGATGATCATGTTCTTGATCACCGGGGCGACCGGATTCCGGAGATTACTCTCCGCCGCGCACCTTCTGGATGATCTCCTCGGCAACAGCCTTCGGGACCTCCGCATAGCTGGAGAAAGTCATCGAGTACACCGCACGGCCCTGGGTCTTCGACCGCAGATCACCGATGTAACCGAACATCTCCGACAGCGGGACCACAGCCTTGACGACCTTCACGCCGGAAGCGTCGTCCATCGACTGAATCTGTCCACGCCGGGAATTCAGGTCGCCGATGACGTCACCCATGTATTCCTCAGGGGTACGCACCTCGACGTCCATGACCGGCTCGAGAAGAACCGGGTTCGCCCGCTGGACGGCCTCCTTGAAGACCATCGAACCGGCGATCTTGAATGCCATCTCCGAAGAGTCGACATCGTGGTAGGCGCCGTCGACCAGAGTGGCCTTGACGCCGACCATCGGGTAACCGGCGAGGGCACCGAGCTGCATGGCGTCCTGGATGCCGGCGTCGACGCTCGGAATGTACTCGCGCGGAACGCGTCCGCCCGTGATGGCATTCTCGAACTCGTAAATCGTATCGCCTTCGACCTCGAGAGGCTCGAAGGTGACCTGGACCTTCGCGAACTGTCCCGATCCACCCGTCTGCTTCTTGTGGGTGTAATCGTACTTTTCGACAGTGCGGCGGATGGTCTCACGGTAGGCGACCTGCGGCTTGCCGACGTTCGCCTCGACCTTGAACTCACGACGCATACGGTCGACGAGGATGTCGAGGTGGAGTTCGCCCATTCCGCGGATGACCGTCTGACCGGTCTCCTCGTCGAGCTCGACCTGGTAGGTCGGGTCTTCCTTGACGAACTTCTGGATCGCCGACGACAGCTTCTCCTGGTCGCTCTTCGTCTTCGGCTCGATGGCCACGGAGATCACAGGCTCCGGGAAAGTCATCGACTCGAGGGCGATCGGGTTCGCCGGATCGCTGAGAGTGTCACCCGTCGTGGTCTCCTTGAGACCGATGAAGGCGTAGATATGGCCGGCGAAGGCCTCTTCCACAGGGTTCTCCTTGTTGGAGTGCATCTGGAAGAGCTTGCCGACGCGTTCCTTCTTGCCCGAGGTGGTGTTGAGCACCTGCTCGCCGGACTTCACGTGACCGGAGTACACGCGGACATAGGTCAGCGAACCGAAGAACGGGTGCGAAGCCACCTTGAAGGCCAGAGCCGAGAAGGGCTCGTCCTGCGAAGGCTTGCGGGTGAGTTCCTCTTCGTCGTTGCTCGGGTTGTGCCCGATCATCGGGGGCACATCGAGCGGCGAAGGCAGGTAGTCGATGACCGCGTCGAGCATGGGCTGGACGCCCTTGTTCTTGTACGCGGAACCGCACATGACCGGGAAGGCCTCGGACTTGATGACGAGTTCGCGGATACCGGCCTTGACGTCGGCAGTCGTGAGCTCTTCGCCCTCGAGGTACTTGTCCATGAGCTCTTCCGAGCTCTCGGCGACGTCCTCGACGAGCTGCGCGCGGTACTCGACGGCCTTTTCCTTGAGATCCTCGGGGATCTCGATCTCGGTCATGTCCTGACCCATCTTGGACTCGTCCGGCCAGGTGTAGGCCTTCATCTCAAGCAGGTCGACGACACCGGCGAATTCACTCTCAGCACCGATCGGCAGCTGGATGACCAGCGGCTTGGCACCGAGGCGATCCTTGATCGTCTGCACTGTGAAGTAGAAGTCGGCACCGAGCTTGTCCATCTTGTTGACGAAGCAGACGCGCGGGACATCGTACTTGTCAGCCTGACGCCACACGGTCTCCGACTGCGGCTCGACACCTTCCTTGCCGTCGAACACTGCGACGGCACCGTCGAGGACGCGAAGTGAGCGCTCAACCTCGACCGTGAAGTCGACGTGGCCCGGCGTATCGATGATGTTGATCTGGTTTTCGTCCCAGTAGCAGGTCGTCGCGGCCGACGTGATCGTGATGCCGCGTTCCTTCTCCTGGTCCATCCAGTCCATCGTGCCGGCGCCGTCGTGGGTCTCGCCCATCTTGTAGTTCACGCCGGTGTAGAAGAGGATGCGTTCGGTCGTAGTTGTCTTACCGGCATCGATGTGCGCCATGATGCCGATATTGCGGACCTTGTTCAGGTCGGTGAGCACGTCAAGTGCCACGGTATCTCTCTCTCAATCGATGATTTGCTCGACTCCCCCTGCTGCCCGGTCGACAGCTCTCGCGGACGAGGTCCGCCGACCAGGCAGCCGGAAAGGCGATTACCAGCGGTAGTGGGCGAAGGCCTTGTTGGACTCGGCCATCTTGTGAGTGTCCTCGCGGCGCTTGACTGCAGCACCGAGGCCGTTGGCGGCATCGAGGATCTCGTTCATGAGTCGTTCGGTCATGGTCTTCTCACGACGCTGGCGGGCGTAGCCCACCAGCCACCGCAGAGCCAGGGTGGTCGAACGAGTCGGGCGAACATCCACCGGCACCTGGTAGGTCGCACCGCCGACGCGGCGGGAGCGGACCTCGAGGGACGGACGGATGTTGTCGAGAGCCTTCTTCAGGTTGACAACGGGATCGTTGCCGTTCTTCTCGCGGGTGCCTTCGAGGGCACCGTAGACGATGCGTTCCGCGGTCGAACGCTTGCCGTCGAGCAGGATCTTGTTGATCAGCTGCGTGACGAGCGGTGAGCTGAAGACCGGGTCAACGACGATCGGTCGCTTGGGTGCAGGACCTTTACGTGGCATTACTTCTTCTCCCTCTTCGCACCGTACTTGCTGCGGGCCTGCTGGCGGCCCTTGACGCCCTGGGTGTCGAGCGAACCGCGGACGATCCGGTAGCGAACACCGGGCAGATCCTTGACGCGGCCACCGCGCACGAGCACGATCGAGTGCTCCTGCAGGTTGTGTCCCTCGCCCGGGATGTAGGCGGTCACTTCGATCTGGCTCGAAAGCTTGACACGAGCGACCTTGCGAAGAGCCGAGTTCGGCTTCTTGGGGGTAGTGGTGTACACACGGGTGCACACTCCACGACGCTGCGGGCTGCCCTTGAGGGCAGGAGCGTCGGATCCTGCTGTATTGACATGCCGTCCCTTGCGGACGAGCTGCTGGATTGTCGGCACTAAGCGTTCTCCATTTGCTTCTCGATAGACCTAATTCCCAATACCGGCCATGAGCGCACTCATGTCTGTGAACCGTGGGACATATCCGACTGAACACCGGGTGAAGCTTGGCTCCCGATGCCAGTAACCACGCGAGCTGTCGACCCCTGCACTCGGGTGTGTCGCAAGGACGCTGCGGCGCAGATTCGACATCTCGGCGGCCTGCATCGACGAATTCTCACATGGGATCCGAGGCTCACAGAATGCCCGGCAGGAGCGTTCGACGACGCAGATAACACAATCAGTCACGTACCAGAATATCTCGCACCTCGGTATCTGGTCAAAATCGCGGTCCCCCAGCCTAACGCGCGACCGCACGGAATTCCTCAAGGCGCGCCCGCCGCCTCGGTGCCGGCGCTCCGCCTTTCCTTGACTCGTTCAAAAGAAGAGGGCATTCTGGTCATGTGAACGGAACGAATCATGGGCACGTCGAAGAGGCGACCGCAGCACTGCGGCAGTCGTCTCTGCGCGTGACGAAACAGCGGGTCGCAGTGCTCGAGGCCGTGCGGGATCATCCGCATGCGGACACCGACACCGTCATCCGCTCCGTACGTGAGTCGTTGCCCGCGGTCTCTCACCAGGCCGTCTACGACTCGCTCCACACCCTCACCGAGGTCGGACTCGTCCGGTGCATCCAGCCTTCCGGGTCGGTTGCACGGTACGAACGGCGAATCGGGGATAACCACCATCACTTGGTATGTCGATCATGCAGCCTCATCGTCGATGTCGACTGCACGATCGGTCAGGCTCCGTGCCTGACCCCCTCCCACGATGCGGGGTTCCTCATCGAACAGGCCGAAGTCACCTTCTGGGGCCTGTGCCCCGACTGCGCGGTTTCTGGTGCTGCAGAGATCGAGGCCAGCCGCCTCTGAGGCCGTGTGAGTCCACGATCCGTTCATTTCCATCCGTCTTCTTCCGAGGACACACCTATGCCCTCTTTCCGAGGTCAGCCTTTATCGTCAACCGAGTCGCCCGAGTCGACTCGACTGTGAAAGGAACACGATGACCCAGACGACCACCGGCGGCTGCCCGGTCGCCCACACTTCCACGGAGCCGGCGACGGCGCCGGATTCCGATCAGCTGGTCAACCCCGTCCAGGGCGACGCCAACGCACAGTGGTGGCCCAACCGCCTCAACCTCAAGATCCTGGCAAAGGGACAGCCGGCACGCGACCCGATGGATCCCGACTTCGACTACGAGGCCGAGTTCAACAGCCTCGACTACTTCGCGCTCAAGGCCGATATCGAAGCGCTGCAGAAGTCGAATGAAGCCTGGTGGTCCGCCGACTTCGGCCACTACGGTCCGTTCATGATCCGCATGGCCTGGCACTCGGCAGGCACGTACCGTGTCCAGGACGGTCGCGGCGGCGGCGGCGAGGGCCAGCAGCGCTTCGCTCCCCTGAACTCCTGGCCGGACAATGTCTCGCTCGACAAGGCCCGCCGACTGCTCTGGCCGATCAAGAAGAAGTACGGCAAGAAGATCTCCTGGGCCGACCTCTTCATCCTCGCCGGAAACGTCGCACTCGAGTCGATGGGCTTCAAGCCCTTCGGATTCGCAGGCGGACGCGAAGACGTCTGGGAACCCGACAACGATGTGTACTGGGGCTCGGAGTCGGAGTGGCTGGGCACCGACAAGCGCTACGTCGGCAACCGCGAGCTGCAGAAGCCGCTGGCCGCGACCACCATGGGCCTCATCTACGTCAACCCCGAAGGCCCCGAGGGCAAGCCAGATCCCATCGCCGCAGCTCACGACATCCGTGAGACCTTCGCACGGATGGCGATGAACGACGAGGAGACCGTCGCTCTCATCGCAGGCGGACACACCTTCGGCAAGACCCACGGCGCCGGCCCCGAATCGCATAAGGCCGCCGACCCCGAGGCTGCTCCGCTCGAGGAGCAGGGCCTGGGCTGGAAGTCGGACTTCGGCTCCGGCCAGGGCAACGACTCGATCGGCTCCGGAATCGAGGTCACCTGGACCTACCACCCGACCCGCTGGGACAACGAGTTCTTCCACATCCTCTTCGCCTACGAATGGGAGGTCTTCGAGAACGAAGGCGGTCACCTGCAGTGGCGGCCCATCGACGGCGGCGGAGACGACATGGTTCCGATGGCACAGGGTGACGGTCGCCGTGAGCCCCGCATGCTGACCACCGACCTGTCGCTGCGCTTCGATCCTGCTTACGAGAAGATCTCGCGTCGCTTCAAAGACGATCAGAAGGCCTTCGAAGACGCCTTCGCCCGCGCCTGGTTCAAGCTCACTCACCGTGACATGGGGCCGGCCACCCGCTACCTCGGCCCTGAAGTCCCCACCGAGGAGCTCATCTGGCAGGACCCGGTTCCCGCCGGCACCCCGCTCGACGAGGCGCAGCTGGAGGCGGTCAAGACCGCCGTCCGCAACTCCGGGCTCACCGTCTCCCAGCTCGTCTCGGCGACCTGGGCCGCGGCATCGTCGCATCGTGTCTCGGACATGCGCGGCGGCATCAACGGCGGACGTCTCCGCCTCGAACCGCAGCGCAGCTGGGAGGCCAACGAACCGACCAAGCTCGCCGAGGTGCTGCCGGTCCTCGAAGGCATCTCCGCCGAGACCGGTGCCTCTTTCGCCGACGTCGTGGCCATCGCCGGAGCCGTGGGCATCGAGACTGCGGCCGAGGCCGCCGGAATCGAGGTCACTGTTCCCGTGTCCACCGGTCGTGGGGATGCCAGCCAGGAGCAGACCGATGTCGATTCCTTCGGGTACCTCGAGCCGACCCACGACGGGTTCCGCAACTACCTCACTGACGGTCTGCCGCTCAAGGCCGAGTACCTGCTGCTCGATAAGGCGAGCCTGCTCGGACTGACTCCGCCGGAGCTCACCGTGCTCATCGGCGGACTGCGAGTCCTCGGTGCCAATTTCGAAGGCTCCGAGCTCGGCGTCTTCACCGACCGCCCCGGCGAGCTGACGAATGACTTCTTCGTCAACCTGCTCGAACTCGGCAACGTGTGGAAGCCGATCGGTCCGTCCGAATCTGCCAACGTCTACGAGTGCTACTCCCCCGAAGGCGAGAAGCTGTGGACCGGCAGCCGGGTCGATCTGCTCTTCGGTGCGAACTCGGAGCTCCGGGCCATCGCCGAGGTCTACGGCTCCGATGATGCGCAGGAGAAGTTCGTGGCCGACTTCGTCGCCGCCTGGACCAAGCTCGTCGAGGCTGATCGCTACGACCTCAAGCGCTGATCCGGTTGGTCATCTCGCCGAGCTGACGCTCGGATGAGGTGCTGACGACGATGCCCCCATCGAATTCGATGGGGGCATCGTCGTACCCGGGCGCTCAGACTCCGCTCGTCCTCGGTGATCACTCGTCCTTGGTGATCACTCGTCCTTGGTGAGAACGGCGAAACCGGTGAAGATCCGGTCGAAGTGAGTCACCGCCGCGTTCTCGATCGCGCCGTCAGCCGAGGTCGCCGAGGTGGTGCCGTCGCTCGTATCCGCACTGCCGGAGCCGTCAGTTCCGGAAGCCGATCCGTCCTGAGCGCTGCCGCCCTGTCCGCCTGGCGCCCCGTTCGATTGCCCTGCGCCGTTCGACTGTCCGGTCCCGTTCGACTGTCCGCCGGGCATCCCACCGCCGTTCGACTGCGCGCCGTTCTGTCCACCGGGCATCCCATCGCCGTCCTGCCCGCCGTTCTGTCCGCCTCCCATTCCTCCTGGACCGTTCTGTCCGCCCGGTCCTTGGCTCGTACCGGAGTCATTCGAGACCATGACGGCAGATGCCCCGACAGCTCCGCCGGCCAGTCCTCCGACGACGAACAGTGCCGTACCGGCGAGGACAGCGGGGACCAGCGGCACTCGTCGCTTCGGCTTTCGCTGCCCCGCCGCCTTCGCCGTCTGAGTGCTCTGCATCGTCTCGGCGTTCTGTGCGGATTGTGCAGCACGTGCGGGCGGCGCGGGCTGTGCAGCTTGTGCACCCTGTGCGGGCTGTGACTGTGCGGGCTGTGACTGGGCGGGGTTCTGGTTGGGGTCGCGGTTCTCGGTCATGGAATCTCCTCTGGTTGTCAGTGATTCCACTCTCGGGCCCGGGACTGTAGCCCGTCCCAGCCGAGGCTGTGTCCAGGCTGTGCCTTGTGCAGTACCCTGCCACGGACCCGCAGCCTGTGTCAGGCGGCGGGCAGACGCAGCTCGAAGACCGTTCCCTCATCCGAACTCGACATCGTGATGCTCCCGTGCATGAGCTCGACGAGGCCCGCGGCGATCGCGAGTCCCAGACCCGAGGAACCGCCTTGGGCGCCGTCCTGCCGTGTTCGCGAAGGGTCGCCGCGGACGAACCGGTCGAAGGCCCTGTCCCGGATCTTCTCCGGGATTCCCGGACCGTCGTCGCTGATGCGCACCGCCACGACGTCGCTGGGCATCTGTCCTGCCACAGGCTTCCGCACTGCAGCTGCGTCGACGTGCACCCGTGTCCCCGGCGGTGTGTGCACGCAGGCATTCGTGAGCACGATCGACATCGCACGTCGCACATGCTCGACGGCCCCTCGCACCTCGAGCGCCTGTGGCGGAACGTCGAGGACGATCGAATGGTCAGGATTGACCACATGGGCGTCGTCGACAAGCTCGATCAGCAGCGAGGAGACGTCGACGGTGTCCTCCATCGTCGGCTGACGCCCGGCCTCGAGCCTGGCCAGGAGGAGGAGATCGTCGACCAAGGATGACATCCGCATCGCCCCGGAATCGATCTTCGACAGGGAGGTGGTCACCTCGGCGGGCAGATCGTCGCGGTACGGGCGGGTGAGATCGGCCCAACCGCGGATCGTCGCGATCGGTGTGCGCAGCTCATGGGAGGCATCGGCGACGAAGCGTCGCATCTGCTCCGTGCCCCGATAGCGCTCTTCGAGGGCGGATCCGACATGGTCGAGCATCCTGTTGACCGAGGCGCCGACGTCGCCGACCTCCGTGCCCGGCACTGCGAGCTCGGCGGGGACTCTGAGCGCGAGCTCGGGTTCGCCGGCGCTGAGCTCGAGGTCGGTGACTTCCCTCGCGGTGCGGGCAACCTCCCGCAGGTCACGCAGCTGACGGTGGATGATCACGGCCATGAGCGCGGCCGTGGCGATGACGCCGATGAGGACGACGAACGCGGTCGTCCACGCGGTGCGTTCGAGAGCACCGTCGACGCTGCCCTGCGGAACCCCGTACACGGTGGTCGTTCCACCGTCGTCGAAGGCTACGACACGGTAGGCACCGAACCCGGGTACACGCACGGACTCGTGGGCGGCGGCACGGCCGCCGGATTCGTCGGCGCCGGGCCTGCCGGTGCCGGGCTCACCCCCGCCCGGTTCGACGTCGAGGAGCACATCGATCGCTGCAGCGGACAGTGCCCGCGGTCGGGACAGCCCCGCCTCGGCGATGAGCCCCTCTCCCCCGTCGCCGGAGTCGACGACGACGAGAGCCCCATCACCGACCCCCGGCTGGAAGAGATAGCGCAGAGCCGAATCGACCGCCGCCGACGATTCGTCACCCCCACCCGAGGTACCCGGATTCCCAGTCGACCCGGGACCCGCGCCGGGTCCGTCGCCCGAACGCGCATGCGACGTCATCGACGTCAGCTGCGCATCGAGGTCTGACATCAGCGAGCCGCGCACGCTCAGCCAGGAGGCGGTTCCGATTCCCGCGCCGACGAGCAGAAGGACGAGGCCGGCGAGGACGATGAGCCTCGTCTGCAGCCTCCACCGTCGCAGTCTCACTGCGGCGCCCGCATGATGTAGCCGGCTCCGCGCTTGGTGTGGAAGAGGTTCGGCAGGTCCGGGAACGGGGTGTCGATCTTCTTCCGCAGGTAGGACACGTAGAGTTCGACGATGTTGCCGTTGCCGCCGAAGTCGTAGTCCCACACTCGATCGAGGATCTGCGCCTTCGACAGGACCACCCGCGGATTGCGCATGAACAGCAGCAGCACCTCATATTCTCGGGCCGTGAGTTCGATCGGGTGACCGGCACGGGTGACCTCGTGGGAGCGTTCGTCGAGTTCGAGGTCGCCCACCCGCAGCACATCCTCGTCATCGACCGGACCGGCCGGTGCGCTGCGACGCAGGCGCGCCTCGATCCTGGCGATGACCTCGTCGAGGTTGAACGGCTTCGTCACATAGTCATCCCCGCCGAGGCGCAGCCCCGTGAGCCTGTCATCGACCTCGTCGCGGGCGGAGAGGAAGACGACCGGAGTGTCGATGCTCTCACCCCTGATCTTCTCGATCACAGCGAATCCGTCGAGGTCGGGCAGCATGACGTCGAGGACGATGGCGTCGAAGTGCTCGCTCCGGGCAAGTGCCACCGCCTCACGGCCGGTGCCGACGCCCACGGCTTCCCAGCCCCGCACGTGGCAGGCCATGACGAGGAGTTCGGAGAGATTGGCCTCGTCGTCGACGATGAGGATGCGTGCCGGCGGAGTATCGGTCGGTGTCATACGACGATTATCCCCCTCAACCGGCGCTGAGATCATAGAGTGCGACGGAGTCGACGGAGTCGACGGTGGTCGCTTCGAAGTTCGCCTCGACCCAGGCCGCGATCTGTGCCGAGGAGGAGCCCGAGTCCGCACCGCCGGGACTCTGTCCGCTGGAGCCCGATCCGATGTAATAGTGGATCTTGCCCTCAGCTACGAGCTGTTTGAACTGCGCGAGCGTCGGTGACGGATCGGTGCCGTTGAACCCGCCGATCGCCATCACCGGCTCGTCGAGCGCAAGCTGGTATCCGGCAGCCTGGTTCGCTCCGGTGGCTGCGGCCGCCCACGTGTAGTCCGAGGCGTCCTGTTCGAGCAGCTGAGTGAGCTCGGCGGAGGGCTCGGATCCGTTGAGCAGGCCTCCCATACCCCCTCCGCCGGCGGGCCGACCGGTGCTGTTCTCCGAGTTCCCTGTCCCGGCTGAGTTGCTTGCCCCACCGGGCATGCCGTCGGGACCGCCGGTGCCGCCGGGACCGCCTCCCTGGCCGGGCATTCCCCCACCGCGACCGCCGCCCATACCTGAGCTCGTACCGGCGATCGTGACGATCGATCCCTGCGTCGTACCGGCGATCGTGCGCACAGCCAGCTGCGCCGGAATCGCGGCACTGGCGAGGATGGCGAGAGCCACAAGCACCGAGGCGAGCGCCTTTCCCGGTCTCCGGTGCGCCGTGGCGATGAGGGTCAGCGCACCGAGGATCGAGACGATGAGCACGCTCCATCGCAGGACGCCCGGGACCCCGGTCATCGTGGAGCTGAGAATGAACTGCCATGCCCCTGTCAGGGCCCAGGCCACCGCCAGCAGAAGTCGCTGGAGGAATCCCGGGCGAGCGAGCAGAACGGCGCTGCCGAGCCCGATGACGACGGCGATCGCTGGAGTGAGCGCGACCGTGTAGTACTCGTGGACGATTCCGTTCATATTCGACAGCACGAGCCAGGTGACGAGGAGCCAGGCACCCCACATGAGCAGTCCCGCGCCGAGGCTGCCCGTGCCGGAGGATCCGTGACCGCGGACCGCACGGCCGCCGTCCGTGACGGCGTCCGTCGTCCGACCATCCGCCGCGACGGACCTCGTGGTGACGATCTCGTCCGGGACGGCGGGGACACGGCGACGACGGGCCGCCTCGGCGAGGATGAGGAGGACGATCGTGACGATGAGGAGGAACAGGGCGGTGGGCAGGAACCACGACACCTGCTGGCCGAAGCTGCCGGTGAACAGGCGGGTGATGCCCGTGTCACCCCATCCGCCGCCCTGGCCGCCGCCTCCCCCGCCGACGGATCCGGTCTCGTTGCCGGTGAGGCGACCGAACCCGTTGTAGCCGAAGGTGAGTTCGAGGAACGAGTTCGATTGGGAACCGCCGATGTAGGGCCTCGAGCCGGCGGGGGTGAGTTCGACGAGGGCGATCCACCACCCGGCGCTGACGATCATCGAGACGAGCGGAACGAGCAGCCACAGCAGACGACGCGGCCAGGAGGTGCGGGCGAAGAGCACCCAGGCCAGGGCGAGGCCGGGGACGATGAGGAGGACCTGGAACTGTTTGGTCAGGAACCCCAGGCCGAGGCAGACACCCGCGAGGGCGAGCCAGCCGGCGAGGCGGAGTGCGGCCCGCCGCCGCGGCCCGGAGAGGACGCGCAGGGCGTGTTGGGTCGCGACGACTGCCGCGATCATCAGGGTCACGAGCAGCGCATCCGGATTGTTGAACCGGAACATCAGCGCCACGACCGGAGACACGGCGAAGATCGCGCCGGCCCCCAACGCGGCAGCCTTCTCGAGGCCCGTTCCGACGTGGGAACGCAGACTCAACCGAACCGAATGGACGATGAGCAGCACACTCACCCCGGCCAGGAGGACCTCCGGCAGGAGCATCGAGAATGAGGAGAACCCGAAGACGCGGGCGCTCAGTGCCATCAGCCACAGAGCGGCCGGGGGTTTGTCGACGGTGATCGCGTTCGCCGAGTCGAGAGAGCCGAAGAGGAAGGCCTCCCAATTCTCCGAACCGGCTTGCACGGCCGCCGCATAGAAGGAGTTCGCCCAGCTGTTGGCGCTGAGATTGATGAGGAAGGCCGCGACCGTGCCGAGGGTGAGCACTGTCAGCGCTGCGGGATACCAGTGCCGCAGCAGGCCGCGGGTGCGTGTGGGTGCGGTGCGGGTCTCAGACATGGTCGATGCCCTTCTCGTCGATATGCGCCGATTCGACTGCTGTCGTGGAGATGCTGTGGGTGCCGCGGTGCGCGGCACGATGGGTGGCGCGGTCGGCGGCATTCTGGGTACCGCGGGCGAAGACCCAGGTGCGCATGAGCACGAATCGGACCACGGTGGCGGCGAGGTTCGCGACGGTGAGCACGGCGAGCGTGCCGGCGGTCGCCCAGGGGCCGGTGAACCCGTCGGCGATGGCCAGTCCCGCCGAGGTGAAGGCCAGGCACAGCCCGAATGCCGCGAGACCTTTCACCTGGGCCGTCAGCCGACGGTGCGGGGACCGCACCCCGAAGGTGTGGCTGCGGTTGAGCGCCGTGTTCGCGATCGTGGACAAGAGCAGCGCGATGATGTTCGCCGCGGTGTCCGAGACGAACTGGAGGCCGAGGAGGAACAGCACCGCGTAGAGCACGGTGCTGATGATTCCCACGTCGATGAAGTGAAGGATCTGCGCCCCGGTGTTCGGCGCCGGCACGTCCCTGCCGAGCCATGACCGTGCGCCGGTGCGCAGCCGGACGATGCCTCTGAGGTCCTTCCATGCGGTGCTGATCACGTCGACGGAGGATTCCGGGTCGTCCGTCCAATCCGTGCCGAACTCGTGGATCCGGTACCCAGCCCACTCTGCGCGGGCGAGCAGCTCCGTGTCGAAGAACCATTCGCTGTCCTCGACCTGCGGCAGCAGTTCCTTCGCCGCCTGTGCCGACAGGGCTTTGAACCCGCACTGGGCGTCGCTGAACCCGACGCCGAGGCTGACCTTGAGCAGACGGTTGTAGCAGCGGGAGATGATCTCGCGTCTGATGCCCCTCTCGACCGCGAGTCCGGGCTGCAGGCGTGAGGCGATGGCGACGTCGGCCAGTCCCGAACGGATGACCTCGACCATCGGTTCGAGGACGCGGATGTCCGTGGCCAGATCCACATCCGTATAGGCCACCACGTCGGCCGACGAGGCCCGCCACACCTGGCTCAGCGCGCGACCACGCCCCTTCTGCTCGAGGCGGACGTATTCGACCTGCGGATGCGTCGCCGCGAGAGCAGCAGCGATGTCGGGGGTCGCATCGGTGCTCGCATTGTCGGCGATGATGATCGTGACCTCGGTGCCGTGGGCTGGCCCCGCGGAGAGGAGGGTCTCGATCGAGGCGGTCAGCGACGCCTCCTCGTTGTAGACCGGGACGACGAGGTCGACGGTGGTGGTCGGTCGGGTGGCCGTGTCTGCTGTCTGCGTCTCCGGCTGCTGCCAGGCGCTGCTCTCATGTCTCATGCCCTCCACATTCGCGGCGCCGGATAGGCCCAGCATTGGTCGAACCTGTGGCCCTGCTGTGGAGTCCTCATCACGGCAGTCCACCCAGCTCTCAGGTGTGAAGACCGCTACACTGGGCACCATGGCCGACGACGACTCCCCGCCTCCTCAGCGGCGCATCCGCGCCTCCGACCAGGACCGCGACGATGTGCTCTCCGTGATCACCGAGGCGGTCACGCACGGACGACTCGACCCCGAGGAGACAGCGGAGCGCCAAGACGATGCGATCGGTGCGAAGTTCATCGACGAACTCATCCCGCTCCTCGAAGACCTGCCCGAGGGCGAACAGCTGCACCGGCGGTTCGCCCGCCAGACCGGACACGGTTCTCCTGCCGGTTCGACAGGCCCGGGTTCGGCCCTCCAGCATCGCGGGGCAGCCGAACTCTCACCCGCTGCCGAACCGGGTTCGGCACCACCGGCGAACTCCGTGGCCATCATGTCCGGCCGCGAGATCGATGTTCCGGCCGGTACCGCACAGGTCACCACGTATGCACTTATGGGCGGTGACAGCATTGATCTGTGCGCCGTCATGGGTCCCGGTGTGACGGTCGAATTGGTCTCCTATGCGATGTGGGCGGGCAACGACATCTACGTTCCGCCGGGCGTGCACGTCCGCGACGAAACCATCAACATCATGGCGGGCAATGAGGTCCGTCAGTCCGCGCGAGGCGACGGGTCGAACGGCACCGTCGTGCTCAAGGGCGTCTCACTCATGGCCGGACACGATGTCCGGCTCGCCAAAGGCTACCGAACAAAGGATCAGGGTCAGCTGGAATGAAGATCGGTGTACTCACCTCGGGCGGCGACTGCCCGGGCCTCAACGCTGTCATCCGCGGCATCGTCCGCAAGGGCATCCGCACTCATGGAGCATCGTTCGTCGGAATCCGCGACGGGTGGCGGGGCCTGCTCGAAGACGACATGTTCGATATGACGATGCTCGATGTGCGCGGCCTGTCCGGTCGCGGCGGAACGATCCTCGGCACCTCCCGCACCCACCCGTACGAGAGCGGTGGACCTGAGCGCATGCGTGAGGTCATGTCCGCTCACGGCATCGATTCGCTCATCGCCATCGGCGGTGAAGGAACCCTGGCCGGCGCCTCCCGTCTCGTCCGCGAAGAGGGACTCCACATCGTCGGGGTCCCGAAGACCATTGACAACGACCTCGGCAACACCGACTACACCTTCGGCTTCGACACGGCCCAGTCCATCGCCACCGAGGCGATCGATCGGCTGCGCACCACAGCAGAGTCCCACCACCGCTGCATGGTCATCGAGGTCATGGGCCGCAACGTCGGATGGATCGCTCTGCACGCCGGCATGGCCGGTGGCGCACATGCGATCCTCATGCCCGAATTCCCTGTCTCCTTCGATCAGATCGCCGAATGGGTGACATCGGCGAGGAACCGCGGCCGCGCCCCCATCGTCGTCGTCGCCGAAGGCTTCATCCCCGAGGGCTTCGACTCCCAGGTCGCCGATCAGGGCCGGGACAACAAGGGACGGGTCCGCCTCGGCGGGATTGCGAACTATCTGGCGCCGAAGATCGAAGAGATCACCGGCATCGAATCCCGGGCCACGATCTTAGGACACCTGCAGCGAGGCGGCTCCCCCACCGCGTACGACCGTGTGCTGTCCACGCGGTTGGGAATGGCGGCCGCTGATCTCGCTCAACACGGTCACTGGGGCAAGATGGCCAGCCTCAAGGGCACCGACATCGTCTCGGTCGAGATGTCCTCGGCCGTCGACAGTCTCAAGTCGGTGCCTCTGCACCGCTGGGAGGAGGCTCAAGTCCTCTTCGGCTGAATCTGCCGACGCGACTGGAGCGTCGCAACATGACAGAAGGGGCACCCACCGATCGGTAGGTGCCCCTCTGCTGTCAGCTCTTCAGCTCTTCAGCCTCAGCTGAACGCGCCGTAGTCGTAGTCCTCCAGCGGAATGGCGGATCCGGAGTCGGATCCAATGCCCGCGTAGAAGTCTCCGTAGCTGTTGGTGAACATCTCGGCCTTGGCCTCTTCGGTCGGCTCCACCACGAGGTTGCGGTGCTTCTGCAGGCCGGTGCCTGCAGGGATGAGCTTACCGAGGATGACGTTCTCCTTCAGACCCATGAGCGTATCGGACTTGCCTTCCATGGCCGCCTCGGTGAGGACGCGGGTGGTCTCCTGGAAGGACGCGGCCGACAGCCACGATTCGGTGGCCAGCGAAGCCTTCGTGATGCCCATCAGCTCGTCACGAGCCGATGCGGGCTGGCCGCCTTCGGCGACGACACGACGGTTCTCCGCCTGGTAGCGTCCACGGTCCACGAGCTCGCCGGGCAGCAGGTTGGTGTCGCCCGATTCGATCACGGTCACACGACGCAGCATCTGCCGCACGATGACCTCGATGTGCTTGTCGTGGATGCCCACACCCTGCGAACGGTAGACCTTCTGGACCTCCTCGACGAGGAAGCGCTCGGCCTCGCGACGACCGCGGATGCGCAGCACCTGCTTCGGATCGACTGCACCGACGATGAGCTGCTCGCCGGCCTTGACGTGCTGTCCGTCCTCAACGAGGAGGCGGGCACGCTTGGACACTGCATGCTCGATCTCTTCGCTGCCGTCATCGGGGGTGATGATGACGAAGCGGGTCTTGCGGCTGTCGTCGATCTTCGCCCGTCCGGTCGCCTCGGCGATGGGGGCGAAGCCCTTCGGCGTACGAGCTTCGAAGAGCTCGGTCACACGCGGCAGACCCTGGGTGATGTCACCCGTCGACGCTGCGGCACCACCGGTGTGGAAGGTACGCATCGTCAGCTGGGTGCCGGGCTCACCGATCGACTGAGCCGCGACGGTGCCGATGGCCTCGCCGATGTCGACGAGCTTGCCGGTCGCCATCGAGCGACCGTAGTGCTCGGCGGAGATCTGCGTATCGGAATCCGCAGTGAGCACCGAGTGGACCTTGAGCTCCTCGATGCCGGCAGCCACGAGGGTATCGACGGTTGCCGCGGTGACATCGGACTTCGCCGGGACGATGACATTGCCATCGGCGTCGGTGACGTCGTTGACGGTGAGTCGGCCGTAGACACTGGTCTCGGCGTATTCGTGGGCAACGAGGTTGCCTTCGTGATCGCGTTCGGCCACCGGCAGGGTGATGCCCTTGTTCGAATCAGCTTCCGCAGTGCGGATGATGACATCCTGCGACACGTCGACGAGACGACGGGTCAGGTAACCGGAGTCAGCGGTACGCAGAGCGGTATCGGCCAGACCCTTACGAGCACCGTGCGAGGCGATGAAGTACTCGAGCACCGCCAGGCCCTCACGGTAGTTCGACACGATCGGACGCGGGATGATCTCACCCTTCGGGTTCGTCACCAGGCCGCGCATACCGGCCAGCTGACGCACCTGCATCCAGTTACCGGAGGCACCGGACTCGACCAGACGCAGCACCGAGTTCTCCTCGGGGAAGTTCGTGCGCATGACCTGGTCGACCTTCTCGGTCGTCTCGGTCCACAGCTTGACGAGCTCATTGCGACGCTCGTCGTCGGTGAGTGCACCGAGTTCGTACTGCTGCTGCACCTTCGTGTCGATGGCCTCGGCCTCGTCGAGGATCTCGGCCTTCGCCTCGGGCGAGACGACATCCGACATCGCGATGGTGATGCCCGAACGGGTGGCCCAGTGGAAGCCGCCGGCCTTGAAGTTGTCCAGCGTGTGGGCAACCTCGACCTTCGGGTACTCCTCGGCCAGGTGGTTGACGATCCGGCTCAGTGCCTTCTTGTCGATCGTCGAGTTGACGAAGGAGTAGTCGGCAGGCAGGTACTCGTTGAACGTCGCGCGACCCAGGGTCGTCTGCACGTCCAGCGGGTCCCCGACCTCCCAGCCTTCGGGCACCTCGATG
The DNA here is from genome assembly GCF_026168515.1 of Brevibacterium spongiae. Classification (NCBI taxonomy): domain Bacteria; kingdom Bacillati; phylum Actinomycetota; class Actinomycetes; order Micrococcales; family Brevibacteriaceae; genus Brevibacterium; species Brevibacterium spongiae. Next base: position 1,332,471 of record NZ_CP093443.1, on the reverse strand, counting down.
TCCGCACCGGGAACGACGTCCTCCAGGCGGATGGTGATCGGCGAACCGAGGTCGAGCTCTCCGCGGTCGAAGGCCATGATCGCTTCGCCCATGCCGGAGAACGACCGTCCCTCGCCGGCCAGTCCCTTGCGCTCTGAGGTGAGGTGGAACAGGCCGATGATCATATCCTGCGAAGGCATCGTCACGGGCTTGCCGTCCGAAGGCTTGAGGATGTTGTTGGCCGAGAGCATGAGGATGCGGGCCTCGGCCTGCGCCTCGGGGCTCAGCGGCAGGTGCACAGCCATCTGGTCACCGTCGAAGTCAGCGTTGAACGCCGAGCACACGAGCGGGTGCAGCTGGATCGCCTTACCCTCGATGAGCTGGGGTTCGAACGCCTGGATGCCCAGACGGTGCAGGGTCGGTGCGCGGTTGAGCAGCACCGGGTGTTCGGTGATGACCTCTTCGAGGACGTCCCACACCTGCGGGTGCTGACGCTCGACCATGCGCTTGGCCGACTTGATGTTCTGTGCGTGGTTGAGGTCGACCAGGCGCTTCATCACGAACGGCTTGAACAGTTCGAGCGCCATGGTCTTCGGCAGACCGCACTGGTGCAGGTGCAGCTGCGGACCGACGACGATGACCGAACGGCCCGAGTAGTCCACACGCTTACCGAGCAGGTTCTGACGGAAACGTCCCTGCTTGCCCTTGAGCATGTCCGACAGCGACTTCAGCGGACGGTTGCCCGGTCCGGTCACCGGACGTCCGCGACGACCGTTGTCGAACAGCGAGTCCACGGCTTCCTGCAGCATCCGCTTCTCGTTGTTGACGATGATCTCGGGAGCACCGAGATCGAGCAGACGCTTGAGGCGGTTGTTGCGGTTGATGACACGACGGTAGAGGTCGTTGAGGTCCGAGGTCGCGAACCGACCGCCGTCGAGCTGCACCATCGGGCGCAGCTCCGGCGGGATCACCGGCACGACATCGAGGACCATGCCCTCGGGGTTGTTGTCGGTGGTCAGGAACGCGTTGACGACCTTGAGGCGCTTGAGCGCACGGGTCTTGCGCTGTCCCTTGCCGGTGGCGATGAGCTCACGCAGCTTCTCGGCTTCGGCGTCGAGGTCGAAGTCGATGAGACGCTTCTGGATCGCCTCGGCGCCCATGGCACCGGAGAAGTACAGGCCGAAGCGGTGGAACATCTCGCGGTACAGGCTCTCGTCGCCTTCGAGGTCATTGACCTTGAGGTTCTTGAACCGGTCCCACACCTGCTCGATACGGTCGACCTCACGGTCGGCGTTCTTGCGCAGCTTGTCCATTTCCTTCTCGGCGGTGTCGCGCAGCTTCTTCTTGGCTGCGGCAGTGCCGCCGTCTGCCTCGAGCGCTGCGAGATCCTCTTCGAGCTTCTTGGCACGACGGTCGATGTCCGCGTCACGGCGGGTGCCGATCTGCTGCTTCTCGACGTCGATCTTGTTCTGCAGGCTGGGCAGATCACGGTGACGGGAATCCTCGTCGACGGAGGTGATCATGTAGGCAGCGAAGTAGATGACCTTCTCGAGGTCCTTCGGAGCCAGGTCCAGCAGGTATCCCAGACGGGAGGGAACACCCTTGAAGTACCAGATGTGGGTCACGGGAGCAGCGAGCTCGATGTGGCCCATGCGCTCACGGCGCACCTTGGCACGGGTCACCTCGACGCCGCAGCGTTCGCAGATGATGCCCTTGAAGCGGACGCGCTTGTACTTTCCGCAGGCGCACTCCCAGTCGCGGGTGGGTCCGAAGATCTTCTCGCAGAAGAGTCCGTCCTTCTCCGGCTTCAGGGTGCGGTAGTTGATGGTCTCAGGCTTTTTCACCTCACCGTGTGACCAGCCGCGGATGTTTTCCGCGGTGGCAAGACCGATGCGCAGTTCATCAAAGAAATTGACGTCAGGCACGTAAATCCTCTTTCCTGGCGATGAACGAGTCGTTCATCAAAAAGTTGTGTCGGTTGAAGTGGAAGTCCTCAGACTTCTTCTACGGTCTGTGCTTCGCGGCGGGAGAGGTCGATGCCGAGCTCTTCGGCTGCACGGTAGACCTCGTCCTCCGATTCGCCCATCTCGACATGTCCTCCGTCGGAAGAGAGAACTTCGACGTTGAGGCACAGGGACTGCATCTCCTTGATGAGGACCTTGAACGACTCGGGGATTCCCGGGTCGGGCAGGTTCTCACCCTTGACGATGGCTTCGTAGACCTTCACACGGCCTGGGATGTCATCGGACTTGATCGTCAGAAGCTCCTGCAGGGTGTAAGCGGCGCCGTAGGCCTCGAGGGCCCAGACTTCCATCTCACCGAAGCGCTGACCACCGAACTGCGCCTTACCACCGAGCGGCTGCTGGGTGATCATCGAGTACGGTCCGGTCGAACGCGCGTGGATCTTGTCGTCGACGAGGTGGTGGAGCTTGAGCATGTACATGTAGCCGACCGAGATCGGGTACGGGAACGGCTCGCCGGAGCGGCCGTCGAACAGCTGTGCCTTGCCCGAAGAATCGATGAGGCGGTCCCCATCGCGGTTCGGGGTGGTCGAATCCAGCAGTCCGCGCAGCTCCTGCTCGTGCGCACCGTCGAAGACGGGAGTGGCCAGGTTCGTGCCGGCCTCGGCCTCGCGGGCTGCGTCCGGCAGTTCGGCTGCCCACTCGGGGTTGCCCTCGATCTTCCAACCCTGCTTCGAAATCCATCCGAGGTGGACTTCGAAGACCTGTCCGATGTTCATACGACGGGGAACACCGTGGGGGTTGAGGATGACGTCGACGGGGGTGCCGTCGGCGAGGAACGGCATGTCCTCGACCGGCAGGATCGTCGAGATGACGCCCTTGTTGCCGTGACGGCCGGCCATCTTGTCACCGATGGTGATCTTGCGGCGCTGGGCGACATAGACGCGAACCATCTGGTTGACACCCGGCGAGAGCTCGTCGTCGTCCTCGCGATCGAAGACGCGGACACCGATGACGGTGCCGATCTCGCCGTGGGGAACGCGCAGCGAGGTGTCGCGGACCTCACGGGACTTCTCACCGAAGATCGCACGCAGCAGACGCTCTTCCGGAGTCAGCTCGGTCTCACCCTTCGGGGTGACCTTGCCGACGAGGATGTCGCCGTCGGTGACCTCGGCGCCGATGCGGATGATGCCGCGATCGTCGAGGTCGGCCAGAGCATCGGGCGAGATGTTCGGGATGTCCCGGGTGATCTCCTCGGCACCGAGCTTGGTGTCACGAGCATCGACCTCGTGCTCCTCGATGTGGATCGAGGACAGCACATCGTCCTGGACGAGGCGCTGGGAGAGGATGATCGCATCCTCGTAGTTGTAGCCTTCCCAGGACATGAACGCCACGAGGAGGTTCTTGCCCAGAGCCATCTCACCGTTCTCGGTGGACGGTCCGTCGGCGAGGACGGTGCCGGCCTCGACACGGTCGCCTTCGTCGACGAGGATGCGCTGGTTGTACGAGGTGCCGTGGTTCGAGCGCTTGAACTTCGAGGCCTTGTAGGTCAGCTGGGTTCCGTCGTCGGCGAGCACCGTGACGTAGTCGGCCGAGACCTCGGTGATGACACCGGACTTCTCAGCGGTGATGACGTCGCCGGCGTCGACGGCGGCACGGTATTCCATCCCGGTGCCCACGACAGGCGATTCGGCCATCACCAGCGGCACGGCCTGACGCTGCATGTTCGCACCCATGAGGGCGCGGTTGGCGTCGTCGTGCTCGAGGAACGGGATCAGGGCCGAAGCCACGGACACCATCTGGCGTGCGGAGACGTCCATGAAGTCGATCTGGTCGTACTGGACCAGCTCGGCCTCACCGCCGCCGCCCTTCGGACGGGCCAGGACCTCGACCTCGGCGAAGCGGTGCTCTTCGGTCAGCGGCGCGTTGGCCTGCGCGATGTTGAACTCGAGCTCGTCATCAGCGGTAAGGTACTGCGTCTCATCGGTGACGACACCGTCGATGACCTTGCGGTACGGGGTCTCGATGAAGCCGAACGGATTGATGCGGGCGTAGGACGCCAGCGAACCGATGAGGCCGATGTTCGGACCTTCGGGAGTCTCGATCGGGCACATGCGGCCGTAGTGCGAGGGGTGCACGTCACGGACTTCCATGGCGGCGCGGTCACGGGAGAGACCGCCGGGTCCCAGCGCGGAGAGGCGACGCTTGTGGGTCAGACCCGCGAGCGGGTTGTTCTGATCCATGAACTGCGAGAGCTGCGAAGTGCCGAAGAACTCCTTGATCGCAGCCACCACGGGGCGGATGTTGATCAGGGTCTGCGGGGTGATCGCCTCGACGTCCTGGGTCGTCATGCGCTCACGCACGACGCGCTCCATACGGGACAGACCGGTGCGGATCTGGTTCTCGATGAGCTCACCGACGGCGCGGATGCGGCGGTTGCCGAAGTGGTCGATGTCGTCGAGCTTGACGCTCAGCTCGACCTCTTCGCCGTCGCGGGTGCCCTTGGCGGTGTCCACTCCGGCGTGCAGGGACACGAGGTAGCGGATGGTGGCCACGATGTCGTCGGTCGACAGGACCGAGTCGGACAGCGGTGCTTCGACGCCGAGCTTGCGGTTGACCTTGTAGCGGCCGACCTTGGCCAGGTCGTAGCGCTTCGGGTTGAAGTACAGGTTGTTGAGCAGGTTGCGGGCGGCTTCAGCCGTCGCGGGCTCAGCGGGGCGCAGCTTCTTGTAGATGTCGAGCAGCGCTTCGTCCTGCGTGTTGACGGTGTCCTTGGCCATCGTCTCGCGGATGGACTCGAACTCGCCGAACTCTTCGAGGATCTTCGCCTCGGTCCAGCCGAGGGCCTTGAGCAGAACGGTCACCGACTGCTTGCGCTTGCGGTCGAGGCGCACACCGACCTGGTCGCGCTTGTCGACCTCGAACTCCAACCAGGCACCGCGGGAGGGGATGATCTTCGCGGTGAAGATGTCCTTGTCCGTGGTCTTGTCGACGCTGGATTCGAAGTACGCACCGGGCGAACGGACGAGCTGCGAGACGACGACGCGCTCGGTGCCGTTGACGATGAACGTGCCTTTGTCGGTCATGAGGGGGAAGTCACCCATGAACACGGTCTGGCTCTTGATCTCGCCCGTGTTGTTGTTCATGAACTCGGCGGTGACGTACAGCGGCGCCGAGTAGGTCATGTCGCGTTCCTTGCACTCGTCGATCGAGTACTTGGGCGCCTCGAACCGGTGCTCGCGGAACGACAGCGACATGGATCCGCCGAAGTCTTCGATCGGCGAGATCTCTTCGAAGATGTCCTCGAGGCCCGAGGTGGTTGCGACGGAGTCATCTCCGATCTCAATGGCCTCGGCGACGCGGTCCTGCCACGCCTCCGATCCGATCAGCCAGTCGAAGCTGTCCGTCTGCAGACCGAGCAGATCGGGAACCTCGAGAGGTTCGCGAATCTTCGCGAAGGAAATTCTCTTGGGGGGATTAGCGGTCCTGGTGTTGTCGTTGGCGGCGGCCAATTGGTTCCTTCCGAGTGCTTCACCATCTGATACGTCGTCTGCCCACTCGACTTCCCTGCGCAAGCCTCCGGGTGTGTCAGATTTCGACTCCCGGCGCCGACGTGGTTCACTTGAGTGGAAATGAGGTGCCCACCGCTATATGAAGGCACACCACAGGCAGAACGATGCAAATATCAAGCTTATAGCATTCGGTCAAGTCTGGCAAGACGTTCCCAGTGCAGAGATTTCGTCCACAGGCCGACCCACGCCCAGGTGGCGAATCCCGCCCGATCGTTGATCGCCAGCATCCATCTGTTCTCCACCGCATTCCACGTGTAGACGCGCTCCACTCCCGAGCTCTCGGTCAATGACCGGTGATTGGCGATCTTCAGAGCCGCTCCGAGTCCGTGTCCGCGATGGTCGGCCGCGACGAGGGTTGCGCCCTGCCAGCCGATCTCCGGGCGATCGTCGAAGTGGGCGATCTCGGTGAATCCGGCGGCGGACTCACCCCGCAGGGCCAGCGCCGTGTGCATCCGTTCGCCCTTCGCCGCCCGCTGCTCGTCGAGTGCTCGCACTCTTGCCGCATCCCACGCCTCCTCCGTCCCGAACTCTGCGGAGCCGGGAGCATCGGTCGACATCCTCTGGTGCAGCAGTGCGATCTGCTTCCGGCGGTCGGACGGAGTGGGACCGTGCCAGGTCTCGATCGAATAGCCCGGGGCGAGCTCGCCCGCGATCATTGAGGCGGCGGTTCCGGTCTGTGCGACCGAGCAGCGTTCGAGCTGTTTGAAGGCGAATCCGTGGGAAGTCAGGAACGACACTTCCGGCAGATCGGTCGGCAGGCTCCCGGATCCGGAGTCAGCGGCGATGTGCCCACCGCGCGGCTCGGCGTCGCGCGCAGAGGGCGGAATGTCGCAGAAGCTCGTCAGTCGCGTGCGTCCTCGGTCACGCAGACTGTCCTCCATGTGCTCGAGCAGTCTGCTCCCCAGTCCGCGGCGCCGGTGCCGCGGGTCGACGGCGCACCAGATCTCAGCGACGTCGAGGTTGTCGCGCAGGCTGAGCCAGGCGATTCCTTTGGCCACAATCGTCCCGCCGCGGCGAGCGATCCAGGTCTCGGTGGTCGTGTACTCCCCTGGGTCCAGCAGCTGCCCGCGCACCTCGGCCGGCAGCGGGTCGAAATCCGAGCCCAGCCCTGAGGCTCGGTTGATGAGCGCATCGAAGTCGATCACCTCGGCGAGGATCTCATCGATGTCGGCGGCGCCGCGAGATCCGGCCGGGATGTGTGTGATCTCCATGGGTCGACATTCTAGACTGCACGCATGGTGAAAGTGAGTGTTCTCAGTCAGAATCCGGCCGCGGTGAACAGCGGAATCGTCGTGGGCGACGAGCGTGTCCTCATCATCGACTCGGGTCCCGGTCCGAGTGCCGCCGCCCACCTCCTCGACCGGGCGAAGACGCTGAGCGTCGAGGTCGGGGGCGGCCCGGTTCCGATCGAGGTCGCCATCACCCACGACCATTGGGATCATTTCTTCGGCAACGGCACGCTCGCGGCCGCGGGGGTCGACGTCTTCCACGCCTCATCGTCGTTCGCCGCCGATCAGGAGGCCACCTCGTGGATCGCCCTCGACGGAGTCCGGACTGCGCCCGAGACCAGCGGGTTCGCCGAGGAGCTGCCCGAGGATCCGAGCGCGCTCGTCGTCGAGGTCTCCCCCGTCGACGCCTCACCGGGTGACGTGGGCGAGATCGACCTGGGCGGATGCCGGGTCGAATTCCACGTTCTGGGCGGGCATTCGACGGCCGACCTCGTCGTGCGGCTGCCGGAACTGGGCGTCGTCTTCACCGGCGACCTCGTCGAAGAGGGAGCACCGCCTCAGGCCGGCAGCGACGCGTCGCTGAGTGAGTGGGTGTCCAGTCTGCGCACGATCCTGTCGTTCCCGGAGGCCAGGATCTTCGTCCCCGGCCATGGGGTGCCGGTGGATCATGAGTTCGTCGAATGTCAGCTCGCCGACATCGACGGCCTGCGGATGGATCAGTCCGACGCCGAGGTGGCTCTGCCGTCCCGTGCCATGCCCGGTGACCACGACCGGAGTCTTCCTCGGGAGCTCCGCCTGGTCTGAGCGGGTGCGGCGGGAAGCCTGCCCAGGGCTAGGATCTCTGCCGGTGCAGGGCGGTGACGAGGTCGCCGCCGATGGCACCGAACAGCGTCTGCGCCCAGGCGCTGCGCCCCTCGACGTAGGGGCGGTCACCGTCGTAGATCCACTGCAGTTCGTGACCGGAGTGCAGGTCCGACAGGCAGCTGCCGCAGACGGGGACGCGGACGCTCCTGCCCGCCAGGTGGCCCTTGCGCTCGGTGCTCACCAGCTGGTTGGATCGTGCTTCCCCGTGCAGAGGGTTGACCGTGCACAGACTCTGCGGGAGTCCTTGAGTCCTTGCTGACCGCGTCGAGCCGGAGGTCCGTGCGGCACCGGACTTCCGTGCCTTCGCCCCGCGCTTGGCCGATCGGTGCAGCTTCACCTCGGCGATCTCACGTCCGGCCTGCCGCAGCAGCACCATGGCCCCGGCCAGGTCGATCCGCTCGGCCTCGGAATCATCGACGATGGTTCTGGCCATCTGGTAGGCGTCGAGCGCCCGTTCCACTCCCTCGGCGTCAGAGGTGCTGAGGTTCTGGGTCTGCAGCTGTGTGATCTCGTCTGCCAGCTCCGTTGTGTCCTCGCTCAGCCCTTCCCGCAGAGTCTTCCGCTGCAGGTCATCGACCCGGTCGAGCAGGCGTGCGGGCAGTTCGAACTGGCGGCGAGTGCGGGCAGCTTGCTTCCGTTCCCGCCGAGACCGAGCGAACCAGATAATGGCGATGACCAGCGCCAGAACCAGAACCGCTCCCCCGAGGAACAGGGTGGCCGTCGAGCCCGCACCTTCGACAGTCTGCACTTCGCTGCCCGGCGCTTCTTCCTGCCCGGTCTCCCATTCGGGGGCCTCCTGCGGGTCGGCGTAGAGGTCGAGGAGCATGTTCAGCTTCGTCACCGACGGAGTGCTGTAGCTCCATTGGTCGCGTCCGACGGAAAGCTGGTCCATCACCTGCATCTGCAGGTCGTGCTGGTCGTCGAAGGCGTAGTCGACGGCGAGGTCGGTGTTCGTGTCGATCATGATGAACACACCCTCGCCTCCGTTGAAGACCTTGACCTGCTCGAGCAGGTTCCGGTCGACTCCTTCGCCTCCGGTGACGATGACAAAGGCGTCGAAGTCGAGGCCGTCGATCTTCGTCTCCGCTTTCTGCAGCAGGGTTTCATTCATCTCGCCCTGCGCGGCATTCGTCACGTAGACGGGGTCCGTATTGAGCGCCTCGGCGATCGTCTGGGCCTGTTGAGTCACTGCTTCGCTGTCCGTTTCTTCAGTGCGCGGCGGATGAAGTGGATTCCGATTCCGGCTCCCCCGCCGCCGAGGATGCCGAAGACCGCTCCGGCCACGGCGCCGCCGGTGCTGTACTCGAGGTCGTGGGGGTCGGTCGCGGTATCCCGCTCGACCAGCAGCGGGTTGCCGTGATCATCGTGCTTGTAGGAATGACTCGAGGCGAGGTCTTCGGTGTCCTCGGAGCTGAGCACTTCGACGCCCTTCAGTGCGCTGCGGGAATCGGAGTCCTTGAAATCACCGCTCAGGTAGGCCATCCGGGGTCGGTACACCCCTTTCTCGCCAACGCCCATGAGCCCGGAGGCATCGACGGTCAGCACAGCCGCCTCGGCGTCGTCCATCTCATTGACGATTCGGGCCGCGAGCAGATCGAGGTCGCCATCGGCATCGTCGAGGTCGGAGGCATTGAGGAACGCAACGTAGATGGGGCTGTCGGCATCGGCGATGGCGGCTCTGATCGCCGCAATCTCTTTGTTCTTGATCTCGAATTCCGGGTAGCCGTCGAAGTAGACAGGGTCAGCGGTGAAGGACTTCGCGATCGCCCGGTAGCGGGACGGGTCGTAGTCGGGATCGAGGCTGCCCTTGATGCGGTCGGTGAAGATCGATTCGACGTCGATTCGGCCGCTGTCGGCAGTCTCTATGCGTTCGGCCTTCGTCTGGTCGAAGAAGTGTCCGCTGAGCAGGGTGGCGCCGATCGACACTGCAACGACAGCGGCAACAGCGATGATCCAGTCGAGTGGGTTGAGCGGATGCCCCGTTCCCGCGGTCATCAGCGGCCCCTTCCGACGGCGGAGCGCTGTGGACTCATCTCGTCCAGCACCGCCTCGTCGAGAGGTTGGAAACTTCCGAATCCGGAGAGTGCGTAGGCATCGGAGCGCTGGAAGTACGGGACTGCTTTCGTCGAGGCCGGACGTTTGGGCACCATCAGTCGTTTCGGTTCGTGACCGGCCGCCAGCTCCTCGCCGCAGTCGGCGCACAGACCCACGGTGAGGCTGCGGCCGGACTGTTTGAGCACATGGTCGTCGACGCCTCGGCGATGGTGCGGGAAGAGGAAGCAGAAGCGCGGTTCATCTTCGACTCTGTCGGAGCGTCTGCGCAGCTGTCGGCGCACCCAGCGGTCGAGGGTGACGAGGACGAACACACCGTTGCGGTGGGCGAAGTCGACGGATTCGGCCCAGTCGGGGTGCTCTGCGGTCAGGGCGGCCAGGGAATCCTGGATTCGTCTGGCTCGGTCATACAGGGCCCACGTTTCGTCATCGGGATGCTCGGGTTCGCGGACCGGGGCGGCCGCCTCGGTGACGGCCTTCTTCAGGTTGTGTGACTTGACCAGTTCCGGTGTCGTGGTCAGCTCCGCCCGCCAGGAATAGCGGTGGCGGCGGCCAAGCAGCCACAGGGTCGCGCCGAGGGCGGCGACGGTCGTGGCACCGAAGACGAGTGCGTCCGGGTCGGAGTTCGCGAGACCGAAGCGTTCGATGTAGTCCTCGCTGCGGGTGCCGACCTCGCGGGTGTCGAAATCGGGCGCCTGGGGAGGTTCGGTGCCGTTCGCGGCGGCGACGAGGACCTGCAGATAGTAGGGGACGGCGAGTTCGACAGGGATGAAGTCATCGCTGCGGGATTTCATCAGCTCGGGTGCGTCGGCGGGGACGATGGGCCCGTTGTCCGTGACGAGGTAGGCGAACGAGCGGGCGGAGGTCTCGCCCTCGGTGAAGAGGACAAGCGTCTGCTTCTCTCCTGACTCCTCGTGCATGTCGAATGCGAAGTCGGAGGTGAACTTCGCCCAGTCTCCGTAGCCCATGGTCTGGAGGCCGGGGGTGACCGCGAGGTAATGGGTGAAACCGGTGTCCTCGGTCTGCTTCGAGGCGTGTCGGATGGCGTTGAGCTGATTTTCGGTCAGGCCGGGCCTGATGATCTCATCGACATAGAGGGAATGCTGCGCCCAGGCGCCGCGGATGCGGTCTCGCAACCGCTGCTGTGCGCGGGCGTAGCTCGTCGTCTCAGTCACCAGTCAAGGATAATTCAGGGTTCGCGCAGACTCCGCCTTCTCGTGTTCCGGATCGGGCACACTGCGGCGGGACGGGTCACCTTGGTGACGGGGTGAGTGGGGACCGCCTCGGTGACGGGGTGAGTGGGGACCGCCTCGGTGACGGGGTGAGGATCGAACTGGGATGCAAAGAACCCCCACGGCGGACCGTGGGGGTTCGAAGCCTATGCAGCAGTCAGGCTGCTGCGCAGAAGATCACTTGAGGGTGACGGTGGCGCCGGCAGCCTCGAGGGTCTCCTTGGCCTTCTCGGCGTCTTCCTTCGAAGCGCCTTCGAGGACGGCCTTGGGGGCTCCGTCGACGAGGTCCTTGGCTTCCTTGAGTCCGAGGGAGGTGAGTCCACGAACTTCCTTGATGACGGGAACCTTCTTCTCGCCGGCCGATTCGAGGATGACGTCGAATTCGGTCTGCTCTTCAGCAGCAGCGGCCTCTCCGCCACCGGCGGCAGGGGCAGCGGCGACGGCGGCCGGAGCGGCAGCCTCGACGTCGAACTCTTCTTCGAACTTCTTGACGAACTCGGACAGTTCGACGAGGGTGAGCTCCTTGAAAGCTTCGAGGAGCTCGTCGGTGGTGAGCTTAGCCATGGTGGCTAGTCCTTCCTGTTTTGGTCACGATCAGCGACCGGTTCGGTTTGGGGTGATGCTCAGGCGTCGGAAGCAGGCGCGTCGTCCTGCTTCTCGCGGAGGGCATCGACAGTGCGCACGGCCTTGACCAGCGGAGCGGTGAAGAGGTAAGCCGCCTGGTGGAGGCTTGCCTTCATGGCACCGGCTGCCTTTGCAAGCAGCACTTCGCGGGATTCGAGGTCGGCGAGCTGGTTGACCTGCTCGGAGCTGAGTGCGGTTCCATCGAAGTAACCGCCCTTCACCACGAGCTTGTCGTTCGCCTTGGCAAAGTTACGCAGAGCCTTGGCAGCCTCAGGGGGTTCGCCGGTGACGAACGCGATCGCGGTGGGCCCATTGAGGTGCTCATCGAGACCGGTGATCCCGGCTTCCTTGGCTGCAATCTTGGTCAGCGTGTTCTTTACCACGGCGTAGCTGACGTTCTCACCGAGAGAGACGCGCAGTTCTTTCATCTGCGCGACGGTGAGACCGCGGTACTCGGTCAGCAACACAGCGTCGGAGTTCTCAAACTGCTGTTTGAGCTCCTCAACTGCGGCTGCCTTGTCTGGCCTCGCCATGGTGTTCCTTTCATAAGTCGTCCGGCCTGTCCCGACAACAGAAAAAGCGCTCCACGCAGGAAGGCGTGAAACGCTTGGACGCAGAATTCCATGCGGAATCGAACGCTAAGTATCTCGAGCTCACCTGCGTGGGTCACTCTCTGGGAGTCTTCGTCTGCGGGCACCGAGATTCGATGGCGAATCCTGATGGTTCCACAGAGACCGACGGTCTTGGGTGCATTCAGTCTAACGAAGACTCTCCCGACAAGTCCAATCGCCCCTCAGAGATCCCCCTCACACTACCTGACGGCGCCCCAGCAACCTGGCGCGAGGTTGCTGGGGCGCCGTCACGTAGCTCTGGGCGCGGACTCGTCAGTATTCGATGACGACTCGTCCGTCGATCTTGCCGTGGATCATCTCGTCGAAGATCGCATTGATGTCACCCAACGGGCGCTTCGTGAACGTCGGATGGATCTTTCCGGCGGCGTAGAACTCGAGAGCTTCGACCATGTCCTGGCGCGTGCCGACGATCGATCCGCGAATCGTCAGACCCTTGAGCACGATGTCGAAGATCGGTGCGGGGAAGTCTCCGGGCGGCAGACCGTTGAAGACGATGGTGCCGCCTCGGCGGGTCATTCCGATCGCCTGACCGAACGCAGCGGGATGGACCGCGGTGACGAGGACTCCGTGGGACCCTCCGATCTTCTCTTGAATGATCTCGGCCGGATCCTCGGCGAAGGCATTGACGGTGATCTCGGCTCCGTGCTTCTTCGCCAGCGCCAGTTTGTCGTCGGCGACGTCGACTGCGACGACGCGCATACCCATGGCCACGGCGTACTGGACGGCGATGTGGCCGAGTCCGCCGATGCCGGAGATGACGACCCATTGTCCGGGTTTGACCTCGGTGCGCTTGAGTCCCTTGTACACGGTGACTCCGGCGCACAGGACAGGGGCGATCTCATAAGGATCGGCACCATCGGGAATGGTCGCGGCGAACTTCGTGTCGACGAGCATGTACTCGCCGAAGGATCCGTCGATGCCGTATCCGCCGTTGACCTGAGACTCGCAGAGCGTCTCCCATCCCTGACGGCAGTGCTCGCAGGTTCCGCAGGCTGACCACAGCCAGGCGTTGCCGATCATCTGGCCGACCTCGACATCGGTGACGCCTTCGCCGATTTTTTCGACGATGCCGACACCTTCGTGACCGGGAATGAGTGGAACCTTCGGCTTGACCGGCCAATCGCCATGTGCGGCGTGCAGGTCGGTGTGGCAGACGCCTGAGGCGATGAGCTTGACCAATGCCTGACCGGGACCGGGCTCGGGAATAGGGTTGTCACCGACGACCAGTTCCTGGCCGAAGCCCTCTACGACTGCTGCTTTCATTGCGGACATCATTCGCTCCTTTGTGATGATGAGGATTCACTTGGCAAACGGGGCTTGAGTCTGTGGTGGAACTACCCGACGGCGCCCCAGCACCGTGGCGCCAGGTTGCTGGGGCGCCGTCGGGTAGCAAATGGGTCAGAAGAAGCCTTGGGCGTTCTCTGAGTAGCTGACGAGCAGGTTCTTCGTCTGCTGGTAGTGGTCGAGCATCATCTTGTGGTTCTCGCGTCCGATGCCCGATGCCTTGTAGCCGCCGAAGGCCGCGTGTGCCGGGTACGCATGGTAGTTGTTCACCCATACACGGCCGGCCTGGATGTCCCGACCGGCCCGGTACGCGGTGTTTCCATCACGGGACCACACTCCGGCGCCGAGGCCGTAGAGGGTGTCGTTGGCCGTGGCCAGCGCATCGTCGTAGCCGGAGAAGGTCGCGACCGAGACGACGGGTCCGAAGATCTCCTCCTGGAAGATGCGCATCTTGTTCGTGCCCTTGAAGATCGTCGGCTGCACGTAGAAGCCGCCCGCCAGATCTCCATCGAGCTCGGCCTTGGCACCGCCGGTGAGCACCTCGGCACCTTCCTGCCGACCGATGTCCAGGTACGACATGATCTTTTCGAACTGGTCGTTCGAGGCCTGCGCACCCATCATCGTGTCCGTGTCGAGCGGGTTGCCCTGAACGATCTTCTTCGTCCGAGCCACGACGGCCTCGAGGAAGGGATCGGCGATCGATTCCTGGATCAGTGCGCGCGACGGGCAGGTGCAGACCTCGCCCTGGTTGAGCGCGAACATGGTGAAGCCCTCTTGGGCCTTGTCCGCGAACGCGTCGTCCTTGGCCAGGACGTCCTCGAAGAAGATGTTCGGCGACTTGCCGCCGAGTTCCAGAGTCACCGGGATGATGTTCTGCGAGGCATACTGCATGATCAGGCGACCGGTGGTCGTCTCACCGGTGAAGGCGATCTTCGAGATCCGCTTGTTCGAGGCCAAGGGCTTTCCGGCCTCGAGGCCGAATCCGTTGACCACGTTGAGCACACCCTCGGGCAGCAGATCGGCAATGAGTTCGACGAGCACGAGGATTGACGCCGGGGTCTGCTCGGCCGGTTTGAGGACGATGGCGTTGCCGGCAGCCAGCGCCGGGGCGATCTTCCACACCCCCATGAGGATCGGGAAGTTCCAGGGGATGATCTGCCCGACGACGCCGAGCGGCTCATGGAAGTGATAGGCGACGGTGTCGTCGTCGATCTGCGAGAGCCCGCCTTCTTGAGCGCGGATGGCCCCGGCGAAGTAGCGGAAGTGGTCGACGGCCAGCGGCAGGTCGGCATTGAGGCATTCGCGGATGGCCTTGCCGTTGTCCCAGGTCTCTGCCACGGCGATCTTCTCGAGATTCTCCTCGATCCGGTCGGCGATCTTGTTGAGGATGTTCGCGCGCTCGGCCACAGAGGTCTTCCCCCAGGCCGGAGCCGCTTTGTGCGCGGCGTCGAGTGCGACTTCGATGTCTTCGGCGGTGCTGGCCGGAACCTCGCAGAAGGTCTTGCCGTTGACCGGGCTGGGATTCTCGAAGTAGTTTCCGTTGACCGGCGGCACCCACTGGCCACCGATGAAGTTCTCGTAGCGAGACTTGAACGTGACGAGCGATCCGTCCTGACCGGGCTGTGCATAGACAGTCATTGCAACTCCTTTGATGCGTCTGCTTTCACCGGAAGTTCTCCGTGTGAACACGACGCTACTGAAGGCAACGTTGCACGTGGGTTGCATCACATTCCGCAGAGAGAAGAAAGGACCGCCGGCTCCCCCGTACCCTGCGGCAGCACACTGATCGGCCCGCGCATCGTAAGAGCCGGAGCCCCGAAGGCTCTCAGCGCCCGAGTGCCTCCAAACGCACGACAGCCATATTGCGTTCGACGGCATCGGGAGGCGCGAGTCTGAGAACGGCCATGAGGATCTCGCTGTCATCACGGAAGTCCGGGAGTTCGGCATAGCGCCACAGCTGCTGCCAGGTGCCGTCCTGCAGGAGGGACTCGCGCATCAGCGCATCCACCTCGGCTCCGATCTCCCTCACACCCGGAGCGTCCGAGTCCGGTAGCACACGCCCCCGATACAGCTCGAGCGCGGAGTCGATGTCGCCCTGCGCCAGTGCCTGGAGGGTCCGATCCAGATCAGAGTGCAGATGCCCACGGAGACGATAGGGGCGAGCTTCGATGCTCAGGTCCTCGAAACCGCCGATGGCTCTGCGCAGCCGGGTGATCTCCGCGCGCACGGTGACTTCGCTGCCGCCGATCGGCCACAGTCGTTCGACGAGACCGGAACCGGTGATTCCGTCGGGACTGCGGTGAAGCAGAAGCAGAATCTCGGCGTGTCGCCTGGTCAGCGATATGGTCGGCCGGTCGGGAGAGCTCAGGGCGGGACCGGAGCCGAGCACGGTGAGTTCCGTTTCGGCCACCTCGGCGCCGTCCCATCGTCCCTGGTGCGGCGTATAGAGCTCGGACAAGCGGGCACCGGCGGCCTTCGCCGTCGACGAGAGCAGCGGCAAAACGATTGAGGACACCGCGTCGTCGCCGCCGGTGATGTCCATGATGCCGATGACCTGCCCGGTCAGCGGGTGCGTCACGGGCACTGCGCTGCAGCTCCACGAGTGGACGTCGGGGGCGAAATGCTCGGCCCGGCTGATCTGCACGGCAGATCCCGACTGCAGGGCCAGGCCGGGCGCCGAGGTGCCCATGATCTCCTCTGACCAGTCGGCTCCGGGCACGAAGCCCATGGACTCTGCCCGATTGCGCACGCTCCGCTCGCCTTCCACCCACAAAAGGCGTCCGTGCTCATCACCGAGCGCCGCCAACAGGCCGGCATCCTTCGCGGGTTCGATCAGATGCGATCGCAGCAGCGGCATGATCGTGTGAAAAGGGTGTCGACGTCTCACCTCGGACAGCTGCTGGGATTCATACGCCACATGCACCCGAGCACCCGCAGGGTCCCGCAGACGATCGAGCGATCGATTCCAGGATTCCAGCACCGAGGCGCGCACACCGTGAAGATGAGTATGTTCCCGGGCCGCTTCGATCGATGACAGACCAGGCGACTGCGGATGCAGGTTCTCATGCGCCCGGCGCACGGCGCGCTGATAAGCGTCTTCAAGCAGCAGCGTCGAATCCATGGCCGACGAGTCACCTCCATTGGCGAGTATCTGAGAAGAGCCTCGAACTCTCCCAAGCTTACCGTCGTCCCGCGTTCGGGCAAGACCTCACCCGACCACAGGAGCAGCCCTCCGCACTACCTGACGGGTCCCCAGCACCCTGGCGCCAGGGTGCTGGGGACCCGTCAGGTAGCAAGAGGGCGGGAAGCGAATGTTCGCTTCCCGCCCTCTCGTCTGGCCTGATCAGTCGATCAGATGCGCAGACCCGAGTGGTCGACCGGAACGGCGGGGCCGTTCGAGGTCGTGATCGTGGCCTTGCTGATGTAGCGGCCCTTCGAGGAGGACGGCTTCAGACGCAGGATCTCGTCGATGGCGGCCTCGAAGTTCGCCTGCAGAGCTTCCTCGGAGAAGGAGACCTTTCCGATGATGAAGTGCAGGTTCGAGTGCTTGTCGACGCGGAATTCGATCTTTCCGCCCTTGATGTCGGTGACGGCCTTGGCGACATCCATGGTCACGGTACCGGTCTTCGGGTTCGGCATCAGGCCGCGGGGACCGAGCACCTTACCGAGACGACCGACCTTGCCCATCATGTCCGGGGTCGCAACAGCGGCATCGAAGTCGGTGAACCCTCCGGCCACCTTCTCCAGCAGGTCATCGGAGCCGACGTAGTCAGCACCTGCTTCACGGGCAGCTTCTGCACGGTCGCCGGCAGCGAACACCAGGACCCGGGCGGTCTTACCGGTACCATGCGGAAGGTTGACGGTGCCGCGCACCATCTGATCCGCCTTGCGGGGGTCAACACCCAGGCGGAGGGCGACCTCGACAGTGGCGTCGTACTTTGCCACCGTGGTCTCTTTGGCCAGGGCGATTGCCTGAGCCGGTTCGTAGTTCACATCTGCGGCGATCTTCTCAGCCGCGGCCTGGTAGGCCTTAGAACGCTTTGCCATCTGCTTTGCTCCTTGCAGTCGTGGTGTGGGCTGCGTGGGCCCTGCCACTGTGTGGGGTAAGGTCTCAGACCTCGATGTCGGTGGTGATGCCCATGGAACGCGCGGTTCCGGCAACGATGCGGTCGGCCTGATCCAGGGTGTTGGCGTTCAGGTCGGGCATCTTCGTGGTGGCGATCTCACGCACCTGGTCGGCGCTCAGGTGAGCGACCTTGACGGTGTGAGGAGTAGCCGAACCCGACTTCACTCCAGCGGCCTTCTTGATGAGTTCAGCGGCCGGCGGGGTCTTGAGAACGAAGGTGAACGAACGATCTTCGTACACGGTGATCTCGACGGGGACGATGTTTCCACGCTGGGATTCTGTGGCGGCGTTGTAGGCCTTGCAGAATTCCATGATGTTGACGCCGTGCTGGGCAAGCGCCGGACCGATCGGCGGAGCCGGGTTAGCGGCACCTGCCTGAATCTGGAGCTTGACGAGGCCGGCTACCTTTTTCTTGGGAGGCATGTACGGTCCTTAATCTTGAAGTTTCGATGTGCCAGACATATACAGCACATCGTTCGATGGCGGCCTCCGATAAGGGCCGCAATCAAACCACACCAGTATTCCATGCGCGCGGGCCCGGGAGCAAATGTCCGTGAGGCGGATCACCGGATCCCCCATCGCCGAGGCGGCCGCCCCTCCCCCGCGGATCCGACGCAGCCGTTCTCGCCTCCGCCCACGTGAATCCGACGCGGTCGATGTGGCCCCGCACATGACGAGGGGCCCGGAATGATCCGGGCCCCTCGTCTTGGAGAGCCGCCGCAGCGCGGCGGCGTGCTCATCAGTGCGGTGTCAGAGCTTGCTGACCTGGTCGAAGCCGAGCTCGACGGGCACATCGCGTTCGAAGATCGACAGGAGCACGGTGAGCTTCTGCGATTCGGGACGGATCTCCTGGATGGTGGCGGGGTGGCCCTCGAAGGAGCCTTCCTTGACGAGCACGGACTCGCCGACCTCGAACTCCACCTCGGTGATCGGGGCGGACTTCGCAGCAGCCTCGGCGGCCGGGCCTTCGGCAGCGGCGGCTTCGGCTTGGCGCTCTTCGAAGACCGGGGCGAGCATCGAGAAGACCTCGTCGATCGACAGCGGGGTCGGGTCGTAGGCGTTGCCGACGAATCCGGTGACGCCCGGTGTGTGGCGCACGGCGCCCCACGATTCGTCGGTCAGTTCCATGCGGACGAGCACGTAGCCGGGGATGCGGACGCGACGAACCTGCTTGCGCTGGCCGTTCTTGATCTCGACGACGTCTTCCATCGGCACCTGCGATTCGAAGATGTACTCTTCGAGGTTGAGGCTGATGGTGCGGTTCTCGAGATTCTGCTTCACGCGGTTCTCGTAGCCGGCGTAGGAGTGGATGACGTACCAGTCACCCTCCTGCATGCGCAGCTCGGACTTGAACTCCTCGGCCGGGTCGACTTCGTCGGCACCGGCTTCCTCGGCATCGCCGTCTGCAGAGTCGCCGTCGCCGGCATCCGCGGCAGCATCTGAATCATCGGACTCAGCAACGTCCGCATCAGCGGTGGGCTCGGCCGCCTCGGTGTCGGCCTCTTCGGCGGTCACGTCGTCGGCATCGACTGCGTCGACGTCCGCGGCTTCGGTTTCGGGCACCACAGCGGCACCCGACTCCTCGGGAGTGACGTCCTGGGTCTCAGGGGTCTCCTGCTCAGGTGAGTTGGTATCCGACACCGATCAATTCCTCGCTTCGCGTGTTGTGATTCCCGGATGGGAGTGAAGATTCAGCATAAGGTGCATCGCTGGATTCAGCGTGTCACCACAAAGGCCACAGCGGCGTTCCGCCGAAGACGAATCCGACGAGTTTGCCGAACACCAGGTCGAGGCCGGTGACGAGAAGCATCATGAACAGAATGAAGCCCAGCACGACCAGCGTGTAATTGACCAGCTGCTTCCGCGTCGGGGTGACGACCTTCTCGAGTTCTGCCACAACCTCGCGGAAGAACTGCAGGATTCGTCCGAAGAACCCGAGCTTCTTGGGACCGGAGGCACTGCTGGGTGCGCTGCCAGTCTTCTTTGCCGGTGTGTCGCTCACACATCCTCAATCGGTCGGTTTCGTTGGGGCTTCACAATTGTTCTTGCCGGTCGAGGACGGCGCCTGGCCGATGGGACTTCGGCAGAGTCAACTGCGCAGGGGTGACAGGACTCGAACCTGCAACCTACGGTTTTGGAGACCGTTGCGCTACCAATTGCGCCACACCCCTTCGGTCGGACGGTGAGAGCCTTGCGGATCTCCGTGGTGCCCGACCACGAAAAACGAGCATACCGTGCCCGACCGCAGTTCGTCGAACCGACGTCCCGAAGGGCTGTCTGAGCGTGTCGACGCTCACTCATCCGCTCGTCTCCTCGGTGGGCGGCTGGGCTGCGAGCGGCAGGGGCCGCGGGAACCTCACCCATGGGTCGATTCGGACTTCCCGCTCGGGGTTGACCGTGATCAGCTGCATGTCGATGGGGCGCTTCGTCCGGTTGTCCACGCGGATGATGCTCAGCTCCGCATCCATCCGCAGCGGTCCCGGGGTGAGCGCATTCGGCAGCGCCCCGCCCGTCGTCGAACTCACGTAGCGAACTCCCGATCCGAACGTCTCCGGCCCCACGCGCCGGTGCCAGTGTCCGCTGAGAGCGTAGTCGGCACACCCCGAGCGCAGCGCAGGGGCGCCGACCGCCGGATCGTGGATGAGCATGATGTCGAAGTCGGCTGCGCAGGCTTCGTCGCGCAGTCGCTGCGCGTATTGGTCGGCGGTGAGTTCCGTCTCCAGCTGCGGTCCGGAGCCGAAGACGGTGCGTCGGGGGTCTGCGGCACCGAAGAACGTGACTCCGCCGAGTTCGGCCGTCGAATCCTCGAGCACCTTCCATCCCGCGCTCTTCGCGTGCCGGGTCGTCTCCATGGAGTCGTGATTGCCCTTGACGATCATCCGCGGCAGCGTGTCCGGCAGCTCATCGTCGAGCACGTCGAGGCAGTAGTTCTCCGCCGAGGTGCCGGTCATGGAGATGTCGCCGCCGTCGATGTACGCATCGGCGCGGCTCATCGCCGCGACCTCTCCGACGACGCGGGCCATTCCGACGTTGCAGTGGATATCGGAGGCGAAGACGAATGTCGTGACTCCCCTGTCCTCCCCCGAGGCGGCCCCGCCGTCTCCCCCGGAGTCTCCCGCACCGGCGGGCGGGACCAGGCCCTGATCGGTCCAGTTCCCGGAGATCGGCCGGTCGTTCCATTCAGCGCGCAGCGTGTGAAGCACCTGGTCGTAGAACGCATCGTTGTCGTCGGCGAAGTCCTGCACCGCGGTGAACGCGGTGTCGATGATCCCGCCGAGGCGGCCCGTGACCTGGGATCCGGCCAGGGGCGTTCCGTCGAAGGCCGGATCGGCTGAGATCGGCTTCGGCCGGTTGAGTACGACGGTGCCGAGGCCGGTGAGGACGAACACGACGACCAGTCCGATGCCGAGGAGCTCCTTGCCGACGAAGGCACGGGATACGGCGCTCATGCGCTGCGGGCCGAGAAACACGGCGAATCCGACCAGGCCCCCGGTGATCACGCAGATCGCGAGCGCCCAACGGGTGAGGATCTCCTGGCTCAGCCCCTGGATGACCTGGTCGATCTGAGCCTGCGGGGCCGAGAACAGCGTCGCATACGAGGCGATGTCTCCCCCGAGGGTGTCGACGGCTCCCCCGCCGGGGTCCTCGACGTCGCCGGGATCAGCCGCGGGCCGCTGCTCATCACTGGCATCCCCGGAGACCGGGATCTCACCGATGGAGACCTGCAGCCCGAGGCCGAGCGGAATGAAGTCCTCAGCGGGAACCAGCAGCTTTCCCAGCGGACCGAAGTCGACGGTCAGCCGGGAGTCCGCTGTGATCTGGTACTGCGCTTCGTGCGGACCGAAGGTGAGATCGGCTCGCGAGGTGAACAGCGCCCACGGCAGGGTCAGGAGACCGACCACTGCCAGGGTGATGATCAGGGTGATGGTTCTGCGACGTGGAGACACGCCCACCAGTCTAAAGAAGACCCTGCTTCGCCACGGCGGTCCTCACCGGTTCAGTGCGCAGCCGATGAACGTCGGTTCCGGTTCGAGGGTGATGCCGAAGGCGTCCTCGACGCCGTCGACGACGGCGCGTGCGAGTTCGACCACATCGGCCGTCTTCGCGTGTCCGCGATTCGTCAGCGCCAGAGTGTGTCGGTTCGACAGGGCCGCACGCCCCTCACCGATGCTGAACCCCTTGGCGAACCCGGCGTGCTCGATCAGCCAGGCCGCTGAGGTCTTCGTCTTCCCTTCGATCTTCGCCCCGCTGAGCGGATCGGTCACCGGATACCTCGGGGCCTCC
Organism: Brevibacterium spongiae; assembly: GCF_026168515.1. Lineage (NCBI taxonomy): Bacteria > Bacillati > Actinomycetota > Actinomycetes > Micrococcales > Brevibacteriaceae > Brevibacterium > Brevibacterium spongiae. The sequence continues at coordinate 1,310,632 of NZ_CP093443.1, read as the reverse complement.
GCCGGCAGCTTCTCGGGATCGTCGACGATGGGGTTGGTGAAGAACGACCCGGCCGACCAGGAATCATAGTCGGTCGCATCGAGGACCATGCCCTTGGAGCGACGCAGAGCGATGACGTTGTCCCGCACGAGTGCCGCCGGGACTCGGGTGCCGATCTCGACGTCCAGGGTCGATGCCAGCTGGGCGTAGCGCACAGGCAGGGAGAGTTCGCTGCGCTGGAGGTCGAAGGTCACCGACAACACGACGAACTGCGGGGTGCCGGCCGCGATCTGCGCCCGTTTGAGCGCCGAGGTGCGGTAGCCGAATTCGAGTTCGACGGCGCTGAGGTGGCGGATCTGCCCGGCAACACGGTCGAAGACCTCGACGGAGGTGATGAGCTCACCGACCTCGGTGCCGTAGGCGCCCACATTCTGGATCGGGGTCGCCCCGACCGAGCCGGGAATGCCGGAGAGCGCTTCGAGCCCGGACAGACCGAGGTCGAGGGTGTGGGCGACGAACGCATCCCAGTCCTCCCCCGCCTCGGCGGTGACCTGTGTGTCGACCGTGCTGGTCTCGGTCGTGTTCACGCCCGTCGTGCGTACGACGCACACCGCACCGTCGAAGCCGTCATCGGAGATGAGCAGGTTCGAACCGCCCCCGATGAAGAGGACGTCCGAGCGGTCTGCACCGCTCAGCTCCATCGGGTGAGCGCGGCAGAAGTCCAGCAGCTCCTCGCGGGTCTCGGCGATGGTCACGTGCCGTGCCGGACCGCCGAGGCGGAAGGTGGTGAATGTCGAGAGATCCTCATTCACGGCTGTGGTCACCGTGAGATCCGAACCTGGGTGCGGCTGAGGACGTCGGCCGCACCGGACTTCACGGCGATGTCGATGCGCGCGGTGCCCACTGCGGCGTCGACCGCGCCGACGGTGGCCGTCATCGTCAGCGAGGTCGTCGGGGTCGCCGGAGACCCCGACTCGGCATCGGGCACGGGCACGGGTGCGGAGAAGCGGGTCCGGTAGTCCACGATCGCGCCGGGGTCGCCGAGCCATTCGACGAGCGGGGCGATGACGACGGCCATGGAGAGCATTCCGTGGGCGATGACGCCGTCGAGACCCACCTCGCGGGCGAAGCGTTCGTTCCAGTGGATCGGGTTGTGATCGCCCGAGGCCGCGGCGTAGTCGACGAGCGAGGCCCGCGACAGCGGAATCTCGGACTCCACGACGGTGTCTCCGATGGTCAGCGCGGAGAAGTCGATGGGGTTCATTCTCCGTCTCCTCTCACGACGATGGTCGAGGTCACGGTGACGACGGGCTGCTCGGCGGCATCGGTGATCTCGGTGCGGGTGGTGATCATGGCGTTGTCGCCTGCGGCGCGGACTCCGTCGACGTGGGTGACGGCCGAGAGCACGTCACCGGCGACGATGGGGCGGGTGAACGAGAACTGCTCGGAACCGTGGACGACCTTTGAGAAGTCGATGCCCGAATCGGGATCGGAGATGTACGCGGCCTCGGACTTCTGCGCGATGATCACGGCGAAGGTCGTCGGGGCGACGACGTCACGGTAGCCCAGCGCGGCGGCCGCCTCGGCGTCGAAATGGTAATCGGCCTTGGCTCCGGTGGCGAGCGCGAATTCCGCGACCGCCTCCCGTGAGACCTCATAGGGCTGCGGCAGGGTGAACGAGGCCCCCTGCTTCTCGGTATTCACCGGCATATGCGCTCTCTTTTCCACTGTGGACAGTATCGGCACCAGCCTAAAGCACGGCCGTGGCTCGATGCCCACCGGCGAAGATTTGACCGCCCGTTCGTGTCTCATTCACACATTTGATGCACCATCGGGCCCATGACTGTGAAACTGGTATATGTTGTCCACATCACGTTTGCAAAGGAGTAGAGCGATGACAGACGAATCCCCTGACGCTGGCCCTGCGGGACCCGACGTGCAGACAGCGAAACCCGGTGCTCGAGTCAAAGACGCAGTCGCCGTTCCCTCTCCGCACTCGCCTGGACCGAGCGCGCCTGCCGTCTCCGCTCCGACCGCAGCGAAGTCGACCGCCGCACCCGCCGTCGCGCAGACCCCTGCGGCGGGGGCCGTGCGCGATGATTCCGAACCGCAGGTCGAGGTCGCCGTCGCCACCGACGCCGCCTATGCGGGCAAGGAGGCCGACCGCGTCCAGATCCGTCGGCCGCTGCGCAACATCTCCGAGGTGCGGCACTTCTTCCGGACGAATCAGACTCCGATCTACTTCGTCGGCGCCACCCCGTTCAATCTCCTCGGCCTGGATCGCTGGGTGCGCAACTTCTCCTATGTCACCTACTACGACGGGTGGGACGGGGCGCACCCCCGGGTGTTCTCACCGCGCTACAAGCCCTATGTCGAGTTCGAATCGGGTGAGGCGATCAACAACTGGCTGCTGCTCAACGCCGAGGTGCGTGCGCACATGACGCGCAACGTCCCCCACGGCGAGCGGGTCAAGGTGGCGATGGTCTTCTTCGACGAGGAGACCGAGCGGATCTGCCGGGAACTCGGCTACGACCTCATCCTGCCTTCGGCGACTCTGCGCAATCAGCTCGATTCGAAGATCGAGACGACGAAGCTCGGCAATGAAGCCGGTGCGTATTCGGTCCCGAACGTCCTCACCACTGCCGACACCTACGAAGAGCTCAATGAGAAGGCCGCCGAGGCGGAGCTGGGCACGGATCTGGTCGTGCAGACCCCCTACGGCGATTCGGGGAAGACGACGTTCTTCATCTCCAAGGCCGCCGATTGGGAGACGCACAAGGATGACATCATCGGCGAGCAGCTGAAGGTGATGAAGCGGATCAACAACACCCCGGTCGCCGTCGAGGCGGTCATCACTTCCAGCGGTGTGGTCGTCGGCCCGTATCTGACCGAGCTCGCAGGCTTCGCGGAGCTCACCCCGTACAAGGGCGGCTGGTGCGGAAATGAGATGAAACCCGACGTCCTCAACGCCGAGCAGCGGGCGCAGACTCGCGACCTCGTGCGCCGGATGGGTGAGGGTCTGCGCAAGCGCGGCTACCGCGGGTTCTTCGAGGTCGATGTCCTCGTCGATCTCGACAACGACGTGTGCTACCTCGGTGAGCTCAATCCGCGCATCTCCGGCGCCTCAGCGATCACGAACGTCACGGCCGGCGCGTATGCTGATGTGCCGCTGTTCCTGTTCCATCTCCTCGAGTACCTCGAGGTCGAATTCGACCTCGACGTCGACGAGATCAATGAGCGGTGGGAGGAGCTGTCCGGCGCGGACGAGTGGAGTCAGATGATCATCAAGGAGACGGCTCCGATCACCGAGTACATCACCCATTCGCCCCTGACGGGTCAGTACTACCTCGACCAGTACGGGACCCTGACCTATAAGCGGGCGGCACTGGACTGGCACCCGCTGCAGAACGGCAATGAGGTGTTCTTCCTGCGCATCTTCGGCGCCGGCGACTACCGGTGGAAGGGCGCCGACCTCGGGGTGCTGGTGACGAAGAACCCGCTGCAGACGAACGTCGGCGGACCCGATGCGCTGAGCATCAGGGCCAAGCACTTCATCGATTCGATCCGTGCCATGTATGCCGGCGTCCCGGTCGCCCCGGAGGATCCGTCACCGGCCCTCGGCGGACCCGGAGCGAAGGGCGACTGAGCCTCAGATCCCCGGTGGTAGCCTCGTCACAGATGCTGTGGCGGGGCTGCACCCGCCGCGGAAGTGCACAATTCCCGACCCGATCGAAAGGGACGCCGTGACCGAACCGTCACCGGACAATGCCATGCCCACCCCCACCTCGGCGGGGGTCGATGATCCGCTCGTCGCCGATCCTGCGGTGGGCGTCGATCGGGACAACTGGCAGGACCCCGACATTGTCCGGTGGTCGTTCCAGAACGTCGAACGGGTGCTGCCGACGACGCCGATCTCGCGTGGCACCGGACCGGTGGCCGAGCTTCCGGCCGATCTGCAGGACCTCGGCGAGGTGGAGGTCCCTGCCACCGAATTCTCCGCAACACGCACCGTTCGCAGCGTCATCGAGGACTCGGACACGGACGCGTGGATGCTCATGCACAACGGCACGGTGCTCACCGAGGAGTACTTCGGTGAGATGACACCCGGGACCGAACATCTGCTCATGTCGGTGTCGAAGTCGCTGGTCGGAACGGTCGCCGGCGTGCTCGTCGGTGCAGGGGACCTCGATCCGAACCGTCTCATCACCGACTATGTTCCCGAGCTCGCCGAGTCCGGCTATGCCGGGGCCACGGTGCGACACGTCCTCGACATGCGCTCGGGCATCCGCTTCTCCGAGAACTACCTCGACCCGAAGTCCGAAGTCAGGCAGATCGAGGAGCAGATCGGCTGGTCCGAGGCCAAACGGGAGAACCCGGGCATCGGAATGTACGAGTTCCTCGCCACTCTGGAGGCCAAGTCCGAGCACGGCGGGGTCTTCGAATACCGGTCGTGCGAGACCGATGTGCTCGGCTGGGTGTGCGAGAAGATCGCCGGCGAGTCCATGCAGACGCTGATGTCGCGGGTGCTGTGGTCACGCATCGGTGCGGAGCAGGATGCGCTCATCGCCACCGACCAGTACGGGGTCGGGATGTTCGACGGCGGCATCAACACCACTCTGCGTGACCTCGCCCGCTTCGGCTACGTCTACGCCAACCGCGGCCAGTCGCTGACCGACCAGCAGGTCGCACCGACGACATGGATCGGCGACACCCTGACGACGTCGGAAGATGTGCGGCAGGCCTTCGCCGAGGGCCCTGGCGACAATCGGATGCCCGGCGGGGCCTATCACAATCAGTTCTGGTTCCCCTTCCCCGATTCCCACGCCTTCCTGGCCCTGGGCATCCACGGGCAGATGATCTACATGAACCCGGGCGCGAACGTCGTCGGCGTCAAGCTCTCCAGCTGGGGGCTGCCGCAGGACGCGGGGAAGCTGTTCCCGACGATCCGCGCCTTCGAAGCACTGGCCAAGGCCGTCAACACCACAGCCCCCGCCGCCGCGAAGTAGTCCCGGCGGGGGTGGGGCCGGCATACCCTCCTGTTGCCGCGCACGTGCCGCTGCAGCATCCCTCACCGTCAGCGGCACCTCCTCCTGTTGCCGAGCACGTGCCGCCGCCGCATCCCTCACCGTGCCCGGCATACCCTCCTGTTGCCGCGCACGTCCCGCCGCAGCATCCCTCACCGGCAGCGGCACCTCCTCCCGGTACCTCGGCATCCCTCACCGGCAGCGGCATATCCACCTGGTGCACCGGGTGGTTGTGCTGCCAACGGTGCGGGGTGGCCCTGCCGCCGATCCTGAGCGTGTGTCCGAATCGCCACATCTGTCGCCGGATTCGCACACGATGCGACGCCTGACGGCATATGGCCATGGCAGAATCGATCACGTATTGACAACTTCTGTGATCGCGAATGTGCGAGGGAGAGAGACTATGACATCGATTCGCCGGTCCACCTGGATGCCCCGCCTGCTGACCGCCGCCGCAGGAACGGCTCTCGCGCTGTCCTTGGCCGCCTGCGGAGGTTCCGGTGGCGACAAGCCAGCCGACGACCAGAAGTCCGAGGCTGCGCAGTCCACCGAGGACGAATCCTCATCAGGTGGCGGTTTCGGCGGAGGCGCTGCGACCACACCGGCAGCTTCCGAACCCGCCGAGTCGGAGCCGACCGATACGAAGTCGACCGACCCGTACGCCGATGCTGCGAAGACGACGAACTGGGCAAGTGACGACGGGATGAAGATCGACAAGAAGGGCAACGGCACAGTGCCCGCTTCCTCGATCGAAGCCGACCTCGTCGACCTGTTCGAGAACAAACTCGAGATGAAGGTCAAAAAGGCCGAATGCGCCGGTGACATGGAACTGCAGGAATGGTACGGGTTCAAAACCTGCAACGTCACGGTCGAAGACAAAGACCGCACCAAGGGCGAATGGACCTACTACGGGACGGTGAAGATCGTCGACCACAAGGAGAAGATGGTCAAGTACGAACTCAAGTTCCCCGGCATCGACAAGGAAGACTTCGACTTCAAGGACTGATCACCGAGGCGGCGTCCTGGCTACCGACGTCACCGAGGTGGCCATCTGATCACCGAGGCGGCCCTCGCGTCACCGCTCGGTCGCTGAGTTCCCGCCAGCATTCCCCTCGTCGCCCGCACGGCCTTCGCCCGTGCGGGCGACGAACCGTTTCCGGGGATGCCCGGACGAACCGGTGACGACGTAACGTCCGGCCGCCTCGGCGGGAGCTGGACTCGGTTCGTCCAGGGCCTCGCGGATGATCCGCCGCGGATCGTACTGTCGGGGGTCGAGCGTCTGCCAATCCTCGGTGCCCATCGATTCGGCAGCCCGGTTCCGCGCCGAGTCGACCTGGGCACGGAACAGGCTGGCGAACTCGCGAAGCTTCTGCGCGTAGTGCGGCAGCCTCTGCGGTCCGATGACGATCGCGGCGATGATGCCGACGATGATCAGCTTCTCGAAACTCAGGCCGAACATGGTCGATTCCTTTCCGTGGACGCCGCCTGCGGACGGCCGGTCGGCCACTCATCGGCGTCTGATTCGACGGTGGCGCCCCCGTACCCGCGGGCCCGGTCGTGGATCGACGCGATGGCGAGCGCTGTGAGGAAGAGCAGCGCCATAGGGGCGGCGACGAAGAGCATGGAGAGCACATCGGCGGCCGGGGTGACCAGGGCGGCGAAGACGACGATTCCGACGATGCTCACCCGCCAGGCCTTCGCGATCGTTCGCGCCGAGAGGAGGCCGATGACGTTGAGGACGACGAGGAAGACCGGGAGGACGAAGGCGATGCCGGTGGCGATGACGATCTTGAACACGAAGTCGAAGTAGTAGGAGGCCTGCAGGATGGTGCTGTCCTCGCTCGAAGCGAAGGAGGTGAGCACTTCGACCATCCGTGGGAAGACGTAGAGCCCGGTGAGGCAGCCGGTGATGAAGAGGGGAAGTGCGGCACCGAGGAAGCCGAACGTCACCTTCTTCTCCTTCGTCGTCAGTCCCGGCGTGAGGAATCCGAAGATCTCGCTCAGCCACACCGGACTGGAGAGGATGATTCCCGAGTACACGGCGATGCGCAGGCGAAGATCGAATGCGCCGGTCACGCTGTCGTAGTTGAGCGAGGCGCTGCGGGATGCGGCGAGCTCGGTGATCGGGGCACGGAGGACGTCCATGACGAGGTCCGAGGTGAGATAGCCGATGACCGTGCCGATGAGCAGCGCCACCGCCGCGCGCACCGCCCGTGTCCGCGCCTCCCGCAGGTGCGCGGACAGCGGCATCTTCTCCGCGGCGGCAGTGCTCATGATCGCGGGCGCGTGTCGTCGGCTGTGGAGTTCACGGAGGTGTAATCGACTCTCGCCGAGGCGGTGGTGGAGTTCGGGTCAGTGACGATCGGGTCGGTCGCCGCTTCGTGGTGGTGCGGCGCGGGCGCCGAATCATCCGACCGCTTGTCGGTCGTTTCGTCCTTGAGGATGCGGACGGACTGTCCGAGGCTCTTAGCGAGCGCGGGCAGCTTCGCCGCGCCGAAGACGAGGATGATGATGGCGAGGATGACGAGGGCGTGCCAGCCCGTGAGGTTGTGCAGCATGATCATGGCCTTTCGAATGTGTGGTCTGTTAGTGCGCGATCCCCGGCTTGACGAGGTCGCTGGGTGGTCTGATGTGATGGTCGGCTTTCGGGGTGATCAGCTGTCGTCGTCTGCCGACGATCAGCTTTCCGTCCCGCTTCCGCCCTCAGGCTCGGCCCCGCCCTCAGGCGGAGTTCCGCCCTCGGGAGGCGTTCCGCCCTGACCGCCGCCCTGGCCACCGCCGGGAGCTGCGCCCCCGGTCGGTTCGGTGTCGGTGTCGACGGGGACGTCGAGGGAGGCGGTGTACCCGGAGTCGGTGTCGCCGCTGATTGTGGCGAGCTGGTGCTCTCCGCCGTCGTCGCCGAAGACGTTGTCGTCATCGAGGCTGATGGCCGAGAGGTTCTTCGCTGATCCGTCATAGGCGTCGAGGGCGAACACTGCGTTGCAGGCGTCTTCGGGCAGAGCCATCTGCGAGGTGGCGATGGCGTTTTCGGCATCGGTGATGGAGTCGACATCGGGGTAGACCTCGAAGTGGATGTGTGTCCACCGGCCCGTGTAGCAGCCGGGGAAGACCGAGGTGAAGGTGACTTCGCCGGCGGCATCGGCGACCTGCACACCGCGCAGCCAGGTCGCATCCTCGACGCCGTCGGAGTACATCGAATAGCGGCCCTGAGCGTCGCAGTGCCAGGCGTAGACGGCGACGCCTTCGAACGGAGCGTTATCACCGGCCATATCGGTGACCTTGAGGGTGAAGGTCAGGGGCACACCGTCGACGGTATCGGTGCCGTCGATGTTCGACCGGATGTCTGAGCGCACGATGCCGGATTCTTCGAGGATGTCCGGGCCGTTCGATCCGTCTGCGGGATACGGTCCGGCCGTCTCATCGGGGATCTCGGTGACCGATCCGCTGCTGCTCGAGGCGGAGTCCGTCGAGCCGGAGGCCCCGGAGGTGCAGGCGGCCAGGGCCATGGTGCCGACGCCGGCGCCGACGAGGCCGAGGACTCCGCGGCGGCTGAAGAGGGTGCGGATGTCGAAGGAGGCGCCTTGGTCGACGACCTCCTCGTCGGGGCGGTCGAGGAGCCGTCCTTCGTATGCGGGTCCGTTCGGGGTCTGGTCCGGTTCGGGTACGCGAGCCATGAGCTGTCCTTCCTTCGATGATGTGATGACACCATCGTGGTGACCGGCTCTGGCGTGGGACTGTGGCGTTCCTGGGCCGCAGCTGAGGATACTCAGGCGGGCTGTGTTTCGTCCCACCAATCGAGGACGCGTTGGGCCTGCAGCGTCACCCATTTCGTGGGTTCGCCGACAGGAACGTCGACGTGGAACCAGACGTCGCCGTCGAGGCGGTGATCTTGATTCCAGCGTCCGTCCGCGGTTCTGCGCGAACGGATCATCTCGACCGCCCCTTCCATTCGCGGATCCGGATCGGCTCCGTCAAGAGTCCGCGCCTCGCGGAAGTAGTCAAGAGCCGGCAAGACTCCGTAGAACCACCGCCTGGGGTGGAACAATGCGAGGGCACGATCGTCGAAGGGCTCACCGGTGCCTCGGCGACGGAACAGATCCCTGGAGAGGAGGTATTCCTCCCCCCTGGCCCTGGCCAGCTGCACGCGTGTTCCGTCACCGGTGGCTATCTGATAGTCGAGCAGCGCGACGAGTGCGTTGAGGGTGGAGTGGTAGGACGAAACCCTTGAGCCTTCGACCCATTCGCAGTTCCACCCGCCGTCGGGCAGCTGGTGGTCGAGGAACCAATCGACGAGGCCTTCGACGTCGGCTCCCAGCCACAGGCCGTTCGACACCGTCCATGAATTGATGCACACGTCGACCTCACCGCCCCAATAGGGCAGATCCTCGTATTCCCATCGTGCGGACGTGAGCTTTTCCGCTGTCCCCTCCAGCGCCGAGGCGGGCGCTCCCCATTCGCGCAGGTCCTTTAGCGCCCATGTCGTCGCCGTCCACGGTTGGGGTCGATCATCATCGAAGGTGAAATCGGACGGGAAGTAGGCTCCACCGGCCCATTGCCCGTCCGCATCCTGGCGGCTCAGCAGATCGGCGCCGAACCCCTCATGGACGACCTTCGCTCGGGTTGCCTGCCAGGTCGCCTCCTCGGCGCCGAGCAGGTCGCGTTCGACCTGCCAACGCAGCGCCGGATCGGAATCGAGCAGCCAGTCGGACAGTTGTGTGCTGATCATCGTTGATCTCCCACCTCGGTCGAACAGTCTCTTCGAGAGTAAGCGCCCAACCGTGCGATGACCATACCCCCGCAGCGGAAAACGAGGATGATTCATCGCCGAGGCGGCACTTGACCCTGTTCCGAGCACAGGGTCTTTCATGGCAAGCAGACAGAGACCAGCTGCGAAAGGAAAAGACAATGACTGCTGCGATTCGTCCCGACACCGCTGCCCGCCCGTTCGGCGCACATCTTTCGATGCGCTGGTGGGTGCCCGTTCTGCTCACCGTCGTCGTGGTCGGAGCCACGTATGCACTGCAGAGGCTGTTCCTGGCTGCCGCGGCGATCGTCGAGGTCGGCCTGTGGGACAAGGATCCCCATGATCTCACTCTGACTCCACTGACCTACCTGGCAACGAATCTCGCGATCATCCTCTTGGCTCCGCTGACACTCGTGGTCCTGCGACTGGTGGCGAAGACCCCGTGGCGCAGCGTCATAACGCCGGTGCTCCGGTTCTCCTGGCGCCGCCTGGGCAGCTATACGGTGCTGTTCGCGGGGCTGATGATCGTTCTCAATCTCGTCCTCGCCGTCGTGCAGCCATCACCCGGTTCGGCCTTCCAGATCACGGGAACGACGATCGCGCTGCTCGCCGTGGTCCTGCTGACCACTCCCCTTCAAGCTGCCGCCGAGGAGGTCGTCTTCCGCGGAGCGCTCACTGCGGCGTACGCGTCGTGGATCCGTGCCGCGCGCCCGGCGCTCATCATCGGAATCAGCCTCTCGACCCTGCTGTTCGCGTTCCTGCACTCGAGTTCGGATCCGTGGATGTTGCTCAATTACCTCGGTCTCGGTGCGAGCACGGCACTCATGGCCATGCTCGGACGCGGGTTGGAAGCCTCCATTGCGTTCCACGCGATGAACAACGTCTTCGCCATGGTGATCGGTTCGCTCTTCGCCTTCGGCGGAGGAATCAGTCAGGATCGTTCAGCCGGAGCCGCCGGCCCGTACATGCTGCTGTCCATCCTTGCCCAGGCGGTCGCCGTGGTGTTGGTCTGGAGGATCGAGCGCAAGCGGAATCGTGCCGATGATTCGGAGAAGCCGGTCCTCCGCTCAACCGCGCAGTGACCGCTCCCAGGCTCACTCCTATCGGAGTCCGTGCGGACAAAAACTCCCCCATCGGACTCTTCGTCGCGATGAGGGAGTTGAACGGTAGCGGGAGGGGGACTCGATCCCCCGACCTCACGATTATGAGTCGTGCGCTCTAACCAGCTGAGCTACCCCGCCCCAGCGCCGCATTCCAGGCGGCACGAGAGCCCCGAAAGGGAATCGAACCCTTGACCTTCTCCTTACCATGGAGATGCTCTGCCGACTGAGCTATCGGGGCAACAGGTAAGAATTTACACGGGTTCGCATTGCCAGGGCAAATCGGGGCGAAGTGACGTCACTCACAAGCGATTGTCTCGCTGCCGAAACACTCAGCACACCTCGCTGAACCAGCGCCGCAGCCTGCGGAGGCTCCTAGAAGCTCCCTATTTCACGGGATCGAATCGCCCCGCCAGGAAGCCCTGCAGACGACCGGGATGGTTGGTGATGATCCCGTCGACCTCCGCGTTGAGGAGCTCCCGCCATTCGTTCATCTCATTCGCGGTCCAGACGAACACCCCGAGATCGTTGTCCCTGATCTCGGTGACGACGGACTTCCGCATGGAGAAGCCCTTATAGGACGGGTTGATGGCCACCGCCCCGAGGTCGCGGGCGATCTCGATGTCCTCCGGCTTGGGCACCATGCGCAGCAGGAACCGCGCGACCATGGGCAGGAGGTCTCTGCAGGTCTCGAGCGTCTCGAGGTTGAAGGACTGGACGATCATGCGGTCGGCGATGCCGGTCTCGACGACGAGTTCGGAGATCCGCGCCACCGCACCGGAGGACCACTCCCCCTTGAGCTCGAGCAGGAGTTCACCGCCTCGGTGCTGGATGTCGCGCATCACGGCGGCCAGGGTGGGGATCCGCACTCCGTGGAATCCCGGCCCCATCCAGGACCCGGCGTCGACGAACGACAGCTCTTCGGCCGTGAGGTTGGCGACAGGCCCCTTCCGGTTCGTGGTCCGGTCCAGATCAGGGTCATGAAGGATCACGGGCACGCCGTCGGCACTCGTCGAGGTGTCGACCTCGATGAAGTCCACCCCGAGCGCGCGCGCCGCGTCGACCGCGGCCAGACTGTTCTCGGGCACGACTGCCGAATACCCTCGATGCGCGATGACCAGCGGTCGGCTTCCGGACCCGGGGCGCTCAATGATGCCCCGTTCGTTGAGGAACTGCAGAAAGCTCATGGGTTCACCCTATGCCCTGACAGCGCGAAGTCGCATGACGGATACCCTTCCTACCCTGGGCGTCTCCGGCCTGCAACGAATCTGGAACAACTTCTCGCACTCTTCGACGCAGTCCCTGCCTACGCTGACTGCTGTGACCACTTCGATACCGCGCCATCGCGACCTCACCCTCGACCTCGCCCGCGTCGTCTGTGTCCTCGTCGTCGTCTTCGTCCACCTCGTCCTCGTGGGAGCCGGACGCAATCCTGACGGCTCGCCCTTCATCATCAACCCGGTCTCCGGGCAGCGCTGGTTCGCTCCGGCGACCTGGATCGCCGAGATCATGCCGATGTTCTTCGTCGTCGGCGGCTTCGCGGCCCGGGTCGGCTGGGACTCGGCGCAGCGCCGCGGCGAATCGGCCTCGACCTTCGTGCGCACTCGTCTGCGTCGACTCGCGCTGCCGGCCCTGCCGCTGTTCGTCGTCCTCACACTCGCCCTCGTCTCAATCCGCTTCCTCGGAGTCGATCCCGAATTGGCCGACGCGGTGGCCGTCCCTGTCGGGTCCGTGCTGTGGTTCCTCGCCGCGTATGCCCTCGTCCAGTCGCTGGCACCATGGATGATCCGCTGGCATGAGCACAACCCATGGTTGGCTCTCGTCGTCCTCTTCGCCGGCGCGTTCTTCGTCGACGTGGTCCGACTCGTCGTCGGCATCCAAGGGCTCGGACTCGACCGCATCTCCGCCGATGGCTACGGCATCGGGGATGAACTCTTCGGTCTGCCCAATGTCGCCTTCGTCTGGCTCTTCGCCCAGCAGATCGGCTTCTGCCTGCGCGATGGCTGGTTCTCCCGTGTCCGATGGTGGAATCTGGTCCTCATCGTCGCCGGCTTCGCCTGCCTGGGACTGCTGGTCATCCTCGGCGAATATTCGGCGAGCATGCTCACCAACCAGTGGCCGCCAACCCTCCCCTTGGCCGTTCTCGCGATCATCCAGGCCGCACTGCTGGCACTGCTCCACCGCCCGCTGACAGCGATCATGGACCGCCGCTGGGCGCAGGGCATCGTATTCTTCCTCGGCTCTCGACTGATGTCGATGTACCTGTGGCATGTGCCGGCGATCGTCGTCCTCACCGGGATCCAGCTGCTGTGGCTGCCGATGCCCGACCCCGGCACCGCAGCGTGGTGGCTGAGCCGCCCGCTCTTCGTCATCGCCGTGCTGCTCGTCGTGTGGGCGATCTCGACGGGCACGAAGCGCTGGGAGAGCCCGCCGCCGGTTCTCTCACCGAGGCTGCCCTCCGCCGCCGCGACGTTCGCTGCGGTCTGCGTATTCATCGTCCAATCGCTGGCGATCTCCACGTACGGACTCGACCTTCCGCTGGCCGTTCTCGGCCTTGTATGCACCGCGGTCGCGGTTTGGCTCACCGGCCCATCGGCGACCACTTCGAGACGGTCCGCTCCTGTGCCACCTGCGGAGGCGATGCCATCATCGCCGAGGTGAGCGTGCCGGTTCCCGATCGCTGCCCGGTCCCGTGTCATTGCTCAGTTCCGAACCGTCGCCCGGTTCCGCCTCGGTGCTGGTGGCTGCCTTCCTCTGCACTCGTCGTTCGCGCCATGCTGCGACCTCGTCGTCGACATTGCGCGGCGGGGTGAAGACCGGAGGACCCTCCCGCAAGTCCATGACGGCTTCTCGCACGCGGGCATTGAACCCGGACAGGTAGTCGCGGACCTCGGCTTCGGTGGTGAATGCATCGACCGTGTCCTCGAGGACGGCGTTCTCCTTCTTCAGCTGGAACGCGGCAGGAGCAACGCCGCCGATGCCTTCGGAATCCATCTTCTGTTTGATCCACCAGTCGGGATCAGAGGAGCTGTGCAGGCCGCTCAGCGGTTTGCCCAACCCGGGCAGGTCGTCGAAATCCCCGCGACTGATGGCCTTGTCGAGGGCAGATTCGACCACAGCGTTGCGGTCCTCAAGGGAATTCAGGCGCCGAGACGGCCCGCCTTCGGTCGGATCATCGCTCATCGTATCGCCTCTCCTGGGGCGCATCTGGTCGGGCGCGTCTCTTCGTCACTTTAGATGTGACGTCATCACCACTGATGCGGCGCTTCTGCCCGATGTCCTCCTACGGTAGGTGCGGCGGATAGGTGCACGCAAGGCTTCACGGACCCAATCGGCGGCGTGCATGAGCGGCTTCGAGATTCATATGTGGTGATCTTGATCAGTGCGTATGAATTTCGAGGCCGCGAGTGCCGACAGGCCGTACCCATACACACATTTTGATCATTAACCCCATAATCCCTGGTTGCATCGGGGATCATGAAAACGACCCCGCGTCCTGTGTTTCCACAAGTCGCGGGGCCGTTCACTTCTGCGTGGCAGATGAAGGATTCGAACCTTCGAAGGCAATGCCGGCTGATTTACAGTCAGCTCCCTTTGGCCGCTCGGGCAATCTGCCGCAGTCGGCGCTCGATGAGCACCTGAAAAGAATACAAGGCCCGGGGCCGATTCACCAACTCGATTGACGCAGGTCACAATTTCCGTCCTCGACTAGACTCGGAGGCAGAATCCACGCCCGCTGCCGGCGGGCACGAACCCACGCATACGAAGGAGCATCCATGGCCAGCGAATCCTCATTCGACATCGTCAGCAAGGTCGACCGCCAGGAAGCGGACAACGCCCTCAACCAGGCTGCGAAGGAGATCAACTCCCGCTACGACTTCCGCGGCACCGACGCCTCCATCGCCTGGAGCGGGGAAGCCGTGCAGATGAAAGCCACCAGCGAAGACCGCGTCAAGGCCATCCTCGACGTCTTCCAGTCGAAGTTGGTCAAGCGCGGAATCTCGCTGAAGTCCCTCGAGGACGGTGAGCCCTACCCCTCCGGCAAGGAGTACCGCATCGATGCCTCGATCAAGGAGGGCATCGACAAGGACAATGCGAAGAAGATCTCGAAGATCATCCGCGACGAGGGCCCCAAGGGCGTCAAGGCCCAGATCCAGGGCGATGAGCTGCGGGTCAGCTCGAAGAAGCGCGATGACCTCCAGGAGGTCATCGCCCTGCTCAAGAGCCAGGACCTCGAGGTCGACCTGCAATTCACCAACTACCGCTGATCCCACCCGACGTTCGCAGCACTCCCCCACTCATCCCCACATACCCCACTCAGCCGGCGGCCGCGAGACCATGACGAACTGCGTCCTCATCTGACGAAACCGGACGTTCCTTGACCCGCACGTGACGGCAGATGACCCCGATGTGCGCCGCCGTCGCTGTGAAAAGCTGACTGTCTGCCACTCTGACAGCATGTCCACCACCCTCACCACACCGCGGTTCTCAGCCTCGGCACCGGCCACCGCTGTCGAACCGCAGCCGACCGCCCGGCACCGACTGCGCCGAGCACTGTCCTTCGAGGTCATCCCTCCCCGGTCCGAGAAGCAGGCCGCACGGCTGCCCGGACTGCTGAAGTTCCTTGACTCGCTGAGCCCCGATTACCTCGCCGTGACATCCTCGGCGAACAGCGGCTGGCTGCAGGGCACCGCCGACTTCATCGCCGACATCACCGCCACCACTTCCCTGCGACCGCTGGCGCACCTGACGTGCACAGCCGGCACCGAGGCGGAGCTGCTGCCCTGGATCGACCACCTCCTCGGCGTCGGGGTGCGTGGGTTCCTCGCCGTCCGCGGCGACTTTCCCGCCGGAGAATCGAACCTGCCACCCGAGCACCTCCGCCACGCCGATGCGCTCGTGCAGCTGCTGCGCCGCGTCGAGACCGACAACGTCGCCTGCCTGGCTGCCGGACGCCTGGGCATCGGCGTCGCCGCCTACCCCTCGGGACATCCCGAGTCCACGGGACCCGAAGAGGACCTCGACGTGCTCGCTGCCAAACAGCGCAACGGCGCCGACTTCGCGATCACGCAGCTCTTCTTCGACCCGAACGCCTATGCGCGGCTGCGCCGTCGCGCCGAACACGCAGGCATCACGATTCCGCTCATCCCCGGTATCCTGCCGATCACCGACGTCAGACGCCTGCACACGATGGGCCGCCTCTCCGGACTGGCCGTCCCCGACCACCTCATCGCACGTTTCGACCATGCCGGCGATGCCGCCGCCGCTCGACGCATCGGGCTCGAGATCACTGCCGAACACACAGCCGCGATCCTCGACCAAGGAGCCGACGGCCTCCACTTCTATACGTTCAACGACCTGTCCACCACCGAAGAGCTGCTCACCGCACTCGATGACAAAGGAGTATCCGTGTCCTCATTCCCACCCCCACCACCACCTCGGCGGTGGCCGCCATCGACCGACAACACATCCACAACACAGAAGGAAGCACGTTCATGACCAGCTCATTCCCCCAGGCCACGATCACCGGCTACCCGCGCATCGGGCCCCGACGCGAGCAGAAGAAGGCCCTCGAATCCTATTGGGCCGGGCGCATCGACGCCGATGAGTTCGCCCAGGCCGTGCACACCCTGCGCATCGACACCTACCACCGGCTGCGCGAGCTCGGGCTCACCGAGGACTACGCGATCCCCGCGTCGTACAGCCACTACGACCACGTCCTCGACACCGCACTGAGCGTCGGTCTCATCCCCTCAGCGACAACGGGCACCGACTTCGACCTCGACGAATACTTCGCCCTCGCCCGCGGGACCGCGCAGCGCTCTCCGCTCGAGATGACGAAGTGGTTCGACACGAACTACCACTACCTCGTGCCCGAACTCGAGGACTCGACGCACTTCAAAGCTCACCCGCAGCATCTGCTCTCCCTCGTCTCCGAAGCCCGCGCCGCCGGCCACCTCGTCCGCCCCGTCCTCGTCGGACCGGTCACCCTGCTGACCCTGGCCAAAACCGCACCGGGCACCACCACCTCGCCGCTGGATCGCCTCGAGGAGCTCACCGCCGTCTACCTCGACGTCATCTCCATCCTCGCCGCCGCCGGCGTCGACTGGGTCCAGCTCGACGAACCGGCGCTCGTCACCGACGTCCCCGGCTTCACCGATGAGCAGCTCGCCGAGGCGGCCGGACGCGCCTATGCGACGCTTGCCGGGGCGAGCACGCACCCGAAGATCTTCGTCACCGCCCCTTATGGGACCCTGCGGTCCGGCCTCTCGGCACTGTCGAGCTCGGGTATCGACGCTCTCGGCGTCGACATCTCCGCCGCCACCCGCGCCATCGACCCCGGCTACCTCGATCGTCTGGCTGCCGAGGTGCCCGAGTCGACACACCTCGTCGCCGGCATCATCGACGGACGCAATGTGTGGGCCGCTGACCTGCAAGAGAGCCTCGATGTACTCACCGGACTGGGCCGCGAAGCG
The DNA here is from genome assembly GCF_026168515.1 of Brevibacterium spongiae. Taxonomy (NCBI): domain Bacteria; kingdom Bacillati; phylum Actinomycetota; class Actinomycetes; order Micrococcales; family Brevibacteriaceae; genus Brevibacterium; species Brevibacterium spongiae. Next base: position 1,293,309 of record NZ_CP093443.1, on the reverse strand, counting down.
CTGAGCGTCTCGACCTCGACCTCCCTGCTCCATGTGCCTTATACAGTGGCCAACGAGTCCGCGCTCCCGGTTGATGTCGCCTCGTGGCTGTCCTTCGCCGAGGAGAAGGTGACCGAGGTCGAGGCCCTGACGACCGCCCTGACCGCCGGTCCTGATGCCCGCGCCGAGGCGTTCAACCGTTCGGATCGTGCCCGCCGCACCCGTGCCGAGTCCGCGCGGGTCCACAGCGCCGAGGTGGCCGCCCGGACCGCCTCCCTGGCCGATGACGACGGCTTCCGCACTGACTATGCGACGAGGCGGCAGGCTCAGTCTGCCCTCGAGATTCCGTCTCTGCCGACGACGACCATCGGGTCGTTCCCGCAGACGGCCGAGGTCCGCCGGGCCCGTGCCGACCATCGGGCCTCTCGCATCGATGATGCCGCGTACGAGTCGGCGATGAAGGCGGAGATCGATCGGGTCGTGTCCCTGCAGGAGGACCTCGGGCTCGACGTCATCGTCCACGGCGAACCCGAACGCAATGACATGGTCCAGTACTTCGCGGAGAACCTCGACGGGTTTGCGACCACGGACAACGGCTGGGTCCAGTCCTATGGTTCGCGCTGCACCCGTCCGCCGATCCTCTTCGGCGACGTCTCCCGACCGGCACCGATCACCGTCGAGTGGTCGACCTACACGGCGACTCGGACCCAACGGCTCGTCAAGGGCATGCTCACCGGTCCGGTGACGATTCTCGCGTGGTCGTTCGTCCGTGATGACGTTGCCCTGGCCGAATCGGCTGATCAGATCGCTCTGGCCCTCTCGGACGAAGTCGCCGACCTCGAGGCGGCCGGCATCGGCATCGTCCAGGTCGATGAGCCGGCCCTGCGAGAGCTGCTGCCGCTGCGGGAGACCGACCGTCAGGCCTACCTCGACTGGTCGGTGCGCTCCTTCCGGCTCGTCAATTCCCGTGTCGCGCCCGGAACGCAGATCCACACTCATCTGTGCTATTCGGAGTTCGGGGAGATCATCGATGCGATCAACGCCCTCGACGCCGATGTCACGAGCATCGAGGCGGCCCGATCACGGATGGAGGTGCTCGACGACATCGCCGACTTCGACTTCGTGCGCGGGATCGGGCCCGGCGTCTACGACATCCATTCGCCGCGGGTGCCCTCGGTGCCCGAGCTCACCGAGCTCATCGATGCCGCGTTGGCGAAGGTCCCGGCCGAGCGACTGTGGATCAACCCGGACTGCGGGCTGAAGACCCGCGGCTATTCCGAGGTCCGTGCCTCGCTTGCCAACCTCGTCGCCGCCCGTGATGCCGTTCTCGCCAGAGACGCGGAAACTGTGACGGTCTGACCCGGAACGGTCTGATCCGGCACGGTCTGATCAGTTCGGGAGGGAGGGCGCGCCTCGGTGCTGGGCCGAGGCGCGCCTCCCACCTGTCTGTCGCCTCAGCCCCGGGGCAGTTCGAGGGGAATGTAGTACAGGCCCTTGGAGTCCTCCTCCACGCTGACCCGCAGCCTGTCGTCGACGGCGATGAAGTCGCTGACCTTGATGGTGCCCTTCGTCTCGCTGAGTTTGCGCACGGCGAAGGCCGGGATGAGACCCTGGCGTCCCGAACCGTCGACGGCCAGGGCGTATTTCGGCCCGGTGGCCCGCACCCGAACGTCGATGGCGGACCTCTGTTCGCGCATCGCCACCGGATCGAGTTCATGCTCGGGATCGGTCAGCGCGGTGAGCTCGACCGCCAGAGTGTCGGCCATGTCATCGACCGTGGCGAGCATGTTCGCCATGGCACGGGCGAACTCGCCATGCAGCTTGCTCGGCTTCATCGCCGCACCCGGCTTGTACATGTCCTCATGGGTCAGCTCGCTCCAGGCGTCCTGAAGGCGGGTCTTGACCTGAATTTCTGCGAATACCGGTTTCCCCTGGTCAGAGGGGATGCGGAGGATGACGTGACAGGCTCGGTAGCCGCTGGCCTTCGGTGGATTCGTATAGTCCCTCGACTCGATGAGTTCGAAGGAGCCGAGCTGTTCGGGGTCGCGCAGTGCTGCGAACATCATGCTCTGGTCACGCGGTGACTTGCACAGCACCTTGATGCCGACGATATCGCGGATCTGATCCTCGACATCGTCGGTGTCGCGGACCTCGAGCTGCGGATCCTCATCGAACTTCTCGGTCAGCTTGGCCAGAGTCCTCGCGGCGTCCTTGATCCGATGCCCGTCGACGTCGAGGCGGGAGATGTCCTTGTCCTTGAGCAGGCCCTTCTGCTGCTCTTTGAGCCAGTGCTTGATCCGCACGGCCGCAGTCTGCCAGGCATCGAGCCGTTCGACGTAGGCTCGCTCGACGATCGTTCTCAGCAGCGATTCGTTGCTCACGAGACCTCCCTGCCAGCTGGTGGCGCGCAATCCGACTCATTGAGTGCGGTCGGGTGTGATCTGGACGTCTCCGACTCTACGCGCCGGAACCATCCCACACCGTCAGCGACTCGTCACCCCGGTGCACCGGGTGGAAATGAAGCTGCCGGTGCGGGATGGCGTGCGGAGTGGAGGAGGTGCCGCCAACGGGAGGGTGTGTCGCCAAGGGTGCGGGATGCCGCGGCAGGCTCAGTGCCCCTGAGCTGCCGGAAGCCCCGGCAGCTCCGGTGGCCTCAGTGACCGCCGGAAGGCTGTCCCACGGATTCGGCAGTGACGTGGCCGCGCGCCTCGGAGAGCATCGCCTCACGGGTGGCGAGCTTGACCCGCTCACGCCCTTCGGCCTCACCGGCGGCCTTCTCTGCCGATTCGACCCGGTGGTAGCCCTCCCAGTCGACGAAGTCGGTGCCCTTGGACTCGAGGAGTTCGACGATCGCCGTTTCGTCCGGGTAGACGGGGTCGGTGAGGACGCCTGCGGCCCGGTCGTCGAGGATATGCCCGATGGTCTCGAGCGCATCGCCCTTCGTATGCCCGATGAGTCCGACGGGACCGCGCTTGATCCAACCGGTCGTGTAGACGCCCTGAACGACGTCGGCCTCGGCGGCCTTCGACTGATCATCGGCGTCGACGACGCGACCCTCATGGTTGGGGATCACACGCTTGCGCTCATCGAAGGGCAGCTGCGGCAGCTGCGTGCCGGCGTAGCCGACCGCGCGGTAGACGGCGTCGAACTCCCAATCGTGGAAGCTCCCGGTTCCGTTGACGCCTCCGGAGCCGTCGAGTTCCATCCGTTCGGTCCGCAGCCCGCTCACCCGATCCTCGCCGAGGATGGCGACCGGTGCGTGGAGGAAGTGCAGGTGGAGACGACGCTTCGCTCCCGTGGGTTCACGCATCGTGAAGTCCGTGAGCGTCTTCGCAACCTGTTTGGTCTGATTGCTCGATTCGATGGCAGCCATGGAGCCGTCATCGAATTCGAAGTCTTCGGGATAGACGATGACGTCGACGTCCTTGACCTGACCGAGTTCGCGCAGCTCCAGCGGAGTGAACTTCGCCTGTGCCGGTCCGCGACGGCCGAAGATATGGACGTCGGTGACCTGCGAGGCTTTGAGCCCCTCGTAGACGTGGTCGGGAATCTCCGTGGTGTGCAGATCGTCGGCCTGCTTGGCCAGAACGCGAGCGACGTCGAGGGCGACGTTGCCGTTGCCGATGACGGCGACGCGCTGCGCATCAAGCGGCCAGGACTGCGAGACGTCGGGATGGGAGTCGTACCAGTTGACGAAGTCCGCGGCCCCGTACGATCCGGGCAGATCGATGCCGGGCAGATCGAGGGCGGCATCGACGAAGCAGCCGGTGGAGAAGATCACGGCATCGTAGCGATCGGTGAGCTCCTCGAGGTGGAGGTCGACACCGTATTCGACGTTGGAGAACAGGCGGATGTCACCGCGATCGAGGACCTTGATCAGCGCATTGATGATGCCCTTGATCCGTGGGTGGTCGGGAGCGACACCGTAGCGGACGAGCCCGAACGGGGTCGGCAGGCGGTCGAAGAGATCGATGCTCAGATCGAAATCGCGTTCCGCCTTCGTCATGAGATCGGCCGCGTAGATCCCAGCAGGACCGGCGCCGACGATGGCCACCCGGAAGGGTCGAGTCATTCTCACACCTCTCTTTTCAGTCTCATCGAGTCTATCGTCAATGTAGGTGATCCTTACAATGACGTGAGCAAACTCGCACGTCTGCCCATCGCTCAGCCTCGACGAATCGGACCGCCTCGGCGAACGGCACCCCCCGCAGCACACGCGACTGCCGTGGACACCGTCCGCCTCGGCACCCCCTCATCATTAGACTGAAGTCCGTGAGTACGAACCCTGCCCCCGATGAGAGCGCCATCCGGCGCGCCGGCCTGATCAACGGATTCTCCGCCTACCTGCTGTGGGGCGTCATGCCGCTGCTCTTCGCGGCCGCCGCTCCCACCGGCGCCCTCGAACTCGTCTCACACCGCGTCATCTGGTCGTTGGGCTTCTGCGCGATCCTCCTCGTCTTCACCGGCGGGTTCATCCGGACCTGGCGGGTTCTGCGCTCACCGCGCCTCTTCGGCCTCCTGCTCCTGGCCTCGGTGCTCATCGCGATCAACTGGACGACGTTCATCTACGGGGTCGAGACCAACCAGCTCGTCGAGATATCCCTCGGCTACTACCTCAATCCGCTCATCTCCATCGGATTGGGCGTGATCTTCCTCGGTGAGAAGCTGCGGCCTCTGCAGTGGACCGCGGTGGGCTTCGGCCTGCTGGCCGTCATCATCGTCGGCATCGGTCTCGGTCGGGTCCCCTACCTGGCGTTCACGGTCGCACTGTCGTTCGGTCTCTACGGACTCGTGAAGAACAAGGTCGGCAGCCGTGTGGGCGCGCTCGAGGGCATGGCGGTCGAAAGCCTCGTCCTCTCAGTGCCGTCGGCGATCTACCTCTTCGTCCTCGGATCGATGGGGCTGCAGACCTTCACTGGGTTCGGCGGCTGGCACGTCTTCGTCATCATCATCACCGGCCCGGCCACCGCCATCCCGCTCATCCTCTTCAGCGCCGCCGCCCGCCGCATTCCCCTGTCCTGGGTGGGCATGCTCCAATACCTCACCCCGACGATCCAGTTCATCCTCGGCGTCACGGTCCTCGGCGAGATGATGTCGACGACCCGGTGGATCGGCTTCTTCATCATCTGGATCGCCGTCGTCCTACTCTGCACCGACCTCGTGCGCACGAGCCGGCGCCGCCGCCCAGGACCAACGGCTCAGGCTTAGACCCTGCCCGAGCGCGGAACCATCCGGTTCCGCATACAGTCACCCTCGCCGAGGCGGCCGAACCGTGCCGCACGCATCAAACCAGAAATCTTCGCACGATCTCTTGACACCCTCCCTGGCACCATGGTTCATTAGTTAGGTAACTAACCGATACACGTGGAGCAGCAGATGATCGACGATGCCAAACCCCTCTTCACCCAGATCGCCGAGAAGGTCGAGGACTCGATCCTCAACGGAACCCTGCCCGAGCTCTCCCGGGCACCGTCGACGAACGAACTCGCCGGCTTCTACTCCATCAACCCGGCCACCGCGGCCAAGGGCATCAACCAGCTCGTGAGCAAAGGGGTGCTGGAGAAGCGGCGCGGGATCGGCATGTTCGTCACAGAAGGCGCCCGTGCACTGCTCATCAACGAACACCGCACCACCTTCTCCGACAACTTCATCACTCCCCTGCTGGCCGAGGCCAACCGGCTCGGCCTGGGCTCGAGGGACGTGATCGCGCTCATCGAAGAGCGCTCCCAAGAACTCCACCTGACCACAGCACTCGATCCGACCGCAGCGAAGGGATGACCCATGAACTCCGTCGTCGAGGTCCGCCACCTCACCAAGATGTACAAGAACACCACCGCACTCAACGACGTCAGTCTGACCATCGACGAGGATTCGATCTACGGCCTGCTCGGTCGCAACGGCGCCGGCAAGACGACGCTCATGTCGATCCTCACGGCCCAGAACTTCGCCACCAGCGGCGACGTCGAAGTCTTCGGAGAAGACCCGTACGAGAACGCCCGCGTGCTCAACCGCATGTGCTTCGTCCGCGAGAGCCAGAAGTATCCGGACGACTCGAATGCCCGACATGCCCTGGCCAACTCCCGCCTCTTCTTCCCGCACTGGGATCAGGAGTTCGCCGACCAACTCGTCGACGACTTTGACCTGCCGCTGAAGACACCGATCAAGAAGCTCTCCCGCGGCCAGCAGTCGGCCGTCGGGGTCATCATCGGACTCGCGTCCAGGGCCGAGATCACCTTCTTCGATGAGCCTTATCTCGGCTTCGACGCCGTTGCCCGGCAGACCTTCTACGACCGCCTCATCGCCGACTACGCCGAATTTCCGCGCACCATCGTGCTCTCGAGCCACCTCATCGACGAGGTCGCCGATCTCATCGAGAAGGTCATCGTCATCGACCGCGGCCGGATCATCATGGATGAGACCACCGAGGAGGTCCGCGGTCGTGCCGCCAACGTCGTCGGGGATGCCGATGCGATCAATCGGCTCGTCGCCGGTCGGGAAGTCATCCACCGCGAATCACTCGGCCGAGTCGCCTCGGTGACGATGCTCGGTCACCTCAGCCGCACCGACCGCGAGTTCATCAACGACGCCAACCTCGACCTCACTCCCGTCTCCCTGCAGCAGCTCGTCGTCCGCAGCACTCAGGCGGACCTCGCCGAGACATCGGCAGCGGAGACCGACTCAAGGAGCCTGCAATCATGACTGCCGTCATCGACCACCCGTCCGGAACCCACACGTCGCGACCGAAGAACCGGATCCTCGGTGTCGTCCGCCTGCAGTTCACGAACACGCAGACCTTCGTCTGGATGCCCCTGCTCATCCTTGTCGCCGCCTGGCTCATCACGCTCATCATCCACTGGATCATCGCCTCCGCAGGCGTGGACTCCCCGAAGTACAGCGGAGGCTCACAAGCGCCGCTGTGGTACTTCGCCGTCGTCGGTGCACAGGCGGTCAATCGCACGTTTTATTTCTCCCAGGCGATGAGCCTCACCCGGCGGGAGTTCTGCCTCGGCTCCCTCACCGCCGCGACGATCAGCGCCGCGGGCATCTCCGCCGTATTCGTCGTCCTGGGACTCATCGAGCAGGCCACCGACGGCTATGGCATCAACGGCTACTTCGCCTACCTGTCATGGGTGTGGGAACACGGACCGCTCGGCGCAGGATTCGTCTACTTCGTGCTCACGATGCTGTGCTTCGTCCTTGGCTTCTGGTTTGCGATCGTCTATAAACGCGTCGGCGCCCTCATCCTCACGATCTCCCTCACCGGCCTCGCCTTGGCACTGTTGGCCGGAGCCGCGTGGTTCAACGTCAATCGGGCGTGGTCCGAAGTGTGGGCGGCGCTCGTGGGCGCACAGGCGGTCGGCCTGGCGCTGTGGGCGCTGGGGCTGACAGTGGTCTTCGCGCTCGGCTCGTACCTCACCCTGCGTCGCCTGACGACGTGATCTGCTGACACCATCGCCGAGGCGGCCGGACCGTGCCGGTGATCAGCTGAGCACCGCAAGCGCTCCCCCGGCGAGCACCGCTGAGGCGGCGACGGCCGCACCCATGGCTGCGGTCGTCTTCCACCCTATCGCCTTGCCGACCATGACCATCGACGGGATGCTCAGCGCCGGCAGCGCGATGAGCAGCGCACCGGTGACGCCGGCTCCGACGCCGAGGGGCACGAGTGTGAGGATGATCGGGATCTCACCGCCGGTGGGGATGACGAGCAGGGTGGCGATGATCGCGACGACGATGACAGCGCCGACACCCAGCTGCGCTTCGAGTCCGTAGACCCCGGTCAGCCAGGGCGCGACGAGCCCGATGACGAAGACGAGCGCGAGGTGTTCGGGCACGAGGATGAGCGTGAACCGGCTCAAGGAGCGCAGGTAGCGCACGGGCAGGGATGACATCGTCGCCGAGGCGGGGCTCGGGTCGGGCACCGTATCGCTGCGTCCCGACACCCACCGCCCGATCAGGGCGCTGGCACCCACAGCGATGAGGACTGCGAAGACGATGCGCACGGCCGTGTACTGCCACGGCAGGACCAAGGCGAGGAAGATGAGCACCGCAGGGTTGAGCAGCGGATTGCCCACCCAGTACGCCAATGCCGCGGAGCGTCTCACCCCCGAATCACGCAGACTCGCGGCCACCGGAGCGGCGCAGCAGGTGCACATCATCGACGGCATCGACAGTGCTGCGCCGACGAGTGACTGGCCCGCATGGCTGCGGCGATTGAGCAGCCGCAGAAGCCAGTCGCGAGGCACCAGAGCGTCGATGGCGGCAGCGACGAGCAGCGCGACGAGCAGGGCCTTCCACACAGCGGTGAAGTACACCAGTGTGAAGTCCCACGCCCCGGACAGTGACACCGTCTGCCCCGCGGCGTCGAAGAGAGGAGCACCATCCCACAGGGAGGTCTCGCTCAGCGTCCACGCCTTGTCCCAGTACGGCAGCCATTTCGACCAGCTCAGACCCACCACGAGCAGCAGTGCGAGCACAGCCAACCCGATCCAATCGGCGGCGCCGAGCCTCCGCGGAGTCCTCATCGGCGCCGAAGCCTGGGTATGCGTCATCGCGGTATGTCCTTTGCGCTCATGCCGAAACGGCGGTGATTCAGGAGAGAGAAGGAAGAGGGAACGAAATCAGGAGCTGCGGGAGACGACGGAATCGGCGAAGCCGAACAGCGCTTCCTTCACCCGCCCGTCGGGCAGCGGTGCCAAAGCAGCTTTGGCCTCCTCGGCCCAGCGGGCCGCCTCGGTGCGGGCCCGCTCGGTCACAGGATGGGCGGCCAATGCTGCACGCGCAGCTTCCAGAGCCTCATCGGAATCGAGGTCGGCGTCGAGGAGTCGGACCACCTCGGCGGCGGACTCATCACCCTCAGCCGCAGCGGCACGCACATAGAGCACGGGCAGGGTCGGGACGCGTTCGCGCAGATCCGTGCCCGGGGTCTTACCCGACTCCGAGGATGTCGTGGTCAGATCGATGATGTCGTCGGCGAGCTGGAAGGCCACACCGACGCGTTCGCCGAAGACCCGCACGGGTTCGGCCAGGTTCGCATCGGCCCCGGAGAACATGATCCCGAACCGTGCCGAGGTGGCGATGAGCGATCCGGTCTTGTCAGCGAGCACCTGAATGTAGTGCTCGATCTCGTCGGCACCCTCGGGCGGGCCGGCGAATTCGTTGAGCTGCCCGAGGACGAGGCGCTCGAAGGTCTCGGCCTGGATGCGCACGGCCTCGGGGCCGAGCTTCGCGGTGACCCCTGAGGCCTTGGAGAAGAGCAGGTCGCCGGTGAGGATCGCCACCGAATTGCCCCACACCTCGTGGGCGGCCTTCGCACCGCGTCGCACGGGGGCGTCGTCCATGACGTCATCGTGGTACAGCGATGCCAGGTGGATGAGTTCGACGGCGACGGCAGCGTCGACGATGTCCTCATTCTCCGCATCGCCGAGGCGGGCGGTGAGCAGGACGAGATTCGGACGTGCCCGCTTTCCACCGGCGGCCAGCAGGTGCTTCGAGGTTTCGTCGGGCAGTCGACGGGTCTGCTCGGTGACTTCGTAGAGACGAGCCTCCACGGTTTCCAACTGAGTCGAGATCTCCGCCGCAAGCTGGGCGTCGTCACCGGTGAAGGTGGCCGGAGAGGCTAGGTGGCTCATGTCCTCGTCATTCGTCGTAGTCGTTCTCGGCATGCCGTTGTCCTCGCCCTGGTACTCAGAGTCTTCGCCCATATGCTCAGACATTGCTGGTGGCCGGGACGATTCGGGTCAGGGCGGAGATCACCCTGTCGATGAGATCGGCCTCGGAGACCTGCGGGTCGCGGTAGAGGTTCGCCAACAATTTGACGACGAACTCCATCACAACGTCAACACCCATACCGTACTTGATTCCGAACTGCATGAGCGCCGGATGGCCGATGATCGAGGCGAAAACCCGGCCGAGGGTGAAATATCCGCCCAGGGAGTCCCCGAGCAGTGCGGGGTATTCCTCGAGTCGGCGGCGCATCACAGTCTGCGGGTAGCGGGAGTAGGTGGAGATCACCTCGGCGGCGATGCGCGCGGATTCGAGCGCATAGTCGATGCCTTCTCCGTTGAATGGGTTGACCATGCCCCCGGAGTCGCCGACGAGCAGCAGCCCGCGGTGAAAGTGCGGTGTCCGGTTGAACGCCATGGGCAGTGCGGCGGACTTGATCGGGCCCAGAGACGTCGATTCGTCGATGCCCCATTCGTGGCCCATGTCTGCGATCCACTGGCCCATCACCTTCCGCAGGTCGACGGACTTGAACTGCGGTGAGGAGTCGAGGAGGCCGGCGCCGATGTTCACGGTGCCGTCGCCGAGAGGAAAGATCCACCCGTATCCGGGCAGGGTCTCGGAGTCCCCTGCCGCATTCGTCGAGCGCATCTCCACCCAGGATTCGATGTAGTCATCGGCATGCCGCGGCGTCGTGTGGTAGGCGCGGGCGGCGATGCCCATCGGTCGGTCGTCGCGCTTCTCCAAGCCCATGGACACGGCGAGGCGGGAGGACACGCCGTCAGCGGCGATGACGATGGGTGCACGGAAGTGGGCTTCGGGTCCGACGCGGCGCCCCCGATGGTCGGTGCCGGAGGCGTGCACGCCTCTGATCCACCCGTCGTCGCCGATGTCCGGGGACATGGCCCTGACCTGTTCGAAGAGGCGGGCTCCGCTGCGCTGAGCATGCCGGGCGAAGGCCTCGTCCATGCTCATCCGCGGGCGCGTGAGCCCGTAATTCGGGGTGCCGTCGATGTCCGGCCAGTCGAGTTCGAGGCGGTGGCCGCCGCCGATGAGGCGCAGGCCCTTGTTCGGGTGCCAGCCGTCGGAGGCCGGCAGCTCCATCCCTAGGAACCCGGCTTCCTTGACCGCACGCGGGGTCAGGGCATCGCCGCAGATCTTGTCGCGGGGGAAGCCGGACTTCTCGAGGATGATGACCTCGTGGCCGGCCTGGGCGAGGTAGGCGCCGATCGCCGATCCGGCCGGGCCGGCTCCGACGACGACGACCTCGGCATCGAACTCATTCATCGTCAAGGCAGGTGAGTCTCCGGTGCGCTGCCCTGCTCGGCAACGTCAGCCTGGCTGCCGGCCGCCTCGGCGGGTTTGAGGGCATGGTGGACGGCGACGATTCCGCCGGTGAGGTTGCGGTACTTCACCTGGTCGAAACCGGCGTCGAGGATCTGGTGGGCGAAGGCGTCCTGGTTCGGCCAGGCGCGGATCGACTCGGCCAGGTAGACATAGGCGTCCGGGTTCGACGACACGGCACGGGCGATCGCCGGCAGGGCCTTCATGAGGTATTCCTTGTACACGAGGCTGAAGGCATCGAGAGTCGGAGTGGAGAATTCGCAGATGACGAGGCGGCCGCCGGGCTTGAGCACCCGCAGCATCTCGTGAAGGGCCCGGTCGACGTCGTTGACGTTGCGGATGCCGAACGAGATCGTGACGACGTCGAAGCTGGAGTCGGCGAAAGGCAGATCCATCGCGTCGGCATAGATGAAGTCGATTCTCGGATGCCGACGACGCCCCTCGGCGAGCATCCCGGTGGAGATGTCTCCGGCGATGACCTCGGCCCCATGGTGGGTGAACGTCATCGATGAGGTGCCGGTTCCGGCAGCCAGATCAAGCACGCGCTCGCCGGGTCCGGCGGCCACGGAATAGGCGACGGTGCGTCGCCATGAGCGGGCGAGTCCGAAGGTGAGTACGTCGTTGGTGAGGTCGTAGCGGGAGGCGACATCATCGAACATCGACGCGACGTCGGCGGGCTGCTTATCCAGCTGGGCACGGTTCATGGACTCATTGTCTCAACACCGGCAGGGGCAGGGCGAATCCGGATCCCTGTCGGCCGGAAACCTCGTCTAGAATCGAGGCGACATGACTACGACTTTCGGCACCTCCGACATCCTCACCGCACCCCCACGACTGCATGTGCGGTCCCGTTTCGTCGACGACGTCGATCCCGGACCCGGTTTCCCCTTCGAATCCGGTCTGCCCACGACTGTGGAGCAGACCCTCGAACTGCTGCCGACCGACGGCTTCTCCTGCTGGGTGCGTGACACCTCCGGGCTCATCGGCTTCGGTCGCACCCTGCGCATCAGTGCCCGCGGGCCGCACAGATTCACCGAGCTCTCCGATGCGTGGAAGGCCATCACCGAGGTGGCTGAGGTCGAAGATGAGGTCGACCTCCTCGGTTCCGGACTCATGTGCTTCGCCACGGTCGCGTACTCGGGTGAGTCCGAGGTCGATTCGATCATCCACGTCCCCGAGTTCGTTCTCGGCCGCCGCGGCGGCCGTGTGTGGCTGACCTCGATCTCAACGGCCGAGGTCCCGCCGCTGTCTCCGGTCCTCCACGCCGAACCGCTCCGACGAGTGCGCTCTGCTCAGTCCGAGGCCGGGGAACTCGATCCCGACCGGTGGGCGGAACTCGTCGAGCAGGTCGCGGCGATGCTCACCCCGATCGACACCTCGGCGGAAGTGGATGCGTTCTCCGATGATCCGACGCTGCGCAAGATCGTCCTCGCCCGCGACGAGGTGGTCACCACGGACGATGACATCGATGTCCGTGCGGTTCTCGGAGCACTCAATCGCAGCTATCCGAGCTGCTGGACCTTCGACGTCGCCGGCCTCATCGGTTCGACTCCGGAACTGCTCATCGGAGTGGAGAACGATCGCGTGACCTCTCGTGTGCTGGCCGGCACCTACCGGGTGGAGAAGAACCCGATGGAGGAGATGCCGGCGGCCCGGAAGCTCCTGAGTGCGCACAAGGACAGCACCGAGCACGCTTTCGCCATCGCCTCTCTGCAGCGCAGCCTGGGATCGGTCGCCGAGAATGTCAGCGTCGATGAACGTCCCCACCTCCTGCCCTTGGCCAATGTCATCCATTCGGCCTCGGACGCGCAGGCGAATCTCTCCCCTGATTCCGGGCTCAATGCCCTCGACGTCGCTGCTGCGGTCCATCCGACCGCAGCTGTCGGCGGGTATCCGCAGGCGAGCGCGGTGACGCATGTCGATGACCTCGAACCGCTGGACCGTGGCCGTTACTCCGGTCCCGTCGGGTGGATGGACGGACGCGGCAATGGTCAGTTCGGCATCGCCCTGCGCTGCGGTCAGCTCGAGGACCGCAATCGGATCCGCCTGTACGCCGGGGCCGGGATCATGCCCGATTCGGATCCTGACGCCGAGGTGGCCGAGACGAACGCGAAGCTCAAGCCGATGCGCCGGGCCCTGGGACTCGACTGAGCTGCGGACCTGGTCACCGCAGCGACGGGCGGTGCTCAGCGGGCCGGTGTCACCTCGATGATGCGACGCACGCCCCCTGCGGCGTCACCGTCGGAAGGGTCTGTTCCGGAAGGGTCTGTTCCGGACACGTCAGCGCCATGAACGTCAGTGTTGACGCTGCCGGACAAGGCTCGTTCGAACTCCGCTGACCTGCTCACCTGGGTGTACTCCCAGCCGTAGGCGGCGGCGAGTTCGGCGAAACCGCGCCCGTGCGGGACAGTGAAGTAGCGTTCCAGATATCCGGCGAGGTGGGGCTGCGAGTGTTCGAGTCCGGAGAAGATCGCCCCACCATCGTCGTTGAGCACCACGATCGTCACCTCACCGGCTTCCTCGGCGCTCGGGGTGAGCAGTCCGCCGATGTCGTGGAGCATGGCGATATCGCCGATGAGCAGGACGACAGGCTCCCCCAGCCCCAGGGACAGTCCTGTGGCGGTGGAGACGAGCCCGTCGATGCCGGCCAGTCCCCGCGAGGCGTGGATGCGGGCACGGATGTCGGTGGCCTCGCTGAGGTAGCGCACCGAGTTCGAGCTCGCGACGAAGAGAGTGATGTCCTGTGCCGCGAGGTGCTCGGTGACCGCTCGTGCCGTCGACTGGAAATCGCTCGCCGAGGCGGTCGAGACGAACCCCTCCCCCGCAGCGATCCACTCACGCACCCACGCCGGCCCCGAGCTCGCCGCATCTTCGGACTCATCCGCGAGCCTAAGATCGAGCGCGTCGACGTCATCGGGCACCCGCTGGACCCGCACGGATTCGTCGGCGAGCAGCGCAGCAACAGGCCTGGTCAGAGTCGGTTTGCCATGGACGATGACGGTGCGGACCGCCTCACGCAGCTCGGGGTGTTCGCCGAGCACGCGGGCATGAGCGGGCACAATCGTCGAAAGTTCGGCTGTTCCGGAAGCCGAGGAGTTCGACGGATCAGCAGCGGTGCGGGCCAGTGGGCTCGAAGGCTCGGCAAGCACCGGCAGATGGTGGTCAGAAGCGAGCACGCGCAGAGATTCGGCCGAATGCCCGCCGGCGTCTCCGGCCACGATGACCGTTCCCTCGGTGATGGTGACTTCGGCGGATGTCTGCGGACCGTTCCCTGCACCGTCGCGCTCCACTTCTGAGAAGTGGGTCTCAGTGCTCGCAGCGCCGCTCTCTGCGAGCCCCGCGATCTCGTCCGTCCACGCGCTCAGCTCCTCCGGGGTGGGAACGAGCGGGGTGTCGAACTGCACGTTGAACTGGACCGGTCCGGCCGCCTCGGTGCCGGTGCCGCCGATGCGACCCATCGACGTCGTGACAGCGTCGACGACCGCGCGATCGACTGTTTCTGCGGTCTCACCGGCGGGAATATCGAAACGGGCACGGACGTCGCTGAGCACCTGTGATTGGTCGTCGATGGTCTGGTTCGCACCGGTCGCCCGCAGCCTGGCCGGCCGGTCGGCGGTCAGCGCCAGCAGCGGCAGATGCCCGTAGGAGGCTTCGAGGACGGCCGGGTGGAGATTGGCCACGGCCGAACCGGACGTCGTCACGACCGCGACCGCAGATTCCTGTCCCCGCGCACGCAGACCTCGCGCCAGACCGAGGGCGAGGAACCCGGCATCACGCTCATCGACGCGCACATGGGTGCGGATGAGGCCCGCCTCGGCGAGAGGTGCGAGCGCGTACACCAAGGGAGCGGACCGGGACCCGGGGGCGATGACCACGTCTGTGACCCCGGACCGGATCAGGCTCCGGGCTATCTGCTGCGCCGCTGCGCTCGAATTCGACATCACCTGATATTCAACCACTTGCCCACCTGAGGTTCATCTCCGCCCTCTAGCCTCAACGCATGCGCCGCTCATTGATCATCGCGATGGGAGCTCGTGCCATCCGCACTCTGACCGCGGCCAGATCCCATCGCGGACGGTACCCCGCCCTCGAACAGAACAGCGCGTTCCTCGGCCCCGAACCACGCGGCAAGGACGCCCGCTCCTGGCACATCCGGGACAAGCGGAAGCTCTCGCCGAGGCTGCGCGAATTCTTCCTCTACTCCCCCGCCCTCGGCCGCACCGTCGGGGTGCGCGTGCTGTTGCCGGGGATCCCCGCAGAGGTCAGCCCCGTCATCCACCTGTACCACGGCGGCGGCGATGACTTCCGGTCCTGGACCGACTTCGGGTCGGCTGAGGAGCTCACCCTCGATTCCCCTTATCTTGTCGTCATGCCCGACGGCGGGGCAGGCTCGTATTCGCGGCTGGCGGTCGGCAGCGAGGTCCACGACTGGCCGCGGTTCCACACCGAAGAGATCCCGGCCTTCCTCGACGCGACCTACTCCGTCGACTTCGCGCCGCAGAATCAGCTGCTCGCGGGGCTGTCGATGGGCGGGTACGGGGCGATGAAATACGCGGCCTGGCACCCTGATCGGTACGGCGCGGCGGCCGCGTTCTCGTCACCACTGGACCCCTTGGCCACCGTCCCGGCCTTCGACATCATCGCCATGCGCGAGGGGGCACGATCGATGACGCTCTTCGGCGATCCCGTCGCGGATCGCAGCGAATGGATGGCGAACTCACCGTATGCGCTGGCCGAGAACCTCGCCGGCCTCGACCTGTGGTTCAGTGCCGGCTCCGGCAGTGTGGAGGGCGCAAAGGATCGGGATCTGCTCGAATCGATGGTCAACAGCCAGGGCGAGCGCTTCGCCGCCCGCCTCAATGCACTCGGCATCCGCCATTCCTGGTATCCGCGCACCAGCGGACTGCACAACTGGAACAGCTGGGAACGTGAGCTCGGCGCCTGGCTGAAGACGCTGGAGAGACGACGGGACTATTCGAGTTCGGATCGGTCGGTCAACAGGGTCGCCGATGGTGGGACGTTCACCCACCTCACCGGTCATGCCCTCTTCGACATCCACGGGTGGAGGGTGGAGATCTCCCGTCGCCGCGCGCAGATCGTGCGCTTCGACGCGGTCAGCGGCGCCGGGTTCTCACTGACAGGGACCGGCAGCTTCCGCGTCCGCACACCGGGACTGTTCGAACCCAGACGGCGCTACGACATTGCCGTCACCGGCCCCAGAGGCGACAACGCCTACCAGCAGCGAGCCGACAAGAAGGGACGTCTGACGATCACCGGACGCCTGGCCGCGGCGATGCATGACCCGATCATCCCCGGAAAGCGCACTCAGCACTTCACCACGCTGGGACAGGACGAGGTGACGACAGTGCGGATCACCTCGGCGCCGGAGGACGCGGCCATCGACGGCGGGCGGGCCCCGGACGAAGCCCACGACCGGCGGATCGCGAACACGAGCTCCGGACAGAGCACTGCCGGCGATGTGTCAGATCCGGCACAGTCAGAGACGACGGAATCGCCCGCTGGCGCATATATTGAGAGCGGCCGGGATTCCGCGGCCGCAGATTCTTCTGAACGCTGACTCGAGAGGTCCATCATGAAACGCATACTCCCAGCCATCGCTCTCTGCGCAGGCCTGTCCCTGGTCGGGTGCACCGGTGGCGGCGACTCCGCACCGAAGGACGGCGGCGACGATGCGTCGAAGGCCGCCGTCGAGGAGGCTCCGAAAGCTGAGAAGCTCGACGAGGCGAAGCTCAAGGAGATCCTCGAATCGACGAAGGCCGAGGGCCAGTCGTTCAAGGCCGTCGACGGTGCCGGCAACGCCAGCGGTGAGGCGGCCAAGGCCCTGGAAGCTTCGGAGTTCGAGCCGGCCAAGTGCAAGGACATCACTCTCAACATGCTCAACGCGAACCTCGCTTCGGGGGGCACGACGGTCGCCGGAACCTCGACCGACAACATCGTGTCCGCGGGCCTGTCGAGCTTCGATGACGAGGACGGGGCGAAGACCCAGCTCGAGGGCTCCTCGACCATTGCGAAGGAATGCAGCGATGTGAAGGTCAAGACCGCGGGCGTCGAAATGCAGATGAAGTACAAGACCTTCGACGTCGAAGTGGCCGGGGCCGATGAGACCAGTGGGGTCGTCGCGAACGTCGAAGCCGGCGGACAGACCGCCATGGAACTGCGCATCGTCACCGCCCGCGTCGGCAACAACATCGTCGCCGTGTCCAATATCGCCGATGTCGAAGAGGCGACGGTGACGAAGACCGCCGACGCCTTCGTCAAGGCCGTGAAGAACGCTAGCTGAACCGGTTCGCAGACCGCAGGTGCGCCCAGCAGTCCTCGAACCGCTTCACCCACCATTCGAAACGCCCCGGATCCACCGCCAGCGACTGCACGCGGTCAGGGTCCGGGGTGATTCGTCTGACCGGGATGGCGCCGTCGACCGGCTTCAGGGCGTCTTCGTCGTCCACGAGGTCGGTGGTGAAGAGTCGTGCCGTGCCCAGTCCGCATGCCACACGCTCACCGAGGAGGTCCCGGCTCGAGTCAGTGCGCGGCAGCCGGGCGGCCAGTTCGGCACCGGCGGCCAACCCGACTGAGGACTCGAGGGCCGAGGACACGACCGCGGGCAGTCCCGAGGCGGTGATGACATCGAGGGCCGGACCGATCCCACCCAGCGGCTGGACCTTGACGATGATGACCTCGGCGGCACCGAGTTCGGCGACCCGCAGCGGATCCTCGGCCTTGCGGATCGACTCATCAGCGGCGAGCACGATCGGCAGATCCCGCCGCTCCAGTTCACGGCGCAGCTCGGCCAGCTGTTCGACCCCGGGCACGGGCTGCTCGAAGTATTGGAGGTCGAAGGCCGCGAACTCCTCGCAGGCCGTCAGCGCGTCATCGGGGCCGTAGCCGGCGTTGGCATCCAGACGCAGAGTCGTATCCGGGAACAGTCTGCGGAATTCGCGCAGCCGTGCAAGGTCGTCGTCCAACGAGTCGATTCCGCGCTCGGCGACCTTCGCCTTGACCGTGCCCACGTGCCCGTACCGGGCGAGGATCGTCTCGACCTCCGATGGCGGGCACGCCGGAAGAGTGCCGTTGACGTCCACGGTTTCGGTCACGGTGCGAGCCTGCGACGATGAGGCGGGAGCCGCCTCGGTGCCGCCTGCCGCCTCGGTGCCAGAGTTCTGTGCCGCACCCGATCTCCCGCCTGTGAGGGGAGGGGTCAGACCGGAGAATTCGAGGGCCGCACGCAGCCAGCGGCTGGCCTCGGCGGTGTCGTATTCGACGAACGGAGAGAACTCCGCCCACCCGGCGGGCCCGGCGAAGACCGCGACCTCACGTTCGGTGATGCCGCGGAATCGCGTCACCATCGGCAGCCTGAGCACATGCAGGTCCTCGATGACATCACTGAACCTCTCAGGCAGATCGAGCGGTTCGGAGGCTGAAGCGGGAAGTCGTCGCGCGGTCTCGGACATAAGCCCAGACTAGCGCGGACGGCGTTTCTCGTGACCATATCCGGCACGGGTTAGGCTTGGGATCATGACGGTTTCAGAAATCTTCGACCCTTCTGCCTGGCGTGAGGTCTCCGGCTTCGACTTCACCGACATCACCTACCACCGGGCCATCGACCCGGCCACCGGCGCCGACATCGGCTGCGTGCGCATCGCCTTCGACCGCCCTGAAGTGCGCAACGCCTTCCGCCCGCACACCGTCGACGAGCTCTACCGTGCTCTCGATCATGCCCGCCAGACCTCCGATGTCGGAGCGGTTCTGCTCACCGGAAACGGTCCGAGCGAGAAGGACGGCGGCTGGGCGTTCTGCTCCGGCGGCGACCAGCGCATCCGCGGCCGCTCCGGGTACCAATACGCCTCCGGTGAGACCCGCGAGAGCGTCGACCCGGCCCAGGCCGGACGCCTCCACATCCTCGAGGTCCAGCGACTCATCCGCACCATGCCGAAGATCGTCATCGCCGTCGTCCCCGGCTGGGCCGCCGGCGGCGGCCACAGCCTCCACGTCGTCTGCGATATGACGATCGCCTCGGCTCAGCACGCGAAGTTCAAGCAGACCGACGCCGATGTCGGTTCCTACGACGCCGGCTACGGCTCCGCGTATCTCGCGAAGATGGTCGGGCAGAAGAAGGCACGGGAGATCTTCTTCCTCGGCCGCACCTACTCTGCGCAGGAGATGGCCGATATGGGAGCAGTCAACGAGGTCGTCGAGCATGCCGACCTCGAAACTGCAGCCCTGGCCATGGCGCGTGAGATCCTCGGCAAGTCCCCGAACGCGCAGCGGATGCTCAAGTTCGCCTTCAACCTCGTCGACGACGGGCTCGTCGGCCAGCAGGTTTTCGCCGGTGAGGCCACCCGCTTGGGCTATATGACCGATGAAGCCGTCGAAGGCCGCGATGCCTTCGTCGAGAAACGCGACCCCGACTGGTCGCCCTTCCCCTGGTACTACTGAGTGTCCGATCCGACCGTGATCGGCCGCGAACTCGGCACCGCAGAGCTGCCCGAGGCCATCGACCGGGCACTCGCTGGTGCGTCGATCCTCGTCCTCCCGGCGACCAGGTCAGGCGCCGTCACCGAGGCGGATCCCCGGCTGTGGACGGGCGCGGGCCGAAGCCCGGCGCTCATCCTCTTCACCTCCGGATCGACCGGGAAACCGAAGGCCGTGGCGCTCTCGGCCGAGGCGCTCACCGCCTCGGAGCGGGCGACCGAACGGTTCCTGTCCGGGCCCGGCGACTGGCACCTGTGTCTGCCGGTCAATCACATCGCCGGCTTCCAGGTGGAGCTGCGCGCCCGCCTGGCGGGGCGGGCACCGGTGCGGGCCGCCTCGGCGAAATTCACCGCGGACTCCTTTGCTGCCGAGGTCGAAACGCTCGTGGAAAGGGCGGGCGCCCGCCCCACGTACACCTCCCTCGTGCCCACTCAGCTCCACCGGATCCTCGAGGACGCACGCTCCACCCGGGCGGCGGCACAGATCACGCACATCCTCCTCGGCGGGGCGGCGATCTCTCCCGCACTGCTCGACCGTGCCGATGAGGCGGGGCTCAATATCGTGCGCACCTACGGGATGAGCGAAACAGCGGGCGGGTGCGTCTACGACGGCGTCCCCTTCGACGAAGTCGACATCACCATCACCGAGGCGGGCACCATCGATCTGCGCGGACCCGTCGTCGCCGACACCTACGTCGAGATCTCGGCCGACGGACGAGCCATCACACCGGTGGCATCAACCGCATTGACCGTCGATGCCCGAGGGCGCAGAGTTATGCACACGAGCGATCTGGGCCGCCTCGATGACGGTGTGCTCTCGGTGCTCGGCCGGGCCGATGACATCATCGTCTCCGGCGGAACGAACGTCTCCCCGCATGCCTTGGAGACCGGCCTGCTGCCGAGTTGGCAGCGGGAGGGCGTCGCTGAGATGCTCGTGACCTGGGTGCCCGACGACGAATGGGGGAAGAAGATCGTCGCTCTCGTCCGTCCCACCGACGGTCGGGAGCTCGCCGCGGATGAGACTCCGCGGGAGTTCGCACGGCGCTTGGGCGGCCTCGATCATGGAATGCGCGGGCAGCTGCTGCCGCAGCTCGTCTTCACAGTCGACGAGATTCCGAGCCGGTCGATCGGCAAACCTGACCGGAAAGCGGCAGCGGAGCTCGCTGCGAAGCTCGCCGGAGGGAGCGGTGTCTGAGACGCCGAATACCTTTGCAAGTGAACAATCGGTAATATGAGACGGTTCGCGGTCTCAACAGGAAGGTGAGCGAGGACTATGGCTGACGCCGCCCAGTGGATTTCGGGAGCTCGTCTGAGAACCCTCCCCCTGGCTCTCTCACCCGTTCTCATCGGCACCGGTGCCGCGATCGGATCGCTCGGCGGCTTCACCGCCTTCATCCTCGACGACCTGACCGGCAAAGACGACCACGTCAGCATGACGCAGATCCTGCTGCGCGGACTTCTCGCTCTCATCGTCTCGCTGTGCCTGCAGATCGGGTCGAACTTCGCCAACGACTATTCCGACGGCATCCGCGGCACCGATGATGAACGTGTCGGACCGGTCCGACTGACAGCCACCGGACTGGCACAGCCTCATGCGGTCAAAAGAGCGGCTTTCCTCTTCTTCGGAATCGCCGGAATCGCCGGAATCGTGCTCATTCTCGTCTCGCAGGCCTGGTGGTTCTTCTTCGTCGGCGCCGCCGCAGTCGCCGCAGCCTGGTACTACACGGGCGGGAAGAAGCCCTACGGATACATGGGGCTGGGCGAAGTGTTCGTGTTCGTCTTCTTCGGCCTCGTCGCGACCTTGGGCACGATGTGGATGCAGGTCGGCCACCTCAGCCTCAGCGGCTGGGCCGGTGCCGTGGCGATCGGTTCGCTCGCCTCGGCGGTGCTCATGGTCAACAACCTCCGCGACATCCCCACCGACATCGAGTCCGGCAAGATCACTCTGGCCGTGCGGCTGGGCGACAATGCCGCCCGCATCGCCTACGCGGTGCTCGTTCTGCTTCCGTTCGCACTGCTGGCGCTGGCGATCCTCGACGGGCATCCCGCAGTGGCGTTGGCGATCCTCGCACTCGTGCCGGCGCTCAACCCGCTGAAGACGGTGCTGGGCGGCACCACGGGGCCCGGACTCATCCCGCCGATCAAGTCCACAGGACTGACCGCCCTGGCGTTCTCGGCACTGATGGGACTCGGCATGGCGCTCTGAGGCAGCCGACTCTGATGCGGTCGCTGCTGCTCGGCGCGTCGACCTTGGACGGTCACTGTTGCCTGAAGTCGACGTAGATTCTCGGGCTTGTCGCTGCTACTTGGACGTGTCTTCGTCCTTGCCGACGCTGTCGTTCTCGCCGACGCGGTCCGCGATGATCTGATCCTCGGCTTCCTCATCGGCCCCCTTGCGCTCGGGCTTGGCTGCCCGTTTCGCCACCCGCTCTTCGATATCGGTGGCCACCTGGGCACGCATCCGCCCCAGGAACAGGTAGCTGAGCAAGGCGCCGATAATGATCGCGGCCAGCGCCATGACCATGTTGAAGCCGAGAAAAGGGAACAGAATGAGGCCCACGGCGATGATGATGCCGAGGCGAGCAAAAGTGTAAAGCCAGAAGGTGCGCATTCAATCCATTCTAGCCACCCATTGTGGGCGTCTCGTCACCGCATGCTTGAGACCGTGCTCAGGTTCGTGGACTATCCTTGTTGCATGGCTCGAATTCTCATTGCCGCGATCGTCTTGGCGGCAGCGGTGACATTGTACGGACTCTTCGATTGCCTGTTGCGGGATCGGGGTCTGATTCGAGTCCTGCCCAAACCCGCATGGGCACTCATCATCCTCTTCATTCCAGTTCTCGGTTTCGTCCTCTGGTACCTCTTCGGGCGCGGCTCCGAAGCCAAGCCGGCGAGAACCGGCCGTCCGCGCGGTCAGGCCGCTCCCGACGACGACGTCGAATACCTGCGCCAGGTCGACCGTGAGGTCAAGCTCGGCAAGCACGCGCCGATGACCGACGACCACGACACTCCGACTGAGCCGAAGAAGGACTCCGGCCGGCCCACCGGCGAGGATGATTCTTCTGATTCCTCTGCGGACGGTCCGACCGACGATTCGGCCGAGACCGATGAACACGGCACCAAGGGCGAGGGCCGCGGCCGCTCGAACTGACGCTTCTCCTCCCCACAGGCGAAGCCTCCCTGGGAAGTTCCCCTGTGCATGCAGCCTCCTTGTGCACGAAGCCTCGTCAGTTCTCAACGGTGAGCACCCAGATCAGTCCTCACCGCAAGCACCCTGAGTTCCGCCGCGCGGACATCACGCCAAGGGCCCAGTTGAGAGGGAGCAGCCCAGTCCACAACTGTGGTCACTCCGCCGAGGCCGGAACCTCGAAATGGGCCGATCGCCTCGGTGGAGCGACCACAAACGGACGGGTCCGGGACCAAATACCAGGCAGCCGAACGCCGGCAACCGGTCCGGAACCTCAGCCGAGGCCGGAGTACGAGTGCAAGCCGTTGAAGTACATGTTGACGACAGTGAAGTTGAAGATGACCGACGCGATGCCGATGAGGTTGAGCACAGCCACCTTCGTCGGACCCCAACCACGGGTTGCACGAGCGTGTAGGTACGCTGCGTAGATCACCCACACGACGAACGTCCAGATCTCTTTCGAGTCCCAACCCCAGTAACGGCTCCAGGCGACCTCAGCCCAGATCGCACCGGCGATGAGGGTGAACGTCCAGGTGATGAAGCCTACGGCCGCGATGGTATAGGAACTCCGTTCGAGGTCGGTGCTCGAGGGCAGACGGTGCAGGAACCGCAGCCACTTCGGGTCCCTCGTCTCGCTGACGGTCTTGAGGACCTGGAAGACCGCGAGGATCGCGGAGATCGATAGCAACGCGGTCGAGAGGATCGCGATTGGCACGTGGATGGCGATCCAATATGAGTCGAGCGCGGGGATGAGCTGGGCGGCGGGAGTGTAGAACACCGTGATGGCCAGTCCAAGGGACAGCAGCACGGCACCGGAAACGAAAGTGCCGAGGTAGCGGACGTCCTTACGGATGAGCACGACGAGGTAGACAAGCACCGTGATCGCCGTGGCCGTCATGACGTACTCCATCATATTGCCCCACGGCACCCGCATGACCGAGAGAGTGCGAGTGAGCACGGCTGCGACGTGGAGGATGATGGCGAGGACCAGCAATGAGGTGCCGATGCGTGCGCCGCGGCGCGCGCGGTCCTTGAGCCTGTACTCCCCTGTGTCCGAGCCTGAGCTGGAGCCTTCGCCGGATTCAGGTCGGTCGAGCAGAGCCGTGGCGGTCTTCCGATTCGTCCGTCGCACGGTGCTAGACTTCGCGGACGCTGTCGCGGTCTCCGACCGCTTCAGCTCGCGTCCGCCGAAGAGGTCGAAGGCGTAGAAGAGCATTGCGACGGCGTAGACAACCATCGCAGAGACGATGAGCTGGTTCGACCACATCGCCAGATCGGTATTGACGTCCATGATTCCTCCGCACCGCTACGGTGCTCAATTCTCTGGGTTGTCGGACTGCCACAGCGCTTCCACGAAGCCGCGCCACGACGATTCTACTCCCTGTAGCAGGTCCGACTCATCTTTCGTTGTCGCCATCGTCGCGGTCATCGCCGCCCAGGTCCTTCGCGATTTCCTGCGCGGCGCGTTCGACCATGGGATCTTCGCCGCGGGCCAAGGCCGCCACCTCTACGACATCGCCCTTGATCCGCACCCACACACGGCGGCGGGGAATGAAGAGGGAGAGTCCAAGACCGATGAGGACGAGCGCAGAGCTGATGAACATGAGCGCCTGTGTCGGATCCTGTGAAATGTCGACTGCTATGAAGCGCCTCACACCGTCGAAGGTCACCGAACCGCCGTTTGGCAACTGCTGGGTCTCGCCGGGCACGAGCTGGATGACGAGCGGGTTCCCCGAATCATCCTTCATCTGCGTCATCTGTGATGCGTCGAGCGTGTAGACCGACTGCGGGACGCCAGCATCCAGGCCTAGGTCGCCGGTGTAGCCGCTCATGACGAGGTACGGGTTGCGCAATTCCGCGAAATTCGACACGAGATCCCCCTGCTCGTTCTGTGTCGCTGTGGGCAGGAGCACTCCGACGAAGCCCATTTGCTCCCCTGCCGCGTCGGGCACCTTGATCGCACCTTCCGAGGTATATCCTGGATCCCCGTTTGCAGGAATGAAAACCTGAGGACCGGAGCGGACGACCTTGCCCGTGGCGTCGCGCACCGTCACTTCGGGTGCGTAGCCGTTGCCGGTGAGGTAGATACCGGTCTCGGCTACACGGATCGGCTCGTTGACTTTGAGCGTCTGCGTCTTCGACTTCCCTTCGACGATCGAGGTCACCTCGGCGACGAAGCTACGGGGCTGACCGAACTGGCTACCCGCAGCCTTATCGTCGAAAGTCGCTGAGAAATCGTCGAGCCTGAGCCGGAACTGCGGCAGGTTGTCCGGAGTATAATATGTACCCGGGTCGAAGGAGTCGTAGGCGACGAGCGAATTCGTGAACGTCTCACCTTCAACGAGGATGCGTTGGCCTTCATAGCCGAAGAGCGATCCGATCGCCATCGTCAGGGTCGCCATGAGCAGGGCGATGTGGAAGACGAGGTTGCCGGTCTCACGGAGGTAGCCGCGCTCGGCGGCGACATGGTCCGCATGCCGATTGACCCGGTACCCGGACTTCTTCAACCTGGTCTCGGCGGCATCGAGGAACTTCTCATCGGCCTCATCACGCGATTCGGCGACGCTCTGAGCCTTTGTGAAGGCAACGTACCCGGGCATCCGGGTCAGCCGCCTCGGCGCCTTGGGCGGAGCCGAACGCATCGCCTTCCAATGCTGTTTGGCGCGCGGAACGACACAGCCGACGAGGGAGATCATCAACAGCAGGTAGATCGCGGAGAACCAGACCGAGGAGTAGACGTCGAACATCTGGATTGTGTCGAGAAATCTACCCCACGCCCCGTTGTTCTCGAGGAAGGTGTTCACCCGCCCGGGATCCTGGGTGCGCTGCGGCAACAGCGAACCGGGGATCGCTGCGAGAGCAAGGACGAGCAGCAGGATGAGTGCCACGCGCATCGTTGTCAGCTGTGTCCAGGCCCACCGACACATGCCGAGGAAACCCAGCTGCGGCTGCGTCACGGTCGATTTTCCAGCCGACTTCGCTCCCTGCTTAGCAGTCGGTCCGGCACTTGACTGTGGGGTCGCACTCGAACCCGCTTCCGTGTTTTTCGCGCCTTCGGTTGTGCCCGCCACTAGATCACCACTTCGAATCCATTGATCAGACCTTGTAGAGAGGTCATCCACATATTCCATACACCGCTGACCATGAGCACACCGAGGATGATGAGCATGATGCCGCCGGTGCGCACGATCGCGGTCTGGTGCCTGCGCACCCATTCGAGCCGTCCTGCTCCCTTATGAATCGCCATCGCCACAAGGATAAATGGCACGCCGAGACCCAGGCAGTAGACGAAGGCGAGGAAAGCTCCGCGCCAGATCATCCCGTCACCACCGAAGCTCACCGACATGCTCAGCACCGCAGACAGCGTCGGGCCCACGCACGGTGCCCAGCCGAGGGCGAAGGTCGCACCGAGGACCGGCGCGCCCCAGAGTCCCGCCCGTGGCCGGGCCCTGATCCG
Organism: Brevibacterium spongiae; assembly: GCF_026168515.1. Taxonomy (NCBI): domain Bacteria; kingdom Bacillati; phylum Actinomycetota; class Actinomycetes; order Micrococcales; family Brevibacteriaceae; genus Brevibacterium; species Brevibacterium spongiae. The sequence goes on along the minus strand of NZ_CP093443.1, from coordinate 1,267,133 downwards.
GTGCTCGTTCTGCAGCAGACCGAATCCGCCCATGAACACGAAACCGGCGACAATGACGATGACGCCGAGGATCCGGATGATGATCGACTGCCATTGGGAGAACAGTGCTCCGAGTGCGGCAAAGCTGGTTCCCAGCAGAACGAAGACAACCGTGAAGCCGAGTACGAATAGGCAGATGCCTACTGCTACCCGCCATGTCTCTTTGTCTCTCAGCGAAGATCCGGACAGCCCGGTGACGTAGCCGACGTAGCCGGGTACGAGCGGCAGCACACATGGCGACACGAACGAGACGAGCCCCGCCAGAGCCGCCGCACCGGCGGCCAGCAGCAGCGGGCCCGAGAGGACGGCCTGAGCGAATTCCGCGCCGAGCCCACTCACTCGTTTCGCACGTCCTCGATGAGTCCCCTGAGCGTCGAGGCGTCGATTTCGCCGACGACGCGGGCCGCTGCACGCCCCTCGGCGTCAAGCACTACCGTCGATGGGGTCGCCTGCGGAGGCAGCACCCCGGAGAGCAGTGAGACCATGTCTCCGTTGCTGTCGAGCATGTTCGGGTACGGGACCTGGTAGTTCTGTATGAATGCGTTCGCCGCGGCCGCCTGGTCACGGACGTTGACGCCGATGAACTGCGCCCTGTCGCCGAAGCTCTCGGCCACGGACTTCAGATCCGGGGCTTCCTTCCGGCATGGCGGGCAGGCGGCGTACCAGAGGTTGATGACCACCGGTGTCGGCCGCAGTTCGGCCAGGGACATCGTCTTCCCGTCCAGCGTCTCGAACTCGATGTCGAGCGGCTCACCGCGGTCGTTGACGGCCACCTGCGACACGACTCCCGATCCTGACACATAGCCCTTGTCGGAGCCGGCCTGATCGGCGAGCTCGTCCTTCTCGGCGCAAGCGCTGAGCACCAGGGCCGAGCCTGCGGCAAGAGCCGTGGTGAATAGTGCGCGGCGGTTCAGTGGGCTGCCGAAACTCATGCTCCAGCCACCGCGGTGCCGGGCTGCAGATCGGCGCAGATGCTCTCGTAACTCACGGACACCAGTGTGGACGAATCGAATGTGAAACTCGTGATAGAAGCCAAGTCGCATTCGCGCCTGCGGGGGTCGTGGACGAGGGAGCGGCCCTCCCCAGACAGCCGGGTCACCCAGATCGGCAGCTGGTGAGAGACGATGACGCCCTCGGCGCCTGGGCCGTAGTTGGTCAGCTTCGCTCGCAGACTGGCCATCGCGGCGCGCATCCGCAGCACGATCTGCCTGTACGGCTCACCCCAGGACGGGGTCAGCGGGTTGTACAACCTGATCAGATTCTTCGGCTCGGCCAGGCGCCTGGCGTTGAGCCTCTGCCCTTCGAAGGAATTCGCGGCTTCGATGACTCTGTCGTCATCGAATACCGGCAGGTCGAGGGCCTTCGCCAAGGGAGCCATGGTCTGCTGAGTCCGCAGCAGCGGGGAGGCGACGAGTTCGACGGGGATGGTAGTCGCCTCGTCGAAGTGCTTGGCCACCCGCGCCGCCATTTCGTGGCCGCGGTCGGTCAATCCGAAATTCGGCAGACGCCCGTAGAGGATCCCCTCCGGGTTGTCGACCTCTCCGTGTCGGACCAAGTGGATGGTGTTCATGACTGTGCCTTCCAGTCCTCGGGCACCGCGGCCGCCGCCTTTGCTGCTGTGGGAAGGGCGGAGATGATGCGGTCGAGGATCTCATCGGTGTGGGCGTAGGACAGGAACCAGGCCTCGAATGCCGACGGCGGCATGTGGATTCCCTGGTCGAGCATGGCGTTGAAGAACGCCGAGTAGCGGTCGACGTTCTGGCTGCGCGCATCGTCGTAGTTCGTCACCTCGGCATCGGTGAAGAACACGGAGAACATCGAGTTCGCGGACTGGATGACGTGGGCGACGCCTTCGGCCTCGAGTGCCGACGCCACGGCCGGGTGCAGCAGATCGGCGGCCCGTTCGATGTGGGAGTACACATCGAGTTCTGTGGTGAGCTTGAGTGTGGCCAGACCGGCGGCGGTCGCGACCGGGTTGCCCGACAGAGTGCCCGCCTGGTAGACGGGACCGGCAGGAGCGAGATGGGCCATGATCTCGGCACGTCCGCCGAAGGCCGCTGCGGGGAAGCCGCCGCCCATGACCTTGCCGAAGGTGAACAGATCGGCCGGGCCCTCCGGGTAGCCGAGCGTCTCCGCCTCATAGCCGTACCAGCCGGCTGCGGACACGCGGAACCCGGTCATCACCTCATCGCTGATCATCAGCGCACCGTGCGCCTTCGTCAGGCGGCGGATGGTATTGGTGAACCCGTCGCGCGGGGGCACGACGCCCATGTTGCCGGGGCTGGCTTCGGTGATGACGCAGGCGATGTCCTCACCGTGCTCGGCGAAGACGGCCTCGAGTCCGGCGGCGTCGTTGTAGTCGACGACGATGGTGTCCTGCGCCTGCGCTCCGGTGACCCCGGGAGTGTCGGGCAGGGAGAACGTGGCCAGACCGGAACCGGCCTGGGCCAGCAGCGAATCGACGTGGCCGTGGTAGCAGCCAGCGAACTTCACGACCTTGGACCGTCCCGTGTACCCGCGGGCGAGTCGGATCGCGGACATGGTCGCCTCGGTGCCCGAGGACACGAGACGGACCTGGTCGACGGGGTCGATGCGGGAGACGATCTCCTCGGCGAGTTCGACCTCTCCGGTCGAGGGGGTGCCGAAGGAGAAGCCCTTGACCGCGGCCTCCTGCACTGCGGCGACGACCTCGGGGCGGGAATGGCCCATGATCATCGGACCCCAGGATCCGATGAGGTCGATGTAGTCGTTGCCGTCCACGTCACGCAGCCAGGCTCCGGTCGCCTCGGTGATGAAGCGGGGGGTGCCGCCGACGGCCTTGAACGCGCGGACCGGGGAGTTGACTCCGCCGGGGATGACGGCTTCGGCGCGGGTGAACAGGGCGGCCGACTCGTCGGTGGGGTGAGAGTTCGTCGGTGCTGTCGTCATGAGATCTCCTCTGCTTCTGCCCGGGTCGGTGCATTCGGCCGGGTCGTTGTCGTCACGGGATCGTACTCGGTTGCGCGGTGTCGGCGTCTCAGGCGCCGGTGTCGCTCAGGTGGTCGAAGACTTTGGTGAAGATGCGGCCCAGCGTCGCCATCTCCTCAGGGTCGAGGAGATCGACGAGGTGGTCGCGGACTCCTGCGACATGGTCGGGCGCGGCGGTGCTCAGCAGCTGCCATCCGGCCTCGGTCATCACGCAGTTGACTCCGCGTCCGTCCTCGGGGATGGTCGAGCGTTCGAGCAGACCGCGCTTCTCCATCCGGGCCACGCTGTGGGTCAGCCGGGACCGGGACATCGTCGTGTCCGCGGCCAGCAGGGCCATGCGCATCGTCCGGTCCTCGTGCTCGGACAGACGCACGAGGATCTCGTACTCGGGCAGCCCGATGCCGTGCTTCTCCCGCAGCTCCTTGTCCAGCTGCCCGCTCAGCAGCTGGGAGCCGTTGAGGTAGCTGCGCCATGCCTTCTGGTCCGCGGGATTGAGCCAGCGGGTATCGGTCATCGCCGTGCTCCGGACGCGGCGGCGGCTCCCCCGGCGGCGGTGGTGCCGGCGGCTTCGGCCTGGAGGCGTTGGGCGACTTCGGTGGCCCAATAGGTGAGGATCGCATCGGTGCCTGCGCGTTTGAAGGACAGGAGGGACTCCTCGATCGCGTTCTCACGGTCGATGGCTCCGGCCGCGGCAGCGAATTCGATCATCGCGTATTCGCCCGAGACCTGGTACGTCCACACGGGAACGATGGATTCGCGGGCGACTTCGGCGAGCACGTCGAGGTAGGGCAGCCCGGGCTTGACCATGACCACGTCGGCGCCTTCGGCGAGGTCGAGGCCGAGTTCGCGCATCGCCTCGCGGCCGTTCGCGGGATCCTGCTGGTAGGTCTTCCGGTCGCCTTGGAGTTCGGAGTCCACGGCTTCCCGGAAGGGACCGTAGAACGCGGAGGCGTACTTGGCGGTGTAGCCCATGATGACGGTGTCGGTGAAACCTGCGGCATCGAGTGCTTCGCGGCAGTAGGCGACCTGACCGTCCATCATGCCGGACAGGCCGAGCACGTGGGCGCCGGCGCGGGCCTGCGCCACAGCCATCGACGCGTAGCGTTCGAGGGTCGCGTCGTTGTCGACGGCTCCCGCCGAGTCGAGGACTCCGCAGTGGCCGTGGGAGGTGAATTCGTCGAGGCACAGATCGGACATGATCACAGTGTCCTCGCCGAGGTGGTCGTGCAGCAGTGCGAGAGCGCGGTTGAGGATGCCCTGCGGATCGTCGGCCTGGGAGCCGATCGGGTCCTTGTGCTCGGGGATGCCGAAGAGCATGAGCCCGCCGACTCCGGCCGCGACGGCTTCCCGCGCGGCCTCGAGGAGGGAGTCGAGCGTGTGCTGGACGACTCCCGGCATTCCGCTCAGCGGCAGGGGTTCGCTCAGGCCCTCCTTGACGAACATCGGCAGGACGAGGTCGGCGGGGTGCAGGCGCACCTCGGAGACGAGCCGGCGCAGCGCCGGGGTGGTGCGCAGTCGTCGGGGACGAACGGAACCGGGAACCAATGACATGTCAGGCCTTCCTTCTGCGGCGCATCTGGCTCGGACGCTTCGGGGAGATCCCGGCGTCCACGTCTTCAGCCCGCTTGTTCAGAGCGAATTCGACGAGTCCGTCGATGAGCGAAGTGAGGTTGGCTTCCTCGGCGAGCACATCCACACGCAGTCCGTGCTCCTCCGCGGTGTTCGCGGTCGCCGGACCGATGCAGCAGATCACCGAGGTGGGGGCGGGTTTGCCGGCGATGCCGACGAGGTTGCGCACCGTTGAGGACGAGGTGAAGAGGAAGGCGTCGAAGTCGCCGGCCTTGATCGATTCGCGGATCGGCGCCGGCGGCGGTGAGGCGCGAACCGTGCGGTAGGCGGTGACGTCGTCAGGGTCCCAGCCCTTCTCCAGCAGTCCGGCGACGAGCACCTCGGTGGCGATGTCGGCACGCGGCAGCAGCACGGTGTTCATCGGGTCGATGTCATCGACGAAGTCGGGCCAGGCTGCGGCGAGGCCGCGGGCGGAGTGCTCACCGTCGGGCACGAGGTCGGGGGTGATTCCCCAGTCGATGAGCGCCGCGGCGGTGCGTCCGCCCACGGCCGCGACCTTGACCCCGGCCATCGATCGGGAGTCGAGTCCGAAGTCCTCGAACCACATGCGCACGGCGCGCACAGCATTCACCGAGGTGAAGCCGACCCATTCGTAGGATCCGTCGACGAGTCCGCGGATCGCCTTCTCCATCTGAGTCGGAGTGCGCGGGGGCTGAACGGCGATGGTGGGTACGACGGTGCCGACGGCGCCGAGCTCGGCCAGCGCCTCGGCGGTGGAGGTTCCCTGTTCCTTCGTGCGCGGAATGAGCACCTGCCAGCCGAAGAGGGGTTTGGATTCGAACCAGCTGAGTTCTCCTCTGGATTCCACTCCCTGTCCCATGATCACCACCATACGATCCGAACCTGTCTGCGCCATGGACAGCGCCTGCTTCAGGGTGGTCTCCACGCTCGTCTGCTCGATGGTGGAGATCCCCCAGCCGAGGAGGACCTTCGTGTCCTCGTCCCAGCCGTCGGACAGCAGCGCTTCGATGGCCTGTTCGTGAGCGGCGGCGGTGCCGGTGAGCACATGGGTGGTGTTGCGGTGACGGGAGACGTCGACGTGGGTCTGCGGTCCGGCTTCGATGAAGCGCACCGAACGCACTCGGTTCGTCGTCAGGGCTGTGCCGGTGTAGGCCGCCGTCGATGCCGACAGTCCGACTCCGGGCACGATCTCGACCTCGACCTGCTCCTTGCGGCACACGGCCGCCTCGGAGGTCGTGGTGGTGAAGATGATTCCGTCATCGGAGCTCAGCCGCACAACTGTATTGTCGGGCCGGGCGAGCTCGGCCAGTCGGCGGCCGCGGGTCGATGCGGCCACACCGAGGTCTGCGGCGTCGATGAGCTTCGCCGCCTGCGGCACGTAGGCGGTGACGATCTCCGAGTGCACCCCGGCATCGTAGACGACGGTCTCGGCGGTGGCGAGGATGTCTGCGCCCCGCATCGTCATGAGTCCCGATTCGCCGGGACCGCTGCCGATGAACACGACGCGCGGTGCGGCCGGCAGGAGTCGGCGCGGCTGCACCTGGCCCGTGGTCGGTGTGTTGGTCATCCCTGCTCCTGTGCCTTGACGGGGGTAAGGTGATCGGCGCTTGCCGCCGGGTCGATGCCGAGCCGTCCGAGCAGGTCCTCTGCGGCTGCGGTGCCGAGTTCATCGGCGACGCGGGCGAGTTCCTTCGCGGTCACGGTCAGCTGCTGCTCTGCCTCATTGGACCAGTCGACGTCCGGGACCGACGGCAGTTCGGCGCTCTGGCGGGTGCGGGCGAGCTTCCCGTCGTCGTCGGCCATCACGGCGTCGACGATGAAGGTGGTGCCCTCGATCTTCGCGAGCGCACCGATCGGTGCCGAGCATCCGGCCTCGGCGCGGGAGAGGATCGCACGTTCGCAGGTCACGGCCAGGTCTGTGGTCTGGTCGTGGATGCGGCGCAGCGCTGCACGCACTTCGGCATCGGACTTGAGGATGTCCTCGGTGGTCGCGAAGGCGCTGTCGGCGCTGCGGGTCTCGACCGCCAGCGCACCCTGTCCCGGTGCGGGGAGCATGACATCGAAGTTCAGGGAGTCCGTGGCTTCGGCCAGTCGGCCGATGCGGCGGACTCCGGCCGCGGCGAGCACCACGGCGTCGAGACGTCCGTCGCGGACGTGGGCGATACGGGTGTCGACGTTGCCGCGGACTCCGCGGACCTCGATATCGGGGCGGGCGGCGCGCAGCTGCACTGCGCGGCGCGGCGAACCGGTGCCGATGACCGAGCCGGCGGGCAGGTCGGCGAGGCTCAGTCCGTCCCGTCCGATGAGCACGTCGGCAGGGTCGACGCGCGGTGGGATGGCGGCCATCTGGATGCCCGCCTCGGGGGTGGTGGGCAGGTCCTTGAGCGAGTGCACGGCCAGGTCGATCTTGCCCTGGTGCAGGGCCTGCCGGACGGCGGAGACGAAGACTCCGGTGCCGCCGAAGCCGGCCAGGGGCGACATGTTGACATCGCCTTCGGTGACGACCTCGACGATCTCGACGCGCCAGCCGGTCAGGGCGGCGATCTGGTGGGCGATCGCGGTGGACTGGGAACGGGCGAGCTGGGACCGGCGGGTGCCCAGTCGCACGGTGCGGCCGCTGAAGTGTTCGGGTTCGACGATGTCGAGGGTGTGGTCGGCGACCGGGCGGATGCCGTCGGCCTCGACATGGTGGACGCTGGCGGCCTTCGCGACCTTCGTCTCCGGCGGGGTCTTGGCGTGGGCGACCTTGTTCACGGGCAGGTCGAACAGCTGCATGAGCGCCTGGGCATAGTCGACCTCGGATTCAGTGACAGCCAGTTCCTTGACCTTCACCGTCGGGGTGTGGATGAGCTTCTCGGCCACCCGGTGCAGGGACTTCCGGATCTCTGCGAAGGCCTTCGCATCCACGGCCTCGCCGAGCTTCTTCTCCAGTCGCTTGGTCTCGGCGGCGAGCACGTCCTTGGCGTGGCTGCGCAGAGCGGTGACCGTCGGGGCCACGGAGCGTTCCTTGTTGCCGGTGGCGATGTTCTCCAGCTCCGAGGCGATGATGGCTCGGACCTCTTCGACGGTGCCGGCCACGGACGCATCGCGTTCCTTGTCGGAGCTCTTCAGCAGGTCCCGGATCTCACCGAGCCCGAACAGGGCGACGTGCTCGAATTCGCGGACGCTGGGGTCGATGTCATGCGGCAGGGCGAGGTCGATGAACGCCTTGTTCGCCGCGCCTTTGGGGTTCTGGGACAGGCCTGCGACGATATCGTCACGGGTGACGACGACGCCGCGGGCACCGGTGCAGGAGACGATGAGGTCGGCATCGGCGATCTCCTCGGCCATCACCCGCGGGGTGAGTTCGCGAGCGCGTCCGCCCACCTCGGCGACGAGGCGTTCGGCCTTCTCCATGGTGCGGTTGAGCACGGTGATGCGTCCGACGCCCTCCCGATGCAGCCCGGACACGACGAGACCGGACATCGCACCGGCGCCGATGACCAGGGCGTTGGCGGCGCGCAGCGAACCGATGTGTCCGGCCGAAGCTTCGAGCGCCGCACCGAAGAGCGACCTGGCGACCTCACCGAGGGCGGTCTCCGAGTGTGCGCGCTTGCCCACACGCAGCGCCTGCTGGAGGGCCTGGGAGAGTTCTGAGGTCAGTGCCGCATCGGACTGCGAGTCGGTGAACGATGAGCGCAGCTGGCCGAGGATCTGCGCCTCGCCGATGGCCATCGAGTCGAGTCCGCAGGCGACCTTGAGCAGATGTTCCATGGCCTGGTGGTCGTAGTGGGCGTAGAAGTGCCCGGCGATGTCCGACCACTCCTTGTCGATCGAGGACACGAGCGCATTGCCGAGATCGGCCAGTCCCCCGTGGAAGGCGGTGACGTCGGCGATGAGTTCGAGTCGATTGCACGTCGAGAGCACAGCGAGGCCTTCGATGTTCTCACCGGCCAGGGCGTCCCTGCGCAGGGTGCCGACCTCGCCGGCGCTGAAGGCCAGCTTGTCGAGCATGTCGATCGGTGCCGACTGATGGGAAATGCCGAGAACCAAGAGAGTCAATTCCTGTGCTCCTCAAAACCAGGGTTGAGCGGTGCCGTATCCAGCGCCGAATAGTATGCGAGTACTTGCAGCTCACTGGCCAGATCGACTTGGTGGACACGAACGGTGTCCGGGGCGTCGAGCACGGTGGGTGAGAAATTGAGAATGCCGCGCACACCCGCGTCGACGGCCGCACGGGCCGCCGCGGGTGCCGCGGCTGCGGGGACGGCCATGACCACCAGGTCGATGTGCTCGGACCAAGTGGGAAGGTCGTCCAGGGAGGAGACGGTCAACGTGCCGATGGTGGTGCCGATCTTCTCCTCATCGATGTCGAAGATCGCGGTCAGGCGCAGGCCCCGACGGCGGAATCCGGCGTAGTCGGCCAGGGCGGAGCCGAGGCGACCGGCGCCGATGATGGCGACGCTGCGGTCCCGGTCGAGTCCGAGGAAGGTTCGCAGGGTCGAGGCCAGCTCCGGGCAGGAGTAGCCGACACCGCGGGTTCCGGAGCGTCCCAGCTGGGACAGGTCCTTGCGCAGAATCGACGGGGATACGCCGCTGCGAGCGGCAAGGTCCTCCGAAGACACTGTCTCCTGGCCTGTTGCGGCGATGGTCTCGACGGTCTGCAGGTAGATCGGGAGTCGGGAGATCACGCGTTCGGGTACGTCCTTGCGAACCGCACCTTCAATCCTGTTGGCGGACAGAATCTCGCCCACGAATCCGTCTCACTCCTTCAATCGATCTCATGCGCCCAAGGCCGCAATGGCCTTGGACAGCCGATCCTTCTCGACTCGATGGAAACTGTGTTGTCGCCCGTTGAGGAGCACGACCGGGACATCCCAGCCGTACTGCGCGGCCAGGTCGTCATCGGTGTCGATATCGATCTCGGTCACGTTCACATCTCTGCCCGCGGCCACCTCGGTGACGGTCTGCAGCGCTTGCGCGCACAGATGGCAGTCGACGCGCGTGAGGAAGGTCAGCTCGACCATGGCCCACTCCTCATCGGGTGCAACAAACCCCGCCGAGCAATCACTCGAGCGGGGGCGTAGGACCGTCGGGTCTTACTTCTTGTTGCGACGCTGGTGACGTGTCTTGCGAAGCTGCTTGCGGTGCTTCTTCTTCGACATACGCTTGCGGCGCTTCTTGATGACTGAGCCCACGCGGGTACCCCTTGTGCTTGTCGGCGGAGGGTGAACATCAGGTGCCCACCCATTGAACTAACCGTGCAATTCTATCGCTTGGCAGCCTGCTTTCCCAAAACTGTGGTGAGTTCCACAGCGACCGGCGGACTCGACCGCGTCACGGCGGGGCACGAACGTCTGCGGGCTAACTGTCTCGGACCGGTGTGGGTCACCCTCGGACCGGCGCGGGTCCGGCTCGGACCGGTGCGGGTCACCCTCGGACCGGTGAGGGTCAGTCGAAGTACGGGTCGAGGCCGAAGAAGGGGAAGATGTTCTTGCGCGTGCCCATCACCGCCCGGTCGAGTTCGGCTTCGGGGTCGAATCCCTTCGACCACGGTTCGAAGGTCCCGTCGAATCCGTCGGTCATCGACAGCGGTGCCTCACGACCGGTCTTCGTCTGCGCGTAGTCCGCCCACCGTCCCGGGATGCGCGCGCCGGGGTCGATGCCTCGATCGGCGGCGATGGCGACGAGGTTCGTCCATGCCCGGGGCACGACGTCGATGATCGCGTAGCCGCCGCCGCCCACGGACAGCCACCTGCCGTCCGCATGGTCGACCGCGAGGTCCCGCACCCGTTCAGCGGCGATGCGCATCGCATCCACGCTCAGCCGCATATGCGTCAGCGGATCGGCGCGATGACCGTCGCACCCGTGCTGGGAGACGATGACCTGAGGTTCGAAGGCGGCGACGACCTGTGGGACCGTGGCGTCGAAGGCTCGCAGCCAGTCCGCGTCGCCGGCGCGTGGAGGCAGAGCGATATTCATCGCCGAGGCGGCCGCCTTGAGTCCCCCGATATCCGCAGGGAATCCTGTGCCCGGGAAGAGGTACTTCCCGGATTCGTGGATCGAGATCGTCAGCACCCGCGGATCGTCCCAGAAGAACGTCTCGACACCGTCGCCGTGGTGGGCGTCGAGGTCGAGATAGACGATGCGCTCAAAGCCGGCGTCGAGGAATTCGGTGATTCCGGCGGCGGCATCGTTGTACACGCAGAATCCGCTGGCCTTGCCGGGCATCGCGTGGTGCATCCCGCCGCAGAAGTTCACGGCACGGCGGTAGCCGCCGGAGATGATGGCGTCCGCGGCATCGATGCTGCCTTGGAACAGCAGCGCCGAGGCGGTGTGCATGTTCTCGAAGCCGGGCACATCCTCGGTGCCGATTCCGTACTTCTGTGCATCCGCCTCGGCGAGGCCCTCTTCGGTTCCGGCCTGTTTCACTGCGGCGATGAAATCGGCGTCGTGGAGGCGGGCGAGTTTGGCCTCGTCGATGTCGTTGATCGGGTGCACGTGGACGTTCTCGGCGTCGAAGAGTCCGAATTCGAGCGCAAGCTTCGCCGTCAGGTCGAGTCTGAGGGGGTGCATGGGATGGCTGGGACCGAAGTTATAACCGGTCACCGCGTCGTCCCAGACGACATACACATCATTTTCGGCCATGCTCACCATGCTATATGGCACGGGTCACTTGCGCCGATTCGGAGGCTCACGGATCTACCATGGTGCTTGTGTCCAAGAATTCCGCGCCGCGCTTCGACCGGCTGCTGCGGCCAGGACGGTGGGTCCGCGACTTCGTCGACGACCTCGCCGTCGCCTCGCCCGCCCGACTGGCGATCGGGTCGTTCGTCGCCGTCGTCGCGCTGTTCGCGATCCTGCTCATGCTGCCGGCGAGCGTGCGCCATCCGGGTGCGGTGGATCAGGCCACGCACATCGCGAACTCCGTGTTCGTGGCGGTCTCAGCCGTCTGCGTGACGGGGCTGACCCCCGTCGTCACGGAGGACTACTGGTCGGACTTCGGGATCTCGGTGATCACCGCCGGCATCCAGGTCGGCGGTCTCGGAATCCTCACCCTCGCCTCGGTGCTGGGCATGGCCGTCTCACGCCGGCTGGGAGTCCGGCAGCGTCTCATCGCCCAGCAGGCCACCTCGGCGCTCAATCTGGGTCAGGTCGGCACCCTGCTCAAGACCGTGGTCATCACGATCTTCACTGCCGAATCGATTCTTGCGGTGCTGCTGTTCCCGCGGTTCCTCATGCGCGGGGATTCTCTGGGCGACTCGATCTGGTATTCGGTGTTCTATTCGATCTCTGCGTTCAACAACGCGGGATTCACCATCCACGAGGGCGGGGCGGCCTACTTCGCCTCCGATCCGTGGATCCTGTCTCTGCTCATGGCCGGTGTCTTCGTCGGATCCTTGGGCTTTCCCGTCGTGCTCATGGTCGCGATGTTCTGGAACCGGCCCAGCCGCTGGGACCTGCACACGAAGCTGACGCTGACGACCACGACGGCAGTGCTGGCGGTGGGCCTGCTGCTCCTGGCTCTGTTCGAGTCGGCCAACCCGGCCACGCTCGGAGACAAGAGCGCCGGACACACATTCGTCGAGGTCCTGTTCATGGCCGTCATGCCGCGGTCGGGCGGCTTCGCGACGATGGAGGTCGCGGACATGAGCCAGGCCTCACATCTGCTCATGGACCTCATGATGTTCATCGGCGGCGGCTCGTCCTCGACGGCAGGCGGCATCAAGGTCACGACCGTCGCTGTGCTCATCCTCGCCGCATACGCAGAGGCCAGGGGCTTACAGGATGTGCACGTGTTCGGTCGCAGGCTGACCTCCTCGACGATCAAACTCTCGATCTCGATCCTGCTCACCGGTGCGACGATCGTCTTCATCGGCACCCTGACGATGCTCCAGATCAGCGCAGAGCCGCTCGACCGCGTGCTGTTCGAGGTGATCTCCGCCTTCGGCACCGTCGGATTGAGCTCCGGGGTCTCTGCATCGTCGCCGAACTCAGGCCTCTATGTTCTGTCGGTGATCATGCTCATCGGCCGACTCGGTACGATTACACTTGCGGCGGCGCTGTCCATGCAGGACTCCGCCCGCCTGTACCGCTATCCCGAAGAAAGGCCCGTCGTTGGCTAACGAACACACCTCCATCCTGGTCATCGGACTGGGACGCTTCGGGTCCTCGACGGCGGCCACGCTGGCCAAACTGGGCCGTGAGGTCATGGCCATCGAGCACAACCCAGAACTGGTCAAGGACTGGAGCGGCAAGCTCACCCACGTCGTCGAGGCCGATTCGACGAACATCGATGCGCTGCGGCAGGTCGGGGCCGGGGACTTCTCGACAGCGGTCGTCGGCATCGGCACCTCGATCGAAGACAGCGTGCTCACCACCGCGAACCTCGTCGACCTCGGCGTCGGGCAGGTGTGGGCGAAGGCGATCTCCCCGTCCCACGGCAAGATCCTCCACCGCATCGGCGCCCACCACGTGCTCTACCCCGAATCGGACGCAGGACGCCGAGTCGCCCACCTCGTCAGCTCCCGGATGATGGAGTACATCGAGTTCGACGAAGGCCACTTCGCTGTGGTCAAGATGCGGCCGCCGCGTGAGATCCAGGGCTTCACGCTCAGCGAATCCGGCGTCCGCGACAAATACGGCGTCACGATCGTCGGCATCAAGAGCCCGGGCCGCGACTTCACCTACGCCGACCCGACGACCCGCGTCGGCAAACAGGATCTGCTCATCGTCGCTGGGCACGTGGAGCTGCTGGGACGATTCGCCGGACGCCCGTAGGAGCGGGGCGGCGCTTCGCCGGCGGCCGCCGCCGGACACCCGCGCCGCTCGCGCCACTCGCGGCAATCGCGGCAATCGCGGGTTCAAAGTGTGTACGCAGGGATCTTCATCAGCGCATCTGCACTTCGAAGCAGCCGGCGCACCGCATTCGCGTCACGACTCTCGCCAGATGCGATGCGACGGGGAGGGATCGAGAACTACCTCGGTGGAGCAGTCGGAGCCTGAGAGCAGGCCTTTTCTGGCTTCGGCCAGAATCTCCCGCATCCCTGACTCGAGCGCAGTGAGGAATTCGTCGATGGTCTCGTGGCGACTGACCATCTCGATCTCCCGTCCGTTCACCTCGATCCCCGTATATCCGCCCGAGGCGGTCGGTCCGAGCCGCTTGATCACCGGACCAGCTGACTCGGCGGGTGGGCCGGACGAGTCGGTCGAGTTCGGTTCCATATCTTGTGCCGCATCATGTATTTCCGTGTCATGTCCCGGCAGCCCATGCGACATGTCGAGCAGCGCCTCCGCGACGTGGTTCCATTGATCGATCGCCCGCTGGAGTCGGTGTGCGTAGGCCTGAGCCACCGTTTCCATGGCATCCAGGCATTTCTCTGCGGTGTCGCCCCACTCCTTCGTGTCGAACTCCTCATCCAAGCGGCCGAATTCGAGTGCGGCGAGATTGAGGAAGGCCGGGAGGAGTCGCCGCACGGCGTCTTCCCTGGACTCGAGGAGTTCGGCCTCCCGTTCCACATGGATTTCCCACTGACCGACCACGGACGCTACATCATCCTGCCGGAGGTGAAGATGTGGATCGAGATTCGCGATCGCCTCACGCTCCGCACGACGTCGTGATAACTCTGTCAGTTGGGAGTCGATCCCCCTGAGCTCCGTGCTCAGCCTCGCCACACGGAAGAATTCGTCATCGTTGTCCACTTTCACCACTCCCCTCGCTCGACCGGATACCACTGTGGCAGCCCCTGTCGATCGGAGAATACGATGAGGCCCTGACACGGCTGGGAAGGGAGCCTGCAGACCAGCAGTGTGAACGGAAGTCGGCAGACCAGTACCTGCACAGGGAGCCGAAGAAGATTGGGACTCTATGGTCAGGAAGCGGTGTCGAAGTCATCGTCTCGGTGTGTGAGGGCTGTGACCTCATCACGATGCAAAGAGAGCGGGCGACGGGAATCGAACCCGCGTCATCGGCTTGGGAAGCCGAAGCTTTACCATTAAGCTACGCCCGCATGTCACCGCGGATCAGCAGGTGTCCGCCCAGGTGAAGCCTGGTGCAGGCACGTCGTGATCGGTGACTCGTCCCAGTCTACAGCCTTGTGACTTTCGTGCATCTCGCAGCCAACGACAACCGCGGGTTCAAAATGTGCATGCAGTGACTTCGATCGGGGCAAACACACTTTGAAGCCGTTGGAGCACCGGGCACGTCGAACAGTATCCTCTCGGCACCGCGTCAAGTCCGGCACTACCGGACACCGGACCGCTTTCGTGGGGCGATGAATGCCCTCAGGTGTGGGGCCTGCGCGAAGAGTTTGGTGGCGCACTCTTCAAGGTTGGCGACCTCGGTGAAGTTCAGACGGATGATACGGTACCCCATTTCCAACAGCCGGTTGTATTGACGAACCTCCTTCCGCATCAGCCCAACTCCGTTGTCGGCATATTTGGAGAAGCCGTCGACGAGGACGATCGTCCTTGACTCCCTGTGCAGAAAGTCCACACGAGCAACCACCTCGCGGCCATCCCGGATCCTGGCCTGCTGACTGAACCCGGTCAGTCTCAGTTGCATGAGGTTGTACACGAAGCGACTCTCAGCATAGCTCTCGGACAGCGGGCCGATCGCTGACAGGAGACACTGCGCTCTCGATTGACCTTTGGACAGCCGCCTGAGCACGGGCATGAAGTCCTCTGCGATTCGGCGCTCACCCAGTGCGAGAGTGTCCGGCGGGTAACCGAATCTAGCTGCTTCTGCTGCCCCGGCGTCGGAGCCGAAAGTTGATCTGCGCAGACACCTTTCGAGCGCGGCGAAACCTTCCGGTTCACCCAGTTGGCCGATGAGATCGAATGCGGTGCGAACAGGCGACGTCAGCGACATCTTGCCGATCTGAACGACATCCTCTTCAGGGACGGACCTCGTAGTCCTGACCACATCGGAACTGCAGTGCCGCCTCGTCGGATGAGCGATGAAGACCGTCCCCCGAGGCGGACGATACAGCGGAAAGTCGTGAACGAACCCGGCGGAGACTCCCCAGATCACGTCGTCGACCCCATAATGCGGATACGAAGCCACCCGCAGCGTTTCGAACATGTCGAGGAGTTCGAAGCGAGGTTTCCCTGTCTTCTGATCTGTCTGCTCGATGACTCGCGTGATCCACGCTTCGTCCGTGACGAACTCCGCTATCGCCGAATGTCGGGGGTTCGAGCAGCGGGCGACGATCGAATACATTCCTTGCGTGAGCGCCAGCAGGCAGCAGCCGATGGCGTCGCGGATGCACCTACTCTGCACACCGCACGCTCTGAGTTCACTGGTCCGGACCACGTTGTACATGCGGCAACACTGTCGATGTGCATGGGACTCTGGCAAGGGCTCCTCACCGGCCTGTGGACTCGCTCTCGGCGTCCACACCCATGCGGTGTTCGAGTCCGCGGACTGTCAACATTGCACGACGTTCGAGTCGTCGACGCTTCCCCACCTGCCTGGTGCTCGAATGAAGCCGAGTCTTAGCGCAATGGCACGTGCACCGCGGCGGCCGCGTCGCGCTGGAAGAACGGGCGCGATGACACCAGCGCAAGGGCCGCCGCGGCGCCCGAACGGCAGAGTCTGCACGGACGTCGACGCGGCCACAACACAGTGTCATCCACAACCGCGTGTCCAAAGTGGAATTGCGCCGATCAGGATCAGGACGTTCACACTTTGAACACGCGGTTGGGTGGTGGATCAGTGCTCGACAGCCTCCTCGGCGCCGAACCCGGTATGGGCGCGGACAGCCATCTCGGCGGCGAGTTCCGGGCTCTCCACCGTCTTGTCGGTGACCGAGGCGATCCACCCGAGGAGGAACCCGAGCGGAATCGAGATGATTCCCGGGTTCGACAGCGGGAAGATCGCGAAGTCGGCTCCGGGGATCATCGCGGTCTCGGAACCGGAGACGACCGGCGAGAACGCGATGAGCACCATCGCCGAGATCAGCCCGCCGTAGATCGACCACACCGCACCGCGAGTGGTGAAGCGCTTCCAGAACAGCGAGTAGATGATCGTCGGCAGGTTCGCACTCGCCGCAACGGCGAAGGCGAGTGCGACGAGGAAGGCAATGTTCTGACCCTGCACACCGATTCCGCCGATGATGGCCACGATGCCGATGACGACGACCGTGCGACGCGCGATCTTGACCTCGGCCTCGGAGTCTTCGACCTTGCCCTTCTTGATGACATTGGCGTAGATATCATGGGCGAAGGACGCGGCTGCGGTGATCGCGAGCCCGGCGACCACCGCGAGGATCGTCGCGAAGGCCACCGCGGAGATGAAGCCCATGAGGATGGGCCCGCCGAGGTGGAGCGCCAGCAGCGGTGCCGCAGAATTCACTCCGCCGGGGGCGTTCTCGATCGCGTCGGCGCCGACAAGTGCCGCGGCACCGTAGCCGAGGACCAGGGTGAAGAGGTAGAAGGCGCCGATGAGCCAGATCGCCCAGACGACCGACCGGCGCGCCTCCTTCGCCGTGGGCACCGTGTAGAAGCGCATCAGCACGTGCGGCAGACCCGCGGTGCCGAGCACCAGAGCCAGCGCCAGGGAGATGAAGTCGAGCGGGTTCTCCCCGTACTTCTGACCGGGCGCCAGGATCGCTTCACCGACCCCGGAACCGGCATTCTCCACCGCCGAGGCCAGCAGCGTCGAAAGGTTGAAGCCGTTGAGCGCGAGGACCCAGATGGTCATGGCGAAGGCTCCGGCGATGAGCAGGATCGCCTTGACGATCTGCACCCAGGTGGTGCCCTTCATTCCGCCGACGAGGACGTAGATGATCATCAGTGCGCCGACGACGGCGATGACCAGAGACTGCCCGACCTTGCCATCGATGCCCATGAGCAGGGAGACGAGTCCGCCGGCTCCGGCCATCTGTGCGAGCAGGTAGAAGAAGCACACGGCCAGGGTCGACAGGGCCGCTGCCATGCGCACCGGACGCTGCTTGAGGCGGAACGAGAGCACATCGGCCATGGTGAACTTGCCTGTGTTGCGCATGAGTTCGGCGACGAGGAGCAGTGCGACGAGCCACGCGACGAGGAAGCCGATCGAGTAGAGGAACCCGTCGTAGCCGTTGACGGCGATCGCGCCGCAGATGCCGAGGAACGATGCTGCCGAGAGGTAGTCTCCGGAGATCGCGAACCCGTTCTGCGGCCCGGTGAATGACCGCCCGCCGGCGTAGTAGTCGGAGGCTGACTTGTTGTTGCGGCTGGCCCGCAGGACGATGAACATCGTCACCGCGACGAAGGCGGCGAAGATCGTGATGTTGAGGATCGGGTTGTTTTCGACTTCGGTGGTCGCTGCGCTGAGGAGGTCCATTCCCGAGGCGACGAGGTCTCCGATTACCAGAGTGCTCATGAGCGGCGTCCTTCCGTTTCGGCCTGCAGTCGTTCACGAATCGCTTGAGCGGGAGGGTCGAGCTTCTTGTTGGCAAACGAGACGTAGAACATCGTGATCGCGAAGGTCGTCACGAACTGCAGCAGCCCGAAGACGAGGCCGATGTTGATCTCCCCCACGACCTTCGTGGACATGAAGTCGTGCGCGTACGTGCTGAGGATGACGTAGAGGAAGTACCAGACGAGGAAGGCGATCGACAGCGGGATCACCACTGAGAATCGCTTGCGCTTGAGCGCCTTGAACTCCGTGCTCTCCTCCTCCGCGAGGAAGTCGACACCGGTGCTGACAGGGTCAGTCATGCTTTCTCCTTTGAATAGACAGAACATCAGTGTCCTGAATCACATGACCCTAAAGTAACGTTCAGCATGCGCTAGGGAATACCACCGAAAGTTGGTAGCTTGTTCACATGAATGCCCACGCGAAGGAAACGCGAGCTCTCAAGGCCGAGACCCGTCGCCTGTTCGTCGAAGCCGTCGATTCGCTGCATCGAACCGGCACGGGCGACGTCGTCTTCGGAGGAACTGTCGATGAGGGATCGGTCGCCGTCGAGGCCGTCGCCGGTGCTGACCAGGATCTGCTCTCCTCACTCATCGTCTCGACCGGACGGGGGCTCGGAGGCCGGGCCATGACCGAAGGCACCCCGCAGCTGACCCGCGACTACGAGATCGACCCCTATATCACTCACCACTACGACGAGGAGGTGCTCGGCGAGGGCATCCGCGTCCTCGTCGCCGTCCCGACCCTGCGCGGAGGTGAGGTGACCGGAATGGTCTACTGCGGGCACCGCTCGGACTACGACGCCGCCGCACCGCAGACGGGAGATCTCGTCAGACGGGTCCGACAGCTGTCGGTCGACCTCGCCCGGCTCAGCCGCCGCAGCGTCCATGAGCCGACAGCTCGCACCGAACAGCTCTATCCCGATCTCGATCCCTCGGGCAGGGAGGCGCTGCGCCATACCTATGCGGAGCTGCGGGCCATCCGGTCGAGCATCGTCGACGACGAGACCCGGGAGAGGCTCAGCGGTGTCGAGGCCCGGCTGGCCGACATCCTCTCGGGGCACAACCCGGAGAACTACGCGTCACCGGTGCCGGCAGTTCGTCTGTCCCCGCGGGAGACGGACATCCTCTCCCATGTGGCGCTGGGATGGTCGAATGCGCGCATCGCCGAGGAACTGAGCCTGCGTGAGTCGACGGTGAAGTCCTACCTCAACACCGCAATGGTCAAACTCTCGGCACGGACCCGCCACGAGGCGGTCTCCATCGCCAGGTCCTCGAACGTCCTCCCCTGAACAGGGGCCCGTCGCCGTCGACGGCACTCAGCCGTTGATGGCCTCGGAATTCTCCCGCTCCATCTCCAGGGAACGGTCCGCAGCTGCCTGCGCGGCCGCCTCGGCGATATCGAAGATCCCGGCGTCGATGAACTGCTGCAGCCCGGCCAGGGTCGTGCCTCCCTTGCTGCTCACGGCCTGCCGCTGAGCGGACGGGTCGGGCTTCGCGGTCAGGAGTCGGCCGGCCCCGTCGGCTGTGGCGACGACCATCCGGCGGGCGGTGTCCTCGTCGAGTCCCTGCTTGACTCCGGCGGCGATCATCGCCTCGGCGAGGAGGAAGAAGTACGCGACTCCGGACCCGGAGATCCCGGTCATCGCGGGGATCTGGGTTTCGTCGAGGTCGACGACGAGTCCGGCGCCGGAGAGCAGCTGACGGAGAGTGTCGACGCTGTCGGCGGGCACCTCGGCGTCGGGAGCGAGCGCGATGACGCCGTGGCCGATGGAGCTCGGCGTGTTCGGCATGATCCGCACGATCGGGTGCTTCGGCGCGAGTTTCTTGAGGTCGGCGGACGCGACTCCGGCGGCCATGGACACGAGCACCGTGTTCGCTTCCAGGGCGGGAGCGAGTTCGGCCAGGGTGTCGGTCATCATCCAGGGTTTGACGCCGAGGAAGACGAAATCGGCTCCGGCCGCGGCCGTTCGGTTCGCCTCCGGATCGTCTTCCAGAGCTGTCACCGTGGCTGTGGGAAGATCGCTGCTCAGGCGCTGCGCCGAGGCGGTCGAGTTCGTCGTCGCACGAACGGTGATGCCCGCGTCGGCGCTGAGGATTCCCTGGATCAGCGCGGTGCCCATATTGCCGGTTCCGATGGAGGCGATGGTGGTCAAATCGAGCCAGCCTTTCGATGCTGTCGTCTGTGTTCTGTGGTCTCCTGCGCACGGGGCGGCAGGCGGTCTCCGCGGTTGTCGGCGGTCAGTCGCCGGTGGGTCCTCCGGCGGTCAGTCGCCGGTGGGCGGCGAACCGTGCTCAGAGGTGCGGGTGTGGCTGTGGGAGTTGCGTCGTGGGGCGGTCTCGGCCAGGCCGAGGTGCTCGCGGGCGAAGGCGATGGAGTCGGCGAGCATCTTCTCACGGGTGGACTGCTTCCGGACGAATCGCGTATTGACCTCGACGACGACGTCGCCGGCCCAATTGTATTTGGCAAGGTACTGCAGGGTCTCTGCCACCGGCATGGTGCCTGCCCCGGGAACGAGGTGTTCGTCTTTGAGTGAGCCCGCCCCGTCGGTGAGATGGACGTGACGGAGTCTGTCGAAGATCTCGCCCACGGTCTCCAGGGCGTTCATCCCGGCCGTCGAGGCGTGGGAGAAGTCGAAGGTGAGATCGTCGTAGTCTTCGTCCAGCGGGTTCCAGTCGGGATAGTAGACCTGGACTTCGCGCAGGCCCGCACGCCACGGATACATGTTCTCCACGGCCAGTCTCACTCCGGTCTCCCGGGAGACCTCGCGGACGCCGTCGACGAAGCCGAGGGCGTACTCCCCCTGCCATCTGAAGGGCGGGTGGAGGACGACTGTCTCGGCGTTGACGGCCTTGGCGAGGTTCGCGGTGATCCGCAGCTTCTCCCAATGGTCCTTGTGCAGCACCCGGGGCAGGAAGAGGAGCGTCGGGGCGTGGAGGGAGATGACGTCGAGGCCGGTGTCGCGGGCGAGCCCGTTGATGAGATCGACATCGCGGGTCTCAGCGTTGTGCGTGACCATGATCTCGACACCGTCGTAGCCGTGTTTGGCGGCCTGGGTGAACGTCTCCTCGACGGTCATCGGAGACACTGAGGAGCTGGAGAGGCCGAGGCGGATCCGATGGTCGGAGACGTGGTGGGCGTCGTGTTCGTAGACCTCGTGGCTGTCGAAGAACTCCTTGTTGCGCCGCGAATTCGAGCGCGCGGAGTTCTTGGTGGTCAACACCTTCCGCTGGGACTTCGACTTCTTGCTCATCGCTTCCAGTTTAGCGCGGACTTCGGCTGCCACGCCCCCTCCCCCAGAACTACCCGACGGGTCCCCAGCACCCTGGCGCCAGGGTGCTGGGGACCCGTCGGGTAGCAATATTAGGAGTAGAGGGCTTCGGTGTCCTCGTCCACCCATCCCTTGGAGCGTTCGACTGCCTTGTTCCACAGACGGTAGACGCGCTCGACCTTCTCCTCGTCCATCGACGGGTTCCACCGCTTGTCCTCGCGCCAGTTGGCCTTCACGTCCTCTTCGCCGTTCCAGAACTTCACCGCGATGCCGGCCGCGTAGGCCGCGCCCAGCGCCGTGGTCTCGACGACCTCGGGACGGATGACGGGCACACCGAGGAGGTCGGCCTGGAACTGCATGAGCGTCTCGTTGGCGACCATGCCGCCATCGACCTTGAGCTCGGTGAGTTCGACACCGGAGTCGAGGTCCATTGCGTCGAGGACCTCCCGGGACTGGAAGGCCACGGACTCGAGAGTTGCGCGAGCGATGTGGTTCTTGTTCACGTACCGGGTCAGTCCCACGATGGTGCCGCGGGCGTCGGACTCCCAATGCGGGGCGAAGAGACCCGAGAACGCCGGCACGATGTAGCAGCCGCCGTTGTCCTCGACCTGCTTGGCCAGAGTCTCGACCTCCGGGGCGTCCTTGATCAGACCGAGGTTGTCGCGGATCCACTGCACGAGCGAACCGGTCACCGCCACCGATCCTTCGAGGGCGTAGACGGTCTCCGCGTCGCCGATCTTGTACGCCACGGTCGTGAGCAGGCCGTTCTTGCTGGCCACCGGCTCGTTGCCGGTGTTGATGAGCATGAAGTTGCCGGTGCCGTAGGTGTTCTTCGCCTGCCCCTTCTCGAAGCAGGCCTGACCGAAGGTCGCTGCCTGCTGATCGCCGAGGATGCCGCAGATCGGGGTGTCGATGATCAGCCCGTTCTTCGCTCCGTAGCCGTAGATCTCCGAGCAGGACTTGATCTCCGGCAGCATCTCGACGGGGATGCCCATGTCCGCAGCGATCTCGGCGTTCCAGTCGAGGGTGTCGATGTTCATCAGCATCGTCCGCGAGGCGTTCGTGACATCGGTGACGTGGATTCCGCCGTTGGTCCCGCCGGTGAGGTTCCAGATCACCCACGTGTCCATGGTGCCGAAGAGGAGGTCCCCGGCCGCTGCGGCTTCCTTGACCCCGTCGACATTGTCGAAGACCCATTTCGCCTTCGGCCCGGCGAAGTATGTTGCCAGCGGCAGGCCCACCCGGTCTTTGTACTTGTCAGCGCCCTCGTCTCCTGCAAGCTCATCGCAGATCTTCTGGGTGCGGGTGTCCTGCCACACGATCGCGTTGTAGACGGGTTCACCGGTCTTCTTGTTCCAGATCACCGTGGTCTCACGCTGATTCGTGATGCCCACGCCCTCGAGCTGGTGGCGGTTGATGTTCGCTCGCGTCAGAGCCTGGCCGATGGCTTCGTTCGTGTTCTTGATGATCTCGACCGGGTCGTGTTCGACCCAGCCCGCGCGGGGGAAGATCTGCTCGTGTTCGAGCTGACCGGACGAGACGATCTGGCCGTCATGGTTGAAGACGATCGCCCGCGACGAGGTGGTTCCCTGGTCGATGGCGAGGATGTACTTTTCCTGACTCATTCTGACTCCTGTGTCGAAGTGGTTGTCTGTGATCGTACTCAGTTGTCTTTGATCGTGCTCAGATCAGTGCCCGGGAGAGCAGGCCGGCGAGCACGGCGCCGACCAGAGGCCCGGCGATCGGCACCCACGAATAGGCCCAGTCCGAGCCGCCCTTGTGCGGGATCGGCAGCAGAGCGTGGACGATGCGGGGTCCGAGGTCACGGGCCGGGTTGATGGCATAGCCGGTGGGACCGCCCAGCGAGGCGCCGATGGCGACGACGATGAGCGCCACGGCCAATGGTCCGAGCTTGTCCGGGGTGCCTCCGAACAGGAGGATCACGATGACGAGCACGAAGGTCGCCACGACCTCGGTGATGAAGTTCCACCCATAGGAGCGGATCTCCGGCCCGGTGGAGAAGGTGCCGAGGATGCTGCCGGGATCCTTCTCCTCGTCGTAGTGCTTCTTGTAGACGGCCCAGGCGAGGAATGCGCCGAGCATCGCGCCGATGAGTTCGGCGGCGAGGTAGGCGACGGTGTTGACGAAGTTGACGGGGATCCCGTCCGCGTATTCCGCGGCCCCGCTGGAGAGGATGCCGAAGGTCACGGCGGGGTTGAGGTGTGCGCCGGTCTTGTAGGCGACGTAGACGCCGGCGAAGACGGCAAGTCCCCAGCCGAAGGAGATCAGCAGCCAGCCGCCTCCGTTGCCTTTGGTCTTGCCGAGCACGACGTTGGCGACGACGCCGACGCCGAGCAGCATGAGCATCGCCGTACCCGCGATCTCATAGAGAAAAATAGTGCCCATATCTCACAAACTCCTATTGTTTGTCGGCCCGGTGGGTGTCCCGGTCCGTGGTCGACCCGGAGGGTGCTCCGGTTCGGTGACTATTCGATTGTCGGTATTCGGTTGTGATCGCACTTCCTTGTGCGCGACCCGGGGCAGTCTCTCTGCGGTGGAACCGATCCGCGTGCCGACTCAGCGCAGGGTCTGCCCCACGAGAGCCGCCGCCGAGGCGTCGTCCTCCGTGCCCTCGGCCGCGACCTGGGCATCGACGTGGGCATGGAATTCCGCGACTTCGGCCGCCTCACGATCGGCGTCCCATCCGAGGACGGGGGCGACGATGGCGGCGACCGCCTCGGCGGCGCTCTTGCCGCGATCGCGGCTCTCGTAGTTCAGCCGCATGCGGCGTTCGAGGATATCGCCGAGGTGGACGGCCCCCTCGGCGGCGGCCGCGTAGTGGGCTTCGACGCGCAGGTAGCGGTCGGCGCCGTCCAACGGCCGGCCGAGATCCGGATCCTCATCGACGAGGTCGAGCAGGTTCTCGATGAGGGTTCCGTAGCGGCGGATGAGGCGTTTGACGCGGTCCTCGTCCCATCCGTACTTCTCCGCGATCCCGGCCTGCCCGCGGCGCAGGGCACCCACACCCTGTGCGCCGAGCAGCGGCACGGATTCGGTCAGCGACCGGCGGTCCTTCGCATCGTCGCCGAGGACGAAGTCGACGGCGTCTTCGGCCATCACCCGGTAGGTGGTGAACTTGCCGCCGGCGATCGCGGCCAGTGCCGGTTCGACCTCCATCACGGTGTGTTCGCGGGAGACCTTCGTCGAGGCCTGGCCTTCCTTGGCCACCGGCTGCAGCAGCGGGCGCAGCCCGGAGTAGACGCCGATGACGTCCTCGCGGGTGAGTTTGTCGGCGAGGATGGCATTGGCGTGTTCGAGCAGGTACTCGATGTCCGGCGAGGTCGCCACCGGTGCATCGACGTCTTCGTTCCATGGGGTGTCGGTGGTGCCGATGACCCAGTAGCCCTCCCAGGGGATGACGAAGAGGACGGACTTCTCCGTCTTCGAGATGATTCCGGTATTGGGTGCGGCCTTGATCTTGTCCTGCGCCACGGTGATGTGCACGCCCTTGGAGGCGAGCACCTTGAGCCCGGCATCGGCCTTCGCCAGATCCTGCTGTTCCTCGGTCCACACGCCTCCGGCGAGGATGGTGCGGCGGGCGTGGATGTCGAATTCCTCGCCGGTGATCTCGTCTCGGGCGTGCACACCGGTGACGTGGTCGCCGTCGTGGAGGTAGCCGATGACGGAGACGTGGTTGGCGGCGGCGGCTCCGTAGCTGACCGCCGAGCGCACGAGCGTCATCACGAACCGGGCGTCGTCGACCTTCGCATCGTAGTATTCGAGCGCACCGACGGCCGCTTCATCGGCCAGGCCCGGGAAATGGGCGCTCAGCGCCTTCTTGCTCAGGTGACGGTGCATCGGCACGGCGCGTTTGCGGCCCGGGCGGGTGGCCATCGTGTCGTAGAGGAGGACACCGGAGCCGATGAAGGCACGGTCGATGAGCCGGTGTTCGAAGGGGAAGACGAAGGCGACGGGCTCGACGAGGTGGGGCGCGGTGTGCTGCAGCAGCAGGTCGCGTTCCTTCAGGGCCTCGGCGACGAGTTTGAAGTCGAGCATCTCGAGGTAGCGCAGACCGCCGTGCATGAGCTTCGAGGACCGGGATGAGGTTCCTGCAGCCCAGTCCTTCGCGTCGACGACACCGACCTTGAGCCCGCGGGTGGCCGCGTCGAAGGCCGATCCTGCTCCGGTCACTCCCCCGCCGACGACGAAGACATCGAGCGGATCGGCCGCGCTCGTCTTCTTCAGCGTCTCCAGCGCCTGGTCACGGAAGTTCGGGGACAGCTCACCATTTCGCATCAGCAGGTTCGTGCTTTCTGTCGGAGGTTTCAGTTTTCGACCGATGTCGGCACCCCAGCTGAGACGCAGTGTGGGTGCCGCCTCGGCGACTAATCAAAAACTAGCAGGCGAACCTGAATTCCGACAGCAATCGGACTGCGCGCGAAGCAGTCTGTCGTGTCCGGGACGTGCCGGACACGACAGGCCGGAACGTGCCGGACCGAGACCAGCGGAGACTCAGTCGAGTGCGGCGACGGGTTCGACGCGCATCGTCGAGGACTGCTCGGCCGAGTCCAGCAGATCGAGCTTGCGCATGATGATGCCCTCACGCAGCGCCCACGGGGAGATGTTCATGACGCCGATGTCGAAGATCGTGAAGGCCGCCTCGGCGACGATCGCACCGGCGAGCACCTGACCGGCGCGGGCTTCGGAGACGCCGGGCAGCGTCGCCCGCTCCTCCGGGGTGCGTGAGACCAAGGTGTCGATGATGCCTGCGAGATCGCGGCGGAAGAGTTTCCGGGGAGCGTAGATCCCGTCTCCGCTCGGAGCCGCCCCGGCGATGCGGGCAAGTGACCGGAAGGTCTTCGAGGAGCCGACCACCTGATCGGGCACACCGACCCTGTTGATGTCACCGGCGATGCGCCCGATCTGTGCCCGGGCGTGCTTGCGCAGTCTGTGGAGGTCCTCTTCCGAGGGGATCGGGTCCGGCAGGAACTCCGAATAGGTGCGGCCGGCACCGAGCGGAACCGACACTGCCGCCTGCGGGTACTCGTCCTGACCGGCCGCGATCTCCAGGGAGCCGCCGCCGATGTCGAGCAGCAGGATCTTTCCGGCCGACCATCCGAACCAGCGGCGGGCGGCGAGGAATGTCACCCGGGCTTCGTCCCTGCCCGACATCACGTTGAGCGTGACGCCGAGCTGGGAATTGATCGATTGGATGAGTGCGGCACCGTTCGGGGCATCGCGAACCGCCGAGGTCGCGAAGGCCAGAATCTGCTCGGCCCCCTGGTCCTCGGCGATCTCGACGGCGTCGGTGATGAAGGAGTGGAGACGATCCTGCCCCTCCTCGTCGATCCGCCCGTCTTCGCCGAGGTACTCCGCGAGGCGCAGCACCTCCTTGTGGGAGGTGGCCGGCAGGGGCGGTGCTCCGACATGAGCGTCGACGACGAGGAGGTGGACGCTGTTGGAGCCGATATCGAGGACTGCTAGACGCATTCGCTCAGTTTATCCCCTCAGGACGGCTCGACGTCGCCAGAGCGCCAGTCCGTCTTGGCGAAGGAGAATTCCGGTGGCCGTTTGGCGAAGAACGCCTCCTGACCGCGGGCGATCTCCTCCCGGTACGCTTCATCCAACCACCGAGGCGGCGCGCCGTCTGCGGGCAGGTGCCCGTCGAGGATCGCCTTGGCTCCGGCCTGGCTCAGACGTGAGAGACCGACAATCCGCTCCCCCAGCGACTGCGCAGCATCGAGCGGGGTGTCGGAGACGTCATGGAAGAAGCCGAGTTCGGCCATCTTCTCGAATTTCACGATCGACGCGGTGATGAGCAGGTACCTCGCCCAGGAATCGCCGAGGATCTGCGCCAGACGCCGGGTGGGTCCGGCCGGGTAGACGAGCCCGAGCTTCGCTGCGGTGACGCCGAAGATCGAGCCTTCGGCGGCGATGCGGATATCGCAGGCGGCGGCGATCTCGGTGCCCCCGCCGACGCAGTTTCCTTCGATGGCAGCGATCGTCGGCGTCCTCGAATTCGCCAGGGCCGCCTCGGCGGAGGAGTTGAGCTCCCAGAAATCGGCCAGTGGAACGTTGAGGTCGGCGATGTCCGAACCGGCGGAGAAATGCCCGCCGGCACCGGTGATGATGAGCGCTCCGATCGTATCGTCGGCGTCGACGTTCGCGATGATCTCCGGCAGCGACCGCCACATCGCACGGGAGATCGCATTGCGTTTGTCGGTCCGATCAATGACGAGGGTTCCGACCCCACCGGTGACGGTGAAGTCGAAACCCTCGAGATCGACCGGACGGTACGTACCGTCAGGTCCCATGATTCCTAATCTGCCTTTCGCTGCGCTTCAGCCCCGGTTGTCGGGAACC
Source organism: Brevibacterium spongiae (assembly GCF_026168515.1). Lineage (NCBI taxonomy): Bacteria > Bacillati > Actinomycetota > Actinomycetes > Micrococcales > Brevibacteriaceae > Brevibacterium > Brevibacterium spongiae. The sequence goes on along the minus strand of NZ_CP093443.1, from coordinate 1,239,522 downwards.
TCGCGCTGGTCCTCACCGTCGTAGGCGCTCAGAGGACGGATGAGGGCGTTGTTCGCCTGCTGTTCGAAGATGTGAGCGGTCCACCCGGTGATGCGGGCTATCACGAAGATCGGGGTGAACTGTTCGGTGTCGAAGCCCATCAGGTGGTAGGCCGGACCCGAGGGGTAGTCGAGGTTCGGGTAGATGCCCTTGCGCCCGACGAAGTCCTCTTCGAAGGCGTTGTACAGGTCGAGCAGATCGTTCGCGCCCTTGGCCTCCACCATGTCCTCGAAGGCCTTGCGCATGGTCGGAACGCGCGAATCGCCGTTCTTGTACACACGGTGGCCGAAGCCCATGATCTTCGCCTTCTTGGCCAGGGCGTCATCGATCCAGGCCGAGGCCTTGTCGGCGGTGCCGACCTCTTCGAGCATCGCCATGACGGCTTCGTTCGCACCGCCGTGCAGCGGTCCCTTGAGGGCACCGACGGCACCGGCGACGGCCGAGTACAGATCAGACGTCGTCGAGGTGATGACACGACCGGTGAAGGTCGAGGCGTTGAACGAGTGCTCGGCGTAGAGGATCATCGACACATCGAAGCAGCGCACGACCTCCTCGGCGGGAACCTCATCGAAGACCATCTTGAAGAAGTTCGCGGCGTAGCCGAGATCCTTCGTCGGGGCGACGGGATCGAGGCCGTGGCGGCGGCGGTGGTCGATGGCCACGATCGTCGGCAGCTGGGCGTAGAGACGCTCGGCCTTGGCCAGGTTCTCTGCTTCGCCTTCCTTGTCCGCATCGGGATCCACAGCACCGAGGTAGGCCACGGCCGTCTGCACGACGTGCATCGGGTGGCAGTCCGTGGGCAGGTCGAGGATGAGCTGGACGAGCTTGTCGTCGATGGCACGCTGGGAGCGTTCGCGCTCCTGGAATTCCTTCAGCTGCACCTCGGTGGGCAGTTCGCCGTTCCAGATGAGGTAGGCGACGTCTTCGAAGCTGCGCTTGGCGGCGAGTTCCTGCACGGGGTAGCCGCGATAGGTCAGGGAGTTGGTCTCCTGGACCACTTTGGACACTGCGGTGGTGTCGACCACGACACCGGCGAGGCCCTTCTTGATTTCTTCGGTCACTGGTGACCCTCCTGTGAGAAGTTGAAGACTGCCGCGTCGAACTCGTTGTACGCCGCGTAGTCGATCGTGTCATACAGGTCCGCACGGGTCTGCATGCCCTCGAGCAGGTCCACCTGAGTGCCCTTGTCCCGAATGGTCTGCAGGCCCGATTTGATCGCACCCATGGCGATGCGCAGAGTCGTGACCGGGTAGATCACGAGTTTGACTCCCACATTGCCCAGCTGTTCGGTGGTGAACAGCTCGCTCTTTCCGAATTCCGTCATGTTCGCCAGGATCGGCACATCGACGGCCGAGGCGAATTTCTCGAATTCGCCCAAGTCTCGCATCGCTTCGGGGAAGATCATGTCCGCACCGGCATCGGCGTAGGCCTTGGCCCGGTCGATGGCGGCGTCGAGGCCCTCACCGGCGCGGGAGTCCGTGCGGGCGCAGATGACGAAGTTCTCATCGCGGCGGCCCTTGACAGCGGCCTTGATGCGCTTGGACATCTCGACCGCGGTCACGACCTCCTTGCCGTCGAGGTGGCCGCAGCGCTTCGGGTTGACCTGGTCCTCCAGGTGCATGCCCGAGATCCCTGCGTCCTCGAATTCCTGGACGGTGCGGGCCACGTTCATGGCCTCGCCCCATCCGGTGTCGGCATCGATGAACGTCGGCAGGTTCGTCACCCGCGCGATATTGCGTCCATGGTCGGCCACCTCGGTGAGCGTGGTCAGCCCGATATCGGGCAGACCCATGGCCGCGGAGAACGCGCCGCCGGAGATGTAGACGCCTTCGAATCCGGTCTGCTCGATGATCTGAGCGTTGATCGGGTTGATGGCGCCGGGGAACTGGACGATTCCATCGCCGGCCAGCAGCTCACGGAACTTCGCGCGGCGCTCGGCGGGAGTTGCCTGTGCGCCGAGCATCAGAAGATGCCCTTCGATCCGCTGTGCTCGAGTCCGTCCACGGCGAAGCTGAGCTCGCCCACGCCCTTGGCGTCGAGGTTCTCGAGGTTCTCGGCGAGGTCGAGGAAACGGCTCTGCTCCGAGTCGGAGAGGATGCCCTCGGCCAGGGTCTTGAACTTATCGATGTAGTTCGCCCGAGCGAAGGGACGTGCACCGAACGGGTGGGCATCGGCGACGGCGATTTCGTCGACGAGCGTCGATCCGTCCTCGAATTCGATCTCCACGCGTCCGCCGAAGGCCTTCTCGTTCGGGTCGGTCGAGTGGTAGCGACGGGTCCACTCCGGATCCTCAGTGGTTTCGATCTTGTGCCACAGCTCGACGGTGTCGGGTCGACCGGCACGTTCGGGAGCGTAGGAGTGCTCGTGGTGCCAGCCCTGGTCCTGCATGGCCACGGCGAAGATGTACATGATCGAGTGGTCGAGCGTCTCACGGCTGGCCTTCGGATCCATCTTCTGCGGATCGTTGGCACCGGTGCCGATGACGTAGTGGGTGTGGTGCGAGGTGTGGATGACGACGCGCTTGATCTTCGTCAGGTCCTCGATCTGTCCGCCGAGCTTGCGGGCGAGGTCGATGAGAGCCTGCGCCTGGTATTCGGCCGAGTGCTCCTTGGTGTAGGTGTCGAGGATCGCGCGCTTGGATTCGCCCTTGCCCGGCAGCGGGATGGTGTAGCGGGCTTCGGGGCCGGAGAGGATCCAGGCGATGAAGCCGTCTTCACCTTCGTAGATCGGGTTCGGGGCACCCTCGCCGCGCATGGCGCGGTCGACGGACTCGACGGCCATCTTGCCGGCGAACGCGGGAGCGTGCGCCTTCCAGGACGAGATCTCGCCCTTGCGCGATTGGCGGGTCGCGGTCGTCACGTGCAGGGCCTGCTGGACCGCTTGGAAGGTGATCTCCGTGGGCAGGTGGAGCAGGGCGCCGATGCCGGCCGCTGCTGAGGGGCCGAGGTGGGCGACGTGGTCGATCTTGTGCTCGTGCAGGCACATTCCCTTGACGAGGTCGACCTGGATCTCGTAGCCGGTGGCGATGCCGTTGATGAGGTCCTTGCCTCCGATGCCCTTGTGCTGGGCGACGGCGAGAACGGCCGGGATGTTGTCTCCGGGGTGTGAGTATTCGGCGGCGAGGAAGGTGTCGTGGAAGTCGAGTTCGCGGACTGCCACGCCGTTGGCCCAAGCGGCCCATTCCGGGGAGAAGCGGTCGGTCACCGGCAGGCCGAAGATGTTGGCCCCCGGGTTGAATGGGTGGGTCTGCGCCTGTTCGCGGGCGTGTGTCGGTGCGGAACGGCTCACCGAGGCGGCCGCGACGGCGGCGTTGTCGATGACGCGGTTGATGACCATCTCGGTGACGTCTGCGTCGACCGGCGTGGGGTCGGATGCGACCTCGGCGATCTTCCAGGCGAGCTGATCTTCGCGAGCCAGGTTCTCTGAGCTCTTATGAGTGCGGACTTCATGATTGATCATGGATACCCCTTCATAGTCCTCGACCGGATCGGTCAGCGAGTGCTGACACAACTGTAGGTCACGTCACCTCAGCGCGTCGCGACCGGTCGAAAATTTATCTCGATATCAAGATACTTTACCCGATGTGTGTGCTGGTTCACCACACGGCATGTGCGGGTTACTCACACGGGAGGTGAGCCTCTTCTGCCGATGCTCGCGATATGGGACGATTGCTCCATGACTCGCACCGCCCTGGATTATGACGAGAACTGGTTCGACGACGACGAGTTCGCCCGTCTGCGCAGACGCATGCCGATCCCCTATGTCAATGCGATTCCCGTGCGGGTCGGCGAATCGGGCAACGTCGAGCGCATCGGACTGCTGCTGCGCAGCCTCGAGGACGGCACCCTGGGTCGTGAGGTCGTGGGCGGGCGCATCCGCTTCCACGAATCGATCCGCTCAGCACTCATGCGTCACGCCGAGAACGATCTCGGACCGATGGCGCTGCCGGTCATCCCACCGGCGATCTCCCCGTTCCACATCGCCGAGTACTTCCCCACCGAAGGCTCCGCCCTGCTGCACGATCCCCGGCAGCACGCGATCTCGATGTGCTTCATCCTCGAGGTCCGCGGCGAATGCACCCCGCGCGCCGATGCCCTCAGCCTCGACTGGCTGACCCCGGAGGAGACCCTGCGCCCCGATATCACCAGCGAGCTCTGCCATGGTCAGGACTTCATCCTCAAGGCCGCACTCACGCACCTGGGCTTCCCGATCTGAGACCGCAGCTCTCACCGACGCACTTTTTCTACACTCCGTAGAATTGCCTTGGTAGACTGGTGGTGACGCGGACGATACCGCTGGTCGGGGCCGTCGTCAGCGTCTGGGTTGGCCAGGCCCCGAGGGAGAGGTTTGAGATGTCTGCCCAGTCCCCTATGCCCGAGTCCGATACCCCCGAATCACGTGCGGCCGGTGCGCAGCCGTCCGAGTCCGGCCTCAACCGGGAACTCGGCGTGCTCGTCGGCTTCGACGGTTCCGAACTCGCAGCTCTCGCCGTGCGCTTCGGCGCGCTGGAAGCAGCGCGGCGGAAGACCACGCTGACCGTCGTGACCGCGTATCCGCTGCCGACGATGATCTATCCGAATATGGCCTCGATTCCCAATGAGCCCGAGGACACGAAAGCGGAGAAGGAAGCGGAGAAGACCCTCGCCGAGGCGGTCGAACTCCTCCGCGATCACCCCGGTGAGAAGAGCTTCCGCACAGCGCCGGGCGATGCCGCGGGCTCGCTCATCACGCTGAGTGCCGACGCCGAGGTGATCGTCCTCGGTGCGCGCGGGCGCGGCGGCTTCATGGGCCGCGTCCTCGGTTCGGTGTCCACCGCCGTGCCGGCCCACGCCCACTGTCCGACCATCGTCGTCCCGCATCATGCGACGAAGGCCGACGCCGACGGACCGGTCGTCGTGGCCGTCGACGGTTCGGATACCGGTCGGGTCGCCATGGTCACGGCGGCTGCCGAGGCCGCCGTGCGTGAGGCCCCTCTCGAAGTCGTGGCGGTGCTGCCGGCGGGGGAGGAATGGCTCTACTGGTATCCCGAGCTCGAACTGAGCTCCGAGGTCACAGGGCGGCGGCAGAAGCAGATCGCCACCGGTCTGGAGGGTGAGGTCGCGCAGCTGTCGGCGCAGTTCCCGGACCTCGAGGTCTCATCCTCGGTGCCGGTCGGCGAACCCACACATACGCTGGTCGAGATCAGCGCCCGGGCACAGCTGACGGTGATGGGCACGCGCGGGCGCGGGCGCATCAGGAGCGCACTGCTCGGCTCCGTCTCACGCGGCGTACTCAACCATGCCGAAGGCCCGGTGATGATCGTCCCGAGCTGACGGAATTCGCCCGATTCGGGACGGTCAGGCTCGTCCCGCACCTCGGCGTCGTCGTGCCGCTGCGACCAACACGGCGCCGAGGATGACCGCCACCGCACCGACGGCCACAGGCAGACCGAGGTCGCCGCCGGTGCGGGGCAGGTCGCCTCCCGCCTCGGCTCCGGCGTCGGCTTGAGCTCCGGTGCCCGCATCGGCCGAGGCGGAGTCTCCTTCGGCTCCGGCGTCGGCCTGACTCCCGGTTCCTTGTGCTCCGCTGGCATCTGCGCCATCGGCACCTGTGCCTGCGTCTGCGCCGTCCGCGCCGCCGGCATCTGCGCCTGCCCCGTCAGCGTCACCACCTGCCCCAGCGTCAGCATCCGTACCGTCGGCCTCGGCATCCGAGCCGCCAACTCCGCCGTCCGACCCGTCCGCGCTGGTATCGGCTTCCGCGTCCTCACCGGGCCCCGGTTCGCCTGATCCTGCGCGGGTGAGTTCCACATCGTCGACCTGTTCCGAGGCAGCCTGGCTCTCCGCTTGGCCCTCCGACTGTCCCCCGCCGCCTGCCGGCACTTCGTAGGTCGTGGCCTGCAGCGCGTCGTCACTGACTCGGACGCGGGTGAAGGCGGGAACGTCGTTGTAGACGCTCTTGCCTTCCCACTCGAGCCCGGGGACGTGGCTGTAGAACTTCGATCCCGTCGACGAGGTGAGAGTGAGATAGAGCGTCTGCCCCTCCGCCTTCTCCTGTTCACGTCCCGCATCTGCTCCGGGAATCGGCTTGCCTTCACCGTCCATGAGGAACGTGCGGTTGTAGATGTGGTCGTGCCCGGAGACCACGAGATCGATGTCGTTGCGGGCCGCGACCGGCGGAATCGCCTTCCGCAGCCGTTTCACATCGGCGTCGTCCCAGTGGGTGGCCGTCGAGTAGATCGAGTGGTGGAAGCCCAGCACCGTCCAGCGCGCCTGGTCACCGTGTTCGGCGACGACGTCGTCGATGAACTCTGCGTGGGCGTCCATATCCGAGCTGTTCGAGTTGATGTTGATGAACAGAACGTCGGATTCGGTGAACCAATAGTCCCCACCCGAAGTGAGGGGCCCACCGCCGCCATGGTCGGCGCTGACATTGGGCCGGTTGAAGTGCTGTTCGTATGCCTTGGACGATACGTCGTGATTGCCGATCGTCGTCGCCTGCGGCAGTGTGCGGGTCGGGTCCGGGGCCAGGTACTGCCCGTACTCGTCCTGACTGATGGCACTGTTGACCTGATCTCCGAGCGAGTAGAAGAAGTCCGGATTCTTCGCTGTGGCCACCGCCGAGGTGAGCGTGCGGTCCCACGCCGATGCGTCGTCGGGGGTTCCACCTCCCGCACCGATCTGCGGGTCACCGAAGACGAGGAATTCGTCGTCACCGCCGTCGTCTCCCGTCGTGAACCGTGCCACCTCGGTGAAGCCGTCCTCCTCGCTGCCGACTTGATAGGCGTATTCGGTGCCGGGTTCCAGGTCGGTCATCGTCGCATGGTTGAAGTGGCGGGAGAGATCGGCTCCGATCCCGGAATCTGTGGTCTCGGCTGTCTGCGCATCGTCGGGCAGCTCGTTGCCTGCGAGTTCGCTCGCCGGCGCCCACCGGACCTCTCCCCCGCCCGAACTCTCACTCATCCAGGAGACATTGCGTGCGGTCGAATCGGCTCCGACCTGCAGCACGGCATCGGTGATCGCCTCAGTACCGGTCTCCGTCCGCTGCTGCGGACCCGTCTCATCGCTGGTGCGCGGCTGCGACTCCGTCGGTCCGGGACTCGGCGTACCGGAGCCCAGGCCTTGAGCATCGGCGGGAAGCGGAGCGGCCACCAGCCCGGTGAGCAGAACACCGGCGGACAGGGCGGAGAACCGGCGTCGGAGGCGATGAGTCGTCATTCGCCCATTTCTACTCACCAGTAGTGAAGTAGTGTTCGAAGGCTGTCGACGTCCAGCGGAACGGGAAGTGAACCCTCGATGACCGAGGCGGAGCGGTCGCGGGTCTCCCCTGTTGTACAGTGGTGGCTACGACAGGGGAGCGCCGTCAGGGGCGCTGAGAGTGCAGACGAGCTGCAGACCCTCGAACCTGATGCGGTTAGCACCGCCGAAGGAAGTCGAGACTCTTCACCCCTCCTTGTGACTGAGGAGGCATCATGCCGAAAACCACCACGCCCGATTCCACGACGCCTGCCAAGCCGGTCCACACGCTGGCGCCCAAGACGAAATCGTGGCGGGTCGTCGACTATGTCACCACCGCAGTGCTCGGCATCGCCGTCGGGCTCGTCTTCTGGGTGCTGGCGCTGAGTTGGAAGGTCCTCGAGCTCGCGTTCCAGGCCTTCCCACCCTCGATCGGCCTCATCGCCGGGCTGTGGGTGCTGGCCGGGCCTCTGGCCGGTGCGATCATCCGCAAGCCCGGCGCCGCACTGCTGTGCGAGCTCATCGCCGCCATCGTCGAAGCGGTCCTCGGGTCTCATTTCGGGGCGACGGTGCTGCTGTCCGGATTCCTGCAGGGCCTCGGCGCCGAACTCGTCTTCGCGGCCTTCGGGTACAGGCGATTCACGCTGTGGGTCACGGCTCTGTCCGGGGTGCTGGCGGCGGCGTTCATGGCCGTGAGCGAGAACATCATGTACAACGCCGAATGGCAGTTCTCCTTCCAGGCCGCCTACGCGGTGTGCGCGATCATCTCCGGTCTCGTCATCTCCGGCATCGGCGCCTGGTTCGCCTACCGGGCGATCGCGAAGACCGGGGCGCTGAGTTCGTTCGCCTCCGGCCGTCTGCGCTGATGGCGCTGCCGATCACGGCGCGCGGGTATTCGTGGACGCATGCCGACCGTGACGCTCCGGCCGTCGGCCCCCTCGACCTCGACATCGCCGCCGGTGAGAAGGTGCTCGTCCTCGGGTCCTCCGGGGTGGGCAAGTCGACGCTGCTTCACGCGATCGCTGGCGTCCTCTCCGACGAATCCGGTGAGGCGACCGGTGAGCTCCTCATCGGCGGAGACGCCCCGGACCCTCGCCGAGGCGGCACCGGGCTGGTCCTCCAAGATCCCGATTCGCAGGTGATCTTCTCCCGCATCGGCGACGATGTCGCCTTCGGAATGGAGAACCTCGGCCTGCCTGCCGAGGTCATCGCGGCCCGGATTCCCGCCTCGCTGCGTGCGTTGGGACTCAACCTGCCGCAGGATCATCCGAGTGCCGCCCTGTCCGGTGGGCAGAAGCAGCGGTTGGCGCTGGCGGGCATCCATGCGATGGCACCGGAGGTCATCGTCCTCGACGAGCCGACGGCCAATATCGATCCTGGTTCTGCCGAGGATGTCCGTGATGCCGTGCTTGCTGTGCAGGCCGAGACCGCGGCGACGATGATCGTCGTCGAACACCGGGTCGGCCTGTGGCTCGACCACGTCGACCGAGTCATCGTGCTCGGTCGGGCGGGGATCGTCGCCCAAGGTTCACCGACGCAGGTCTTCCGTGACCCCGAGCTTCGTGAGACGCTCATCGACTGCGGAATCTGGATGCCGGAGAGTTCCCGCTTTCTCACCTCACCCCGGGGTGCCGCTCCTGATCCCGGACCCGAACCGGTGAGATCCTCTCCGCTGGCCACCGACGGTGGGCAGCGTTCGGAGGGCCGCCTCGGCGAGGTTCTGCTGCGGACGAATCAGCTGAGCGTGGCCCGCCCGCGGATGGCGATACCTGCGGCCACGGACCTTGATCTGAGCATTCGCGCCGGGCAGGCCCTCGGCCTCGTCGGCCCCAACGGGGCCGGGAAGTCGACGACGGCGCTGACGCTGGCCGGGCTCATCCCGGAATTCTCCGGACGGGTCCTCGCCGAGGATGTGCTGCGCGAGGGTGCGAAGCGGGCCCGACCGTACGCGTGGCCCTCGGCCCAGCTGGCCGCGCGCATCGGCATGGTCTTCCAGGAGCCTGCCCACCAGTTCCTCACGGCCAGCGTGACCTCCGAACTCGAACTGGGACCGCGCTTGGCCGGGTGGTCACAGCCGGAGGTCGAGTCCCGGGCGGCCGAGCTGCTCGAGTCCCTCGGTCTGACCGGGGTGGCCGAGGCACACCCGCAGAGTCTCTCCGGTGGGGAGAAGCGTCGCCTGTCGGTGGCGGCGATGCTCGCACCACGGCCGCGGGTGATCGTCGTCGACGAACCGACCTTCGGCCAAGACGCTCTGACCTGGGCAGGTCTGGTCGAAATGTTCCTCGACGTGCTCGCTCGGGGGTCTGCTGTCGTCGCCGTCAGCCATGATCAGGCGTTCCTCGCCGCGATCGGTGCCCGAACGATCGACCTCGGCCGACCGACCATGGTCAGGGCCGGTGATCGTGGTGAGTGAACAGCTCGAACGTCGACACCGGACCACCGCCGAGGCGGGAGTCGAGGATCCGGGTCAGCTCATTCCCGTTGTGCGCAGAACCGCCCTGGTCAGGTGCAATCCGCTGACGAAGATCGCCCTGGCACTCATCCTCATGGTGGGAGCGCTGCTGAGCATCGACCTCGCCTCGGCCGGGGTGGTGCTCGCCTTCTGCCTGCTGGCGCTGCCGGTCACGGGTCTCGATCTCGCAGCCGCTGCCAAGCGACTGTGGTTCCTGCCGGCCGGCGCGCTGGTGGCGGCGTGGGGAACGGCGCTGCTGGCGGAGAAGACGGGCTCGGTCGTCCTCGATGCCGGGCCCATCGTGTTCACCACCGGTTCCCTGGATGCGGCCGCGGCGATCTTCGTCCGTGCCCTGGCTTTGGCGATCCCGCTCATCGTCTTGGCGTCGACGATCGATCCGCGCGATCTGGCCGATGCCCTCATCCAGCATCTGCGTCTGCCCGAAGTGGTCGTGGTCTCCGTGCTCGGCTCCACCCGGCTGCTCGGTCTGCTCGTCAGCGAGTGGCAGGTGCTGGCGATGGCCAGGCGCGCCCGTGGAGTGGCCGGAGGCTCGCTGGTGCGACGCACACGCAGCCTGTTCAGCGGGATCTTCGTGCTGCTCGTGGTCTCGATCAGGAAGGCGACGACCCTGGCAATAGCGATGGAGGGTCGGGCGTTCGGTCGGCCGGGTCGCACGTGGCGCAGACGTTCGACGTTCGCCGGCCGCGACCTCGTGGCGGTTGTGCTCGGGGTGGTCGTCTGTGTCGCGGCGATCGGTGCCGCTCACCTGTTGGGGACGTGGAACCCGATCATCGGCGGGGATTGATCGGCGATGACTGGTCGCGGCGACGGCTGTCGGCCGGGCCTTGACGCCGTCAGAGCTGGGTGAGGAATTCCTTGCCGAAGGCTCTCCATTCTTCGACGGCCTCGGCGCTCGGCAGTTTGGAGATGGTGAGGACGACGAGGGACTTGTCTTCGTTCTTCGTCTCTGCGGCGGCTTCGACCTTGATTCCGCCGTCGAGGTTCGCTCGCCAGAAGGAGCGCTTCGCTGTCTCCGAGGTGCGGGGATCACCGTCGAGGGCCACCTCGTTGAGGGTGGAGTCGATCAGGGAGGCGAACTTCGCGATGAGTTCGCTGCGGCGGCCGGGAATCGTCCGGGACACGGCCACGTCGAAGGTGCCGTCCGCACGCTGTCCCGGCACTCGGCGTCCGATCTCCTGTTCATAGGCGACGACGGCACCCTGGACCCACCAGCCGTGGCTGTCGACCTTGCCCTCGAACTGGGGATAGAGAGCGTCGGCGAGCTCTTTGTGACTCGCCGACGCTCCCCCGGCCGCTTCGAGGCGAGCGCGGGTGTCTTCCCACTTCTCGCCGAGGGCCTTCTCGATCGCCGCAATGTTCGTCGCCTTGGTCGCCATGGCAGAAGTCTATTCGGTCAGGCGACAGGGATGAAGGCGCTCACAGGATCAGTCGATTTTGAGCTCGCCCATCTCGTCCCAGCCTTCACCGTCGATCTTGCGGGAGATGATCTTCGGGGTCGAGACCAGGTGCGGGCGCATCGCTTCGAGTCCAGCAGCGAAGTGATCGCTCTTGACATGCGGTTCGGCGCCTCCGTCGGTGAACGCTTCGACGAGAACGAACTCGTTCGGGTTTTCCAGGCTCTTCGACCATTCGAAGAAGAGGTTGCCGGGCTCTGCGCGGGTCGCCTCGGTGAAGGTGCGAACCGCCTCGGGGAACTTCTCGACGCTTTCGGGCTTGACGTCGTACTTCACAACGATGAAGATCATGGGATTCTCCTTCAGCACAATGGTGGATGGTTCGACTTCAGCCTAGTCTGAGCCGCCGTGCGATTCGACCGCCCGCCATCTGCGCGGCTCACAGACGTTGGGCGATGAGGACGAGGAAGTCGCTGCTCGGCTCGAAGGGGTGCAGCTCCCAGGTGGAGAACTTCTGGTCGATGACCATCCCGGTGGCTCTGATGTCTTCGTCGAATTCGTCGAAATCGTATCCGCGGCCAGCCCCGAAACCGGAGACGAGTCGGCCTCCGTGCTTGAGCGTGGATTTGAGGTTGCCCAGGGTCTGCCGGCGGGAGGCGGGGTCGAGGAACGAGAGCACGTTTCCGGCGCAGAAGGCCACATCGATCTCGGTGATCCCGGCCGTCGCGAAATCGAAGTCGGCGAGGTCGCCGGTGTGCCATTCGCCGCTCGGGAAGTCCTCCTCGGCGACGGAGATGAGGAATTCGTCGAGATCGACACCGTACACGGTGTGCCCTTCGCCGATGAGCAGGCCGCCGGCACGACCGGTCCCGCACCCGGCGTCGAGGATGCGCGCCCCACGAGGGGCCATCGCGTTGACGAACCGGGCCTCTCCCCCGAGATCGTGCCCGTCCGCGGCGAGCGTGCGCCAGCGCTGCGCATAGTTCGCCGAATGATCGGGGTTCGCCCTGCGTACCTTGTCCCACTGATGATCGAAGCTCATGACCTCATCCTAGGCCGGATTCCAGGCCTCGGCTCCCCTGCCCGACGGCCGCACAGACAGCCGCACAGACAGCCGCGCAGACATCCGCGCAGGTCCCCGCTGCCTGAGCACAGCCACACAGTTCAGGTGGGCAGAGCCGTCACGCGAACACCTCGGCGATGACCGCGGCGACGGCACGGACCGGATCGCTCGGTTCCGGGGAGGTGAGCACGATGATCTCGCGTCCTCCCGCCTCGGTGACCGGATGCAGGTCGACGCCGGACCCGCCCAGCGACATCATGATCGGCGTCGCCAAGGTCAGCCCTAGCCCGGTCCCGGCGAGCGCGAGGGCGACCGCGGTGTCCGTGACGATGTGCGTCTCCTTCGCGTTGATTCCCAGCGCCGAGGTGGCCAATCGCATCGCTCGACCGAACAGCTCCTCAGCCGGTGGGAGGATCCAATCGGCCTCCGTCAGCTCCGCATCGCTGAGTCGGGGCGACCCGGCCGGGACGACGATGCCGAAGTCCTCCCGCGCGACCGCTTCCCAACTGAGCCCGCGCATCGGCGGCAGCGGCGCCGCCGGATAGTTGATCCCGATACCCAGATCGATGACTCCGTCGATGACGGCCGCCGACATCGTCTCCACGTTGATCTCCCTCGCCCGGACCTCGATGTTCGGGTGCCGCTGCGCCAACCGGGTGACCACCTGCGGCAGCGCCGTCATCGATGCGGACCCGAAGACGCCCAAGGTCACGATCGCCTCGCTGCGGAAATCACGCCCGAGCATCGCCATCTCCGCCTGCTTCTGGGCGGCGAGGATGTTCCGGGCACGGGGCAGCAGAGTGCGGCCCGCCTCGGCGAGGACCAGGCCGCGACCTCGGCGCATGAACAGGTCGGAGGCCACGACCCTGCGCAGCGCGGTCACGTGCTGGGACACCGCGCCCACGCTGTAGCCGAGGTGTTCGGCCGCCCGCGTCATCGATCCGAGTTCGGCGACTGCGACGAAGGTCCGCAGCTGCCCCAATGTCCACGTCATGGGGGCATCGTAGTCGTTTTTAGGATCCCTCAACAGTGTGTTCAGAAACTCGATCTTGTCCTTAACAGTGAGGGCGACCACAATGGTGGCAAGTCACAGTCGCCGACATCGACGTCGGCTCTTTCAGTGCCGCGGTGGCCAAAGACGGTCACCGCACGACAGGGAGGTCACAGTGGAGATCCCGACAACAGAGCACACGAATCCGACCGCGCCCGGGCAGGTGCCGGCGAGCGCTTCGGTGGTCATCATCGGCGCCGGGGTGATGGGGGCGGCCACCGCCTACCACCTGGCAGAACGCGGAGTCGAAGACATCGTCATCGTCGAACGCGACACCCCCGGCTCGGGGTCGACATCGAAGGCGGCCGGCGGGGTGCGGTGCCAGTTCTCCGACGAGGTGAATATCGCCCTGGCCGCGCGAGGGCTCGAGGTGCTGCGGAACTTCGAGGCGGATTTCGGAGTCGACATCGACCTCGTGAGCAATGGCTACCTGTTCCTCCTCGACTCCGAGGAGTCCGCGCAGGCGTTTGCTGAGAACGTGGCCCTGCAGCAGCGGATGGGACTCGAATCGCGGATGCTCACCATCGCCGAGGTGGCCGAACTGGCCCCGTACGTGAACACCGATGGACTCGTCGCCGGGGCGTTCAACCCCGGTGACGGCCACTGCACCCCCGAGGCGGTCGTTGCAGGCTACATCCGCGCCGCCCGCGAACGCGGAGTCCGCGTGCTCAAGAACTGCGAGGTGACAGGGTTCGAAAGCGCAGGCAGCGGCACCGCAGGCGATGCGGGACGCACGATCACCGCGGTGGTGACGAACCGGGGCACCATCGCCTGCAGCCAAGTCGTCTGCGCGGCCGGGGCATGGTCCAGGCTCATCGGAGACATGGCCGGAGTCGACCTTCCGGTCAAGCCCCTGCGCCGGGAGATCATGGTCTCCGAACCCGTCGACTTCGACACGACCGAGATGCCCTTCACCATCGACTTCACCACCAGCTACTACGTCCACCCGGAAGGTCCCGGCCTGCTCTTCGGCTGCCCGGATGAGGTCGATGACTGGTCATTCAACGACAAACGCCACCCGGACTGGCTGACCACTCTGGCCGGACACATCGAAGCACGCACCCCCTCCCTCATCGATGTCGAAGCCGGACGCGGGTGGGCCGGCCTGTATGAGATGACCCCCGACCACAATGCCCTCATCGGTGAGGCCGAGGAGATGTCCGGGTTCTTCTATGCCTGCGGGTTCTCCGGCCACGGCTTCCTCATGGGACCGGCCGTGGGCGAAGTCGTCGCCGACCTCATGACCGGCCACGACCCCTTCGTCGATGTCACCCCGATGGACAAACGCCGCTTCACCACCACCGGGCTGCGCAAGGAGCTCAACGTGGTCTGAACAATGCCCTCCGACCGCTCCAGCGAAACGATCGTCACCCGAACTCACGAACCGAAGACCGCACCACCGTCATCGAAAGGACAGAAATGACTGCACTGCCCACCGACCAGACCATCACCGATCTCCTCACCTCTGGACTCAGCGCCTGCGGGGTGGATCGATCCGTGCTCGACGGGTCGGCCGCCTCGGCGCACATGCCTGCCCGCTCCCCCATCACCGGCCAGAACCTCGGCACGGTCGCCGCGGACACCCCTGAATCGGCAGCGGAGAAGATCGCCGCAGCTCAGACCGCCTTCGAATCCTGGCGGGACGTGCCCGCCCCTGTGCGCGGTCAGCTCGTGCAGCGGTGGGGTCAGCTGTTGACCGAGCACAAAGAGGATCTGGCGAAGATCATCACCGTCGAGGCCGGCAAGACCCCGTCGGAGGCGGCCGGCGAAGTGCAGGAGATGATCGATGTCTGCGAGTTCGCGCTCGGTCAGTCCCGGCAGCTGTGGGGCAAGACGATGCCCAGCGAACGCCCCGGTCACCGCCTGATGGAGACGTGGCACCCCCTCGGTGTCGTCGGCGTCATCTCCGCCTTCAACTTCCCTGTGGCCGTGTACTCGTGGAATACCGCGCTGGCGCTGGTCGCCGGTGACGCCGTCGTATGGAAGCCCTCGGAGAACGCGGTGCTCGCAGCCCTCGGTGCCCAGGCGCTGCTGACCCGGGCCGCCGCCGAGGTGGGGGCACCGGAGAACCTCGCACCCGTCCTCGTCGGTGGGCGTGACATCGGGGATGTCATGGTCAGGGACAAGCGCGTGGCTTTGGTCTCTGCGACCGGTTCGGTGCGGATGGGACGCGAGGTCGGCCCCGTTGTGGCCGAACGCTTCGGCAAGATCCTGCTCGAGCTCGGCGGCAACAATGCCGCGATCGTCGCGCCCAGCGCCGACATCGACCTGGCGCTGCGCGGAGTGGTCTTCGCCGCCGCCGGGACCGCGGGACAGAGGTGCACAACGCTGCGGCGGCTGATCGTCCACGAATCGATCGCCGATGACTTCGTCGACAAGATCGTCGCAGCGTACAAGACTCTGAGCATCGGATCGCCGACCGATGACGGAGTGCTCGTGGGACCGCTCATCAATGCCGCGGCGTTCGAGGCGATGCAGTCGGCGCTCAAGCAGGCCGAAGCCGAAGGCGGCGAGGTTCTCTGCGGAGGGTCGCGGGTATTGGATGATGAGCGCCCGGATGCGCACTACGTCGAACCGGCCGTGGTGCGCATGCCCGAACAGTCCGCGGTGATGAAGGATGAGACCTTCGCCCCGATCCTCTACGTCGTGACGTATTCGGACCTCGACGAGGCGCTCGAGATCCACAACGATGTGCCGCAGGGACTCTCCTCGGCGATCTTCACCTCAGAACTCGCCGAGTCCGAGAGGTTCCTCTCCCGCTCCGACTGCGGAATCGCCAACGTCAACATCGGCACCTCGGGTGCGGAGATCGGCGGTGCTTTCGGCGGTGAGAAGGAGACCGGAGGCGGCCGTGAGTCGGGATCGGACTCGTGGAAGGCCTACATGCGGCCGGCCACGAACACGATCAACTACTCCGGTGAGCTGCCGCTGGCGCAGGGCGTCGAGTTCCTCTGATCATCGTGCGCCATGGGTTGCGGGCGTCGGTTGTCGTCCGCCTGTGTCGTCCGCCTGCCCTCGACCGCACAGCGACCCTCAAGTCACGCGAAGCTCGAAAAAGTCGTCGCCGGCGGCGACTTTTTCGAGTTTCGCGTTGACTGAGCGAACCGGACGGCCAACACAAGGCAAGATATCCTGATGGTATGAGTGAGAACCCGCTGTTGCCCGCCACCTATGACATTCTCTGGTCGGTCGGCATACTCGTAGCCCTCGCCCTACTCGTCTGGGCCCTTGTGGGGATCGCGAAGTCCGCTCTCGATTCGAACACAAAGCTCGTGTGGGTGATCATCGCATTCCTGCTCCCTCTCATCGGGCCGATCTGCTGGCTGGTGATCCGCCCCCGGAAGGAAGATAACCGCCTCAGCTGAGGCGCCCTGCGCTCTCCCTGGAAGTCCCTGCGCTCACGTCCGCATCCGCTTGGCTCAATCGGGCTTGAGAACCAGATGCCGAGGAATCAGGGCCGCGGTGATTGGTCGACGCCCGTTTCCTGTGGTCACGCAGAAGCACGCCCACACAGATCCGGGAGCAAACCGGAAATGCGATCAGCGTCAGAATCCAGGGGCCACCCGCTCGGAGGTCTTCAACTCCTGTGGGCACTATGGTGGCGAAAACCATCCCCATACTGAACGCCATGATGATGTTCCTCATGCCGCGCACCCTACTTGCCGAGACACCCCGACACAAGCCTCCTTACTCGAATCCCAAGTCTCCTCTCAAACAGCGCGGCACAGACGTCAGACAGCATTCAACGTCCTCAAGTCACGCAATACAGACCGTCACCCGACTCGCAATGCGGCGGCCGGAAGGTCCCCGAAACTGATGCGCCTGCAGGTGCGCGACATCCAAGGACTAAAATCGGAGTCGAACCCCGTGCATTGCCGAAGGAGACCCCGTGATTGAGCTGAAGACACCCGCCGAGATCGACAAGATGGCGGTGACCGGCCGCTTCGTCGCGAAGACTCTGGCCGAACTGTCTGAGATCGCGGAACCCGGCATGGACATCATGCACCTGGAGAAGCGCGCCCGGAAGCTCATCGAGGAGGCCGGCGCGAAGTCCTGCTATTGGGACTACGCCCCGTCATTCGGCTCCGGCCCCTTCCGCAATGTCATCTGCCTGTCCGTCAACGACGGCGTCCTCCACGGCAAACCGCACAGCTATGTGATGAAGGACGGCGATCTGCTCACCCTCGACTTCGCCGTATCCATCGACGGCTGGGTCGCCGATGCCGCACGTTCCGTCGTCGTCGGCGACGGCAGCGAAGAGGACCAGCGCCTCATCGACTCCACCTGGGCCGGTCTCGAAGCCGGCATCGGTGCCGCGCAGGCAGGCAACCGCCTCGGCGATATCTCGAAGGCGATCGGCGACGTCGCCGATGCTCAGCGCATCCCGGTCAACCTCGACTTCGGCGGCCACGGACTCGGCCACACGATGCACGAAGATCCGCACGTGCCCAACCGCGGCAAGGGCGGTCGCGGTCTCGTTCTCAAGCCCGGGCTGACGCTGGCGATCGAACCCTGGTGGTCGTTCACCTCGAAGAAGCTCACGGTGGACAAGGACGGGTGGACCCTGCGCTTGGCCGACGGGTCGAACGGTGCGCATTCGGAGAATACGATCGCCATCACCGAGGATGGCCCCCGGGTCCTCACCACGCTCGACTGATCAGGCTGCCGCACTTGTCCTGACCAAGCTTCCGCGCTCCGAAAGGGCGCCCGACGATCAGTTCGTCGGGCGCCCTTTCGCATGCCGGCGTCCTGTGTCAGCACCTCGTGCCAGAATTGCGGTATGTCTTTCACATGCACCGAATGCGGCTACTCGACGGTCAAATGGCTCGGGCGCTGCCCCGAATGCCAGGCCTGGGGCACCCTCGAGGAAAAGGGTGCGAGCACGTCGAAGGTGAAGACCAAGGTCAAGAAGTCCAGCGGCGCGAAGCCGATCAATCAGATCGACTCGACGCTGGCGCAGGCGAAGGAGACTTATGTCCCCGAGCTCGACCGCGTGCTCGGCGGCGGAATCGTCCCGGGTGCAGTCGTCCTGCTCTCCGGCGAGCCGGGCGTGGGCAAGTCGACACTGCTGCTCGATGTCGCGGCCAAGGCGGCGATGTTCGGCGAAAAGGTCCTCTACGTCACGGGTGAGGAATCAGCCGGCCAGGTCAGGCTGCGAGCCGAGAGGATCAACGCTCTGGCGGACTCCCTCCTGCTGGCGGCGGAGACCGATCTCGGTTCGGTGCTGGGCATGATCGAGGCCGAGGAACCCGATATGCTCATCGTCGATTCCATCCAGACTCTGGCCTCGTCCGAGGTCGACGGCGTCCCGGGCGGAGTCACCCAGGTCCGAGAGGTCGCCGCGGCACTCATCAGAGAAGCGAAGGCGAGGTCTCTGCCCACGGTGCTCGTCGGCCACATCACGAAGGACGGCACGATCGCCGGGCCGCGGCTGCTCGAACACCTCGTCGATGTCGTGTGCACCTTCGAAGGAGAGAAGCACTCGCGTCTGCGCATGCTGCGGGCTGTGAAGAACCGGTTCGGCCCCACCGATGATGTGGGCTGCTTCGACATGGCAGAAAACGGCATTCACAGCCTCGAAGACCCCTCAGGTCTCTTCCTCTCACGCAGCGGCAGCAATCCCCCGGGCACTTGCCTGACCGTGACGCAGGAGGGCAAGCGCCCCCTGCTCGTCGAGGTGCAGTCGCTGATCACCGAGTCCGCCGGTGGTCAGTCGCGCCGCTCGGTCTCCGGTGTCGACTCTTCGCGAGTGGCGATGATGTTGGCCGTGCTCAGTCAGAACATTCCCGGCGTCCAACTGGCCAAGTCCGATGTCTTCGCCGCCACTGTCGGCGGCGCGAAGCTGTCCGAGCCTGCCAGCGACTTGGCCATCTGCCTGTCTCTGGCCTCGGCCGCAATGGGACGCCCGATGTGGACGAAGTTCGTCGGCATCGGTGAGATCAGCCTGTCCGGAGAGATCCGCAATGTCCCCAACCTCGGGCAGCGTCTCAACGAAGCCAAACGCTTGGGCATCACGCATGCCATCGTGGCCAAGGAGGCCATGCGCAATGTGCCGACACCGGACAACATGAAGATCAAGGAGTGCGAGCACATTGCCGAGGCGGTGCAGGTCCTGCTCAAGACCTCGTAACTCAAGCGCTGAAGCCCGGGTCAGAGAAAGTTCGGGACTTTCGCACGGTTTTGGAGCATCCTGATTATATGACCACAACAGTTTTTCCAGCGCTGAGGACCACGGATGCCGCGGCAACGATCGCACTGCTGGTCACTCTCGGCTTCACCGAGCGCCTGATGGTTCGCAATGAGCACGACCCCGAACTCGTCGACCATGCCGAGTACGCATTGGGTGATACCGGCGGGATCATGATCGGCTCCGTCCGCAACGACGGGTCCGCGCTCGACGCCGTCGGTGGAAGCTCCATCTACGTCGTCGTCAGCACAGAACGCGAAGTCGATCGTCTCTACGAGGAGATCGTCGACATGGGGCATGCCATCGTCAGACCTGTGGCGACGCAGTCCTACGGCGGTCGGGAGTTCGACTTCCGTGATCATGACGGCAATTCCTGGGGCGTGGGCTCCTACCGCGGGGCCTGAACTCACTCAGGCGCTGCGGCCGAACACCGATGTCCGGATCTTATGGCTCGGCCTTGCCGAACCTGCCTTGCCGGTTCAGTCCTGCGGCTCCTGGGACTGCTCGTCCTGCGGCTCGTCTGACTTCTTGTCCTCGTCAGACTTCTTCTTCTCTTCCTCGGCCTTCTTCTCTTTCGCCTTGTCGGCAGCGGACTTCTCGAGCTCGAACTGTGTCGGCTTGCTCTCTTTGTCGTCGAGTTTGACGATGAGGTCGTATTCGCCGGGTGCGAAGTCGTCCTTCGCCCGGTTGCAGTTCTTGTCGACCTTTATCCGGTTCCATTTCAGCTTCGCGGTCTTCTCGGACTGCGGGGCGAACTCCGTGGAGACTTCGGAGTTCTCATCTTTCGGTGCCGCGCAGTACTTCGATGACCACACGACATCGCCGTCCTTCTCGACGATGAACTCCTGCTGTTTGGTGCCGACCTCGATGAGGCAGGTCGCATTGTGGCCGTTGCCGATGACCATGCCGAATTCGGGTTCCTGTCCGTCCTTGACCGACTTCGGGTCGACCTTCGCCTTGAGTGAGACCTTGTCCTCGGGGCATCTGCCGCTCGCGGCCTTCTCATCAGGTACGGGTGCCGCAGTCGTCGTCTCGCTCGTCTCCTCGGGCTCGGCGGCGGTCTTGTCTTCGTCCGAGCTGCTGCCCAAGGCGTTGACGATGGCGACGATTCCCACCACGAACAGCACAATGACGATGAGGGTGAGCACACCCAAGGTGATGCGGCGTCTGCGGTACACGTGAGCAGGCAGCTTCCCGCTAGACTGGCGAGGCTGTCCGGCAGCTCTGTTCGGCTGCGAACCACGATTGGAAGGAGTCATCGCTTTGAGCCTAGGCCGAAGCGAATGAGCATCCAAATGACACACCGAGCCAGCCCCGAAACGAATCCGACTGCCTTCCCCGAGGTGGCCGAACCGCTGGTCTCCCGGGTGCAGGAGACGATCATCTCCTGGTTCGAGGCAGAGGCGCGCGAGCTGCCGTGGCGAGACCCGAACACCACCGCCTGGGCCGTGCTCGTGAGCGAAATCATGTCCCAACAGACACCTGTCTCCCGAGTCGAACCGCGATGGCGGGAATGGATGGAGGCGTGGCCGACCCCGGCCGACCTCGCACTCGCGCCGACCGCCGAGGTGCTTCACCGCTGGGACCGTCTCGGCTACCCGCGCCGTGCCCTGCGCCTGCAGGAAGCCGCTCGAGTCATCGCCGACGACCTCGGCAACGAGGTGCCGGAAACAGTGGAGGAGCTGCTCGAGCTGCCCGGCATCGGTTCGTATACTGCCGCCGCAGTCGCATCATTCGCCCACGGACAGCGGACAACGGTGCTCGATACCAACGTGCGCAGGGTCCTCATCCGCGTCTTCGCCGGACGGGAGCGACCTGCGACGTCTCCGGGCCGCCGCGAAACCGAATGGGCGACCGGGTTCGTTCCCGAACAGCACCATGTGGAGTGGAACGCCGGCGTGATGGAATTCGGTGCGCTCGTGTGCACCGCCCGAAATCCTGGCTGCGCAGACTGCCCGCTGCGGGACGTCTGCACGTGGAATCGCCTCGGCAGACCCGCCTCGGCGACGAAGCCGAAGACTCAGAAATGGGCGGGCACAGACCGTCAGCTGCGCGGGGCGATCATGGATGCCCTCAAGACCGCCCACTCCGCCGAAGCCGAACCTGCAGGCATCAGCATCGACCTCTTCACCACCTCGGTGACGGTGCTCGATCCCGATACGCTCGGCTCCCTCGACGAATCGACGGCCGCTGCTGTAGCCCGCGTCCGCGAACTCAGCGCCGACGATCAGCGGATCTCCCGACTCATCTCCGATCTCGTCGCTGATGGCCTGGCGCAGGAGCACGCGGGCCGACTAGACCTGCCGAGAACCTGAAGCACGGTCCCAGGAGGCAGAGGAGCCGGAGAGCGACTCCGGATCTGCGCGGCTTCAGAGGTACTTGATCATCCGGGAGTTGCCCAAGGTGTTGGGTTTGACCCGGGCCAGGTCGAGGAACTCCGCCACACCTTCATCGGTGGAGTGCAGGAGCTCGACGTAAACCTCTGGGGAGACCGGGATGCCCTTGATCGGTTCGAATCCCAGCGAGCCGAAGAACCCGGTTTCGAAGGTCAGACAGAACACGCGGTTAACGCCGATCTCCTGCGCATCGGCGAGCAGCTGACGGATGATCGCCTTGCCCACTCCCCTGCCCCGGTAGTCCGGAGAGGTCGCAACCGTGCGCGCCTCAGCGAGGTCGGCCCAGATGATGTGCAGGGCACCGCACCCGGCCAGGATCTCCGAACCGTCAGGCTGCGGATCGACGACGAGCCAGAACTCCTGGAGCGACTCGAAATAGGTCACAGTGTCCTTGGCCAGCAGGATCCGCTCTCCCGCCAGAGGCGCCACCAGCGCTTCAATGCCTTTGACGTCGGAGGTCCTGGCGCGTCGCAGATAGAGTCCGCCGGGCATTTCGTGTTTGTGGTGGTGGTCCCCGGAGACCCGCCCGTGATCGAAATCGCCAGTGTGTGAGCTCATGGCTTCATTCAACACCATCCCCGACGGCAGATATGAATGAGTCCGGGGAGCCGGCCTCAGCCGACTCCCCGGTCTCGTCAGTCTCGCCCTTGCGGGCGCTGATCGATCAGCCCCTGCGGGCGCTGTTCGATCAGACGGAGCTCTCCGAACCGTTCGACCCGGAGGATCCCGCACCGGCGAGTTCGCCGTGCTCGTCATCCGCGGGCTTCAGAGACTCGGTCTCGGTGCCCGCGAAGGTGAATTCTGCGTCCTTTCCTTCACCTTCGACGTCGACCTTGATGGTCTGGCCCCGTCCGATCTCCTTGAACAGGATCTTCTCCGACAGCGTGTCCTCGATCTCGAGCTGGATGGTCCGACGCAGCGGTCGGGCACCCAGAACCGGATCGTAACCGCGATCGGCGAGCAGGTTCTTCGCCTCGTCCGAGACCTCGACCTTCATGCCCTGATCGGCAAGACGGACGTTGAGACGATCGAGGAAGAGGTCGACGATCTTGATGATCTCGTCCTTGCCCAGCTGCGGGAACACGATCGTGTCGTCGACGCGGTTGAGGAACTCGGGGCGGAAGTGCTGCTTGAGCTCTTCGTTGACCCGCTGCTTCATCCGGTCGTAGTTCGTCTTCGTGTCACCCTCGACCTGGAATCCGAGTTGGAGTCCGCTCGAGACATCACGCGTACCGAGGTTGGTCGTCATGATGATGATGGTGTTCTTGAAGTCGACCTCACGACCCTGCGAGTCAGTGAGTCGACCGTCCTCGAGGATCTGCAGCAGCGAGTTGAAGATGTCCGAGTGGGCCTTCTCCACCTCATCGAAGAGGACGACGGAGAACGGCTTGCGACGGACCTTCTCGGTGAGCTGACCGCCCTCTTCGTAGCCGACGTATCCCGGAGGCGAACCGAACAGACGCGATACGGTGTGTTTCTCCGAGTACTCCGACATGTCGAGGCTGATGAGCGAATCCTCGTCGCCGAAGATGAACTCCGACAGCGCCTTGGCCAGCTCGGTCTTGCCGACACCGGTTGGGCCGGCGAAGATGAACGAACCGGAGGGACGCTTGGGATCCTTCAGACCCGCACGGGTACGACGGATCGCCCGCGAGATCGCCTTGACCGCGTCGTCCTGACCGATGACGCGCTTGTGCAGCTCGTCTTCCATCCGCAGCAGACGCGAGGACTCCTCCTCGGTGAGCTTGAAGACCGGAATGCCGGTGGCAGAAGCCAGGACTTCGGCGATGAGATCGGCGTCGACGACCTTGGAGGTGTCGGTGCCGGACTTCCGCCAGGCCTCGGTCTGCTCTTCCTTCTCCTTGACCAGCTTCATCTCGGAGTCACGCTCCGAAGCGGCCAGCTCGAAGTCCTGAGCGTCGATCGCAGCTTCCTTGCGGTGGCGGGCCTCGAGGATCTTCTCCTCCAGGTCGCGCACCTCCTGCGGAACGGACAGCCGCGAGATGCGCAGCTTCGCTCCGGCTTCGTCGATGAGGTCGATCGCCTTGTCCGGCAGGTACCGGTCGTTGATGTAGCGATCGGACATGTTCACCGCCGCAGCAAGGGCACCGTCGGTGATGGTGACCTTGTGGTGGGCTTCGTACTTGTCGCGCAGACCCTTGAGGATCTCGATCGAATGCGCCAGCGACGGTTCGGGAACCTGGATCGGCTGGAACCGGCGCTCGAGTGCTGCATCCTTCTCGATGTGCTTGCGGTACTCGTCGAGGGTGGTCGCACCGATGGTCTGCAGCTCTCCGCGCGCCAGCATGGGCTTGAGGATCGAAGCAGCGTCGATGGCACCTTCGGCGGCACCGGCACCCACGAGCGTGTGGATCTCGTCGATGAAGAGGATGATGTCGCCGCGGGTCCGGATCTCCTTGAGCACCTTCTTCAGGCGCTCTTCGAAGTCACCGCGGTAGCGGGAGCCGGCGACCAGCGAACCGAGGTCGAGCGTGTACAGCTGCTTGTCGGTGAGGATCTCGGGGACATCGCCGTTGACGATGGCCTGTGCGAGTCCTTCGACCACGGCTGTCTTGCCGACGCCGGGTTCGCCGATGAGCACCGGGTTGTTCTTCGTCCGGCGCGAGAGGATCTGCATGACGCGCTGCATCTGCTCGTGACGGCCGATGACCGGATCGAGGTCGGCTTCACGGGCTGCGGCGGTGAGGTTGGTGCCGAACTGGTCGAGCACGAGCGAACCCGAGGGAGTTCCCTCTTCACGGCCGCCGGCCGACACCGGTTCCTTGCCCTGGTAGCCCGAGAGCAGCTTGATGACTTCCTGACGGACCCGGCCGAGGTCGGCGCCGAGCTTGACGAGCACCTGAGCGGCGACGCCCTCGCCCTCACGGATGAGGCCGAGCAGGATGTGCTCGGTGCCGATGTAGCTGTGGCCCAGCTGGAGTGCCTCACGGAGGCTGAGCTCGAGGACCTTCTTCGCCCGCGGCGTGAAGGGAATGTGTCCGCTCGGCGCCTGCTGGCCCTGTCCGATGATCTCCTGGACCTGGTCGCGCACCTGCTCGAGGGAGATGTCCATGCCCTCGAGAGCCTTGGCTGCCAGGCCTTCACCCTCGTGGATGAGGCCGAGCAGGATGTGCTCGGTGCCGATGTAGTTGTGTTTGAGAAGTTTCGCTTCTTCCTGCGCGAGCACCACGACGCGTCGTGCTCGGTCGGTGAACCGCTCGAACATATTCATCCTCCTCGGTTTCTTAGTCTTCTGAGCCTAACGACCATGAGCGCGGTTCTATTGCACGTTTCGCCATGAGCCGAAAGCGTTTGGCTGTGGGCGAAATTCTCTAGACTCGAGACCCACACAGCAACGTCAGAGAGGCTGCAGTCATGTCCACCGATCGTTCTGCCATCCACGAGCTGGCCCGCGCCCATGGGCTCGACGTCATCGCCGATTCCATCGCCGTCAACGAACTCGGCCTCGACTTCCAGGTTGCCATCGCCGAGGCGGTCGACGGTCGATCGTGGGTGCTGCGGATACCTCGACGCCCGGATGTCGCCGAGCGTGCCGCCGTCGAGGGCCGCTTCCTGACCGCCATCGCACCGCACCTGAGCGTCGCGGTCCCGGATTGGCAGGTTCATACAGAGGACCTCATCGCCTACCCGCTGCTGCCGGGAGCCCCCGGGCTGACGATCGACGCCGATGGAGCGCCGCAGTGGCATTTCGATGTCGAGTCCCCCGACTACGCGAAGTCACTCGGTTCCGTCCTCGCCGAACTGCACACCGTCGATCCGGCCGCCGTTCGCGACTCTGGCATTCCCGAGTTCTCCCCCGCCGAGGTCCGGCAGCGCAAGCGTGACGACATCGAACTGGTCGCCGCCGAATTCGAAGTGGCGGCCAGCCTGCGGCAGCGGTGGACTGCGTGGCTCGACGACGACAGCTATTGGCCGACATTCACCACCGTGACTCACGGTGAGGTGTATCCGGCGCACCAGCTCATGGACGGGCCGATCAATCTGGGAATTCTCGACTGGACGACCGCATCGATAGGCGATCCGGCCAGGGACTTCATGTTCCACCACGCCAGCGTCTCAGCCTCCGCATTCGAAGCGACGACGAAGCGATACGTCGAAGAAGGCGGGCGAGTCTGGCCCCGGTTCGCCGAACACTGCGGTGTGCTCTTCTCCACATCCCCCGTTGAGCTGGGACTGTTCGCCCTGCAGACGGGCGATCCGGGCCACATGAAAGCAGCAGGAGCTCAACTCAATCCGGTCGCATAGACCGACTCCGTTATCCGACGGATGACCAGAAGGCTTTCCTTGCTCACAGTTCAGGCTCCCTTGCCTTGTCCTGGCTATTCCGCTACGTTTGTCCGCTGATCGTCACCAGGATACGTCGCCCATCAAATTCCTGGCAGATTCCTGTGACTTATCGCATTCTCGTCCCTCGTGCTGCGCTTGCCGAGCCTTTCGCCAAATCGCTGTTGTTTCAATACGAAAAGACTTGAGGGGCCAGCGATGGTATTCGCTGACCCCTCAGGTCCGATTGGCTGATTTCCGCTTTCGAATGGCCTCCTACTTTTCGGCGGCTTCGTAGGCTTCGACGATCTCCAGCGGAATCCGGCCGCGGTCTCCGAGCTGGTATCCGTTGTTCTGAGCCCATTCGCGGATCTTCGCGGTGTCCCGCTTGGGACCGGCGCTCGAACCAGCGCGGCGGCCACGGCCGCCGGCATTGGCCACACGACGTGCTTTGGCGATGAATGGGGCGAACGTCTCACGGAGCTTTTCAGCATTCTCTGTTGAGAGCTCGAGTTCGTAGGTAGCCTGGTCGAGGCTGAAGCGAACAGTTTCTGCCGCCTCGGTTCCGTCGAAATCATCCGTGAGAACGAGGCGCATTTCCCTTGCCATGTTCACTCTTTTCGTAATCAGAAGTATTTGTCGCAGTCATCTTAACATCCGATTCCGGAATATCGTCGACTTCGCTAACTTCAATCTCTGAATGGTATTTACCAACCTGTTCGCGTTCATTCCGATCTGCTCTGACGATATTCTTGAATACATACCAGAACAGCAGTCCCACGCAGATCGAGGGAAGAAGTGCTTTGAGGATATCGAGCATGATAATCAGCCTTCCTGAGCCTTGTCCTCCTGTGAAGCCGCCAGAGGCTTCGTGAATGGGAACAGAATGGTTTCGCGGATTCCCAATCCGGTCAATGCCATCAGCAGCCTGTCCAGCCCCATTCCCATTCCGCCGGTCGGCGGCATTCCGTGTTCCATCGCCATGAGGAAGTCTTCGTCAAGGCCCATGGCCTCGTCATCGCCGCGGGCGGCGTCGGCTGCCTGCGACTCGAAGCGCTGGCGCTGGATGATCGGGTCGACGAGCTCAGAATAGCCCGTGGCAAGTTCGAAGCCGCGCACATAGAGATCCCATTTCTCCACGACGCCCTTCTTCGTCCGGTGTTCGCGCACCAGCGGTGAGGTGTCCACGGGAAAATCGGTGAC
Source organism: Brevibacterium spongiae (assembly GCF_026168515.1). Taxonomy (NCBI): domain Bacteria; kingdom Bacillati; phylum Actinomycetota; class Actinomycetes; order Micrococcales; family Brevibacteriaceae; genus Brevibacterium; species Brevibacterium spongiae. The sequence continues at coordinate 1,212,218 of NZ_CP093443.1, read as the reverse complement.
GAAGGTCGGAGCCCACAGCTTGTCCTGGTAGAAGTGCTCCCACAGCTCTTCGACGTACTTGCCGTGGGACCGGAAGACTCCCGTCAGGTCGACGTCGTTGTCCGCGGCGATCTTATCCAGCACGTCAAGGCCGGTCTCCGGGGTGACTTCGACGCCGGATTCCTCCGACAGCGACTCGTACATGCTCACCACGGTCCAGTCGCCGCCGAAGTCGTAGTCGGTGCCGTCTTCGAGGGTGACGACGAGCGACCCGGTGGCATCCTGCGCGGCGTTCTGGATGAGTGACTTCGTCAGGTCCGCGATCGAATGGTAGTCCCCGAACGACTGGTAGGCCTCGAGCATGGCGAATTCCGGCGAGTGGGTGGAGTCGGCGCCTTCATTGCGGAAGTTGCGGTTGATCTCGAAGACGTTCTCGATGCCGCCGACGATCGCCCTCTTGAGGAACAGCTCGGGGGCGATGCGCAGATACATATCGATGTCGTAGGCGTTCATGTGCGTCTTGAACGGTCGCGCCGAGGCGCCGCCGTGCATGGTCTGCAGCATCGGGGTCTCGATCTCGACGAAGTCCTGCCCGGCGAAGGTCTTCCGCAGCGAGGACATCACTTTGGCACGGGTGAGCATCGTCTCCCGGGCCTGTTCGCGGGTGATGAGGTCGAGATAGCGCTGGCGGACTCGAGTGTCCTCGGCCAGTTCGGTGTGCAGTCCCGGCAGAGGGCGGATGGCCTTCGAGGCCATGTCCCAGGAGTCCGCGAGCACGGACAGTTCGCCGCGCTTGGACTTGATGACCTTGCCGTGCAGAAACAGGAAGTCACCGAGGTCGACATCGGTCTTGAAGTCGTCGAGGCGCTCCTGGCCGACCTCGCGCAGGGACAGCATGCCCTGCAGTCGGGTGCCGTCGCCTGATTGGAGGGTCACGAAGCAGAGTTTGCCGGTGGTGCGGACGAAGACGACGCGGCCGATGACGCCGACGATGTCCTCGGTCTCCTCCCCGGCTTCGAGTCCGTCGTGGGCGGCGTGGACTTCGGCGAGACTGTGTGTGCGAGGCACTGATACGGGGTAGGCCTCGGTACCGCCGTCGAGGAGACGCTGGCGCTTTTCCTTTCGGATCCGGATCTGCTCCGGATCGAGATGTTCGGGTGAAAGGTCTGCGTTCTCAGGTGTCTTCGAGTCGGTGTTCGCCATGCCTCAAGGCTACCGTGGACGGGCCGCGCGGGGGAATTCGGCGGTCAGTCGAGGACGCCCAGAATCTCCTGTGCCTGCACGGGTGTGATCCGTCCCATCGCCAGCGCCGTCGAGGTCGTCGATCGGGCCAGGGAGATGTAGCTGTTGCGGGCCGACGGGTTCGACCGGCTGAGGCTGAATTCGCTCAGCGCGGCCAGGTGCGCGGCGACGGTTCCCACGTCGCCGCGGCTGACCGGCCCGGTCAGCGCCTTCCGCCCGTTCTGCAGAGTGTTGGCCACGCTCGCATCCACCAGGGCGTGGAGGACGTGGGCGGGATCGTCCACTCCCGCCTCGGTGAGTATCTCCATGGCTTCGGCGAGGATCGTGATCGTGTGATTCGACGCATGAGTGATGGCAGCGTGGTAGAGGGGCCGGTCGGCTTCGGCGATGTCGACGGGTTCGGCGCCGAGTTCGACCACGAGGGCCTCACCGACCGGCCGGATCGGCGCCGGAGCGGTGACCGCGATCGTGGCCTGCCGCAGCCGGGTGAGGTCGACTTCAGTGCCGGTGAACGTCAGCGACGGATGCAGGGCGATAGGCAGCGCGCCGAGGCGGGTCCCGGCTTCGAGGACGTCCGTTCCGTACCGTCCCGAACAGTGCACGAGGATCTGCCCCGTCTGAATGCATCCGAGTTGGGCGAGCCCTGCCACCAACGGCGCGATCTCGTCATCGGGAACGGCAACGAGGAGGAGCTCTGCGCGTTCGGCGATCTCATCGGGGTCGAGGACGGGCACACCGGGAAGCATGTCCGCGGCCCGGTCGCGGCTGGCCTCCGAAGTGGCGCTGACACCGACGATCGCGTGACCGGACTGCCGCCACGCCGCTGCGATGGTCGCTCCGACCCGACCGCAGCCGATGACGCCGATGCCCAGCCGTGGGGCGTCGTCCTGACTCATATTCAGTTCTCCTCGAACGGATTCGGGTTGTGCTCGGCTGCAGCCGAATGCCCGGCTTTCGCTTCTTCGGTCGCGGCGTCGAAGCGCTGGCGGGCCAGCCGGGTGCGTTCGGCGTGCTCGGTGAAGAAGGCCTTGGCCTCCTCGGTGCCCTGATGTTTGACCTGCGGGGCGACGGGACCGGCGGTCGAATGCACGGACACTGACCCCAGACCCAGGGCCCGCATCAGCGGACCCTGGTGGTAGCGCAGGGACTGCACCCGCACATGCGGGACGAAGTCGACGCGGCGGCTGAACGCGCCGAGGCGGAGCACGAGCAGCGATTCGGTCAGCGCATACGCGCGTCGCTTCCACACGAGAGGATCGAGGATCCGCGAGGACCGCGGCTGCGGATGGAACAGCGCCTCGGCAGCGGCGGCGTTCGGAGCGGTGGATTTCCGGTCGTACATCGCCGAGCGCACCAGCGTATCGGCGCCCAGACCATCGCCCAGCTGCGGGTCCGGCAGCGCCAGCCCGACCATGAGCAGCGCCTGATCGACATCGCCGACCGGCAGCAGCAGGTTCGAATCGCCGCTGCCGCCGTCGCTTGCGATGTTGTATTCCGCCTGCCACCAGCCGGCCCACCGCCACAGCAGCGGCTGAGACAGGCACACCGCTTGGATGCGGTCGAGCGGGATGACCTTGCGCGAGGTGGAGAAGAGTCCGTGGTTGACAGCCAGACCGGATTCGCCGAGGCGGACGACGAAGTTCGCGTTGTCGAGGTTCTTCCGGAACACGGAGAAGGTGGCGAAGAGGCCGGGCAGGGCACCGACGAGGATCGGGATGAACGCTTCTTCGATCCCGAAGGCCAGCAGCACGATGGCGGTGATGACGACGAGGACGACGACGGCCACGGACACGAGGGTCTCGGTCTTGAGCAGGGAGGCGACGACGACCCGGTGGACGGGGACACGGATGATCTCGCCTTCGTCACCGACGTTCGGGCGCAGGTTGTAGGGGGCGAGCAGATCGCCGAGACTCGATTCGGCCTCGCCGGAGACATCATCGGCCAAGACGCCGAGGCGTTTGCTCAGACGCACACCGAGGCTCTCGTCGCGGTTCTCTGGAGCCGACAGATCGACGCTTCGATCCCCGTCCGCCTCTGGGGTTCCGCTGAGCTGAGTTGAGCCGGAGACTCCGACTGCCGCTTCCGGCCCGCCCGCCGGAGCTGACTCGTCGGCAGGTCCGGCAGACGTATCGGCGGAGCCGGCAGACCTATCGGCGGGTCCGCCGCTCTCGCGCTTCCGGGAGCGGACTGCGGCGAGGAGTTCGTCGCGGAGCTCTTCCGCGCGCTTCTTCGACAGGTACTTCAGCGAGATGTTCGAGTCAGTGCCGCCGGCGACGTCGAAGACGAGTTCGGCCATGCCCAGCATCCGCGGCAGCAGCTTCTGCTGCAGATCGATGGACTGCACCCGGTCGAGGCGGGCCTTGCGCAGCTTCTTCGACAGCAGGCCGCGGCGATAGTAGATCGCCTCGGCATCGACCCGGTACCCCATGACCCGCCACGCCAACCAGCTGAACAGGGCGGTGAGCAGGAGGATGAGGATGATGCCGCCGATGACGGCGAGGATCACCAGCGGATGGCTGCGCAGCCAATCGGCGAAGGTGAGATTGACGGAACGGCCGGAGGCGAGGTCTTCGACGGCACTTTGAAAGAAGTTCTGCAGACCATAGGCAGCAGCGATGAAGATGCCGACGAGGACGCCGAGGCTCTCAAGAATCGGGGTGAGCGGATGGACGCGGTGCCAGATTTCGGGAACGGCCACCTCGGGGACTGTCGTCTCCGTTCCGGCCGCCTCGGCGGGGGTGGGGTCCTCGCTCATGCTCACAGTCCGGCCAGATTGGCTTGTCCGAGCCCGGCGAGGCTGTCGCGCAGGCGGTCGGCCTCGGCGCGGGGCAGGCCCGGAATGGTGGCGTCCGTGGCGGCCGATGCGGTGTGGAGTTTGACCGTCGCGAGGCCGAACATGCGGTCGATCGGACCCGCGTCGACGTCGACGAACTGCAGGCGTCCGTAGGGCACGACGGTCGCCTTGTGGAACATGATGCCACGGCGGATGAGCAGGTCGTCCTCACGTTCGGCATAGCCGATCGCCCGCGCCTGGCGGAGGACGATGATCGTCGAGATGACGCCGTAGGCGAGAATGGCGATCCAGATCAGGTGCAGCCACGGCACATCGGCGGTGAAGATGATCGCGAAGACCACGGCGACGATGAGCATCGGAACCAGCAGGGTCATCGAGGCGAGGACCTCTTTGAGTCCGTACTTCGGGCTCACCCTGTTGAAGGGCACATCGGCCCCGATGGAGAATGAGAGGTCACGGTTCATGCTGTTTCAGCTCCCGGCGGGTCTTGGGGCGGGATCTCGCAGAATCCCTCGACGATGATGCCCACGATCATGAGTGCCGCGGCAGCGATCACGGCGACAAGCATACCTGCTGCCAGATCGTTGCGGATCCCGGGGGCCGACAGGAAGTAGTAGCCGGCGTTGCCCAGGTACCATCCGGCCAGTCCGGCCCCGGTGAGTGCGCTGGCTTTGGCCATGACGGCGACACGGGCCGCCTGGATGGGGTCGATCTCTTTGGTCCGGTCGCCGTCGTTCCATTTCTTGATCGGCCAGCCGAGCACCAGGAGGACGGCTGAGAGGACGATCATGCCGATGATCGCGAACCACGGCAGACCCGGCAGAGCGAATCCCTGGCTTTCGAGCACCACGTCGACCACGACCGCGAGAACCGTGCCGATCACGGCCCAGACGGCGAGGGTGGACGTGGAGGTTCTCTGCATGGTTCCCAGTCTCTCAGATGACGGTCGATTATCCAGAGGTGATGCGCGCGATCTCCTGGTCATCGAGTTCGGCGAGGATCGTGCTGAGCGGACGCGATCCGGTCGGGGTGTTCAGCATCGTCTCACCGACGAGCTCGGCCCAGGGTGCCAGCACGAACGCCCGCTCGTGGGCACGCGGGTGCGGCAGCGTCAGACGAGGTGTGGAGGAGACGAGTTCGTCGGCTTCGGGTCCGAAGCGGATCAGATCGATGTCGAGGGTCCGCGGCCCCCACCGCAGCTCGCGGGTGCGCCCGCAGGCGACTTCGATGCCCTGCGCCACGGACAGGAGTTCGAGTGCCGACAGGGTGGTGGTGACGATGAGCCCGAGATTGAGGAAGTAGTTCTGTTCGACTCCGCCCCACGGCGCGGTGCGGTAGAGGGATGAGCGCCGCTCCACGGTGATGTCCGGGTGCCGGTCGAGGGCTTCGACGGCTTGATCGAGGGTATCGCGGGCATCGCCCAGGTTGGCGCCGAGGTTGAGGTATGCCTCGGTGCGGTCCGTGCCGCCCGCGCGGTCCGTGCCGTCTGCGTCGGAGCTCGCCGAGGCGGGAGCGAGGGTCGCCGGTTCTGCGGGGTCCGCGGCATGCGGGGCCGCCGTGCGGCGGCGCTCGACCCGGATGCGCACATCGTCGAAGGCGCGTTGGATCGGGGCCGAGGGTTTGTGGACGACGACCTCGACGTGCTCACACAGGCTCAGGCAGTGGTCGGCGATGCGGTCGGCCAGGGTTTCGATGAGATCGAAGGTGTTGTTCTCGACGATCCCGGCGACATCCTCGGCGAGTTCGCCGTAGTGGATGGTCTCGGCGAGGTCATCGGTGGCGGCGGCAGCGGCGATCGAGGTGTGCAGGGTGACGTCGATGACGAAGTCCTGACCATCGCGCTTTTCGAAGTCGAAGACGCCGTGGTTGCCGCGGACGGTGAGTCCGCGCAGTTCGATGCGGTCGGGTGCCGCCTCGGTGCCGGTCAAGATCGCCTCTCCCCCGCTGCTGCGGAGACGGCGGCCACGACCTTGCAGGCGATCGCCGAGGTGGCCGGGTCGTGGACGCGGACCGCCCAGGCTCCGGCCTGCGCCGAGATCGCCGAGATCGTCGCGGTTGCCTGGTCCTTCGCCGCCTGCTCGGCCTGCTTCGGATCGTCGGGGCTGATGAGCGAGGCGATGAAGCGCTTCCGGCTGGCCGCGACGAGCAGTCGGTGGTCAAGCGCTGCGAATTCGTCGAGGGCCGACAGCAGCTGCCAATTGTGTTCGGCGTTCTTCGAGAAGCCCAGGCCCGGGTCGACGATGATGTTCTCCGGCTTCACACCCACCGCGATGGCTTCGTCGATCCGGGTGCGCAGCTCGGTGACCACCTCGGCGACGACATCGTCGTAGGAGAAGGTCGCTGACGCCTGGTCGAGGTAGCCGCGCCAGTGCATGAGCACGATCGGGGCACCGGTCTCGGCGGCGACGCTGAGCATCGTCGGGTCGGACTGTCCGGCGGAGACGTCGTTGATGATGTGGGCACCGGCAGCCAGCGACTCCCGGGCCACACGGGCACGCATGGTGTCGACGCTGATCACGGCACCGGCGGCGGCGAGATCACGGACGACGGGCACGACGCGACGCAGCTCTTCGGCCTCGTCGACGCGGGCGGATCCGGGTCGTGTCGATTCGCCGCCGACGTCGATGATGTCGGCACCGGCGGCCATGAGTTCGCGTCCGTGGGCGACGGCTCGGTCGTGGTCGAAGTAGCGGCCGCCGTCGGAGAACGAGTCGGGCGTGACATTGAGCACGCCCATGATCTTCGTGCCCTGACGCTCTGTGGTCTGCGCCTCCGTGGTCTGCTGCATCGCTGCTCTGTCCCTCGTGCCGATTCTCAGCGTCCGAGGATCAGGCTCATCGCTTCGGATCGGGAGGCGCTGTCGCGCAGCTGACCGCGCACGGCCGAGGTGATCGTCGAGGCGCCGGGTTTGCGGACCCCGCGCATGGTCATGCACAGGTGTTCGGCTTCGACGACGACGATGACGCCTTGGGGGTCGAGGTGTTCGACGAGGGCGTCGGCGATCTGCGCGGTCAGCCGTTCCTGCACCTGCGGGCGGCGGGCGTAGATCTCGACGAGGCGCGCAAGCTTCGATAGGCCTGTGACCTTGCCGTTCTTGCTCGGAATGTATCCGATGTGAGCGACTCCGTGGAACGGCACGAGGTGGTGTTCGCAGGTGGAGTAGAGGTCGATGTCGCGGACGAGGACGAGCTCCTCGTGGCTGATGTCGAAGGTCACGCCGAGGACTTCGGACGGGTCCCGGTGCAGGCCCGCGAAGATCTCCTCGTACGCCCTGGCCACTCGCGACGGGGTTTCGACGAGACCCTCACGATCAGGGTCTTCGCCCACGGCGATGAGGATCTCACGCACTGCCGCGGCGATCCGGTCCTGATCGACTTTGTTCTCATGCCCGGCGGGCGCAGGCCCGAGGCCCGCGGTGACCTCTTCGGTATCGGCCATCAGTCGTCGTTTCCTCTGTTGTCATTCGTCTCGTTCGTCGACGGTCCGGTGCTGCCGGGTCCGTCGGTCGGGCCACCCGTCGGCCCGGTCGGGCCACCTGTCGGACCAGTGGGTCCGTTCGGGTTCTGCGGGCCCGGCGGGTTGTGCGGAACGTGCGGGCCGCTCACTCCCGAGGGTCCTGCACCGGGGATGTCGGTCGTGTCGACCTCGGTCCCGGTGGATCCGTCTCCGGGATTCCGATCGGCCTGCGGTGCCGGCGGTTCGATGGGTCCGCGTTCGGACACCGGACGGTCGTCGTGGGCCAGCCAGACATCGCGGATCGGCCGTTTGACGATCGGGGCGAAGATCGCTTCGAGTGCCGCCTGGTCGAGGGTCTCCCGATCGAGCAGCTGGTAGGCGAGGTCATCGAGGACATCACGGTTGTGCGTCAGCGCCCAGTACGCGTCGGCGTGGGCGGAGTCGATGAGCTCGCGCACCTCACGGTCGATCGAGGACAGGGTGGAGTCGCCGTATTCGTCGCCGCCGCCGTAGCCGCGTCCGGCGAAGGGCTCGGACTGGTCGTCGCCGATCTTGACCATGCCCAGCTTCTCGGACATGCCGTACTGGGTGACCATCTTCCGCGCGATGTTCGTCGCCTTCTCGATGTCGTTGCTGGCCCCGGTGGTCGGATCGTGGAAGACGATCTCCTCGGCCACCCGACCGCCCATCGCGTAGGCGAGCTGGTCGAGCAGCTCGTTGCGCGTCGTCGAGTACTTGTCTTCGCTGGGCAGCACCATTGTGTAGCCGAGTGCGCGACCGCGCGGCAGGATAGTCACCTTCGTGACCGGGTCGGTCTGGTTCATCGCAGCCGCCACCAGTGCGTGCCCGCCCTCGTGGTAGGCGGTGACGAGCCGTTCCTTGTCGTTCATCAGTCGGGTCCGCTTCTGCGGGCCGGCGATGACTCGGTCGATCGCCTCGTCGAGGATCCGGTTGTCGATGACCTTCGCGTTCTCACGGGCAGTGAGCAGGGCCGCCTCGTTGAGGACGTTGGCCAGATCCGCTCCCGAGAATCCGGGGGTGCGCTTGGCGATCTGTCCGAGGTCGACCTCATCGGCAAGCGGCTTGTCGGCGGCATGGACTTCGAGGATGTGCTTGCGGCCCTTCATATCCGGTGCTTCGACAGGGATCTGCCGGTCGAAGCGGCCGGGGCGCAGCAGCGCTGGGTCGAGGACGTCGGGACGGTTCGTTGCGGCGATGAGGATGACGTTGGTCTTGACGTCGAAGCCGTCCATCTCGACGAGCAGCTGGTTGAGCGTCTGCTCGCGTTCATCGTGTCCACCGCCCATGCCGGCGCCGCGCTGGCGTCCGACGGCGTCGATCTCGTCGATGAAGATGATGCACGGAGCGTTGGACTTCGCCTGTTCGAAGAGGTCGCGGACGCGGGAGGCGCCGACGCCGACGTACATTTCGACGAAGTCGGAACCGGAGATCGAGTAGAACGGGACTCCGGCCTCACCGGCGACGGCCTTGGCCAGGAGGGTCTTACCGGTGCCGGGCTGACCGTAGAGGAGCACACCCTTGGGGATCTTCGCCCCCACGGCCTTGAACTTCTCGGGCTCGGCGAGGAATTCCTTGATCTCTTCGAGCTCTTCGAGGGCCTCGTCGACTCCGGCGACGTCCTTGAACGTGACGTCCGGGTTCTCCTTGTTGACGAGCTTGGCCTTCGACTTGCCGAAGTTCATCATCTTTCCGCCCGACATCTGGGAGATGAGGAACCAGAAGACGATGAAGATGATGACGAACGGGATGAGCGTGCCCAGCAGCGACATCAGCCACGACTGTTTGGGCACCTCATCGGTGAAGCCCTTATCGGGTTCGGCGGAGTCGACGGCCTTGACGATCTGCTCGCCGCGCTGTTCGACGTAGAAGAACTGGACCTTCTTGCCGAAGTCCTTGCCGTCGACTTTGTAATCGTCCTTGAGAGTGAGATCGACGCGCTGGTCCTTGTCGACGATCTTGGCCTGTTCGACCTTGTCGTCCTTGAGCAGCTGCAGACCCTGTTCGGTGTCGATCTGGCTGAAGCCGGACTGGCTGAACAGCAGCGCACCGATCGACACAACGAGCAGCGCCATGACGATCCAGACCAATGGGCCCTTCGTCGCCTTGTTGAGCAGTGGGCGACGTTTGTTCGACTCGGCCATAAGTCCTCTCAGGAAAAAGATGTGGGCAACCGTTTCAGGCTACCGAGGCTGCCTGGGAACATCCCCCACAGCCTAGTACTTCGCACCGGCACAGCCCGAATCGGTGTGCACGCCCGATGACGAACCGTGATCGCAGTGCACCGGCATAGCCCGAATCCGGGCGGAACTATTCCGCGCCCGGTGTCGGATGGACCGCCGGTTCGACGCGAGCGTAAAACTGCGGCGGTGTCTCGGCTCAGCTGTAGACGTGCTGGGCCAGGGTCGCGACGAACGGCACGTTGCGGTACTTCTCCGCATAGTCGAGGCCGTAGCCGATGACGAATTCGTTGGGCACGTCGAAGCCGACGTACTTGACGTCGATGTCGACCTTCACGGCTTCGGGCTTGCGCAGCATCGTGCAGATCTCGACGGTCGCGGCTCCGCGGGTGCGCAGGTTCTGGACCAGCCAGGACAGGGTCAGTCCGGAGTCGATGATGTCTTCGACGATGAGGACGTGACGGTCGGTCAGGTCGGTGTCGAGGTCCTTGAGGATGCGCACGACGCCGGAGGATTTGGTGCCGGAGCCGTAGGAGGACACGGCCATCCAGTCCATCGTCACCGGTGAGTGCAGCGCGCGGGCGAGGTCGGCCATGACCATGACCGCTCCCTTGAGGACGCCGACGAGGAGGATGTCCTTGTCCTTGTAGTCTTCATCGATGGCGGCTGCCAGTTCAACGAGTCGTGCGGCTATCTGCTCTTCCGAGACGAGTACTTTTTCGATGTCATTGCCGAGATCGTTGATGTCCACGAGCGTCGCTTCTCCTCAGATGGGGTCCTGGAGATTCCATTATGGGTCACGTTGCCTCACCGGTGCCACTGTCGGCCTCCTCGGTGCCTCTGTCGGTCTCACGGGTGCCAGCCTCACCGGTGCCGCCGTGCGGTCGGTCCGGAGCCAACTCGTCATCGACGGTTCCGGGTCCGGCCGAGAGCCAACCGGTGACCGCCATGAGTGCGGAGATGCCGACCATGAACCACAGCGGCACCTGCCATCCGCCGCTGAGGCCGAGCAGACCGCCCAGGGCCAGGGGCCCGATCGCGGCGAGCACGTAGCCCGAGGACTGCACGAACGCCGACGTCGAGGCTGTCACGGACACGTCTCGGGTGCGGGAGGTGATGAGAGCCAGCGCGGCGGGGAACGCGAAGCCGCCGTAGCCGAGCAGAATCGCCCAGATCCACGGAGTGGTGGCGGGGATGAGCAGCAGTCCCGTGTAGCCTGCGACGGCGCTGACGCCGAAGGAGACGAGGAATGCGCGTGGGGCGATGTTGCGGACGATGATCTGCGGGGCGAGGAATCCTCCGGGCAGTCCGCCGAAGGTCACGATCGTGAGCATGATTCCGGCGAGGAACGGGTCGAGCCCGGCATCGCGGTAGATCTGCGGCACCCACCCGAACTGGACGTAGGCGTTGGCCGATTGGAGGCCGAAGAACATCGCCATGTACCGCGCCTTCGGTGAGAAGAACACCGGTCGCCGAGGCGGTTCTTCCACCCGTTGTGCGCCGGGTTCCGTGCCCGGACCGGAGGTGACCGGCCCTGACGTGCCCCGCCCGGAGAGGATGGGCACTGACTTCAGCGTCCGCAGCACCGCCCAGGTGATGAGTGCGGACAGAGGCAGGAGGAGCCAGAACCCGAGCCCCACACGCCAGCCGCCGAAGCTGTCGGCCAGAGGCGCGGTGAGCAGCGACGGCAGCATCGACCCGAGGCCCAGCGAGACGGTGAATGTCGTGGAGCCCAGCGTCGGCCGGTGCGGGAAGCGAGCCTTGACGTAGACGGGCAGGATGACGTTGCCGATCGACATTCCGGCCAGGGCGAGGATGGTGAGCAGGCCGAAGGTCGTCCATTCGGTGACGACCGCGCGCAGCCCGACGCCTGCGACGATGGCCACGCAGCTCAGCGCCAAGGCGGTGAATAGGCCGAGACGTTTGAGCAGGGGCACAGCGATGATGCCGCAGATCGCGAAGACGAGGCCGGGGAGGGCGGTGAGCAGACCGGTCTGCCATTCGGCGAGTGAGAAGCCGTCCTTGACTTCGGAGAGCACGGGACCCAGCGAGGACGCCGCGGGCCGCAGCGATGCTGCGATGAGCACGAGGCAGGCCAGAGCGAGGATGTCCAGGCCCCGGGTGCGGCGGAACCCGAGCTCGGTCGAAGTCGTCATGTGCTCATCCTTTCAGACAGCTGTCGTTGCCGTGCTGCGGGGCCGGGCTCCGGTTCCGGCCGTAGTGTTGGACCATGACGATCGTGAAGAATGTGCGCCTCTTCCCGCGCACCCCCGATGCTCCTGCCGTCGACGTCGAGATCGGAGAAGGGCTCATCACCCGCGTCTCCCCCGCGGCAGACCGCGGTGCCGGGGAGTCTGGTCGCGGCACCGGCGCTGCTGTGGAATCGGATGCTGGGAACACCGGCCCGGATTCCGGGGACGAGGTCATCGACGGTGCGGGACGGATTCTGCTGCCCAGCCTCGGCGATGTCCATGCCCACCTGGATTCGAATCGGATGGGGCAGACATTCCGACCGCACACTGCCGACGGCACCCTGCACGGGTACATCATGAATGACCGTGAGAACTGGCGCCATGGTGAGCGTTCGGTGTCCGACCAGGCGTCCTATGCCATTGCTGAGATCATCGCCTCGGGCGGGACCCGCATCCGCACACATGCCCAAGTCGACGCGGACTGCGGACTCGAACGCTTCCACGGAGTCAAGGCGGCTCTCGAGGCTCATGCCGATGTCCTCGACTTCCAGATCGTCGCGTTCCCGCAGGCCGGCATCGTCCGCGAACAGGGTGTGCGTGAACTCCTCGACGCGGCACTGGCCGACGGCGCCGATCTCGTCGGCGGCCTCGACCCGCTGCTCTATGACCGGGATCCCGTGACTCACCTCGACACCGTCTTCGCCCTGGCGCAGAAGCACGGCAAGGGCATCGACATCCATCTCCACGAGGCGGGCACCGCCGGCCTGTTCTCACTCGAGGAGATCGCGACCCGCACCCGGGCGGCGGGAATGGACGGACAGGTCACTGTCTCCCATGCCTTCGCCCTCAACACGAACCCGGAGGCCCAGGTCGCTCGCGTCCTCGACGCCCTCGCCGAGGCGGGGGTGTCCCTGACGACGGTCGCCCCGGCCAAGGGAGTGCTGCCGCAGGCGATGATCGCGAAGCGTGGTCTGGCCCTGGGCCTCGGTGAGGACGGGCAGCGTGATTACTGGAGTCCCTATGGTGATGGCGATCTGCTGCGCCGAACCTGGCAGCTGGCGTTCACGAACGGCTTCCGGGCTGATGCCGACATCGAGGGCTGCCTCGATATCGCCTCGCGTGGGGGTGCCCAGGTGTTGGCCGGGGCACGTCCCGATGGTTCGCCGCTTGTCGAGGATGCCCGGTTCGGGCTCGGGATGGGAGCGCCCGCCGATTTCGTGCTGCTTCCAGCCGATACTGTCACCTCGGCGATCATGGACTGTCCGGTCGAGCGGGACGTGTTCAAGTCGGGTCGGCTCATCGCCTCGGGCGGTCGGCTGCTCGGAGGAACCCGTTCGAGCTGAGCGGCGGCCCGCCGACCGCGGGTGTCGCCCCGTCGGTCGCGGGTGCGCCGGCCATTGCGTCGGCTACTGCCGCCGGCTCTCGTGCGCCTTGGCAGCCACCTGGAACACGACGTGGCCACGGTCGATGACGACTTCGGTGTCGCCGGGCAGCGACAGGCGGCCGCGTCGGCGGCTGCGGATGAGACTGCACAGTTCGGACACGCGGGTTCCCCCGAAGTTCTGGGCGGGTACGCCGAGTGAGATCGCCCAGTCTCGGACGACCCGGCCGAGCACCGCATCGTCGAGGACGGTGAAGGCTTCGACCGGCACCGAGGCGGCCCCTCGCAGCCCGTGCACCACCGCGTTCGCGCGGTCATCGAGATAGTCGGCGTCGGCGCGGCACAGGTCGGCGGTGCGGGCGAGATTCGCCACCAGCGGCTGACCGAGTTCGGTTTCCAAGACGGCGAGAAGCTGCCGGGCCCGCACCCGGGTGAAGGCGGGGTCTACATTCATCGGATCGTTCCAGACCTCGATGCCCTGCGCCCGACAGGACTCTTCCGTCTGGTCCCGGTCGAGGCCGAGCAGGGGGCGCAGCAGCCGCCCTGTCTGCGGACTCATTCCGGCCAGGGACCGGGTGCCCGAACCGCGCATGAGCCCGAGCAGAACGGTCTCGGCCTGGTCGCTGCGGGTGTGGGCGGTGAGAATCCAGTCGGCACAGGATTCTCTCCGCGCGGTCTCGAGTGCTGCGTAGCGGGCGGTACGCGCCGCGGCTTCGACCCCTTCCTCACCCGCGGTGATGTCGACGGGTGCCCTTCCGGCGGGCATGCCCCAGGACTCGGCGGTGGCGACGACACGGCGGGCCACCTCGGTGCTTCCGGATTGAAGGCCGTGGTCGACGGTGACGGCGCGGGCGCGGACCTCTCCGCGACGATGGAGGAAGGCCGTCGCGTGGAGCAGCGCCATCGAATCCGCTCCCCCGGACACGGCGACGATGAGCCCCGGCACGGTCGGATCCGACTCGGCTGAACCCGATTCAGCCGGATTCGGCACTGCGGGTCTCGGCACGGTCGGATTCGACTCTGCCGATCTCGACTCAGTCGGATTCGGTTCGGCCACCGAAGCCGCGGCGGCGAGGCCGGCACGCACTGCGGTGCGGATGGCTGCGCTGGCGGGGTCAAGGGTGGGCCGCCTCGGTGACGGACTCTCAGCCATGGACCCGGTCGAGCCAGAGGTGCGGGTCGTGGATCTCGGCGGTGCGCGGCAGGTTGGCGGGAGCTTCGTAGATGCGGGAGAACCCCTTCTGCCCGACCTCCCGACGCACTGCACGGACGAACTTCGCCCCGTCGCGATACTGGGCGAGCTTGAGGTCCATGCCCAGCAGGTTGGACAGGAATCCGCCCTGCCCGGCGTCCCGGCGGGCCTCGAACTTCCGGCGCAGCTTCCGCACGCTCGGGATCACCCCGGCCCCGACCTCGTCCATGACGACATCTGCATGGCCTTCGAGCAGGGACAGGATCGCGGTCGCCTCGTCGAGTGCGGAACGCATCTGTTCGTCGCGGATGAGATCGACGAGGCTGGCATCACCCTTGACGATGCGGCCGAGCGTGGCGAAGAGATCGACGATCCCGCCGACCCCGGGCATTGACACTCGCGTGGACACGACCCCGGACAGCAGCGAACGCATATGCTCGCGCAACCACGGGGCGGTCGCGAACTGGACTTGGTGGGTCGCTTCGTGCAGGGCCACCCACATGCGGAAGTCCCGCGGATCCACACCCATCGCCTCCTCGGCGATGAGCACGGCGGGCGCGACGAACATCAGCCTTCCGCACTCGACAGCGAAGGGGTCGAACTGACCGAGCACCCGGGTCGACAGCAGCGACAGGACACCGGCGACCTCGACGGCCGCGCCCTTCGCGGTCGCCGGTGTCACGGGTGCCGGCAGGGCCGCCTCGTCGACCATTCCGTTGACGGACTGCGCATTGGCCTTCACCCAGCCGACCTGGTCGAGGACGAGCACGGTTCCGGCGGCCAGCCGGGTGCGCACCGCATCGGCATGGGCGGGCTCGAGCAGGAACGAGTCGAGGACGAGGTCCTGGGCGGTGAGCGCGTTGTCCTTCATCCCGGTCACAAGCGCATCGAGCTCTCCCGGGTCCGGGGCCTTCTTCGCTGCGACGAGCTCACGGGCGGTGCGGGCGGCGAATTTCTCATCGACGATCATCGGCAGCCGCAATTCGCGAGTGCGGTGACGATGTCGTCCACGGTCTGTCTGGCTTCCAAGATCTTGTCCTTGTCCACGTCGTCGATCTGGATGGAGAACACGAGGTAGCGGCCTTCCGCGTCCAGCACACCTCCGGCCAGGGAGGTCACGGTAGAGAGGGTACCGGTCTTCGCGTGCACGACCCCGGAGGCGTTCTTCTCATCGACCATTCTGTCGTGCAGGGTTCCGGTGAGGCCGCCCACCGGGAAGTAGCTGATGAGACCGGCCAGGGAGTCGTCGGCGACGACGGAGGCTTGGAGGACGGTCGTGAGATCGTGCGGGGCGATCCTGTTGTCATACGACAGACCCGAGGTGTCCACGAGGTCGGTGCGCCCGAGATCGATCGAATCACCGAGGGCTTCGAGGACGGCCTGCGGGGCGGCTTCAAGGCTGCCCTCGTCGCCCCGGGCGAGGGCGACCTCGTTGCCGAGCACCTCGGCGACGACATTGTCACTGTGCACGAGCGCGTATTCGACGATCTCGGAGATCGTCGCCGACTCCACCCGAGCGAGCTCCTTGCCGGCCTCACCCGATCCGGCTCCGTCCTGCGCCGAGTCCGAACCGGCCTCACCCGATTCGGCTTCACCCTTCGCCTCGGTCGTGGTGATTCCGGCCCGCTTGAGCTCCTTGGCGAAGATCGTCAGCGCATCGGCGGCCGGGTGTTCGCTGCGGGCCCGCCATTCCCTGTCCTTCGACCCGATATAGGCGGTGTCGACCATGATCGGCTGGATCGGGGCGATCACTCCCTTGGCGATGTCGACGCGATCCCAGCCGGAGTCGAAGTCCGCGCCGGTGTACCGGTGCGTATCCAAGCCGAGCGCCACCTCGGTGATTCCGTCGTCCTTGAGCGCCTCTGCGGTGTCTTCGGCCAAGGTCCGCAGCCCGCCGTGGCCGTTGACGGATCCGGGATCGGAGTCCCCGGCACCCAGCAGCACGTCCCCTCCCCCGGTCAGGGTCAGGGTGTTCGCTTCGGCATCGAAGTCCGCGGTCGTCGCCAACCGCGTCTGCCCGCCGATGGCCTTGAGAGCCGCAGCCGCGGTGAGGACCTTCGTCACCGAGGCGGGGGTGCGCGGCTTCGTCTCGTTCTTCGCATAGAGGACATCGTCGGTCAGCCCGTCACGGACCTCGAGGCCGAAGCCCTTGACCTTCGAATCCTTGAGGATGGGGTCGATCTCGTCCGGAATCGTCGACGGCACGGGAGCAGAATCCTCCACCGCCGAGGCGGGGGCGGGAACATCTTTTCCCTGTGCTTGGGGATCGGGCACGGTTTGGACGTCGATCTGAGGTGCCGTGGTCAGCACGCTGGGAAGTCCGGGCACGAGGTCGAAGGCGTCGACGGCGGCGTAGGCGCCGAGCGCGAGCACCAGGACTCCCGCGGTGATCGCCCCGCCCTTACCCCTGCGACGTCGCTGCTTCTTCGCGTCGCTGCGCGGGGTTTCGGAGTCCGCCTTGTCCGCTGGCTTCGGCTCATCGGGGATGTCGTTCAAACGCGCTTCTCATTCCTCGACGACCTGTGCAGGCCGCCGTCGGTGGACGATGACGGGGACTTGTACCATCTATTCTAGTGATGCACCCCTAACGTGAAGGAGCACTATGGAACTGTTGGCCACAATCGAGATCCCCCGCGGATCCCGCATCAAGTACGAAGTCGATCATGAGACCGGTCGCGTCAAGCTCGACCGCTACCTCTACACCTCGATGCAGTACCCCGCCGATTACGGCTTCATCGAGGACACCCTCGGCAATGACGGTGACCCGCTCGACGTGCTCGTGCTGCTGCCCGAACCGCTGTTCCCCGGTGTGCTCATCGACATCCGCCCCATCGGCATGTTCCAGATGGAAGACGAGGCCGGAGGCGACGACAAGGTCCTCGCCGTGCCCGCCGGAGATCCCCGCTGGGACTCCTACACCGACATCTCGGATGTGGACAAGTTCATGCTCGACTCGATCGAGCACTTCTTCTCCCGGTACAAGGACCTCGAGCCCGGCAAGTACGTCAAGGGCTCGAGCTGGGCCGGCCGTGAAGCCGCCGAGGCCGAGATCAACGCTTCGATCGAGCGTTTCAAGGCCGAGGGCCACTGAGTCCCTGCCCTCTGCGCACCAGATGATCGACCGCCCGGATGATGACATCCGGGCGGTCGAGTCGTATCAGCGGCAGTGCGATCCTCCGGGACCGTGATGATCGTCACGATTTCTTAGGTGACCCTAAGGGGCAGTGTGAGCCAGGTTATGCCATCGTCGAGTCATGAAACTCGATCATGTGTCATTCGCCAGTGAACCAGATGGATATCGCGCGACGGCCGAGCGGATCTCAGAGAAGCTCGGAGTGGTTCCCTATGACGGCGGTGTGCATCCTCGATTCGGCACCAGAAACCTCATCTTCCCTCTCGCGAACGGCCATTACCTCGAAGTCGTAGAAGCCTTGGAGCACCCGGCCGCTCTCTCGACCCCATTCGGTCAGGCGGTGCGGGCTCGTTCCGAGCTCGGCGGCGGCTGGATGGGCTGGTGCGTCTCGGTCGATGATCTCGCCGCGGTCGAATCCCGCCTCGAACGCAAGGCCGTCGACGGCAACCGCACACCGGAGTCCGGTTTGGAGCTCAGATGGCTGCAGATCGGCATCAAGGGGCTCATCGCCGATCCCCAGCTGCCGTTCTTCATCAAGTGGTCAGCCGACTCCTCGCAGCATCCGTCGACCTACAAGACCAATTCCGCAGTCGCCATCGACACCCTGCAGATCGCCGGCGACCGTGATCGTCTGCGTGATTGGCTGGGAACTCAGGATGCCAAGCCGATCCCGGAGATCAACATCGACTGGTCCGCACCCCATGGGACACCGGGCATCATGTCGGTGAGCTTCGAGACGCAGAACGGCCCCGTCGTCATCTGAGACCGGCCTCGGGGTGTAAGCCCGGCAGTGTCAGAGCTGCACCTCTGCCACTGCCGTTATGGGTGTCAGCGTGACGCCACTGTCAGGGTCGCACCCGGGTCGCAGTCGGTTCGCACCCGGTTCGCAGTCGGTTCGCACCCGGTTCGCAGTCGGTTCGCAGTCGAGCCGGCTGAAGATGCCGTCGTCTCTGCGCTGCTCCGACTGACAGCCATTCAGAACAGCCGCCAGACAGAGTTCAGGACGATCCGTGCCGATTTCTTGGAATCTCAGCACGGATCGTCCTGAACTTGTTTTCAGCGGCTTGCTGCCGCCGGCAGTCAGCGCCCGTCGGTCATCTGTCGGACGCGGTTCCGGTCACTGGCCGGATGAATCGTCGACCGGCTCGCCACCGTCGTCGCCTTCTGCGGCGTTCTTCCGACGCATATGAGCGGCTGTGGCCATCGCTCCGCCCACGGCGAGCAGTCCGGCGCCGCCGCCGAGCAGCGGCAGTGTGCTGTCCGTACCGGTCCACGGCAGGTCACCGCCGTCCGAGCCGGACCCGCCGGAACCGGATCCGCCCGAACCCGAGCCGCCGGAACCGGAGCCGCCGTTCGAACCAGATCCACCCGAGCCGGAACCTCCCGAGCCGCCGTTCGAGGAGCCGCCGTCGCTTCCGGCGGCCGAAGCCGCCCCGGCTGCCGCAGCATCCTTCGCACCATCCTGCGACCCAGCGGTCGAGCCGGAGCTGTCGGCGTCCGTTCCGGTCTTATCGCCCTTGGCATCGGCGTTCTCATCCGATCCGGCGCCATCGGCGTTGCCGTTCGCGTCCGAGTTCTCCGAACCCTCATCTGAGCCGTCTGCATCGGCGTCCTGGTCCTTCGGCGGTTCCGTCGGATCCGGTGCCGAGCCGCCGTCGCCCTTGATCACCTGCACGACCGTGGGTCGTGGTATCGCGGCCACACCCTTGTCGACGTCGGTCTCGTCGACGTAGTCGGGGAACTGCGAATGCTGGTCGGACCACGATCCGTCTTCGCCGGGGTGCTGGACGGCGACGAACGCCGACTCGTACTCATCGTGCACCAGCGGTCCGCAGACCTCGCCCTCTCGCGGGACGGAGAGGAACTGTTCGACGCGGCCGCGCTGGTCCCCTTCGATCGTGACCTTGAACAGGCCGTCGCAGTACCCGATGCCGTCGGGAGCGCCGTCGGTGGAGATCCACAGATTTCCGGCCGAATCGAAGGCCACGTTGTCCGGGCACGAGATCGGTGAGACCTGGTCAGCGGGGAAGCCGGAGAAATAGGTGGCGTCTCCCTGCTTCGGGTCACCGCAGACGATCAGCAGCGTCCAATCGAACTGGGTTCCCGTGTGGTCGCCGGAGCGCTCGGTGATCTCCACGATGTGCCCGTCACGGTTCTCCGTGCGCGGGTTCGCCTCATCGGCGGCGGCCTTCCCATCGGTGCCGCGATCGGAGTTGTTCGTGCACGCCACGTAGATGCGGCCGTTGATCGGATTCGGCTCGACGTCTTCGCAGCGGTCCATCTTCGTCGGTCCGACCTTATCGGCGGCCAGACGTGTGTGGACGAGGACCTCTTCGGCAGAGAATCCCGAAACCTGGGACTTGCCGTCCTTGAGCAGCGGCAGCCACTGTCCGCTGCCGTCGAATTCTCCGTCTGCGGGCACTTCGCCGCTGCCGTCGATCTCGGACTTCGGCGAGTTGCCGGTGAACTTCGCGACATAGAGGTCGCCTTCGCTCAGCAGGGTCTTGTTGTGTTCGCGATCGCCCTCGACATAGGTGCCCTTCGAGACGAACTTGTAGAGGTAGTCGAACTTCTCGTCATCACCCATATAGGCCACGGCGTGACCCGATTCGGAGATCGTGATGTTCGCCCCTTCGTGCTTGAAGCGGCCCATGTTCGTGTGCTTGTGCGGGGTGGAGTTCGGGTCCCAGGGGTCGACCTCGACGATCCAGCCGAATCGGTTCGCTTCGTTCGCGTAGCCGGAGTTGTTCGTGTCGAAACGGTCGACATCGGCTTCCCAGCCGTTGGCCGAGTCTTCGCTGCTCAGGCCGTAGCGCTTGTCCGCCGCCGAGGTTCCCGGAGTCTTGAAGTACGAGTTGAAGTTCTCCTCACCGGAGACCAGGGTTCCCCACGGGGTGAGCCCACCCGAGCAGTTGCCGAGGGTGCCCTGCACCTTGTCACCGTTCGGGTAGTCCTTCGTCCGCAGCAGGTCGGAGCCGGCAGCGGGTCCGGTGAATTCGTATTCCGTGTCGATGAGGAACCGCCGGTTCTTCTTCCCGTTGACGTCGACCGTCCACGTCGACTTCTCGTCTTTGCGGACGAGTTCGGCCACAGTCAGTCCGTGCGCCTCGCGGCTGATCGCGCGCTGGTCGGCTCCGTCCATGTCCTCGGGGTACATGATGGCGTCGTTCGTGTACTCCTGATTGGAGAACAGCACCGCCCGGTTCGAATCGCTGTCGTCGACCTGGATGGAGAGGAAGTCGTTGTTGTAGCCGAACTGGCGACGCTGCGCCTCGGGTGTCTGGTTCTCGGGGTCGAATTTCGGGGAGTCAGGGAACAGGGGGTCGCCCCAGCGGACGATCGGATGCCAAGAATAGCCTTCAGGGACGACGAACTCGTCGACCTCATGATGGACAGGATCGATGGCGGTGAAGGCGAGGCTGCCGGCGGTGGCAGCCGCTGCAGTGCGCGCGGTCGGGCTCGGTGCGGTGGTCACAGCGATTGCCAGGGCACCGGCGGCCGAGGCGCCGAGGACTGCACGACGGCTGATCTTCGCGTTGACGATATCGCGGAAGTACCCATTCGCCGATGTGTTGCAGGTGGCTTTGAGACAGGCGTTGTCGCACTTGAGTGCACAAGTGACGGGGCTGCGCTTGCCACGCACATGGTCGGCCATCGGCAGAAAGGTTCGCATCGATAATCTCCTCGCATCGGGACGTTTCTCCTCTCCGCTGTCCGCGCCGCGCACGATGCGCACCGGAGAGGCTCACCCGATCGAGACTCCCACCGGCAGGAGGCCCTGCGACTACCCGTCGGTGAACTGAGAATGAACCCGCAGGAACGAGTGCATGTCCCGGTCTCAGCCGAAGTCGACGAGGCTGAGCACGCCCGGGGCCAGGAATCCGACCGCGTCGATGATGAGATGTGCCCACACCAACGGCATCAGACGACCCTTGCGGAGGAAGTACCAGCCGAAGATGAGACCCATCGCGACGTTGCCGATGAACGGGCCGATGCCCTGATAGAGGTGATAGCTGGCGCGGAAGACTGCCAGCGAGATGATGATCGTCCAGGGCCCGTATCCCAACTGCCGCAGGCGGACCGCACCGAACCCGAAGATGAGGACCTCCTCGAGGATGCCGTTCTTCGCCGCGGCGAGGATGAGCACCGGGATCGTCCACCAATGATCGCCGAGGTTGGCCGGCTGGAGTTCGGCAGTGATCCCCAGCGCCCTGCCGCCCGCATACACCCCGAGGGTGCCGATGCCGATGATGAGGAAGATGAGGCTGCCGTGCCCGAGGTCGCGGAGTCGGTGTCCATCGACGCCGAGGCGGCTGCTCAGTTTCGTGTGCCCGTTGTCGCGAGTGAGGAGGTAGAGGGCGAGGACGACGGGGACGAGAGTGAAGCTGATATCGAGCAGCTGGTAGATGAGGTCGAATCCGGGTCGGGGCGACTGTGAGGTGTTGAGTTTGGCCTGGGCATCGCTGATGGGTCCCCGGGTGGCGATATCGGTCAGCCGCACGATCGCGTAGACGGCCGATTGGCCCAGGGACAGGGCCGCAATGAGACCGAGCTCGAACCACAGGCGCTTTCTCTCCTGTGGTTCGAGCTCGGTCGTCATGCACCCAACTCTAGCCGGGGTCGGCTCAGTGCTTGGGTTCGCTGCCCCCATCGTCGTGGCGCGGGTGCTGGCTGCGCAGGGTGAAGTCGGTTCCCGAGGAGTCGGCTCCCCCTGCACCGGTCTCGCCCGCGGCCGGGTCGCCCTTGTCGGTGTCGCCGACGCCGTAGTCACCGGAACTGGACTGACCCGGGTCAGCCTGGCCTGGATCTGCCTGACCCGGGCCTGCCTGGCCGGGGTCTGCCTGGCCTGGATCGGTCTGCCCTGAGCCGAACTGACCTGAATCGGATTGACCTGGGTCAGTCTGACTTGGACCTTCCGAACCTGGGGAAGACTCACGTGAGCCGGTCTCACCGGAGCCAGCCACAGCTGACTCGGACGGGGCGGTCGAAGCTCCTGCCCTCGAGGCTGTCGCGGTTGCGAACGAGCGGTCCTCCGCACGCGCCTCGGCGGTGTCGAGGACTTCGCCACGGGCCATGTTCTTCACGTACCGCTTCTCCGCACGCCGTTCCTTCACTCCTTCGAGGAGCAGGTAGAGCACGGGCACGAGGATGAGCGTGAGCAGCGTCGAACTGACCAGACCGCCGATTACGACGATCGCCAGGGGCTTCGAGATGAACACTCCCCCGCCGGTGAGTCCCAGCGCCATCGGCAGCAGGGCGAAGATCGTCGCTGCCGCGGTCATGAGGATCGGGCGGAAACGCAGCCGGGCGCCATGCACGACAGCCGTGCGCAGTTCCACCCCGCGCAGGCGGAAGTGGTTGATGAGGTCGATGAGCACGATCGCGTTCGTGACCACGATGCCGATGAGCATGAGCAGTCCGATCATCGACGTCAGCCCCAGCGGGGTGTCGGTGATGAGCGAGAGTGCCACCGAACCTGTCGCGGCGAACGGGATCGAGACCAGCAGGATCAGCGGCTGCAGCAGCGACTTGAACGTGGCGACCATGATGACGAACACAATGAGGATCGCGGCGAGCATCGCCAGTCCCAACTGAGCGAACGCATCATTCTGCTCCTGCGTGGCACCACCGGTGTCGACGCTGACCGAATCGGGCACGTCCACCTCGTCGAGCGCGGACTGCACTTCGGTCGACACAGCACCGAGGTCGTCGCCTTCCGGGGTCACTGACACTGTGGTCGAGCGCTGCGAGTCCGTGTGGCGGATCGTCGGGGCGGTCTTGATCTCCTTGACCTCAGCCACATCGTCGAGCGTGATGAACCGCGGTTCCCCGGTCACCGCGGGAGCACCCGCGTTGGGGTCACCGGCACCGGCCGCTCCGGCACCGCCAGCTGGGCCGGCTCCGCCAGCGCCACCTGCACCACCAGCGCCGCCAGCATCACCGGCAGCGCCAGCGCCGGCTCCACCTGCTCCGCCAGCACCGCCGGCATCACCTGCACCGCCAGCACCGCCGGCTCCACCTGCTCCGCCGGCAGCGCCGGGCGCGGGAGTCGCCTCCTTCGGCTTGCCGGGGATCTTCAGATCGCGCAGCTTCTCCACGGTATCGGCGTTGCGGTCGAAGAGCAGCACCGAATGGGAGACATCGTCGATGACGACCTCCCCGATCTGCTGGCCGTGCATGGCGCGCTGGACATACTGTCCGATGGCCGCCTCGGTGAGGTTCTCCTCTGCTGCCTTCTTATGATCGACCTTGACCTCGATGACGGGCTGAACCGACTCGATGTCGCTGGTCACCGACTGGGCGCCGGAGACGCCGTCGAGTTTGTCCGTGACCGTCTTCGTGGCGTCCTCGAGGACCTCCGGGTCCGAGGCCGTGAGCGTGACGTCGATCGTCTGCGCTCCGGGCGCCGAGGTCTGACTGGCCACCTCGACGTCGCCGACGTCCTTGAGGTCGTCGAACTTCTTCTGCAGATCGGTCGAGATCGACTGCGCCGAGACACCGGACTTCGTGTTGACGATATAGGTGCCCGTCAGAGACGAGTCGTCGGTGAATCCGAACGTCGATCCGCCCAGCGACAGCTGGTAGTTGTCGACATCGGAGTCGTCGGCGAGGATGTCCTCGACCTTCTCCGCCTGCTTCGATGCCTCGTCGAGGTCGGTGCCCGGGGCGAAGGTCTGCGACACCTGCAGGGAGTCCTGACCGGTGTCGCCGAACAGTTCGGTCTTCAGCTGCGGGATCATCGCCCCGGTGCCAGCCAGCACGAGCACGGCGATGAGGATCATCACGATCGGGTGCTTCGTCGAGAACGCGATGGCCGGCATATACGTCTTCTGCAGACGTGTCACCGGCGAATGCATTCCGGCGAGCTCGTCGACCTCTTGGGTGCCGTCCTCGGATTCGCCGTAGCGCGGTCCGCCCCCGGCAACGCCGGCACCGGCACCGGCAGTGGTACCGGCAGCTGGTGCGGCAGTGTCGTCGCGTGGACCTTTGTCCTCGGCTTCGGCACCGGCGGCGACGATATCGCGTTTCTTGTCGGCCTTCTTCGTGGCCTTCTTCTCGGTCCGCCACTGCGAGAGCATCGACTTGCGATTCCGGCGGATCTCCGCCTTCTCCGCCCGGGTCAGCTTGACCTTCGACTCACGTTGGCGCAGGAACCAGTACGCGAGCACCGGCACGATCGTCAGCGCCACGAACAGCGATGACAGCAGGGCGATCGTCGCGGTCAGCGCGAAGGGACGGAACATCTCACCGGTCTGTCCGGACACGAACGCCAGCGGCAGGAACACCGCCACCGTGGTCAGCGTCGATGCCGTGATCGCGCCCGCCACCTCGGAGACC
Organism: Brevibacterium spongiae; assembly: GCF_026168515.1. Taxonomy (NCBI): domain Bacteria; kingdom Bacillati; phylum Actinomycetota; class Actinomycetes; order Micrococcales; family Brevibacteriaceae; genus Brevibacterium; species Brevibacterium spongiae. The sequence goes on along the minus strand of NZ_CP093443.1, from coordinate 1,187,313 downwards.
GCGGCAAGAATGTTCGAGAACTTGTCACCGCCGGAGGCATGCCGTCGTCGGATCGATTCGATGACGACGATGGAGTCGTCGACGACACGGCCGACGGAGATCGTCAGCGCGCCGAGGGTGAGCATATTCAGCGTCTCCCCGCCCATCCACAGGCCGACGATCGCGATGAGCAGCGATAGCGGAATCGAGATCGCGGTGATGATCGTCGCGCGGACCGACAGCAGGAAGACGAGGATGACGAGGACGGCGAAGATGAGGCCGAGCCCACCCTCGTTGAGCAGATCGTGGATCGACTGTTCGATGAAGGGCGCCTGATCGAAGGCGGAGACGAACTCGGTGTTGTCCCCCACCATCTTCTCGAGCTCGGGCAGCTTATCGGCCACCGCATGAGAGACATCGACGGTGTTCGCATCGGATTCCTTCATCACGGACACGGACAGCGACGGCTGGCCGTTCGTGCGGGAGATCGATTCGACAGGTTCGTCGACGAGCTTGACGTCGGCGACGTCCGAAATCTTGATCGGACCATCTTTCCCGGAGATGACGAGATCCTTGATCGCGTCGATCGACCGGATCCGGGTACCGACCTCGACAGGTGCCGTGCCGTCGTCGCCCTTGAGCTCACCCGCCGAGGCGGGCACACCGTTGGACTGGAGGATTCCGGCCACCTCGTCGAGGTTTGCTCCTTCGTCCTCGAGGTCGTCACGACGGATGCTGATCTCAACCTGTTTGGTCTTCGCACCGGCGATCTGGACCTGGGAGACCCCGTCGATCTTCTTCAGCTCCGGTTCGACGATGTCTTCGAGGTTCGCGGCGAGTTTGTCCTCATCCGCATCCGAGGTCACAGACAGCGCGAGCACCGGAATGTCATCGGTGCCCATCATCATGACGTTCGGTTCGACCCCTTCGGGCAGGCTCGGCTGCACTTGGGACACGGCTCGCTGCAGGGCTCTGACGACATCATCGGAGTCGTCGCCGTACTTCGTGCTCACAGTGATCTGCGCACTGCCGGCAGACGATGTCGAGGTCATGTCTTCGACCTCGGGCAGGGCGGTCAGCGCCCCTTCCAGGGGGTCGGTGACTTCGGATTCGACGGCTTCGGGGGTGGCGCCGTCATAGGTGGCGGTGATCGTGGCCTGCGGATTGTCGAGGGACGGGAAGAGCTCTTGCTTGAGAGCACCGGCTCCGATGACGCCGAAGATGATGGCGACGACGGAGATGAGCGCGATGAGCGCCCGGTTCTTCAAGCTCAGCCGGGTCAGGAAACTCACGGAGGGGACTTTCTGGTCGTTGGCAGGACGACGACGCAGAACGCCGCCACGCCCATCCTAGTGAGTGTCCGCTCAGAGGCACATGAGGAAAACCTGACTCCTCAGGATTCCTTGGCCCTTTCGCGCGCCTGGCGGGGGCGGGTCTCACGGCCGAAGAACCACAGTCCCGCGGCGATGACGCCGAGGAGCCCGGTGAGCAGGAACGCCCACGAGTAGTCGAAGCGGTCGACGATCGCACCGGCGATGATCGGTCCGACGATCGCACCGCCGTCGAGGGCCATCTGGTAGCGCGCGAGCACCCGGCCGCCCTTGCGTTCGCGGCCGATGACATCGGCCACCGTCGCCTGCTGGGCGGGGTTGGCCAGCCCGGAGCCGACTCCGGCGATGACGGAGAAGACGAAGAACACCCAGATCGAATCGGTGAACGCCAGCGCCGCAGTGGTCACGCCGAGGACGAAGAGTCCCCATTGGATGAAGGGTTTGCGGCCGATCGTATCGGCGAAGCGTCCTACGACGGTCACGGCCGAGGCGTTGCCGATGGCGAACATCGTCAGGGCCAGTCCGGCCACTGCGGTGTCGGCCTTGAGCGCCTGAATGGCGAACAGCGGGTAGATGGCCACGCGGATGCCCATCGCCGACCACCCTTGGACGAAAGCGGAGATCAGGGCCGAACGGTAGGCCGAGTCACTCCAGGCCTGACGGAAGGTCATGACCTCCTGCTGCTTCTCGTTCTTCTCCGCCTCCAGGCGGGCACGTCCTGATTTCGTCGAGGACCCGAAGGCAGCCGTCGACCCGAGGAAGAGGCGCACGACGATCGCGGCGATGAGCAGCCCGACGGCGTAGATGATGAAGGGCACGCGCATCCCCCAGCCGGCCATGGCTCCACCGAGGACGGGGCCAGCGATATTGCCGACGAGGAACGCGGTCGCATAGGTCGAGGAGGCCTTCGCCCTGGCATCGATCGGTGCGAGGCGGACGATGAGCGCCATCGCGGAGACGCTGAACATCGTCGATCCGATGCCGCCGAGCCCGCGGAAGACCAGCAGCTGCCAGTAGTTCTGGGCGAAGGCCACGGCCGCGGTGGAGGCGGCGACGATGAGGAGGCCGGTGATGTAGATGCGGCGTTCACCGAAGGCATCGACGAGGCGGCCCGATGACGGGGAGAAGACGAATCGGAAGAACGCGAACGAGGAGACGACGATGGTGGCGGCGGTGACGCCGAAGTCGAAGCTCGCCGCGAACTGGGGCAGCACCGGGGCGATGATGCCGTAGCCGAGGGCGACGATGAAGGCCGCTGCTACGAGGACGTAGATCTCCTTGGGCAGGCGGCGCGTTTCCGGTGTCTCGGTGTCGGGTGTGCTCACAGGGTATCGAGGAACTGTTCGGGGGCGGGCAGCGGACGAGTGCTCGTGGTCAGGCGCTGACGGTACCGTTCGGGAACGGCGCCGATGTAGAACCAGCCCATGAGCAGTTCGTTCTCCTTGAGTCGGTGGAGCCTGCGGACCGGTTCGCTGTTGGTCAGGGTGCCCGAGCGCCACATCACGCCCCACCCGGCTTGCCACAGAGCGAGTTCGAGCAGGTGCCCGGCCCCGGCGGCGGTGGCGTGCTGCTCCCATTCGGGAACCTTGTCATGCTTCTGCGCTGAGGCGACGAGAGCGAGGAGGAGTTCGGCACGCAGCGGCTTCTCATTGACCTCGCCGGGCTTGCGGCTCACCCCGGCTGCTTCATCGAGGGCCTCGCCGAGGCGGTGCCGATCGTCACCGCGGATGATGAGGAACCGCCAGGGGCGCAGTCCTTTGTGGTCGGCGACCGAGGAAACCGAACGGATGAGTTCGAGCAGGTCGGAGTCGTTCGGGGTCTCCGGGTCGACCTTGGAGATGGATCGGCGAGTCGACAGGGCGTGCAGGACGGGGTCGGCGACGAGGTCGATCGATGACGGCACCGAGTAGTCCGGTCCACGGCGGGTGGGCGTACCGGAAGCAGCGCGCTCATGCGCAGCGGAGGCGGCCGCCTCGGCGCGTTGTGCCGACGAGTCCTCGACGGATTGCGTCGTCGCTTGCGCGGCCGCTCGGGTGTTCTTCACGTCCTCGGCGGCCAGATTCTTCGCCCATGGACCGGTGTTGCCGTCGAGGAAATGGGCGCGCACACGGTCCTTCGTCACTTCGCAGGCGTCGTCGCCGCGGGAACGTTTCGCATCCTTACCGGAGGATTTTCGGCACTTCTTGGACTTGTACTTCTTGTCGCCGCCCATCAGCTCACCCATTCAGCGAATGCGGTACGGGCACGGTGGAGCTTCGGGTCGATGATGACACGGCAGTAGCCGTTATCGGAGTTCGCGGTGTAGAAGTCCTGGTGGACCTCCTCGGCGGGGTAGAACGTGCCCAGCGGTTCAAGCGTGGTCACGATCGGTGAGTCGAAGAGGGCTTGCGCGGATTCGATGGCCTGCGCGAAATGCTGCTTCTCGGTCTCGTCGCGGTAGAACATGGCCGAGCGGTATTGGGTGCCGACGTCGTAGCCCTGGCGGTTGAGGCTTGTGGGGTCGTGACCGGTGAAGAAGAGTCCGAGGATGACCTCTTCGGGAACGATGTCGGCGTCGAAGGTCACCTGCAGCGCTTCGGCATGGCCGGTCGTGCCCGAGCACACCTCACGGTATCCGGGATTGTCAGTGTGCCCGCCCGTGTAGCCGGAGAGCACTTCGGTGACACCGGTGGTCCGCTGGTAAACGGCGTCGAGGCACCAGAAGCAGCCGGCGCCGAGGGTCAGGGTACGAAGATCGCTCATAACCGGTATAACGATGACAGGCGCAGGTTATTCCCGCAACGAGGCGGTTCGATCAGCTGCCCTCGGCGCGAAAGCTCAGCTGATCGGGCCCGGGCCACGTCGCCAGCACAGTCGTGTAGTCGTCCTCGTCGAAGACCTCGAAGCTGCTCGAGTATCCCGCGTCCTCGGACTCCTGCACGAGTCCCTCGGGGTGGAGAGTTCCCGGCACCGAGGCGTCAGGCAGATCGTCGGAGACGCTGACCTCGGAGTCGGGTGCGCTGAACCAGATGGCGTCAACATAGCCGTTGACGATGCTCAGGCTCAGTTCCGTCGCAGCACTCACCCCCGGATCCTGGTCTGCACTGTCTCTGATGCCGACGACCGGATAGGTCTGCGTTCCCGGGACCACCCGCGGGGATGAAGCCGCGGGGTAGACGTCGATGCGCTCGATGTCCTCGTCCCGGAGGACCTCGGCCAGCTGGTCGGCATCCAGCACAATCCGCTCGTTTCCCGGATACTCTGCTCTCGGGTAGTCGACCCAGACGAAGAAGCGGGCGGTCTCAAGCTGCTCGGCCACGGCCTCGGCGGTGTCCTGCGTGACGGGATGCGGCTGTGACAGCAGCAGGTTCACTGACTCCCGGATGTGGGAGGGCAGTTCAATCTCGACCGGCGCGTAGTCGAGGTCCTGGAGACCCGTGGCGTCGAGGTCCTGGAGCCTGTCGATGAGGATCGGTGCCACAGCGACGAAGCCGCCGCTTGCCCCAGCACCCAACCAGCGTCCGAGACCGGCGGGCAGCTTCGCGTCGATGGCCTCGGCGATGTTCTCGGCAGGAGTCCACGCCGCCCAGCTGACCAGGCCGGACGCAGCCGCCACACACGCATTGCGGAATGCCTTGGCCCTCGCGTCCTCTGCTTCGAATGGCGACAGTTCGTCCTCGGACGTGGGCTCCCAGGTCTGATAGCGCGCCGGCGCTCCCGCGTCGCGTCGGCCACCACCGAGGTCGAGCTCACCGAAATCAGAGTCGGCGAAGGCTCGGGTCCCCGCAAACCATGTCAGTCCGGCATTTGCCAGTGATGTGGCGAATCGGAGTGCGGTTTCGTGTTCGGCAGCGACGTCACGCCGGCGCACAAGCGCCAATGCAGCAGTGCCGACAGCGGTGACGGTACGGACGAGTCGGCGATGACGTGGTGGGATATCGGGAAAGCGCATGCTTTCACATCACCATGCCGCTGGGCAGAGCGAAGCCGAGTTCGGCTGCGGCCTTCTGCGTCGAGGGCTGGTGCCAGAATTTCGACACCGAGGCGTTCGTCGCCAGCGAGCGCATTTCGGCCCTGTCGAGGAAGAGGATGCCTGCGAGGTGATCGGTCTCATGGGCGACGATGCGGGCGGACCAGCCGGAGACCACCTCGGCGATGGGATCCCCGTTGAGGGCGGTGCCGCGCAGTTCGATCTCCCGCGGGCGGGCGACGACGGCCTGGTAGCCGGGGATCGACAGGCATCCCTCATAGAAGGCGACGTCCTCTGAGGTCGCGCGCTCGTATTCGGCGTTGAGGACCACCCGCAGCGGCATCGGTTCCCGCTGCCGCACCTCGGCGACCTCGGGGTCTCTGGCGCCGGGGTCCTCGGCGACGAACATCGACAGGCTCACCCCCACCTGTGGGGCGGCGAGGCCGACGCCGGGAGCGGCGAGCATGGTCGCTCGCATCACCTCGGCGAACCTCTTGAGCTCCGCATCGTCGACCTGCCCGTCGAAGGGCCGGGTCTCGGACCGGAGGACCGGGTCGCCGGCCTCGACGATGGGAGCGAGTCCATCCCCCGCCTCGGCGGCGGTGAGGACGGCACGGATCTGGGCGGCGATCATCGCATCGGTGCTGTTCACGGTCGGTCGATCCTCAGACGTCGCGGGCGACGATGAGTTCGGCGTGCTTGAGCAGTGGGGCGTCGATCATCTTGCCTTCGTAGGCGAAGGCACCCTTCTCGGTCTTCGCGAGGTCGAGGACGGCGCGAGCCCAGGTCAGCTGTTCGTCACTGGGGCGGAAGGCGTCGCGGACGACGGGCACGTGGTTGGGGTGGATCGAGACCTTGCCGGAGAAGCCGGACTGCACGGCATCCTCGGCCTCGAGGGCGAGTCCTTCGAGGTTCGGGATATCGGCCCAAATGGAGTCGAGGGCGTACTTGCCGTACGCGCGGGCAGCGAGCAGTGTCTGGCTGCGCACGTGCTTGGCGATGTCGCGGTAGTCGCCGTCGGCCTTGCGCGATGAACCCCCGCCGAGGTCGGCGATGAGGTCCTCGGAGCCCCACATGAGGGCATAGGCGTTGGGGGCGGCGGCGATCTCGGCCGCGTTGACGGCGCCGAGTGCCGTTTCGATGAGCGCGATGACCTGGTAGCCGGAGAGGATCGTGAGGTCGTTGGCGTGCTGCGACTTCGGCAGCATCACGGCCGTGTACTCGGTCTGCGTGAGCATTGCCAGATCCTCGCCGAGGTGGTCCGAATCCCTGGCATTGACGCGCACGACCGTGCGTGTGGGGTCGAGCGGATAGTCGATGATCGCCTCGCGGGCGGCGGCTTTGTCCGCGTCGTTGACGGCATCCTCGAGGTCGAGGATGACGATGTCGGAGCGTTCGGCGGCCTTCGTGTAGCGGTCGGGGCGATCGCCGGGGACGAAGAGCCAGGCGGGTTTGAATTCCAGTGCCATGGACGTGCTCACTTTCCGGATTCGGTCTGGTCGGCGGTCTCGGCCGCGGACGTCGTGGTTGCGGTGTCGTGGCTGGAGTCGAACATCATCGCCTGCCGCACGGCCTTGGCCACGAGCTTGCCGTCCTGGTTGTAGCCGCGGTGTTCGAAAGTGACGATGCCCTGGCCGGGACGCGACTTCGAGTTGCGTTTGTCGACGATCGTCGTTTCTGCGTAGAGGGTGTCGCCGTGGAACATCGGGGCGGGGAAGCTGACCTCGGAGAAGCCGAGATTTCCTACGGTCGTGCCTTGCGTCAGCTGGGACACGGACAGGCCGATGAGGGTGGCGAGGGTGAACATCGAGTTGACGAGCCGTTCGCCGAAGGGCTCCGTTGCCGACCAGGCCGCGTCGAGATGAAGGGCCTGGGTGTTCATGGTCACGGCCGTGAACCAGGTGTTGTCTGCCTCGGTGATGGTGCGGCCGGGCGCATGTTTGTACGTCGCGCCGACTTCCATCTCGTCCAGCCACAGACCTCGTTGTGCAATGACCTTCTCGCTCATGTAACGCTCCTCACTAGTCGTGATTTGAGTTTATCGTCCTTCACTGGACAGCCGGTAGTCGGCCCCGGGCGTCAATCCCGTGGGTCTGAGCTGATTTCGGTGTCGAGTTCATTGAACGCCGAGGACCAGCCGTCATAGGCACTCGCATCTTCGCCGGAGTCGTTCGGCAGACCGGTGAGGGTGAAGGTCATGCGAGTGGAGGCCGTGCCGACCTCGTCGAGTTCGATGCTCACTGTCGGGGCATCGTCGACCTGACCGGGACTCCCCCAGGTGAAGTCGAGGCGGACAGGTTCGTCGATGTGCAGGTAGCGGCCGGCAGTCGGGAATTCTTGGCCGGTATCGGGAATGCGCATGGTGTAGGTGTATTCGCCGCCGACGCGCAGGTCCACGGTCACTGATTCGCGCGGAGTGACCAGCGTTTCCGGGTGGAACCAGCGGGCCATGGTGTCGGGATTCGTCCAGGCCTCCCACACCCGGGAACGGGGTGCTGCGAACTCGCGGACGATGGTGAATCCGGGCTGGCCTGTCGCGTCCTGGTCAGTCAGATCGGTGCCTGTGGAGGTGTTGTCGGTGTTCATGGCGGTTCTCCTCGTTGAGTCGTTCATGTCGTTGAGTCATTCATGATGACGCGGCGATTGCGGTCATCGATGGTGGGCGTCTGCGGGCGTCAGGCCCGCGGCGCAAGGGTCAAGGCTGTGGCGGATCGGTGGGCACCTCCTCGGCGAGGATGCGGTCAAGGTTGTCGAAGCGTCGCTGCCATTCGTCGTGGGCCGATTGCAGCCAGTCGGCCGCCTCGGTGAGGGCGTCGGCGTTGAGCGCGACGATGCGCTTCTGTGCGGATTTCGATCGGGTGATGAGTCCCGCGGTCTCCAACACTTTGAGGTGCTGGGAGACTGCAGACCGGCTGACCGGGAGGGGCTCAGCCAGATCACCCGAACTCATTTCGCCTTCGCGGAGTCGATCGATGATCGCACGCCTGGTCGGGTCGGCGAGCGCCGCGAAGACGAGATCCATACTCATTTAAGCATCTCCTTAATTAAGTGTTTACTACAATACCCTTCACTCTTGCACTGTCAAGGGTCTGCCCGCATCCGCAGCCAGCATCCCAGCGTCGAAGATCTCACCGCATTCGCTGCCGAACCCGACTAGGCTGGAAGCAGCCGCTTCGGCCCACCCCGAGTTCGAGGAGAGACATGGATCGCGATTCGATCGAATGCTGGTTGACCGATATGGACGGTGTCCTGGTCAAGGAGAACAATCCCCTGCCCGGTGCGGCCGAGCTGCTCGCGCAATGGCGGCAGGCCGATATCCCCTACCTCGTGCTCACGAACAATTCGATCTACACCGCCCGCGATCTCTCGGCGCGACTGCGCTCGAACGGCCTCGATGTCCCCGAGGAGAACATCTGGACCTCGGCGATGGCCACGGCCGACTTCCTCGCCAATCAGGTCGAGCACGGCACCGCCTACGTCGTCGGCGAAGCGGGGCTGACCACCGCCATCCACGAAACCGGATTCGTCATGACGGAGAAGGACCCGGACTTCGTCGTCGTCGGCGAGACCCATTCGTACTCCTTCGAGGCGATCACGAAGGCGATCCGCCTCATCGACGCCGGCTCCCGCTTCATCGTCACGAACCCTGACGCCACCGGCCCCAGCCCCGAGGGAGTCCTGCCGGCCACCGGAGCGATCGCCGCGCTCATCACGAAGGCGACGAACCGCGAACCCTACGTCGTCGGCAAACCGAACCCGATGATGTTCCGCTCGGCCCTGAACAAGATCGGCGCACACTCGATGAGCACCGCGATGATCGGCGACCGCATGGACACCGACATCATCGCGGGAATGGAAGCAGGCATGCACACAGTGCTCGTGCTCTCCGGAATCTCCAGCGCCGAGGATGTCCGCCGCTTCCCGTTCCGCCCGAACGAGATCGTTGACGGAGTCCACAACCTGCTCGATGTGCCGCTGGAGGCCCGCGGGGAACTCGGCCCCGACCCCACAGGCTCCGCCTGACGGCAACGCGCTGCGCCCAAAATGTAGGGCGCTATCGGATACTTCTGAGCGCGGAAATTATCCGATAGCGACCTACGTTTTGGCCAAAGCATCCGATTGCGACCACAAGTTCGCCCCGCGAAGTGCCGCCCACTCACCCGCTCGACCACCGAGCCGGAAATCGCCCCACTGGAGGCACTCGCCACCGCCCCGTCACTGCAGCGCGGAGGTCAGCCTCATGGCGGATTCCATGTACCGGCGACTCCACGGCCGCTTCTCCCATTCCTCCAAGGTCAGCTCCCGGCTGGTGTCCTTGTAGTCCGCGACGACGTCGATGATGTCGTCGACCAGGTCGCCGCCGGTGGCCAGCAGGCTGATCTCGTAGTTGAGGCCGAAGGAGCGCATGTCCATGTTCGACGAGCCCATCACCGCGTAGATGTCGTCGACGATGAAGCACTTCGTGTGCAGCACAGCGGGTTTCGGGAACAGGAAGATCCGCACTCCGGCCTCGAGCAGCGACCGATAGTAGGACGATTGTGCCCTGTCGACCATGTACTGGTCGGCCTGTTCGCTGACGTAGAGTTCGACAGCGACACCGCGTCTGGCAGCGGTGCCGACCGCGGCCAGCAGCGACTCATCCGGAACGAAGTAGGGGCTGACGATGGCCAGGCGCTCCTGCGCGAGGTACATCATCGAGGTGAACACCTTGAGGTTCGGTTCGGTGGTGAAGCCGGGACCCGATGGGATGAGCTGCATAGCGCTCGTCGCCCCGCCCACCGTCGGTTCGACCTCGTCCCCTTCATAGGGTCTGATGCCCAGCGATTCCCCGCATTCGGTGTACCAGTCGGTGGCGAAGACGGCTTCGAGACCGGCGACGATGGGGCCGGAGAGCTCGACCATGATGTCGTGCCAGTGGCGGCCGATGCGCTCGTTCTTCTTCTGCAGGTAGGTCGAGTCGATCATGTTCTGCGAGCCCATCATCGCGCGCTTGCCGTCGACGACGATGAGCTTGCGGTGATTGCGCAGGTCGATGCGCCGGGCCTTGCCCCGCCACGGAATGAACGGAAGCATGAGATGCCAGTCGATGCCGACCGCGGACAGGCGCTTGCCCAGACGGTGGAATCCCGGGTACTTCCGTGACCCGAGGTGGTCGAAGAGCACCTTGACCTGGACTCCGCGCGCACTCGCCCGCTCGAGGGCCGCGAAGAAGACATCGGTCGTCTGGTCCCAGGCCATGATGTAGATCTCGACGTGGACGTACTCTCGCGCGCCGCCGACGAGCTCGGCCATGCGCGCGATTGAGGCTTCGTAGTCCGAGATCACCCCGTGGCTGTCGCCGGTGACCATCGGCAGCGCCGTGAGCGCCCGCCCGAGCTGAGCCACCGAGACGAATTCCCTGGGGGCGACGAGCGACGGCGGCACGTCGGGTAGGTCATCGGCTCCCTCGTGCATGAGTTCGTTCGCCTCGGCCTGAATGCGTGCTCGACGCTGATTGATGTACGGGCTGCCGAGCATGAGGAAGAGCGGAATGCCGACGATCGGCACGAACAGAATGAGCAGCAGCCACGCCGATGACGAGGAGGGCCGACGGTTCTCGGGCACCACGCCGATCGCAATGATCTTTGCGATGTATTCGAGCACGATCCAGCTCACGGACAGCACGGTGGGCAACGTGCCCAGGCCGAAATTGAGATCCGGCAGCATATCCCCCGCTTCCGTTCGGTCCGATTGCCTCAGCGGCATCCGCTGAGTCTGTCGTCCCACCTTATCGGCTCACCTGCCCGGACGCCCCGTCGTGGCGATCGCGGCCGTTCCCTCCGCCCCGGTTCGACCGCCCCATGAACGACCCCGCCGAGGCGTCCCTGCGCTTCCGTGCGGAAGTGCAGGGCCGCCTCGGCGGGCGGGATTCGGGTCCGAACCCGAACCGACTCAGCGTGCGACACTGAGTCTCAACTCGCGAACCCGATGCTCAGAGTCCGAGTTCGCGGGCGATGAGCATGAGCTGGACCTCGGTGGTGCCTTCGCCGACCTCGAGGATCTTCGAGTCGCGGTAGTGCCGGGCCACGAGGTATTCGTTCATGAAGCCGTAGCCGCCGTGGATCTGTGTGGCGTCGCGGGCGTTGTCCATGGCCGCCTCGCCGGCGATCATCTTCGCGATGGCCGCTTCCTTCTTGAACGGCAGGCCGGCGAGCATCCGGGAGGCCGCGAGGTAGTAGGCCGAACGGGCGGCGACGACGCGGGCCTCCATGCGGGCGATCTTGAAGGAGATGCCCTGGAAGTCGGCGATCGGCTTGCCGAAGGCCTGGCGTTCCTTCGCATACTTCACGGATTCGTCGACGCATCCCTGTGCGGCGCCGACGGACAGTGCGCCCACGGCGATGCGGCCTTCGTCGAGGATGCGCAGGAAGTTCGCGTAGCCGCGTCCGCGTTCGCCGAGCAGGTTCTCTTCGGGCACCTGCACATTGTCGAAGGTCAGCGGGTGCGTGTCCGAGGAGTTCCAGCCGACCTTGTCATAGGCCGGTTCGGCGGTGAAGCCCGGTGTGCCGGTGGGGATCATGATCGTCGAGATCTCCGGGACTTCGCGTCCCGACTTCGACGTCCGGGTCCCGGTCACGGCGGTGGCGGTGACGAGGCGGGTGATGTCGGTGCCGGAGTTCGTGATGAAGCACTTGCTGCCATTGATGGTCCAGGTGCCGCCCTCCAACGTGGCCTTGGTCCGGGTGCCGCCGGCATCGGATCCGGCTTCGGGTTCGGTCAGACCGAAGGCGGCCAGGCCCGAGGCGTCGGTGAGCTTGGGCAGCCATTCCTTCTTCTGCTCCTCGGTGCCGAAGCGGTAGATCGGCATCGCGCCGAGCGAGACACCGGCTTCGAGGGTGATGGCCAGGGACTGGTTGACCCGGCCGAGTTCCTCGATGGCCAGGCACAGGGCGAAGTAGTCCCCGCCCATTCCGCCGTACTCTTCGTCGAAGGGCAGACCGAACAGGCCCATCTGCCCCATCTTCGCGACGAGGTCGTAGGGGAACTCGTGCTTGGCGTCGAGTTCGGCCGAGACGGGTGCGACCTCTTCGTCGGCGAACTTCGCGACGCCGGCCCGCAGGTCTTCGTATTCTTCGGGCAGCATGCCCGGAACAAAGGTTTCCATTGTTTCCTCCCCGCTTGTGGCGTGGTTGTGGTTGAGCTGACTGGTGATCATTCGGCGGCGGTTTCGCCGATGCCTGCCTCTTCTGCGGTGTCCTCGTCGACGACGGTGGCCAGCACTTCGTCGAGTCCGACCTGGGCGCCTTCGACGGCGGTGACGGAGACGATGCCTGCGGCGGGTGCCGTGAGCACGTGCTCCATCTTCATCGCCTCGATGACGACGATCGGATCTCCCTGTTCCACTGCGTCCCCGGTCTCGACCTTGATATCGACGACGGAGCCGGGCATCGGGGCGAGCACCTCTGCGCCTTCGAGTCCCGGAGTCAGCGACGAGTCTGCCAGCGGTCGGCTGAAGACGTGGATCCCTTCGGCGCTGCTCACCCAGATGGTGCGGTCGCGGGCATCGGAGAAGATCCGTCCGGTGTGCTGGATGCCGTCGAGTTCGACGTGCCAGACACCGTCGGCGTCGACCTCGACGGCCGCTGCGCGGGCGTCGACTTCAAGCGTCTTGCCCCCGGTCGCCAGGGCGAGCGTGGGACGGAAGTCCGGCCGTGAGGTCCGCCAGGCACTCGGACCTGCCCACGCTGAGGCGGCCGGCCGGTTCGCTGAGAGCTCAGTTGCCGTGATCGGCCCGGTGAGACTCGTTCCGGCCGCTCCCCCGGTGACGGTGACGGCGGCTGCCGCCAGCTGCGCGTGGGTCTCACCGGCGGTGTGCGCCAGCTGCTCCTCGCTGAGGTTGTCGATGAGTGAGGTGTCGAGGTTACCGGCGACCACCTCGGGCAGGGCGAGCAGCGTGCGCAGGAAGTCGATGTTCGTCACGATCCCCGGCACCGCCGCGGCGGCGAGCGCGGAATCGAGGCGGGCGATGGCCTGAGCGCGGTCGTCGGCGCGGACGATGAGCTTGGCGATCATCGGGTCGTAGTCCGAGACGATGGTCTGCCCGGCGTCGAGTCCGGCGTCGACGCGGATGCCCTCCCCTGCGGGGAAGACGACGTCGAGGGCGCGACCACCGGTGGGCAGGAATCCTCGCGAGGGATCCTCGGCGTAGATGCGGGCCTCGATCGAGTGCCCGGTCATCGTGATGTCGTCCTGGGTCAGCGGCAGCGGTGCCCCGGTGCCGACGAGCAGCTGGAGTTCGACGAGGTCGACTCCGGTGACCTCCTCGGTGACGGGGTGCTCGACCTGGAGTCGGGTGTTCATCTCCATGAAGAAGAACTCGTCGGGTCGGTCGGCTCCGACGATGAATTCGACGGTGCCGGCGCCGACGTAGCCGACGGACTTCGCGGTCTCGCAGGCGGCCTGGCCGATCCGGGCGCGGGTCGCTTCGTCGAGCAGTGCCGACGGCGCCTCCTCGATGACCTTCTGGTGGCGGCGCTGCAGGGAGCATTCGCGTTCGCCGAGGTGGATGACGTTGCCGTGCGAATCGGCCATGATCTGGACTTCGATGTGGCGTGGGGTGGCGACGAGGCGTTCGAGGAACAGGGTGTCATCGCCGAAGGAGCTCGCAGCTTCACGGCGAGCGGTCTTCAGCGCCTCGGGCAGCTTCTCGGCCTCGAACACCGCGTGCATGCCCTTGCCGCCGCCACCGGCGGAGGGCTTGATGAGCACGGGGAAGCCGATGTCGGACGAGGCGGCGATGAGGGCCTCGTCGCTCATGGCGGCGTCCTTCGTGCCGGGCACGAGCGGGACGCCGCGGGAGGATACGGCCTGCTTCGCGGTGATCTTGTCGCCCATGGTCCGGATCGCCTCGGCGCCGGGACCGAGGAAGACGATTCCGGCGGATTCGCAGGCGGCGGAGAATTCGGCGTTCTCGGACAGGAACCCGTAGCCGGGATGGATGGCCTGCGCGCCGGTGGCCTGAGCGGCGGCGATGACCTTGTCGATGCGCAGGTAGGACTCGGAGGCGGCGGCCGGGCCGAGGTGGACGGCGGTGTCGGCGGCCTTGACGTGGGCGGCGTGGGCGTCGGCGTCCGAGTAGACGGCGACGGTGCGGATGCCCAGGCGGCGGCAGGTGCGGATGACGCGCAGGGCGATCTCGCCGCGGTTGGCGATGAGGACTGTGGTGAACATAGAAGGGGTCGACATAGAGGGGCTCACATTCTGAAGACGCCGTAGCCGCTGGCGTTCAGCGGGCGTTCCATCGGTCCGAAGCGGGCGAGTTCGAGGGCCAGCGCCAGGACCTGACGGGTGTCACCGGGTTCGATGATGCCGTCGTCCCACAGGCGTGCCGTCGAGTAGTACGGATTGCCTTGGGCTTCGTACTGGTCGCGGATGGGCTGCTTGAAGGTGTCTTCATCCTCGGCGCTCCACTCTTCTCCGCGGCCTTCGATCTGGTCGCGCTTGACAGTGGAGAGCACGCTGGCGGCCTGCTCGCCGCCCATCACGGAGATGCGGGCGTTGGGCCACATCCACAGGAAGCGCGGAGAGTAGGCGCGGCCGCACATCGAGTAGTTGCCGGCGCCGAAGGAGCCGCCGATGACGACGGTGAACTTCGGGACGCGGGCTGTGGCGACGGCGTTGACCATCTTCGCTCCGTGCTTGGCGATGCCGCCGGCTTCGTAGTCGCGGCCGACCATGAAGCCGGAGATGTTCTGCAGGAAGATCAGCGGCACGCTGCGCTGATCGCAGAGTTCGATGAAGTGGGCGCCCTTCTGTGCGGATTCGCCGAAGAGGATGCCGTTGTTCGCGACGATACCCACCGGGTGGCCGTCGAGATGGGCGAAGCCGGTGACGAGGCTCGTGCCGTATTCGGCCTTGAACTCGTGGAACTCGGAGCCGTCGACGAGGCGGGCGATGACTTCGTGAACGTCGTACGGTGTGCGCGAATCGACAGGCACGACCGAGGTCAGTTCTTCAGGAGAGTGAGCAGGCTCGCGCGGTTCGGTGACGTCCCAGTTCGGCTGCGCTTTGGGGCCGAGCGTCGAGACGATGTCGCGCATGATCTCCAGGGCGTGAGGGTCATTGGCCGCGAGATGGTCGGTCACACCCGAGACACGGGAGTGCAGGGCTCCTCCGCCGAGTTCTTCGGCAGTGACTTCCTCGCCTGTGGCGGCCTTGACCAGGGGTGGGCCGCCGAGGAAGATCGTGCCCTGTTCGGAGACGATGATCGATTCATCGGCCATGGCGGGCACGTAGGCACCGCCTGCGGTGCAGGATCCCAGGACGGCGGCCAGCTGCGGGATGCCCGCGGCCGAGAGCGTCGCCTGGTTGTAGAAGATGCGGCCGAAGTGCTCGCGGTCGGGGAACACGTCGTCCTGGTTCGGCAGGTTCGCACCGCCCGAGTCGACGAGGTAGATGCAGGGCAGGTTGTTGTCCTTGGCGACTTCCTGAGCCCGCAGGTGCTTCTTCACCGTCACCGGGTAGTAGGTGCCGCCCTTGACGGTGGCGTCGTTGGCGACGATCACGCATTCGCGACCTGCCACTCGACCGATGCCGGTGATGATTCCCGCGCCCGGGCTCGCATCGTCGTACATGCCGTTCGCGGCTAGCGGCGAGAGCTCGAGGAAAGGTGTGCCGGGGTCGAGCAGGTGCTCGACGCGGTCGCGCGGCAGCAGTTTGCCTCGATCGATGTGACGCTGCCGGGATTTCTCCGATCCGCCTCGGGCGGTGGTCCGGACGCGCTCACGGAGTTCAGCGATGAGTTCGGCGTGGGCGTCGGCATTGACCTGCCCCGCTGCCGGACTGACCGCAGTTCCCACTGCTCTCATTCCATCCTCATTTCAGTTAATATCAGTTAACTGACTGCTATGATACTGCTCACAGACGAAAGTGACAATGCGTGAGCACGGAGCGTGTGAAGGGAGGCGAGGTCATGGGCACGACCGATGAGAGCGCGGCGCAGACGGGTTCGACCGGCCTGCCGAAGGCGCCCACCCGGGCAGAGGCGAAGGCGGCGCGACGCGAGCAGCTGCTGGCCGTGGCCAAGACGCTCTACGCCCGCCACGGCTTCCACGGGGTGAGGCTCGATGACTTGGGCAAGGGGGCCGGGATCTCGGCCCCGGCCGTCTACCGGCATTTCTCGTCGAAGGAGGCCGTGCTCGAGGAGCTCCTCGTCGGCATCTCGGAATACCTGCAGTCGGGTGGGGAGAGGATCGTCGCCGAGGCGGCCGCCCCCGATTCCGCGGAAGCAGCTGAGACGCTGCGCCGCCTCATCGACTTCCATGTCGGGTTCGCGATGAGCGAGCCCGAGCTCATCCGGATCCAGGACCGCGACCTCGCGGCTCTGCCGGAGGAGTCTCGCCGGACGGTGCGCCGCCTGCAGCGTGCTTATGTCAGCCGCTGGGCCGAGGTCGTCCGGGCAGCACACCCGGGCTGGACGCTTGAGACGTCGACGGTCCGGGTCCACGCGGTGTTCGGGATGATGAATTCGACCCCGCACCAGGCCCGGCGCTCCAGCGCCGAGGTGGTCGGGGTCGAACTGCGTGCAGCAGCGGCGGCCGCACTGGAGATCAGCTGAGTTCTCAGCTCAGGAACTCACCCGACGTGAGCCTCAGGGGACGATGACGAGCTTGCCGCGCACGTGCCCGGTGGCGCTGTCCTTGAACGCCTGCGGAACCTCGTCGAGGCCGTAGGTCTGCGCGATGTCGACGGACAGTTTGCCTTCATCGACGAGGAGGCCGAGTCGGGCGGTCTCGTCCCCGTCGGGACGCACCCAGATGTAGCGACCGCCGTGTTCGGCGACCGTCGGATCGGCCACGGAGGCATGGCTGCCGTCCTCGGCGAGCACGGCCAGCGTGTCATCGAGGACTCCCCCAACGAAGTCGGCAACTCCGTCGACCTTCCCGCCGGCTGCGGCGAGCACGCGTTCGGCCAGCCCTTCGCCGTAGGTGACGGGTTCGGCGCCGAGTCCGCGCAGATAGTCGTGGTTGGCCTCCGAGGCGGTGCCGATGACGCGGGCGCCCGCTGCGCGAGCGATCTGCACCGCGAAGCCGCCCACTCCTCCGGCTGCGCCGTGGATGAGCACCGTGCGACCCTCGAGAGCCCCGAGGGAATTGAGGGTGCGCAGCGCCGTGCCGCCGGCGAGCGGAAGCGCTCCGGCCTGCTCCCAGCTGAGGCTCTTCGGCTTCGCCGCGACCGCCCGAACCGGCACGGCGACCTTCTCTGCGAAAGTTCCTGTGCTCAGAACGTCCTTGCGTGCGTAGGCGATGACCTCATCGCCGATGGAGAATTCCGGGGTGTCGAAGCCGAGTCCGACGACCACCCCGGCGACGTCCCACCCCGGGGTGACGGGGAACTGAGTGGGCATGAACGCGTCGAGGTGACCGCCGACGAGCTTCCAATCGACCGGGTTGACCCCGGCGGCCTTGACCTCGATGAGCACCGAGGCGGGCGGCAGTTTCGGATCGGGCAGATCACGGACGGTGATGTCGTCGAAGTTCTCGGTGTAGGCGTCGTAGACGGCTGCGCGCATAGCAATGGCCTTCCGGTTGGTGTCAGTCGCACTGAGGTGACAGTGTGACTGGACAACACCGGAAGGCCATCGGGCTATTCCTGCGGGGCCGACCGCCTCGGCGATTGCCCTGGCAGTCCGCCCTCACAAGACCTGCGAATCATTCGTAGGTCTGACCGGTCTTCGCCCGCTCGACCAGGGAGGCCGGCGGAGTGAAGTGCTCGCCGTACTTCGCGGCGAGATCATTCGCGCGCTCGACGAAGCCGGCAAGTCCGCCCTCGTACTGGTTGACGTACTGGAGGACGCCGCCGGTCCAGGCGGGGAATCCGATGCCGAAGATCGATCCGATGTTCGCATCCGGCACCGAGGTCAGCACACCCTCGTCGAGGCATTTGATCGTTTCGATCGCCTCGGCGAAGAGCATGCGCTCCTGCAGGTCGGCGAAGGGCTGATCGTTCGACCCGGACTCGTACTTCTCACGCACACCCTGCCACAGCGCGGTGCGCTTGCCGGACTCGTCGTAGTCGTAGAAGCCGGCGCCGTCCTTGCGTCCGGTGCGCCCCTGCTCGACCATCCAGTTGAAGACCGCCTCTGAGGGGTGCTCGACCCAGGTGCCGCCGGCGGCCTCGACCGCATCGCGGGTCTCCTGGTTGATCTTCTGCGACAGCGTGAGCGTCAGCTCGTCGAGCAGCTGCAGGGCACCGGTGGGGTATCCGGCCTGCAGCGCTGCCTGTTCGACGCTCGCCGGCTCCACGCCTTCGCCGACGGCGGCGACCGCCTCGGCGATGAAGGTGCCGATGACGCGGGAGGTGAAGAATCCGCGTGAGTCGTTGACGACGATCGGTGTCTTCTTGATCTGCTGCACGAGGTCGAAGGTGCGGGCGAGGACCTCATCGGAGGTGTTCTCACCGCAGATGATCTCGACCAGCGGCATCTTGTCGGCGGGTGAGAAGAAGTGGACGCCGATGAAGTCCTTGTCCCGGTTCACTCCCTTGGCCAGCTCAGTGATCGGCAGGGTCGAGGTGTTCGAACCGAGAACTGCATCGGGTTCGACGATGTCCTGGATCTCGCCGAAGACCTTCTGCTTGAGGTCGACGGATTCGAAGACCGCTTCGATGACGAAGTCGACGTCGGCGAAGTCCTCGGCCGACGCACTCGGGGTGATCCGATCGAGGACAGCCTTGGACTTCTCCTCGGTGGTCTTGCCCTTGGCCAGGGCCGATTCCTCACGCTTGGCGGCGTAGGCCTTGCCCTTCTCGGCGTTGACGAGTTCGACGTCCTTGAGCACGACGTCGATGCCCGACTTCGCGGCGCTGTAGGCGATCGCGGCACCCATCATTCCGGCGCCGATCACGCCGAGCTTCTTCACGGGTCGAGGCGTGAAGCCGTCGGGGCGGGAGCCTCCGGAGTTGATGTGGCCGAGGTCGAAGAAGAACGCCTTGATCATGTTCTTCGCCACCGGGGTGTGGGTGAGATTGACGAAGTAGCGGGATTCGACCGTCATTGCTGTGTCGATGTCGACCTGCGCGCCTTCGACGGCTGCGGCGACCACGGCGCGCGGAGCCGGCATCGGCGCACCCTTGCCCTGCTTGCGCAGCAGGGACGGCAGCGCGGGAAGCATGGCGCCGATCTTCGGCGAGGAGGGGGATCCGCCGGGGATCTTGAAGCCCTTGACGTCCCAGGGCTGCACGGCCTCCGGGTTCTCCTTGATCCAGGCTTTCGCCCGCGCTTCGAGTTCGGCCGCTGGAGCGAGTTCGTCGATGAGTCCCAGCGCCTGAGCGTCGGCGGCCTTGAACTTCGTCGAAGGCAGGATCGCCTTCTGCAGTGCGTCCTGGATGCCGAGCATGCGCACCGAGCGGGCGACGCCGCCGCCTCCGGGCAGCAGTCCGAGGGAGACTTCGGGGAAGCCGAAGCGGGCGCTCGGGTTGTCGTCGGCCGCGATCCGATGGTGGGCGGCCAGGGCGAGTTCGAGTCCGCCGCCCAGGGCCGCGCCGCCGAGGGCGGCGACAACGGGTTTGCCGAAGGTCTCGAGGCGGCGCAGCACCTTCTTGAGGTGCTCAACGGTCGCGAACTCCTCTGCGGCATTGGCCGGGTCGGCTTCACGCAGCTTGTTGAGGTTGCCACCGGCGAAGAAGGTCTTCTTCGGAGAGGTGAGGACGACACCGGTGATGTCATCGACGTTGGCCTCGAGCCATTCCACGGTCGCCTCGAGGGCGGCGGCGAAATAGTCGTTCATGGTGTTGACCTTGGCACCCGGCTCGTCGATGACGACGGTGACGATGCCATCGGCATCGGTTGTGCGCTGGTAGTCGGCAGCATTCGTTTCAGTGTTCGTCATGTCAGACCCTTTCGATGATCGTCGCGATGCCCATGCCTGCGCCGATGCACAGGGTGACGAGTCCACGCTTGAGGTCGCGGCGCTCGAGTTCGTCGAGCACGGTGCCCAGAATCATGGCCCCGGTCGCACCCAGCGGGTGGCCCATGGCGATGGCTCCGCCGTTGACGTTGACCTTGTCGTGGGGGATGTTGAGGTCCTTCATCCACTTGAGGACGACGGCGGCGAATGCCTCGTTGAGCTCGAACAGGTCGATGTCGTCGACGGTCATTCCGGCCTTGTCGAGGGCCTTCTTCGTTGCCGGGGTTGGCCCGGTGAGCATGATGGTGGGTTCGGAGCCGGTGACTGCGGTGGAGACGATGCGGGCGCGGGGCTTCATTCCCATCGTCTGGCCCACTGCTTCGTCGCCGAGGATGACGAGCGAGGCTCCGTCGACGATTCCCGAGGAGTTCGCTGCGGTGTGGACGTGGTCGATGGCTTCGATCCAGTGGTACTTCTGCAGAGCCACCTCGTCGAATCCGGTCTGCGCGGCGAGCTTGGCGAAGGCCGGGTTCAACGTCGACAGCGATTCCACAGTCGAGCCGGGGCGCATGTGTTCGTCGGTGTCGAGCAGGGTCACACCGTTGATGTCCTTGACAGGGATGATCGAACGGTCGAAATAGCCGTTGTCCCAGGCGTTGGCCGCACGCTTCTGCGACTCAGCGGCGAATTCATCGACGTCGGTGCGGCTGAATCCCTCGGTGGTCGCGATGAGGTCGGCGCCGATTCCCTGTGGGACGAAGTAGGTGTCGTAGTTCGTCGTCGGATCCTGCGCCCAGGCACCACCGTCGGATCCGAGGGGAACGCGCGACATGGACTCGACACCACCGGCGAGGACGAGGTTCTCGAATCCGCTGCCCACCTTCTGCGCGGCGAGGTTGACGGCTTCGAGGCCGGAGCCGCAGAAGCGGTTGACCTGGACGCCGGCGACGGACTCGTCGAGTCCTGCGACGATGGCGGCGACGCGGGCGATGTCGGAGCCCTGTTCGCCGACCGGGGACACAACGCCGAGCACCATGTCGTCGATGGCCTTGTCGTCCAGGTCCGGGTTGCGCTCGCGCAGGGCGTCGATGAGCCCGGTCACGAGATCGATGGGTTTGACGCTGTGCAGCGCTCCGCCGCGGTTCTTTCCGCGCGGCGTGCGCACCGCATCATAGATGTACGCTTCGCTCATGTGGTCCCCACAATGCTGATCGATCGTTCAGTAACTTCTGCCATCACCATTCAATACCAGATTGCTGTGAGGGTCAACACAGACGGACGGCAGGTCTCGGCCGCGTCAGGAGCCTTTGACAGACGGTCGAGTTTCAGTCCAGAAGGGCATGCGACGGCCCGGGGCGACGCCGCGAGATTCTGCACAGACAGCTTCAGCACAACCGGACGTCTCCAGAACAACCGGATACCTTCGGAACAAGTAGAGTCGACGCCTGAGAGCATTCATCATTGCGAAAACGAGGACTCACTTGATCTCATCACGTCGCTCCCGGGCATATACAGCGGTGGCGGCGGGGGCTGCCCTCATCGGTCTATCGGCCTGCGGCGGGGGTTCATCGAACTCGGCCGACGGCGGCGGGGACGCGGATCCGATCGAAGTCGTTTCGCAGCCCGACTATGAGGGCAAGCCGATCGATCTGGACCTGCCGACCCACTCCTCGGGCGCTTTCGAGTTCGACAAGTGGCCCTCGGCCTGCGCACTGACCGACGAGGAGTCTGTCAAGGCGGTACTCCCCGGCGTGGTCGAAATCGGGCAGAAGCCCACCCCAACGAAGATGACGATCATCTCCATCGGATCCGGCGGCGGCAATGAGGAGAACACCATCCCGGAAGGCATGTGCCTGACGAGCACCGGCTTTGACCTCGACGGGCTGAGACTGGACGACGGCAATGTGGTCGTCAACCTCACCACCCGAATCCTGCAAGCCGGCGATGCCGACTACATCAAGAAGAATGGCGAGCTGCCGCAAGGTGAGGAGAAGTTCGACCTCGGCGAGGCCAAGTGCGTGCAGGCACCGCAGAACATTACGTGCGGGCTGGAGAACATCGTGTTCGAGATGAACATCGACGCACGACTTTACGAACAGTACGGTCACCCCGAGGGCAGCCTCTACTCGGTCAACGGCGAAGAGATCGATTACTCCAGCGACACCGAGGGCTTCATGACGATGAGCGAAGAGAAGATCCTCAAACCCATCGCCGAGATCGCGGTCGGACGACTCTCCTCCTGACTTCCTTCTTCGGGAGCATGTGGCTCTAACTTTATAAATCACGCCCGCAGTCATTATCATTGAGCCACCTAACACTCTTAGCCTCCTGGAGAATCATGACCGCGATCATTCCTGCCCGATTCCTGTCCGCCCGATGGGGCGCGAAGTTCCTGGCGCTGTTCCTGGCCATGGGTCTGCTCGCCAGCCCCATCGTGCTCGACGCGCCGCCGGCCGATGCCGCCACGAAGAAGTGCGCCGTGAAGATGTCGAATTCGAAGCCGCGCCAGTACTCGAATACCTGGGTCAACGTCTCGAAGGTCGGGTCGAAGGCCAAGGTCGAGACGCTCGCTCACTACAAGACGACGAAGAAGAAGAAGAAGGCCACCGCCTCATCCAAGGGCAAGGCCTCGCTGAAGTATTACATTTCGGGAGCTACGCCCGGCAAGTCGGTCAAGGTGACGGTGACGGCGAAGAAGGGCAAGACGACATGGAAGTGCTCCACGTCATTCAAGCCTGTGAAGAAGCGCTGACCCCGGCGAATAGTCTCACTGCACTAAACGCGGAAACACGAACGGCCCGCGCTAACGAGCGCGGGCCGCTTAGACGCTCATTCTGAGCGAAATGGGGCCGCGATTAGTGCGATAAAGGGCACTGCTATTCAGGGACAACCGCGAACGCGGATTCAGCTTCGTCCTCGTTCGGGTCAATGCCTTGCAGGCGGACTAGATCAGACTTCCTCGGCGTGCCGAATGAGGTAAACGGTTCGTCGTCGAGTTCAACAAACAACTCTACTCGGCGGCCGTTCTCGTTACTTTCTATCCAGTTGAGGACTTCCTGTAGGTCCCTGGCCCCTGAAAGTACGAACGCTTCGAGATTCCAGGATTCTCTTCCACTGCTCTCCCAGAAGTTGACTCGGTAAGTTGGCGAGTCATCAACGCACGACCCTTCAGAATGAACTGTTTCGTCCGCTCTCATCTCAATCCGTCTCACTCGGCTGGCGCGAAGGTCGCTGTGATCTCTTCGCTTACATCATTCGTAGCAGATTTCGGGTTGCCCTTCTTTCCGCAGGCCACCCAGGCCGATTTGCCATACTTCGCCTTCGTTGGAGCCGTTGCCAGTTTGTAGCCTTTCGGCGGCCGCATGACAGCCTGAGCCCAACCCTGGAACCTACCCGCTCCCGCGCTGCAAGAGACAACTCGGTTGTTCGAGATTGAGGTCTTGTTCGAGTTGTTCTTCATGCCAGCGGCCCACTGCTTGTTCTTCGGGCTAACTCGGATCAGAGAGTAGCTCAAGCCGAGCGCCGACACCTTCGCTTTACCGCCATTAAGGTATTTGCAGTTCACGCTAGCTGTTCCATTGATCGTTCCCTTCACGTGGTGGGAACCGTGCACATTGTGGACGCCGAGTTTACATTCAATGTAGCGGCCCGCGGCTTGCGGCTCAACGGACTCGGCTGTCGGACTTTCCGAGTCGAGAATTTTGACTGAAGACAGGTCAGCACTGTAGACCACCGCATCTTCGGATTTCTCTTCAGAGAGTTCGGACGTTGAGTCCGGTAAGGAGAGCTCTGCCTGGTCATCATCCGCGGATGCGGCTCCGATTCCAGTGAACGCGATCACACATACAAGTGGAATTGCGAAAAGCGCCCTGGATTTGGCACTAGGAAAGGCCATGTTCGAATCCTTCAGTCTCGTATCAAAATGCAGCCGTCGGGTGAGGCATTTTGAGCGTACTTAGGGCTGGTCCTTTTTCGCATCCTCTAAAAGTATGAAATTTCACCCGTTGTGCCACACTGGCGTCTATGGTTCCTGGCACTGTGCATGAGCCCTCCGAGCATGATCGGTTGATCCTCGATCCGGAGAAGACCACGCACACCGTGGCTGCGCGTGACGCGTTGTGCCGGCGCATCAACGTACCGGTCGAGAAGTACACTGTCGTGCTCGATGGGCTGGTGGATACGGACGCGGCCTACTGTTACGCCCCGGACGTTGTGGAACGGGTCAGGCGGCTACGAGCGGAACGGTTCGCGTTCGAACGCCGGCAAGGCCGGTGGAAGTCGTTCGTGTGCGACACCGCATATCACCCCGGTCTCGGTTTTTGCGGTGCCGGCTTGCTCGGCACCGGTGTTCGCATCGGTGAACTCCTCGCCATTCGTTGGGACGACGTCGACCTCGAAGCCACTCCCCCGACGATCTCAGTCATGGGCACCGTCACTCTGGGAGCGGATGGTGGTGGGATGCAGTATCAGTTGGCACCGAAGTCGGAGACCTCGAAACGGATCCTGTACCTGCCGACTATCGCGGCTGAAATCTTGCGGCGACAGTTTGAGGACCGGGAGTTCAGGTCGGAATCGGAGGCGGTGTTCGCGTCCGAGACCGGTACTTGGCGGGATCCGTCGAACTATCGGGCGCATTTCCGGCAAGTGCGGAAGATCGCGAAGCTTGATTGGGAGACGTCGAAGACGATCCACAAGACTGTCGTCACGACGATCTACACCGCGGACGGCATGGACGATGCGTCCCAGCAGCTTGGGCACTCTGAGGTTGGGGCGACGGCGAAGCACTACGTGCAACGGCTCATTATCGACCCGGCCTGTGTGATTGGGGCGCTCGACGAGTGGTTGCAAAGCGCATCGTAACCGCATTATTCGGTGTTCCGGGAAACGAGAAAGCCCCTCCCGAACCAGAGTAGTCCTGGTGGGAGGGGCTGTTGCCGAGCCGCCTGCGGGAATCGAACCCGCGACCTATTCATTACGAGTGAATCGCTCTGCCGACTGAGCTAAGGCGGCAACCGACCTAACCTTAGCCAACTTCTCCGGCGACGGTCAAAACGAGAGGGGCGCCTCGCCCCAGCTGCTGCAGAGATGTTCGTCACCCTCCTCCGCCGCCGCGCACGCCTCTTCCTCCCCGGGCCGCGAAAGCCATCGACCGGGCTCATGACCACGGCGAATCGGTCGGGCGCTCCCGGGCCCCGTCATGGAACCAGTTAACCTTGTAGACACAGCAGATCTACGACGAGAGGGAGACACCCGTGGCAGAGTTCGACTCCGACGATTTCATGAGCGACTTCCAAGCGCTCATCGAATGCGAGTCGTTCTCCAACGACCCCTCCTCGCTGGCTCGCAGCGCCCGGCTCGTCTCACGCATCGGCACCGGTCTGCTCGGCGCAGCCCCGCACATCATCGAAACGGATGACCACCCGCACGTGCTCTGGCGCTTCGGCTCCGGCCCGCGCAAGGTCGTCCTCATCGGCCACCACGACACCGTCTGGCCGACGGGAACGCTCAAGGATTTCCCTTACTCCGTCAAGGACGGTGTCGTCCGCGGTCCCGGCGCCGACGATATGAAGGGCGGTTTACTCATCGCCCTCTACGCGCTGGCGAAGGTCCGCGCCGAACTCGGCAGCCTCGACGGGGTCAGCCTCCTCATCACCGCCGACGAAGAGCTCGGCTCCCCCGGCTCCCGCCAGATCATCGAGGATGAAGCACGCGGAGCTAAAGCCGCTCTCGTCTTCGAAAGCGGAGCCGCCGACGGTGCTGTGAAGATCGCCCGCAAGGGTGTGGCGATCTATCAGCTCGAAGTCACCGGTCTGGCGTCCCACGCAGGTGTCGAGCCCGAGAAGGGCATCAACGCCACCATCGAGGTGGCCAACCAGGTCATCTCCGTCGCCGCACTGCACAAACCCTCAGTCGGCACCTCTGTCGTACCGACGGTGATGAAGAGCGGGTCGACGACGAACACCGTCCCTGCCAAGGCCGTCGTCGGCATCGACTCACGGGCCGCCTCGGCGAGTGAGCAGGTGCGCATCGATGACGCGCTGCGTGCACTGACTCCCACCGTCGCGGGCGCGAAGATCGAGCTCAAGGGCGGAATCAACCGTGCCCCGCTCGAAGAGGACATGGCCATGGGCCTCTACGCTCGCGCTCAGCGGCTGGCGGGTCGGCTCGGCCATCCTCCGCTGCGTTCGGTCGCCGTCGGCGGAGGTTCGGACGGCAACTTCACCGCTGGGGTAGGCACCCCGACCTTGGACGGTCTCGGCACCGTCGGCGGAGGCTCCCATGCCCGCACCGAACATGCCCTGCAGATCTGGATCCCCCGCCGCATCGAGCTCACCGCAGCGCTCGTCGCAGAACTCCTCAGCGACGACTGAAGCGCATCAGATCGCTCCCGTGCGGTCGGCCTGCAGCCACGGATTCGACAGCAGCACGAACGCCGCTTCGACGATGAGCACCGGGGACATGTTCGTCTGCAGACGATTCCTGGCCTCCGCGATCGCGTCGATGCGCAGCAGGGTCGTATCGGGTCCGTCCCTGTTTGCCTGCTCGGCGATGAGGTCGACCTCGCCGGCGTTGATCCACCCGTCGCGGATGCCCAACTGGTACATGAGGATGTCACGGTAGAGGCTCATCAGTTCGAGGAAGATCCTGTCGAGCTCATCGTTGCGAGCCCGCACCGACCGCCGCTTCTGCTCTTCTTCGAGCTTCCTGATCTGCGCCCTGGCAGAAGGCGGAATCGTCTTCTCCCCCTCGACACCCAATGTCGCGAGAAGCTGAGTGCGTTCGGCGGCGTTTCGCTCCTCCACCTTGGACTTTGCTGTTTCCGCCGCAGCGTCGACAATGCGTCCCGCCAAGCGGATCGTCGCCCCCACCGAGGTGAGTTTGCCGGGGATCGCCAGGACCTGTCTGCGCTCGGCATCGGCCGATTCGTTGAGAGCCAGATACTTCGCCCGCCCAATATGGTTCTGGGCCACGGCCGCCGCCCACTTCGCGCGTTCCTCGCTGACGTGGTCACGCTGCATGAGCAGCTGAGCCACGGCATCACGGGACGGGATCCGCAGTCGCACCGGGCGGCACCGTGAGCGGATGGTGGTGAGCACATCGATCGGGCTCGGCGCGCACAGCAGCCAGACTGTGCCGGGCGGCGGTTCCTCGATGGCCTTGAGCAGCACGTTCGCCGTCCGCTCCATCATGCGGTCGGCGTCCTCGATGATGACGGCCCGCCACTTCGAGTTCACCGGAGCAGACTGCGCCTTGGAGACGAGTTCACGCACCTCTTCGATCGAGATGACCGACTTCTGTGTCGACATGATCGTCAGGGACTCGTGATGGCCCGACAGCACTCTGGTGGTGACATCGTTCGACTCGGTGCCGCCGGAGATCAGTGCTGCGGCGAAAGCCCGCGCGGCATTCGACCGACCTGATCCGGGCGGGCCGGTGAACAGCCACGCATGGGTCATCGCCGCAGGATCGTCCAGGGCGTAGCTGAGCTGAGTGATGACATCGTCCTGGCCGACGAGTTCGTCGAAGACGCTCACCTCAGGATCCCTCCGGATTGTTGAAGCGACGGTTGTTGCGTTCGCGCTGCCTGCGCAGCCGCTCCCGAGCCTGCCGTTCGATCTCGGCTTGGGCCTGCAGCCTCTCACGGCTCGTCTCGCGAGCGGTGCGTGCCGGCAGCACCGTCGTCTCCGCATCATCGGAGACGACCTCGTCCTCAGGTCTCGGCTCATCGGCGGGCTCGACCCGGTCGACGACACGAGTCTCGGCTTCGTCGGGGTCGACCTGTCTCACGACTCGAGTCTCCGCCTCTTCAGCCGACTCGGTGTCGATCCGGTTCGTCGGGACGCCCTCAGCCTCGTCGCTGTCATCGATGAGTGCTTCGGGAACGAATCCGCGCGCCGGCAGAACTGTGGTCGCCGCGTCTTCATCGCTGTGTGGGCCCCGATCCGAGTCGCCCACATTCGGAACGTCATCATCGGCTGAGTCGTCCGAGCGGTGGTCGGAATCGTTGCCCAAGTCGTCGTCGGCCGATGTGGATTCGGGTCGTGTTTCCTGCACGTCCGCAGAGTTATCATCATCCGCCGAGGATGCCGGGTAGTCACGCAGGTCAGCACCGAGGTCGACGCGTTCGGTGGGGACGGCCCCGGAGGTCTCGACATCCTCATCGCTGACTGCGCTCGGGATGAATCGTCCGTCGGCCACCGGGACGAAACGCGGTCCGCGCTCATGCCGATCGTCTGCGCCTCCGGAAGCGATATCCGCTCCGTCGAAGGTGTCATCCGCGCCTTCGGAGGCAGTGTCGCCGACCGCGGCGGCGTCTGCGTCAGCGGCGGTGTCATCGGACGCTGCGGCGGCGCTCCCTGCGGCCGCGGCACCGCTCGCAGCGAATGCTGAGGACCTGTCCGATCCGTTCGCTGTCGCCGGCTGCGTGGTTTCGGCTTTCTCGGTCGCCGGCTTCGCTGACTCAGCGTTCGGGGTCTCACCGGTCTCAGCGTTGGGGGTCTCAGCCTTCGCCGGCGAGGCGGCGGCCGCCTCGGCGCTGGTGCTGGTGCTTGTGCTGGTGCGACCGACCAGAGCCTTGGGCAGCCGAGCGCGGATGGCGTCGAGGATCTGACCGGTGAGCTCATCAGCGGCAACGGACGCGTCGAGAATCACGTAGCGGTCCGGTTGCTGATGTGCCCGGGACAGGTACGTCTGCCGCACGCGCTGGTGGAACTGCTGGTTCTCCTCGTCGAGGTAGTTGCTCTCCCCGCGCTGCCCCATCCGCTCGGCGGCGACCTCGGGTTCGATGTCAAGCACGATCGTCAGGTGCGGGATCAGTCCCTGCGTTGCCCACCGGCTCAGCGCCAGGATCGTCTTCTCATCGAAGCTGCGGCCGGCAGCCTGGTAGGCGACCGTCGAATCGATGTACCGGTCGGTGATGACGATATTGCCCTCGTCCAGGTTGGGGTCGACCAGGGACGCAACATGGTGGGCACGGTCGGCGGCGAAGAGCAGTGCCTCGGTGCGGGGGCTCGGCGGGTCGGCGTCGAAGAGAACGGAACGGATCTTCGTCCCCAGCTCCGTGCCGCCGGGTTCGCGAGTGGCTTCCACGTGATAGCCGTCGTCGGCCAGGGCGCGGGAGATCCGTTTGATCTGGGTGGACTTGCCCGATCCGTCGCCGCCTTCGATGGCGATGAAGAAACCGGCGCCGAGGCGCTCGGTCGAATTTCCGAGCCCGCCAGCCGAGGCCTCCGTCTGGTTCGGTGGGCGGAACCCGTGGACGATGTCGACCGACAGGCCCTGCAGCTTGTGCGGGTCGAAGGTGAAGAGCCCGATGATCCCGGCGACGAGAGCGGCGATGCCGAAGACGAGGAACGCCACGTCGCTGGGCTCGAGCACCCAGTCGGGGCTCGACCCGACTTCGACTCGCCCTCCGAGGTCGAGGGCATTGATGATCAGTGCCACGCCGGCTCCGGCCACGGCGCCGTACCGGCGTGAGAAATCGTAGGGCTGGGCGCGCACGCCGATGCCGACAAGGAATGCGATCGCAGCCGAGAGCACGACCTTGCCGGAGAGTTCGTTGATGCTGCCGGTCGCCAGCAGCAGCACACCGGAGACGAGCAGGGCGAAGGTGGACACGCGCGGACGGGACATCCCGGGAGCGAAGGTCGGCCCCATCTCGAAGCCGATCGCCCATCCGACGAGGCAGCAGGCGATGATGAGCGCGAAACCGGCCTGGCCGTATCCGTGGCTGATCGCCGTCGGCTGGGCGAGCATGAACGTGGCTCCGAGCACGGCGAAGAGGCCGATGCACACCCAGGGGTTGGCGATCGCCTCGGCGGGTCGGGCCACCCGGGCCTTGAGTTCGGGGAACGATCCGGTCGTCGCGGTCTCCGCGTGCAGAACGCGTTCGGGGGTGAGGAAGATGATCACCGAACCGGCGGCCATGCCGACGCCCACCAGCAGGGACACCCATCCGAGGGCCTGAGTTCCGGCGGCGGATCCGCCGAGGATCTGAAAGGCACACGAGACGAAGACGAGGACTGCGGCGGGAATGCCCACACGTCGCCACGGCTTCTCGTTTCTGAACGGGTTGATGCTCATGAGCAGACCCACCACGGCACCGAGGAACAGGGCCGCGACCCAGGTCAGCCAGGCACTGGGGGCCAGGCTGAGAACGATGAGGAGGGCCGCCTCGACGATGGCGGAGACGCTCAGTGCGGTTTTGCGCACCGCCGGCGACCGGGTAGCGAAGATCTTGGTGGGAATGAAGAGACCCGCGCAGGAGAGCACGAAGACGATGAGCAGCGACAACGTGCCCATCTGATTGTCGAAGCCCCCGGCGCTGATGGATTCGCCCATCGCGGTGAAGGCGCGTCCGCCCACCGTGGCGAGGAGTCCGCTGGTCCCTGCCACCACGTAGCTGATCGCGACAAGTACGATCAGGGCTCCCCAGGCGGCGGTCTCGGTGACCAATCGGCCGGGGGCTCCGGGCAGTCGGTGTCCTGTAGTCGTCAACATGCTCACGGATCTAGACTATCGGTCCGAACTGACATATCTCTTGGAACCCGATGCGATCTGGGACAACCCGAGCCGTTCCGCACCGGTTCGATCCTCTACTCTTGTTCTCGTGCACACAGACATTCCTGCCATGACGACGGTGGCGGCAGAAGGACTGGAGCCCGTCGCCGAGCTCGCCTTCGCCCGCGTCCTCCTCAACTCGGTCAAGGCCGGCCGCCGGGGCGCGACGCTGCGGATGTACCGCCCGGCGCCGACCTTGGCGTTCGGAGCCCGCGACCGTTTTCTGCCCGGTTTCACCACGGCCATCGAGGCGGCTCGGGACCACGGTTTCACGCCTGCCCTGCGCAGCCTCGGCGGCAGGGCTGCGGCCTATCATCCGGGGTCGCTCGTCATCGATCACATCGAACCCAGCGATTCCTTCATCACGAACACCAATGCTCGGTTCACCGGTTTCGGACTCGACTACGTCGAGGTTCTGCGCGGTATCGGAGTCGATGCCCGCCTCGGCGAGATCCCCGGCGAATACTGCCCCGGCGAGCACAGCGTGAATGTGGCCGGACGGATCAAAGGCATCGGGACCGCGCAGCGGGTCGTGTCGGGAGCCTGGCTGTTCTCCTCTTCCGTTGTCGTCGAGGACCCGGATCCGATCCGTGCCGTCCTCACCGATGTCGAAGCCGCCCTCGGCGTGGAGTGGGACCCGTCCACGGGCGGGTCGATCAGTGAGATCCATCCCGAGATCACTGTCGAGGCCGTCACCGAGGCGTTCGCCGCCTACTACGCATCGGCAGATCCGGATACGCCGGACTCCCCCACCGCCGAGGAGCTGGCGGAGCTGGACGACTTCACGACCGCCCACCGCCTCTGAGACCAGCGGCGCAGGCGCGGCGGCCGTCGGCTCAGGGAGTCTTCGGCTTCGCCGTGCTCGTCTTCTTCGCCGCCGTGGTCTTGGTGGCTGTGGACTTGGACGCGGTCGTCTTCTTCGCAGCGGTGGTCTTCGACGCCGTCGACTTCGCAGCGGTCGTCTTCTTCGCGGCTGTGGTCTTCGCCGCGGTCGACTTCTTCGCAGGAGCCTTCTTGGCCGGGGCCTTCTTCGCCGGTGCCTTCTTCTTCGCCGGTCCCTTCGCCCGCTTCTCGGCCAGGAGCTCGGAAGCGCGGGTGAGGGTCATCGACTCGACGGCATCGTCCTTGCGCAGTGTCGCGTTGAACTCGCCGTCGGTGACATAGGGGCCGAAGCGACCGTCCTTGACGACGACGGGCTTCTTCGAGATCGGGTCCTCGCCGAGTTCCTTCAGCGGTGCCGCGGCACGACGGCCGCCGCGCTGCTTCGGCTCGGCGTAGATCTTCAGCGCCTCGTCGAGGGTGATGTTGAAGATCTGCTCCTCATCGGTCAGCGACCGGGAGTCAGTGCCCTTCTTCAGGTACGGTCCGTAGCGGCCGTTCTGCGCGGTGATGTCCGTGCCCTCTTCGTCCTGACCGACCACACGCGGCAGGCTGAGCAGCTTGAGCGCAGTCTCGAGGTCGATCGAATTCAGGTCCATCGACTTGAACAGCGAACCGGTGCGCGGCTTCGGCTTCTTGGCCCCGCGCTTCGGCTTCTCCTCCGGCTCGGGCAGCACCTCGGAGACGTAGGGGCCGAAACGACCGTTCTTCGCCACGATGGTGTGCCCGGTCTCCGGGTCGACGCCGAGCTCACGGTCGCCGTCGCCCTGGGATTCGATGAGTTCGGCCGCCTTGGCTGCGGTGAGCTCATCGGGTGCCAGATCGTCGGGCACCGAAACCCGCTTCGGGTCCTCGCCGTCCTTCTCCGAGGCCACTTCGAGGTAGGGACCATAGCGGCCTACGCGCAAGTTCACGCCCTCGCTGATGGCCACGGTGTTGACCTCGCGGGCGTCGATGTCGCCGAGGTCGTCGACGATCGCCTTGAGACCCTCGCGGTCCTGACCTTTGTCGCCGAAGTAGAATCCGGCCAGCCAGTCGTTGCGGTCCTCTTCGCCCATCGCGATCCGGTCGAGTTCGGATTCGAGGTCAGCGGTGAATGCATAGTCGACGAGCCCCGCGAAGTGCTCCTCGAGCAGCCGGACGACGGAGAATGCCAACCAGCTGGGCACGAGCGCATTGCCGCGGGTGGTGACATAGCCGCGGTCCTGGATGACCGAGATCGTCGCCGCGTAGGTCGAGGGTCGGCCGATGCCGAGCTCCTCGAGCTGCTTGACGAGGCTGGCTTCCGTGAAGCGCGGCGGCGGAGCGGTGGTGTGCCCATCGGCTTCGGCCTTGATGACCGACAGCGCCTGGCCCTCTTCGACCTGCGGCAGACGGGACTCGCCGGACTTCGTGTCGTACCGTGACGCGTCCTGGCCCTCCTCATAGGCGGCGAGGAACCCGCGGAAGGTGATGACGGTGCCGCTGGCGCTGAATCCGGCTTCGTGGCCGTCGGCGAGTGCTGCACTGACCTTGATGGTCGCGGTCTTGCCCTTCGCGTCGGCCATCTGGCTGGCCACGGTGCGCTTCCAGATGAGGTCGTAGAGACGGAATTCGTCACCGTTGAGCTGCTTGGACACCTGTGCCGGGGTGCGGAACGAGTCACCGGCGGGACGGATCGCCTCGTGGGCTTCCTGCGCCGATTTCTGCTTGCTCGCGTACTGGCGCGGCTTGTCCGGCACGAACTCGGGACCGTAGAGCTCGGTCACCTGTTTGCGGGCGGCGGCGATGGCCTGACCCGACAGCGCCGAGGAGTCGGTACGCATATAGGTGATGTAGCCGTGCTCGTACAGCGACTGGGCGGTGCGCATGGCCTGGCGGGCGCTCATGCGCAGCTTGCGGCCCGCTTCCTGCTGCAGCGTCGAAGTGGTGAACGGGGCGGCCGGGCGGCGGGAGTACGGCTTCGACTCCACCGCGCTCACGGTCAGCGCATCCTTGGCGCTGCCGTTGAGTTCCTTGGCGAGCGCTTCGGCCCGCGCCTGGTCGACGACCGTCGCCGAGGCGGTCTTCAGTTGGCCCTTATCGTTGAAATCACGTCCGGTGGCGACACGGGACCCGTCGAGAGTGGTGAGGTTCGCGGCGAACGGGTTCGTCCCGTCGGGCAGCCCGAGGTCGATGTCGAGGTCCCAATAGTCGGCGGACACGAAGGCCATGCGTTCGCGTTCGCGTTCGACGACGAGGCGGGTGGCCACGGATTGGACGCGGCCGGCGGAGAGTCCGGCACGGATCTTGCGCCACAGCACGGGTGAGATCTCGTAGCCGTAGAGACGGTCGAGGATGCGGCGGGTCTCCTGCGCGTCGACGAGTGAGGTGTCGATGTCGCGGGTGTTCTCCAGGGCACGTTCGATCGCTTCGGGGGTGATCTCGTGGAAGACCATGCGTTTGACGGGGATCTTCGGCTTGAGTACCTCGAGCAGATGCCAGGCGATGGCCTCTCCTTCGCGGTCCTCATCCGTTGCGAGATAGAGTTCGTCGGCGTCCTTGAGCAGTCGTTTGAGCTCGGTGACCTTCTTCTTCTTGCCCGGGTCGACCCGGTAGTAGGGGTCGAAGCCGTTGTCGACGTCGACGGCGAACTTTCCGTACGGCCCCTTCTTCATATCGGCAGGCAGCTCCGAGGGCGTGGGCAGGTCGCGGATGTGGCCGACGGAGGCCTCGACGTCATAACCGTCGCCGAGGTATCCCACAATCGTTCGCGCCTTCGTCGGAGACTCGACGATGACGAGGCGACGGGGCTTCTTCTCGGTTGTGGTCACGCTTTCACATTCCTCTCACGGCATCTGCTGCTCGCTGCAACGGACGATCCGGCCCAATGTAACACTCTTGTTCGGACATGATCGTCATCGGCTGGTTCGGCTCTGACACTGCCCGGAGCTTGCCTGGACACGGCGTCAACGGTTTTCGATCCTATCCCTATTCCCGGTTCGCCCGTGTCGGCGATCCCCCTCCGGAGTCGATGTCGGGCAACAGCACACCGGCCGCGCACAGGGCTCTGACCTGCGCGATGAGCTGATCTTCGAGGGCCGTGGCATCGACGTCGAGCAGCTGTGCAAGGGCACCTGCGGTCTGTCGCAGAGTCAGTGACCCATCGGCGACGGAGACGAACCCGGCCAGGGCCGTGTCGAGGTC
This sequence comes from Brevibacterium spongiae, assembly GCF_026168515.1. NCBI lineage: Bacteria > Bacillati > Actinomycetota > Actinomycetes > Micrococcales > Brevibacteriaceae > Brevibacterium > Brevibacterium spongiae. The sequence goes on along the minus strand of NZ_CP093443.1, from coordinate 1,152,565 downwards.
GAAGACCTGCCCGAAGCCGATTCCCTGTTCCAGGGTGATCGAGCTGGGCTCGTCCTGCCCGGGCACGAAGTGTCGGTGTTCGACGAGGTCCGGTGAGCGGGTGAAGGCGGTCGCGGCGATCTCCTCGGGTCCGACCGCGGCCAGCCAGGAGCGGAGGGCGATGATCGTGGTGAGGAATTCGGCGAGTCCGTGCGGATTGTTCGCCGGCGCCGAGGTGGTCCTCACCCTGGTTCTGAATGTGTCCGTGCCAATCGTTGGCACATCGTTATCCGACCGGATCATGAGCACGTATCCGAACACGATCTCGTCCACAGCTCTGGTGTCGAAGTCATCGAGCCAGGCGGCTACGGCAGTGTTCCAGGCTGCGCCGGCGCGTGGGATGCCGCCGTCGCGGATCCATGTCTCCGCATAGGCGACCGGGTCGAGGGCTTCGCGTTCGATCACGAGGACGGAGGTGTCCTCGTCGCTCACCCAGGACTCCGGTCCCTCCTGATTCGCCGAGGTGGTCTCCCAGTTGCCGAGGCACACGCTGCGTCCGCCCAGTGTCAGGGCTGCGGGGATCTGGGAGAAAAGGGTGCGGACGAGGTCGTCACCGCTCATTCCTCCGTCCCTGTATTCAAACGTCGTGTCCGTGCTGCGTGGGGTGATGACGAACGGCGGGTTCGACACGAGCAGGTCAACCTTCTCGGTCAGCGGTTCGAGCAGTGACCCATGCCGGAATTCGATGGTGTCGATACCGTTGACTTCGGCCGACAGCCGGGCCAGGTGCAGGGCGCGGTGGGAGATGTCGGTGGCGATGACCTTCTCACTGTGCCGTGCCATCAGCAGGGCCTGGATTCCGCAGCCGGTGCCGATGTCGGCGGCCAGCCCGACCGGTTCACGTGGGGTGATGGACACGAGCGTGCGTCCGGCCCCGCCGAGGCCGAGCACGAATTCCCCGTCGAGGACGTCCGGGTTCGTCAGGGTGCCGTGATCGGCGATGAGGTAGAGGTTCTCATCGCCGGGACGGAAGCCGCGCGGGATGCCGACGGGAAGGTCGTAGGGGGTGAGCGCGAACGGGGCGGACACCTCGGTGCCTGTGATTTCGATGAGGCCCGCCTCGGCGGCGGAATCGAAGTCCGCACCGAGCACCTCACGGATCACCGCTGCGTCGACGCTGCGGTGGAAGTGGAAGAGCAGCGCCAGGCTCGCCAGCCCCCGGTCGGCGGGGCCCGACGCGTCATCGGCCAGCAGTCGGGTGCAGCGGTGGATGGCCGGTCCGGCGTTGTTGCGCACGAGCGCTTCCGAGGTCGCGGCACCCCAGAGCTGCCGCAGCCGCGGCTCAGTGTATCCGGCACGGTAGAGGGTCTCGCCCAGGCGGGTCAGCGGAAGATCAGTCACAGAAGAATCCTAGCGACTGCGCCATAATTGACTCATGGCCTCCTCCGCTCTCCTCGACATCGTCACCGCCTTCGGTGCCCGGGATGAGCGGATCGTCCACCTCCGCGACATTCCGCAGCGGTTCGAATCCGACGCGGCATGGCCGGACTGGGTCGATGACGAACTCAAGCACGCCTGCCATGCCATCGGCGTCGACTACCTGTGGCAGCACCAGCTCGAGGCCGCGAACACGGCCAGGGACGGTGGGGATGTCGTCATCGCCACGCCGACCGCCTCGGGGAAGTCCTTGGGCTTCTGGCTGCCGGTCATCGAATCCATCCAATCCACGCGGGAGAAGCTGCGCACCTCCTCGGCGATCTACATCGCCCCCACGAAGGCGCTGGCGGCCGATCAGCTGGCCAAGTTGGAGCGCTTCATCATCCGCGGCATGCGCCCGGCAGCCTATGACGGGGACACCTCGCAGGCGTCGAAGGACTGGGCCAGGCGGCACGCGAACATCATCTTCACCAATCCGGACATGCTCCACCGGTCCGTCCTGCCCCAGCATGAGCGCTTCGCCCGGATGTTCAAGAACCTGCGGTTCATCGTCATCGACGAAGCCCACCGGTACCGTGGGGTCTTCGGCTCCCACGTCGCGCTCATCCTCCGCAGGCTCCTGCGCATCGCCGCCCACTACGGGGCATCTCCTGTCGTCATCGGCGCCTCGGCGACGATGGCCGACCCGGATGCGGCGTTCGCGAAGCTCACCGGGCGACCCGCGCATGCCGTCATCGAGGATTCGTCACCGCGGGCCTCAGGCAGCTTCGCCCTGTGGGAGCCGCCGGTCTCACCGGGTGGGGACAGACGCAGCGGTCTCGTCGAAGCCGCCGATGTCATCACCGATGCGATGTGTGCGGGCTTCCGTTCGATCACGTTCATCGCCTCCCGCCGCGGCACCGAGGCGCTCGCGCAGACAGTGCGCGATCAGGTCGGGCAGGTCGATGAGTCGCTGACCGGCAAGATCGCCGCCTACCGAGGCGGCTATCTGGCCGAGGAGAGGCGCATGCTCGAAACCGCTCTGCGCTCGGGCCAGCTGCTGGCGGTGGCGTCGACGAACGCGCTCGAGCTGGGCATCGACATCTCCGGACTCGACCTCGTCATCATCTCCGGGTGGCCGGGAACCTTGGCCTCCCTGTGGCAGCAGGCCGGTCGGGCGGGCCGGGCCGGGCAGCGGTGGATGGCAGTGTTCATCGCCCGTGATGATCCGCTCGACACGTATGTCGTCCACCACCCCGAAGTCATCTTCGACTCCCCCGTCGATGCTGGGGTCATCCATCCGGGCAACCCGCATGTGCTGTCGGGGCATCTGTGTGCGGCGGCCGCCGAGGTGCCTCTGAAGTCGGCCGATCTCACGCATTTCCCGGACAATGCGCGGGAGGTCGTCGATGACCTCGTCGAGGCGAAGATGCTGCGGGCCCGACCGACAGGATGGTTCTGGGCGAAGGATCAGCCGGCGACCGACCTGTCCGATATCCGCGGCTCCGGCGGCGGTCAGTTCCGCCTCGTGGAGGCGAGCACGGGGACCCTGCTGGGCACCGTGGACGAGTCCGGGGCGCACACGGGCGCTCACCCGGGTGCGGTGTACACGCACCAGGGTGTCGACTTCACTGTCCTCGACCTCGACTTGGATGAGCACATCGTCGCCGTCGAACGCTCCGAGGTCGACTACACGACGCAGCCGCGATCGCAGACGGAGATCGAGATCGTCGACACTGATGCGCAGCGGGGACTGCCCTCGGGAGTGGCGGTGTGCAGCGGCACAGTCGACGTCAAGGATCAGGTCGTGGCGTACCGGATGCGGGCCAAACGCGGTGGGGCGATCATCGCCGAACACGAACTCGACCTGCCCGAACGCACCCTGCGGACGAAGGCCGTGTGGTGGACGATTCCGCAGACGCTGCTCGATGAGGCCGAGGTCGCCTCCGGTGATCTGCCCGGGGCGGTTCATGCCGCCGAGCATGCCTCCATCGGTCTGCTGCCCCTCTTCGCCGGCTGCGACCGGTGGGACATCGGCGGGGTCTCGACGGCGCTGCATGCGGACACGGGGATGGCCACAGTGTTCGTCTACGACGGTCTGGACGGCGGTGCCGGTTTCGCAGAACGCGGCAGCGAGGTCATCGAGGACTGGTTGGCCGCGACCCGGGATGCCATCGCCGCCTGCGAGTGCATCGACGGCTGTCCGTCGTGTGTGCAGTCACCGAAGTGCGGCAACGGCAACGATCCCTTGGAGAAGGATGCTGCGCTGCGTCTGCTGCGCGCTGTGCTCCACTGAGGGTTCTCAGCTCGTCCGGGCCGCCTGCAGGGCGACTATTTTCCGGCGACCGCCTTCTCTCTGACCTTCGGCAGAGGTCCGGGAATGTCCACATCGACGGCGACATACGCTGACTGTTCACTCAGCGAGGCCACACAGTCGCTTAGGTCCCCGCCGTTGCGTTCGGCCACCTCCTTCGCGATCTCACACGGTTCTCCGGTTGCCAGCCCGCGGACGGCATCTGCGGCGGCGAGCGCCGCCAGGTCTGCGGCGTTCTGAGCCTGACTGTGGGCGACAAACGCCTGGGACAGGCCCCCGATTGCGGTGACGAGGATGAGCACGATCGAGCAGAGTCCGACGACGATGTTCGTCATGACGGTGCGCTCCTCATGATGGCCCGCCTCATGATGGCCCGCCTCGATCCCCTTCGTACCGGGCGGTGGCGTCCGCGTCGACCTCGTCGAGGAAGAAGATCGCATCCGGCAGAGCGATGGCGACCGTCACGACCGAATAGCCGCCATCGGCTCGCACGGTCACTCGCGATGAGTCCCCGGCGTGCTTCCTCGCTTCGGCGATGACGGCGGCTTGGGGTTCGCCGCGGGCGATCTCACGGGCAGCGGACCGTGCAGCGTCGAAGGCTCGCAGCTGAGAGAATCCGATCGCGGCAGCTCCCGTGAGCACAACGACCAGGAGCACGATGGCCGGGAGGACGACAGCAAATTCCGCCGTCGCAGTTCCCATGTCGTGTTCGTCGCCAGAGTGTCGCTGACGGGAGCCTCCGCGTGCCATCTCGGTTCAGGCCCCCAGCCCGAGGGCCGACGAGATGACCCCGGTGACGAGCTCCTTGATCGGTTCGGATTTGAGGATCACGACGAGCAGCGCCGCGAATCCGCAGGCGGCCAAGGTGGTGATGGCGTATTCGGCGGTGGTCGCTCCGGTGTCGGACTCCCAGGACTGGTCGATGGCCTGGTCGTCGGTGACCGGTTCGATCCGGTCGGCAGGTGGGTCGTCGGTCTCCGGGGTCGGGATCGTGGTGGTCATGCTCTCCTCCTTGGCAGCAGACCCGTTCGCACTCTGCGAGCGGAACTTCAGCCTGGGAGGTGGGAGGCAGACGTGTCCAGACCGGAATTCGTGCCTGTGGAAACCGGTCGGCTGTCCACAGGGGAATCATGTGCGAGTGACTCGACCGTCCACAGGATTCGGTGTTGAGGTCGCGGGCTTTTCAGTTGTTGCTTGCCCAGTCGTCGCGCAGAATCGCCATGATCACTTCGTCGTGGCGGCGGCCGTTGAAGAACACGGCCTCTCGGCGACGTCCTTCCTCGACGAAGCCGGCTTTCGTATAGGAGGCGATACCGCGGGTGTTGAACGCCCAGGTCTGCAGCTCGATGCGGTTGAGTCCCAGCTGCAGGAAACCGTAGCTGACCGCCAAACGCACGGCGTCCGAACCGTAGCCGCGGCCGTGGAATTCGGGGCCGAGCACGATCGCGAGGGTCGCGGACTGGTTGATCGGATTGCGACCGTAGAGGGTGACGTGTCCGACGAATTCCTCGGTCTCGATGAGCTCGATGCTGAAGCCGACCGCCTCGCTCGAGGTGTTCGCGCTCCATTGGGAGAACTGCTCGGAGACTCCGCCTTCGGGTCGTGGGAGAACCGTATGGTTCTGCAGGACGACGATCGAGGGATCGAACCACCACTGCTCGAGGTAGGGCAGATCGTCTTCGCGCAGCGGCCGCAATCGCACGGACCGGCCGACGAAGAGCTTTTCGGCGTATTCTTCCGCCTGTTCGACAGTGGACAGCTGGTTGAAAGGTGTGACCGGTGCCATGGGTCGACCCTACCGGTCGAGTCTGAAAGCCGACTCACCACACCGCCAGGCACCGAATCCGCGCACCGACGCACAGCAGAACACAACCGTCCGGCCGAACACAGTCAGTCAGAAGAACACGGTGGTGAGGTCGGAGAGCAGGGAGATGACGACGGGCACAACCGACAGCAGCAGGAACGCCGGCAGGATGCACACGCCCAAGGGCAGCACCAGCTGCACCCCCAGGGCCGCAGCGGCTTCCTGCCTGCGGCGGCGCGACGATGCCCGCAGCTCCTTGGCCACGGATTCGATGAGCGGCGCCGGCCCGACGCCGGTGTGCTCGGAGAATTCGAAGACCTCGAGCACCGGCAGCAGCCGGTCGTCGTCGGCGAGTTTGCGGCCGCCGATCGTCATCGCCCGCCCGATCCTCTGCAGCCCCGACCGGTCCCCCGTCGCCTCGGCCGTGAGCGTGAGTGCCACGGGGATGGGCAGGCCGGAGGTCAGACAGATCGCAACGAGGTCGAGGTCGAAGGCCAGCTGATCGTCAGCGACGGCTCGGGCGGTTCTGCCACCGGACGGTCCGGGACCCGTCCGACCTGGCCGGGCATCGGAGCGCACCGGTCCTTCTCCGGTGGGGGCCGCCTCGGTGTCGGTCGGATCGTGTCCTGTGCCCCGTTCGCCGAGGAGGCTGCGCAGGCGCCGATCGGTCGACCCCGCCCACAGCAGCACTCCGATTCCGATGCAGGCTCCGATGAGCACGGGCAGCATCTCCATCACCTCTGTGCGCGGAGCATCATCGTCCGCATCCACCAGCGGCCGAGGATGTAGAGGACCACACCGGCGCCGATGCTCAGCTGCCCCGGCAGCCCGGTGACGAGTTCGAGGGGCCTGACTCCGATGAGCAGGCCCAGGCCGATGCCGATGAGCGGCAGCCAGCTGAGCACCCGCACCGTCGACTTCGGTCCGGCCATCGCGATACGGCGTTCGCGTTCGGCGTCGAGGGCGTCGCGCTGGGCTGCTGCGTAGCGCAGGATCATCTCGACCGCGGGCGCCCCGGACCTCTCGGACACCGTCCAGACTGCTGCCATTCCGGAGAGCACTTCGGCGGCGGGCCCCGGAAGGTCGGTGCTGCGGGTGGCGATGGCACGGCCGGGTTCCTCGCCGAGGCTGATCGCCCGTGAGATCGGCGTCAGAGCCGCATTCTGCCTGCTCAATGTCGTCATCACCGCCTGCGGGGTCATCCCCACCTTGAGCAGGTGGGCGCAGTTCTCCACGGCCGCGATCGCCCACAGACGTTCAGCCTGGTCATCCGGGCGGCGGCCGCCTCGGCGAAGGAATCCTCTCGCCTTCTCACCCGGATCCACCGCCTCCATAGGACGCAGAAGCTCGCGCAGCCGCGCCCCCGGATCCGAGGGTGCGGCCAGGGCGATGCCGAGCGCCACGAGGATAGCGGTGAGTAGGATCATCCGGCGGACTTCTGCTCGAGCACGGCTTCGAACCGCGCCAAGGCACGCCGATTGACGGTGCCCGTCGAGGCCGGTGAAGGGCGCCCCCATACGGGTTCCATCACTACTCCGTCGGTGCTGGTCCGGGTCGGCATCGCCAGTTCCGTCACGCCGCGGTCCGAGCCGTTCCGGCGCAGGTGGACGACGAGGTCGATGGCGGTGGAGAACTGCGAATACACGGCCTCCGGGCTCATCGTGGCGAGCGCTCCGAGCGCAGCGACCCGGCTGGGCACGGCATCGGCGGTATTCGCGTGGATGGTCGCGCAGCCGCCCTCGTGCCCGGTGTTGAGTGCCGTGAGCATGTCCCGGACCTCCGCCCCGCGGCACTCGCCGACGACGAGGCGGTCCGGGCGCATCCGCAGGGCGTTGCGGACGAGATCGGTCAGGGTCACCTCCCCGCCGCCTTCGACGTTGGCCTGGCGGGCGGCGAGTTGGACGACGTGCGGATGGGCGACGATGAGCTCCCGGGAGTCCTCGACGATGACGATGCGCTGGACGTCTTCGACGAGGGAGAGCAGGGCACCGAGGAGGACCGTCTTCCCCGTGCCGGTTCCGCCGGAGATGAGGATGTTCGCCCGCGCTGTGACCGCCTCGGTGAGCAGCGGGCTGATCTCGTCGGGGACGAAGCCTTCGGAACACAGCTGGGCGAAGGGGAATCCCGAGCGTTTGGGGACGCGGAAGGAGATTGTGGTGGTCTCGCCGGAGATCGGCGGAACGATCGCGTTCATCCTCACCCCGTCGGGCAGGCGCACATCGACATACGGGGAGGAATCGTCGAGGCGGCGTCCGCCGAGGGCCGCCAACCGCACCGCCAGTGACCGCACGTCGTCTTCGGAGCCCAAGGACAGGTCGAGCAGTCGGGGACCCTCCCCGGTGTCGGCGAAGATCTCCCGCGGTCCGTTGACGAAGACGTCGGTGGTGCCTGGGATTTCGAGCACGGACTGCAGGGGGCCTGCACCGGAGAGCTGGGCGGAGAGTCGGGTGACGAGTTCGAGCAGGGCGGCGGACCCGAGGACGCGTCCGGTGTGTTGGACCGCCTCGGCGACGGCGGCTGTGGTCACGGGACCCGGCTTGTCGAGCAGGGTCTTGCGGACGTCGGCGACGAGGGAGGCGTCAAGCCATTCGCTCATTCCACCCACTCCCCCAGCAGACGGTCGACGAGGCGGCCGAGGTGGGCGCCTCCGGGGATGCCCTCTCCGCGGTCGACGGCGGCGGAGAGTCCACGGTCGTCGCGGATGCTTCCGGCGAGGGTGAGGCCGATCGATTCGGCGAGGAGATCGGCGTCGAGGCCGCCGGCTCCGGTTTCGCGCACGACGAGGCGGACATCGGGGTGGGCGTGGGAGAGGCGTTTGGCGACTTGGGAGGAGGCGACGGCGGAGCGCACGCGCGCCGGGGAGACGAGGAGGACGTGGTGGCAGCGGCGGGTCCACTGGGGTGGGGCGTGCCGCGGCAGGTCGACGATGACGAGGTCGAAGGCCTGGCCGGCCGCGGCGAGGAAATCGTCGAAGACGTCCGGATCGAGGTCGACGGTGTCGTCACGTCCCCAGGACAGCAGTGCCAGTCCCTCGTGGCGGGGCAGAGCATCGGCCAGCGTCGAGGGGCGCAGCTGTCCGCGAGAGGCGCTGAGATCGGTCCAGCGGGGCCCGGGCACCGCCTCGGCGCCGAGGACGAGGTCGAGTCCGCCGCCGAGCGGGTCGGCGTCGACGAGCACGGTGCTGATATCGCTGCCTGCTCGCCTGGCCAGTGCGCACGCGAGCACTGAGGCCCCGGCTCCCCCGCAGCCGGCGACGACGCCGACGGTGGTGCCCGGGGCGCTCGGCGGTTCGACGGCCGCGATCATCCGTCCGCTCAGCCATTCCGCGGCTGCGGGCAGCACCGCGAGCTGGCCCACACCGAGGTGGGCGGCCTTCGCCCAGGTCGATGAGGGTTCGTCGTTGTCGAGGACGACGAGGATCGTATCGGCACGGTCGGTGGCGGGGGCTTCTCGGACGTCTTCGCCAAGGAGGATCAGCGAAGCGGACTGCCATCCTCCGGAGTCGGGTGGCAGAACGGTGAGGGCGATGCCGATGCTTTCGGCCACCCGGGCGCATTCTTCAGTGATTGCGCCGAGGTCGGTGATGAGGGCTACCTGCATGGACTGAAGCCTGACCGCAGCGGACCGATGGCGACCAGGCCGCGCCGGCCTCCTGTGGAGGCCATGACGAAGGGGCGCCCGCTGTGAGTTCGAGTCACAGGGGGCGCCCCTTCAGCACGTCCTAGGCGATGTGCCCAGGTCAGCCATGGTGGCCAGGTGGTCGGCTTCCGCGTGGTCGAGCCCGTGGTCGCCGCACGGTCCGGATGTCATCCACAGCGCAGGTGTGCGAGTGGATGCGGTCCGGTTCAGCCGCGCTGGATGCCTTCGATATTGCGCAGGAGTCCTACGCTGCCGTCGGAGTCGCGGACCTTGAACCAGGAGCCGTTGTCTTCGAGGCTGAGGTACCAGTCGCCCGGGTAGATCGTGAACACCGGCAGCCCGGTGGTCGGATCCACGGCTTCACGCGGTTCGGGAACGGCGAACCAGAACGCCTGGACGATGGAACGGCCGCCGTCTTGGTTGCCCTGGTTGTCGCCCTGGCCGGCCTGGGCGCTGTCCTGGGATGCCTGCTTGCTTCCCTGGCCCGCCTGGTTGCTGCCTTGGCCCGCGTCGGCCGGAACCGGCTCATTGTCGATGGCTGTCTGAGCCACGGTGTCCTCATCCGAACGGTCCGACCGCGGGCTCTCGGAGTTGCCGGTCTCGGGACGGTTGCGGTAATCGGCGACGGGGACGTACTGCGTCGGCTCTTCGCTCTCGGGAGCTTCGGTGCGCTCCGTGCGAGCAGCGGACTGGTCCGTCGACGGCACATCATCAGCACCCGACCGGGAGCGGTCGTCTTCCTCAGATGAGACGACGTTCCCACCCGCGGGGGTGCTCACGACGGTCGCCTCGGTGGACCGGATGTTCGCATCGTCGTCGGCATCGCCTGCAGAGACGCCTTCGCCCGAACGCGCAGCCGATCCCTCAGAAGTCTGTCCGGAGTCGTTCTGCGATGACCGGTCGGTCGCGGCTTTCGACGACTGCTCAGTGGCCTCCGATCGCTGTGCCGCGTCCGACTGTGCCGCGTCCGACTGCTTCGCGGAGTCCGATGTCTGCTCGAATGCTGAGTCCGAGACAGACTCGGGTGCTGAATCGGTCGAAGGCGTCGCCTGCGCGTCTCCTCCGCCGATGGTCGCTGCCTCGGAGGCCCGAGCGTTCGTATCCGAGGTCTTGGAGTTGACCTTCGACACGAGGTCGCTGCTCTCGGCAGGCGAGGCGGCGCTCGCCGACTCGCTCTCTGCCTCCGATGCGGTCGGAGCGGTCTCCGATGCAGTCGGGGCGGTCTCCCCGGTTCCGGAGGACTTCACCGAATCCTGGGCGTCAGTCGTTCTTTCGGTCTCTGCCTCCGGTGCGGAATGGCGCCCGCGGCGGCGTTCGGAGTCCGAATTCGCGGCCGCGACGCCTGCCGCTGCTGCACCGGCACCGATGACACCGGCACCTGCGGCAGCTGCCGCAGCACCCGAATGTCCTTCATCACCGGAGGCGGGCCGCTGTTCGGACTGCTGGTCGTTGACTGCCGGCCCGTCGTTCACTGCGGGCTGGTCGACCATGGTCGCCTCTTCGCCACGGGCATCGGCGTGGTCCTGGCCGGCACCGACGCCGAAGGCCTGGGTCGGCTCACTCTGCGAATGCTGCGGCGCCTGCGAATCGCGACGACCGAGGTACGTCGGTCCGTCGCCGGTGCTGTGGACGGGTCCGTCCGCGGATTCAGCCGGGGTTTCGGCCGGTGTTTCGGTCGCAGTTGCCGCGAACGAGCTGGCCGAATGGCCGGCTTCCTGCTGCTCCGGCGGAGCGTAGGGGTTGCGCTGCTGTGCCTCGTCTGGCTGACCGAACCGCTGCTGGTCGGCCTGCTGGTCGGCCTGGTGGCCGAACTGCTGCTGGCCCTGCTGTTCGGGAGCTGCGAATGGGCTCTGGTTCTGACCGAACTGGTCGCCGCCTGCTTGACCGGGCTGGCCCGGCTGGCCTGGCTGGCCCGGCTGATCCGACTGTCCCGGCTGACCGGGCTGACCGGGGGCACCGAATGCGGCGGCACCGGACTGACCGGCTCCATACTGACCAGCACCTGGCTGACCGGCACCTGGCTGGCCCGCTTCAGGCTGTCCGGGACCATTGCCCGGACCGAAACCGGCACCGGCCGGAGCCGAACCGTAGGGAGCGAAACCGGGGCCGCCGGCATTGCCGCCGGGGACATTGGCCACTGGCGCTGGGTGCTGCGTGTGCTTGGATACCGGACGTGCCTTCGGGTGAGTGTCGATGGCCTCGCGCCCGTCGAACTCCTTGGCGAAGAAGGGCAGCATCGTGAAAACGCCCGCGAAGAAGGCGATGAGGGCGGCGAAGAACGCCAAGTAGGAGCCGACGCGCCAGTACACCGCTGAGGTGAGCAGGTCGACGAACGCATAGGTGAACGCCACAGCAGTGAGCACAGAGATGAACTGATCGAGGCTGAGAGACCCGATCCGCAGTCGGCCGTTGCCGAACTTATTGACGAGAACCGCTGCGGCGACGACGAGCAGCGCAAGCAGGTTGAACACAAGCGCGCTGATGTCTGCCACGTTCCAGTGCCACACGGTGGTGGTGATGACGCTGTAGCCGCGGTACGGCACGAACAGCGCGATGAGCGCGAGCAGTCCCGCGAACAGGAGGAAGAGGTCACGCAGAGTCAGCGGGCCCAGCAGGCCCGGACCGGTCTTCTGCTTGGGCGCAGGAGCCTGACCGAACTGTCCGGGTGCGGAACCATAGGGGCCGGGGCCGGAACCATAGGGACCGGGTCCCGATCCGTACGGTCCCGGGCCGGAGCCGTAGGGGCCAGGTCCCGAACCGTATTGCGCCGGTGCCGAACCATAGGGTCCCGGGGCCGGGGCGCTCTGGCCCGGTGCCGAGCCATAGGGGCCGGGCGCTGAGCCGTAGGCCTGGCCGGGACCCGAAGCTGCCGGTCCCGGACCGGATCCGTAGGCGGGCGGCTGACCGCCGGCCTGAGGTGCGTTCTGGCCTGGATACTGCGGGGGCTGATCCTGCCACGGCTGTGGGCCGGACCCGGTTGGATGCTGCGGCGAACTCATCGCTCACTCCACTCGATCTTGGGGAAAATGAACAGTGTTGCTGCGCCTGCACAGGACGGATCCCGACAGACTCTGACCCCCATCCTTGCAGAACACAGGGTGTCTGCGCACTCATATGCACAATCCGAACCGCCCTCAGGGCAGCCCTCATCCCCGCCGAGGCGGCCCACCGTCACCGGCGTACACCCCGATTCGACTGTGACCCATACCACTGAATTACCGTCATGGCTACCCCCGATTCCCCCGTTCATCGCACGAAACTGCACGTCATCGCCCCCTCCGCCGGGTATACAGTGCAACTAGATTTTCGATCCACCAAAGAAGTCGGAGGGAAGAATGACCGAAACCACTGCCGAGCAGACAGAGACCTTTGCTCCTCCCGAGCAGTTCGCGGCCGATGCCAATGTCAAAGCCGACGAGTACGAACGTGCCGAAGCCGACTACCTGAGCTTTTGGGCCGAGCAGTCCCGTGAACTCGTCGACTGGAACGAGGACTTCGGTGAAGTTCTCGACTGGACGAACCCTCCGTTCGCGAAGTGGTTCGTCGGCGGCAAGCTCAACGTCGCTTTCAACTGCCTCGACCGCCACGTCATCGCCGGCAACGGCGACCGTGTGGCCATCAACTTCGAAGGCGAGCCCGGCGACTCCCGCAGCTTCACCTATGCGCAGCTCCTCGCCGAGGTATCGAAGACGGCCAATACGCTCACCGAACTCGGCGTGAAGGCAGGCGACCGTGTCGCGATCTACCTGCCGATGATCCCCGAAGCGATCATCTCGATGCTTGCCTGCGCCCGCCTCGGCGCCGCTCATTCCGTGGTCTTCGGCGGTTTCTCCTCCGATGCCCTGCGCTCGCGCATCATCGATGCCGAAGCCCGCGTGGTCATCACCGCCGACGGAAGCTACCGTCGCACCAAGCCGACCAGCCTCAAACCCGCCGTCGACGAGGCACTCTCCCACGGCGACACCCCGGTCGAGCATGTCCTCGTCGTCAAGCGCACCGGTCAGGACATCGACTGGGTCGACGGTCGCGACCAGTGGTGGGAACAAAGCGTCGGTCAGGCCAGCGACCAGCACGAATGCGAATTCTTCGATTCGGAGAATCCGCTGTTCATCCTCTACACCTCCGGCACGACCGGAAAGCCGAAGGGCATCCTCCACACCACCGGCGGCTACCTCACCCAGGTGCTGTACTCGATGAAGGCGGTGTTCGACGCCAAGCCGGAAACCGATGTCTTCTGGTGCACCGCCGACGTCGGCTGGGTCACCGGCCACTCCTATGTCACCTACGGTCCGCTGGCCGCCGGGATGACTCAGGTCGTCTACGAGGGCACCCCGGACACCCCGCACCAGGGTCGTTGGTGGGAGATCGTCGAGAAGTACAAGGTGACCACGCTCTACGCGGCACCGACGGCGATCCGCACCTGCATGAAGTGGGGTGAGGAGGTCCCGGGCAAGTACGACCTGACCAGCCTCCGCCTGCTCGGCAGCGTGGGTGAGCCGATCAATCCGGAGGCCTGGCGCTGGTATCACCGCGTCATCGGCGGCGAACGCTGCCCGATCGTCGACACCTGGTGGCAGACGGAGACCGGTGCGCACATGATCGCTCCCCTGCCGGGAGTGCTCTCGACCAAACCTGGTTCCTCCCAGCGTCCGATCCCCGGCATCTCCGTCGACGTCGTCGATGATTCGGGAGAGAACCCAGCCGGTCCCGAAGGCGGCCTCCTCGTCATCCGCCGTCCGTGGCCGTCGATGCTGCGCGGGATCTGGAAAGATCCGGAGCGTTTCAAGGAGACCTACTGGTCACGGTTCGAAGACACCTACTTCGCCGGTGACGGTGCGCGTCGGGACGATGACGGCGATATCTGGTTCCTCGGGCGTGTCGACGATGTCATGAACGTCTCCGGTCACCGCCTGTCGACCGCGGAGATCGAATCCTCGCTCGTCGCTCATCCCAAGGTCACCGAGGCGGCTGTGGTCGGTGCGGCCGACGAGACCTCAGGTCAGGCCGTCGTCGCCTTCGTCATCATCGCCAATGGCGTCGAGGACTCCCCGGAGACCGCCGAGGAGCTGCGTCAGCATGTGGGCAAGGACATCGGCCCGATCGCGAAGCCGAAGAAGGTCCATATCGTCACGGATCTGCCCAAGACCCGGTCGGGCAAGATCATGCGCCGCCTGCTCAAGGACGTCGCCGAGAACCGGGAGGTCGGCAACACGATGACTCTCGCCGATTCCTCGGTGATGGAGACCATCGAGAAGTCCGTGGCGAAGTCCTGAACCGAACCGACCTGATGGCTGCGGTGTCCGGGTAAGTGATGGCCACGGAGCCCCGGCAAGTGGACGACCCGTCGGTGACAGAAGCTGCCGTGCTGTGCGCGGCGCTTCCGGATCCGACGGGTTTTCCCGGTTTCCCGACGATTCGCCTTTGGCCGCAGGGCGCCTTCAGACTACTCTTAAGTTAGATTGTCCTCGTTCTCGATATAGGAGCTCCCCATGGCCGAACGGTCGATCAGCGAACTGATCAAAGGCATCAGCGACGATTCCAAAGCAATCGCCGAGGAAGAGATTGCTCTGGCCAAGGCCGAGGCCACTGCCGGTGCCAAGAACCTGGGCATCGGTGCCGGTCTCGCCATCGTCGCTCTCTTCTTCCTCTTCCTGTCCTCCTTCATGGTGATCTTCGCCGGAGCCGCGGCCTTCCATGAGGGACTCGGCTGGCCATGGTGGGGAAGCTTCCTCATCATCTTCGGCATCCTCGCCGTTCTCGCGATCATCCTCGTCCTCATCGCCCTTCCGCTGTTCAAGAAGGGCAACCCGGTGCCTGGCACCGCGATCGGTTCGGCCAAATCGCTCGTCGCATCGATCAAGCGCGCGATCAAGAATCCTTCGGGCCCCAGGTACTGACACCTCTCCAGCACTGACAATCGATTGAGACGCCGAGGCGGCGCCGGACTTCACGTCCGGCGCCGCCTTCGTCTGTGCGCTGAGCACCGCTGTCTCTGCGCTGAACACCGAACGAACACAGATCCGGCCGACGTTCGGGTTCGTCGTCTCAGAAGTCGATGGCGATGGGAGCCTGCTTGTCCCAGTCCCCCGCCCAGCCGAGATGGTCGAGTGCGAAATCGAGGATGCCGGCGGTGAAACCCCACACCTTGAGCACACCGACGTCGAAGGCCGGGGTGGAGATCTTCAGGTCCGGGCGGGCGAAAGTGCCGCGGTTGGCCGGCGCGACGAGATCGGCGATGGCGACACGGTAGACGGAATAGGATTCGCGCTGATCCATCACCTGCACCGCACCCGGTTCGCGCCAATAGCCGATGACGGGAGTGACCTCGAACTTCGAGACGGGGATGTAGAGCGGATCCATCTGCCCGAGCACCTCGACGGTGTCGGGGACGATTCCCGCTTCCTCCTCTGCTTCCCGCAGTGCGGCCGCGGCCATCGAATCGTCTTCCGGGTCGCGCCCGCCCCCGGGAAAGGCCACCTGCCCCGGGTGATGGCGCAGGGTCGCAGCCCTCTGCAGCAGCACGATGTCGACATCGCCGACACCGAGTTCGCTCAGGCGCGCGGCCTCGGCTCGTCCCGCCTCGGTGCGGGGTGCTCCCCCACGACCGAAGAGCATGAGCACGGCCGCGTCCCGGGCCTGCTCCCGCTCGTGCAGCTTCTTCTGTCTGCGCAGCCACAACGGGGATCCGTGCGAAGCCGCCAGGTTCTCAAGCTGACCGCGCAGCGCACCGTCCGCGATGGTCGCGGATTCGGGCGGCAGCTCAGGAATGCCGGCACTCATCGGTCGTTCTCGACGGCGTCGGATTCGGAGGCGTCGAGCTCGGAAGCGTCAGAGGTGGCAGCGTTCGAGGATTCGGGGGCGGCCGCATCGGCGACGGTGGCTTCCGGGGCCATTTCGAACCTGAGCATGGAACGGGCCTTGTCCGGGTCGAGTTCGCCGATGCCGAACGACGGGCACAGGGCGGCCAGGGGGCAGGCTCCGCAGGCAGGTCTGCGGGAGTGGCAGATGCGACGGCCGTGGAAGATCACCCGATGCGAGAGCAGGGTGAGGTCCCTCTTCGGGAACAGGGCGGCGATCTCGTGTTCGGCCTTGACCGGGTCGGTCTCCTCGGTCCAGCCGAATCGCCGGGCCAGGCGCCCCATGTGGGTGTCGACGGTCAGCCCCGGCGTGTCGAAGGCGTTGCCGAGGACGACGTTCGCGGTCTTGCGGCCGACTCCGGCGAGCTTGACGAGCTTGTCGAGTCTGTTCGGCACCACCCCGTCGTACTCGTCGACGAGTTCGTTCGCGAGCTTGACGATGTTGCGCGCCTTCGCGCGGTAGAACCCGGTGGAGCGGATGAGCTCCTCCACCTCGATGAGGTTGGCCACCGCCAGGGAATGCGCATCGGGGAAGGCGGCGAAGAGGCCCGGGGTGACGGCGTTGACGCGGATGTCGGTGGTCTGCGCGGACAGGACGGTGGCGATGAGCAGCTGGAACGGGGTCTCGAAATCGAGTTCGCACTTCGCGTTCGGATACACCTCGGCGAGGATCCGATGGATCTTCCGGGCCCGACGCGTCCGCCCCAGAGGGGTCTCCTTCGCGAACTTCCGCGCGCTCTTCTCTGCCACCGTCAACACGACTCACCATCCTAATCCGTGCCCCGGAATTCCGCAGTTGCACCGCTCACATCGGACGGTTCTCCGCCTCACATCGGTCGCTGAGGGCGACGACGGCGGGCACAGGCAGGGACACTTCCCGGGGAGGGGGCCGGCCGCCTCGGCGAAGGAATTCTCACTGATGGGCCAAACTCCCGCGTCTTTGCTGGTATCGATGCAGATGACCAGGTAGATTTATCTGTGATTATCACGACAAGGAGGAACCAGTGGATATTGAAGTGGTGCGGGGCGCGACGCTCTTCGCAGGTCTGGACGATGAAGCCACCAGTGCATTGATGAAGTTCATGAACCCGCGGAGTCTCCGTCGGGGAACCGTGCTCTTCCATGAGGGCGATGCCGGCGATGAGCTCTACATCGTCTCCACGGGCAAACTCAAGATCGGCCGTGAATCCTCCGACGGCCGTGAGAACCTGCTGTCCGTGGTCGGCCCCGGCGAGCTCATCGGCGAACTCAGCCTCTTCGACCCGGGCCCACGGTCCACTTCCGTCACCGCTGTCTCCCAGTCGGAGCTGCTCAGCCTCAAGCACGAGGACCTGACCACCTGGCTCAACGAGCGACCGCAGGCCGCGATGAACCTGCTCAAGGCCCTCGCCCAGCGCCTGCGCCGGACCAATGAGACCGTCGGCGACCTCGTGTTCTCCGATGTGCCCGGCCGTGTCGCCAAGGCGCTGCTCGACCTGGCCGCCCGCTTCTCGAAGCCGGCCCCGGACGGCGTCCTCGTCGCCCACGACCTCACCCAGGAAGAGCTCGCGCAGCTCGTCGGCGCGTCCCGTGAGACCGTGAACAAGGCTCTGGCCGACTTCGCCGCTCGCGGCTTCATCCGCCTCGAGGCCCGTTCCGTCGTCATCCTCGACATGGACCGGATGCGCAACCGCGCCCGCTGATCCTCCCGCATACGCGGAACGCCCCAGCCGATCGGCTGGGGCGTTCTGCGTGTTCGCGGCGGGTGTGGTGTGCCGACGGAGGCTCAGGCGTCGTCGGCGGCGGGCAGAGCGTCGAGGTAGGCCAGCTGGGCCTTGACGATCTGTTCGGCGGCGGGCCGCACGCTGTCGTCGACGTCGTGGTAGACGATGTCGCACACCTCCGCAGCGGTGCTCGCTCCCTGCGCCAGTGCCGCTTTGACCTGTTCGATGCGTTCACGTCGGTGGGAGCGGTAGTAGTCGATCACCTCGGCGGGGGCGTCGATGCGCTCCCCGTGGGCGGGTTCGATGATTGCGAACTCCCCGTCGTCGAGCAGCGACTTCAGCCGGTCGAGGGAGTCCAGGTAATCGCGCAGGGAACCTTCGGGGTGGGTGACGATCGTCGTCCCCTCCCCCAGGATCGTGTCGCCGCTGTAGAGGGTGCCGGCGTGGATGAGGCTGATGCTGTCGCTCGTGTGGCCGGGGGTGGCCACGACGCGCAGAACGTCGGCGGGAGTCTCACCGAAGGCGATGACAACGCCGTCTTTCACCGGCTCCGTGTGTCGGGCGAAGCGGTCGAGGACGGCATAGACGGGCACCTCGGGGGCCCACTGGTCGATGCTGCCGAGCATCTCCGAGTGGTCGGCGTGCTGGTGGGTGAGCACGATAGCACGCAGGTCCCGGTCGGCCACCTCGGCGAGGAATGCCTCCCGGTGGTCGGACATCTCCGGACCGGGATCGATGACGACCGCCGAGGTGTCGTCCTGGCTGGTGAGTACGTAGGTGTTCGTCCCGGTCAGGGTCATCGGGCCGGGATTGTTCGCACGGATTCTCATGAGTCCTCACTTTCCTCGTCGGTATTGTCGTCATCGTCGTCATCGCCGCTGAAGGTCAGGAAGCCGGGGTTCTGGTCGGTGTCGCTCTCGCCCACCGCGATTCCCCGGTCGCGCAGCGATCCTTTGCTGTGCGGGTCCTTGCCGGTCTGGATGACGACCTTCCAGTCGCCGTCGTCGTTGATGATCTCCGGACGCAGGGGGTGGACGTTGCGGATCTGGGCCATGGCCGCGCCGACACTTGTGACCTCGGCGAGGCTTTCGACGATCAGTCGGGCTGCTGCGCCGATGCTGTTGGGGTCGCCTCCGACCTCGGCGAGGATCTGACCAGGGCGTTTCCACCCGCCGGAGGTTTCGTTCGGGGACAGGAAGTCGACGTCCTGGCCGAAGGGCACGGTGGCGATGAAGAAAGTCGTGTCGAAACGGTGCAGCTGGGTGGGGGTGTTGATCCAGCGCAGCCATGGCTTGCACAGATCGGGGCGCAGACGCAGATCACGCTCGCGCAGGACCTGGGACCAGGAGACCTCATTGGAGAACAGCCGCGACCGGGTGGAGCGCCAGTCCGTCTGCGGGGCGGCCACGATCTCCCGATCGACGTCTTCGGCGAGCAGAATTCCGGTCGCGGCGAAGGTGATGCGGGCCGCGGCGGAGAAGTGGTGGAGGGCGCGTGACTTGTTCTCAATGCTCAGCGCTCGGGCGCAGCGGGCCGAATTCCATCCGGCCAAAGGCAGCTTGCGCACGTCGCCCGGGCGCAGGCTGCTGGTGGGAAAGGCCCACCGATTCCGGTCCTCGACACCGCGGGCGTCGAGCTGTCGGGTGATGAAGAGTTCCAGACCCTCAGGGGTGTCTCGGATGAGCACGATCGCCGAGGTGGGGCGGGGCGCCTCGGGGACGGGCCACCGTCCGTCGGACTGCCAGTGGTCAAGCAGCCACCGCAGTTCCGACGAGACGGGAAGGGTGCGTCCGCTAAGCGGCATCGCCTGCGACCTCGACGACGACCTCGACCTCGACGGGGGTGCCGAGTGGGAGGGTGTTCACGCCGACCGCGCTGCGCGCGTGCTGTCCGCGGTCACCGAAGATCTCTCCGAAGAGTTCGGACACACCGTTGATGACGGCAGGCTGCTGGGTGAAGTCATCGGCGGAATTGACGAAGCCGGTGACCTTGACGACACGCACGATCTTGTCGAGGTCTCCGATGACTCCGGCGATCGCTGCCAAGGCGTTGAGTCCGGCTGTACGGGCCAGCTGGTAGCCGGTGTCGAGGTCGACGTCGGTGCCCAGATGTCCGGTGGCCGGCAGTTTGCCGTCGATGACGGGCAGCTGGCCTGAGGTGTAGACATAGTTACCGGTGCGCAGGGCAGGCACGTAGGCACCTGCGGGTGCGGCGATCTCAGGCAGTTCGAGACCGAGTTCGGCGAGGCGGTCGAGGGTCTGGGACATGGTTCCCCTTTCGATGTGGTTAAGGTCGAGACAGCTGTGTCAGTTCATTCCTTCGGGCGCTTGAGGTAGGCGACGAGACCGTTGTTGTCGGGCCCCGGAACGACCTGGACGAGTTCGTATCCGTCCTCGCCCCACTGATCGAGGATCTGCTTCGTCGCGTGGACGATGAGCGGCACGGTGACGTATTCCCACTTGGTCATGATTCTCCTCGGTGACGGGTGCGCCGGCTCTCTGCTTGTGCAGGTCAGTCCCGGCACGGACGCCGGCGCGTTGGTGTCCCCAGACTAACCCAGTCCGACTCTGGTGAGCACGCCTGACGGAATGCGGACTGCCGTTGAGTGCAGACACACCTGAGGGCGGGGAGGATGGTCGCATCCTCCCCGCCCTCTGACTCTGTGAGCGGTTCTCAGCCGTGTTCCCGGTGGGATCGCCGAGGCGCCTCACGGACTGTGGCGCATCGGCTCAGCCGACTGGCTGGTCGGTTGGCTCGGCGGCTGGTCGGCTCAGTTGCCGCCGAGGCCGGGAGCTTCGCCGCCGCCATCGCCGCCGTCGCCGCCGCCGCCGTTTCCGCCGCCGTTGTTGCCGCCTCCGTTGTTGCCGCCTCCGCCGCCGGTGCCACCGCCACCGGTGCCGCCGTTGCCTTGGCTTCCGCCGCCTCCGCCACCGGTGCCGCCACCGCCGCCTCCGCCGCGGTTAGTACCGGACGACGAGCCGCCGCCACCGCCGGAGCCGCCGCCTGAGAAGTACTTGCTGCTGGGCTTGGGGAACCCGGTGTTGCCCTTGGTCTCCTTGACCGCCTGGCTCATGTACGCCTGCCAGGTCTTACCGGAGATGGTCGCTCCGTAGACGTGGCCGCGGACGACACCCTCACTGTTCGTGCGCCAGTCGCGAGTACCGCCCGGGTCACCGGTCCAGACTGCCGTCGACAGCGTCTTCGTGAACCCGAGCAGCCAGGTGTGACCGACTTCGAAGTTCGTCGTACCGGTCTTCGCACCGGCCGGGACTCCGATCTTCAGCGAGCTGGTCGTACCGCCGTTGAACGTCTGCGTCAGGGCGTACGCCACGCCCTTGGCCACTTCCTTGTCGAGGACGCGTTTGCAGCCTTCGCCCGGCAGGTCGAGCTTCTTGCCGTTGCGGTCCTTGATCTCGATGATCGGTTTGGGACCGCAGAACTCGCCCTCATTCGCGAAGGTCGCGAATGCCGCAGCCATGGCGATGGGTGTGGTCTCTGTCGTACCGAGGATCGACGAGGGTGAGAGTGCCTGGATGAAGCCGGATTTGTCCTTGAAGTCCAGCGTCTCACCGCTGCCGTAGCGGATGCCGAGATCCATCGCGGTGTCCATGATGTCGCACATGTTCAGCTGGTTGCCCATGGCCGCATAACCCGTGTTGACGGATTTCTTCGTCGCTTCGAGCGCGGTCATCGAGCCTTTGCCTTCACCGTCGCCGGCGTTGTTCGGCTCCCAGTCGCCGGCCATGTTCGGGCAGCCCTCGTACTTCCAGGAGCTGGCCGGGAAGTTGCGCTTCGTGGCATTGACCGTCGTGTTGAGGCTCTTGCCCGCTTTCAGCCATGCTGTCAGCACGAAGGGCTTCCACGTCGAACCGACCTGGAATCCGCCGCCGCCGTTGTGCTTCTTGTCGACGGTGTAGTTGATCGAGGTCTTCTTGTTCTTGTCCTTCTTCTTCACGTCGCCGACCGTGTAGTCACGGTTCTCGGCCATTGCGATGACCTCACCGGTGCCCGGTTCGATCGTCACCAGGGCGTGACCGGCACCGGAGGGATCGCCGACGGGGACGCGTTTCTTGATCTCTTTGTCCGCGATCTTCTGGATATCGGGGTTGAGGCTCGTCTTGATCGTCAGGCCGCCTCGTTGGAGGAACGCGAGCCGCTCATCGGCGGTTTCGCCGAAGGTCTCGTCGTTCATGATGACGTTCTGAACGTAGTTGCAGAAGAACTCGGCCTTGCTCTTGGCCGCAGAGCAGCCATTCGGCGTCTCATGCAGGTCGAGATCAAGATCGGTCTTGACCGCCTTGTCATATTCCTTCTGCGTGATGTGGTTGTACTTCAGCATCTGCCCGAGCACGGTGTTGCGGCGCTTGAGCACCTGATCGGGGAACCGCTGCGGGTTGAAAGCCGAGGGGTTCTGCACGATTCCGGCGAGCATCGCCGACTGTTGGATGTTGAGGTCCTTGGCGGGGATTCCCCAGTACCGGTAGGCGGCGGCTTCGACGCCGTAGACGTTCGGGGAGCCCGAATAGTTGTTGATGTTCATATAGCGATTGAGAATTTCCTTCTTGTCGTACTTCTTCTCAACCGCGACAGCGAGCTTGGCCTCGCGCAGCTTACGTGCGTACCCGGCGGTGCCTTCGGACTCCTTGGCCGCCGCGACACCCTCTTCGTTCTCCTCGGCGTGCGCGTTCTCGGCCAGCACGTTCTTCACATACTGCTGGGTCAGCGTCGATCCGCCCTGAGTCGTCGAGGACACCATATTGTGCACGGCCGCGCGGGCGATGCCTACGATGTCGACGCCGCCATGTTCGAAATACCGGTAGTCCTCAACAGCGATCGTCGCATTCTGCATGTCCTGCGAGATCTTGTCGAGGGACACCTCTTGGCGGTTCTGCCAGTAGAAGTCGGCGATCTCGGACCCGTCGGAGGCGAGCATCGTCGACTTCTCGCCGAGGTCTTTGATCTCCAAGGTGGCGGGCAGGGAATCGAAGATCTCGACCGCGCTGTTCGCGCTGGCCGTGGCTACACCGACCCCAGGGATGGCAAGACCGGCGGCGACGATGCCGGCGACCGCGCTGACGGCCACAAACTGCATGAACGCGCCCATTTTGGTCGGAGCGGGATTTGACTCAGGAGACACCATGGAAGCCAGTTTAGCGAATTCGCCTTGTGCAAATCTTCAGAAATCGCTGAACTGGCTAGGCTCCCGCGACGAGTTCGAGGACGGTGACCTCCGGTCGGCACGCGAAACGCACTGGTGAGTACGGTGAGAAGCCGAGACCCGCCGAAATCTCGACGAGGCTTTCCCGGTAGGCAAAAACACCCCTCGCGCGTGCCCGATCGAGATCGCAGTTCGTCACGGGTGCACCCCAGAAGGGCACACGGATCTGCCCGCCGTGCGTGTGCCCGGCCATGATGAGATGCGCCCCCGCCGAGGCGAACGCCTCCAAGGTCCGCGAATACGGGGCGTGCGTGACGCCCACCTTGAGACCGGCTGTCGGGTCAAAGCGCGGATGCTCGAGGTTCCCCTCCCCCGGCGCTCCGCCGCTCCACCGGATGCGGTCGCGATCGATGTGGGCGTCTCCGAGGCCGGAGAAGTGGAGGCGGGTTCCGTTGATCGTCAGACTCGCCTCGGCGTTGTCGAGGAAGTGCCATCCTCGCCCGCCGTTCGCGGTGTCATCCTCAAAACCGCGGACGAGAGCCTTGACGTCGAGGTCCGGGTCGACGCGATGTTTGACCTCCGAGGGTGAGCGCAGGTATTTCGCGGGATTCTTCGCCTGCGGGGAGAAGAAGTCGTTCGAGCCGAGGACGAACACTCCGGGGACGTCGAGGAGTCCTGAGAAGACGTCGAGGACGGACGGCACGATATCGGCGGAGAGGTTGTCTCCGGTGTTGACGACGAGGTCGGGTTCGAGCCGGGTGAGTGCCTTGACCCAGGAGGCGCGGTGCTTCTGCCAGGGAGCCAGGTGCAGGTCGGCGACGTGGAGGACCCGGATGCTCTTCGCCCCGGCTGGCAGGACCGGCAGGGTGTGGCGACGGGTGGCGAAGAGGTGGGGTTCGATGACCGCACCCCAGATCCCGGCGGCCGCGGGTGCGGCGAGAGCACCGGCGAGGAGAGCACGCTTCTTCATTCCCCCAATCCTATCCGCTCCCCCATTTGCTACCTGACGGCGCCCCAGCAACGTGGCGCCACGTTGCTGGGGCGCCGTCAGGTAGCAGTTAGGGGGTGGTGAGTGGGGTGTTGTGTTCCTCGGCGGCACGGGCGGCGCGACGACGATGCAGGGACTTCATTCGCCGTCCGCCGGCGAAACGGCAGACCACGTAGATGAGGAACGAGATCGTCGTGACGAACGGGCTGATCGGCACGACCGGTGACCCCAGGGCGATGAGGATGCCGCCCACCGAGGCGATGACGGCGAAGATGACGCTGAGCACCGGCACCCATACCGGCGATGCCGAGACCTGGGTGGCTGCGGCGGCCGGGGTGATGAGCAGGGCGAGGACGAGGAGGACACCGACGACCTGCACGCTCAGCGCCACCGCGAGCCCGAGAGTGAGCATGAAGACGATCGTGAGCACCGACACCGGCACGCCCTTGGCACGGGCCACCTGCGGGTCGAGGCTGGAGAACATGAGAGGACGCCACACGATCGCCAAGACCACGAGCACTGCGAGGGCGCAGATGATGAGAGTGAGGATCTGGTCCGGGGTGATGGCGACGATCTGGCCGGTCAGCAACCCGAATTTGCTCGCCGCTCGCCCGTCGTAGAGGGCGAGGAAGAGGATCGCCAGCCCCAAACCGAACGGCATGAGGACACCGATGATGGCGTTCTTCTCAGAGTCCTTGGCCCCGCCGATGCCGATGATGAGGGCGGCGATGATGGACCCGACGATCGAACCGACGACGACGTCGAAGCCGATGAGCAGGGCGAATGCGGCTCCGGCGAAGGAGAGCTCGGAGACTCCGTGGACTGCGAAGGGAATGTCCCGAGCCATGACGAAGACGCTGATGAGACCACCGACGACGCCGAGCAGTGCGGCGGCGACGAGCGAATTGGCCAGCAAGGCGACGAGTTCGCCGTAGTCCTCGAAGGTGAACAGGTTGGCGAAGATCTCGGTAACGCTCATCGGTTCACCACCGTCCCGTCGATGTCGACGGAGTCATCGGGCAGGTCGTGATGGTCGACGCATTCCTCTTCGCCGCCGACGACGACGAGGCGACCACCGATCCTGACCACGTCGACCGGGGACCCGTAGAGTCGGGACAGCGATTCTGTGGTCATCACCTCTTCCGGAGTGCCGACGAGGAAGTGTCCCCCGACGATGTAGAGGACGCGGTCGACATACGGCAGGATCGGGTTGATCTCGTGGGTGACGAAGACGACCGCGGTGTCGCGCCTGAGTCTCTGCTCGTTGAGCAGCGCCGCGACGACCTTCTGGTGGTGCAGATCCAAGGACAGCAGCGGTTCGTCGCACAGCAGCACTGATGGGTCGTTGGCCAGCGACTGCGCCACCCGCAGGCGCTGCAGCTCACCGCCGGAGACGGTGCCGGCGGGGGCATCGGCATAGCCGGAGGCGCCGACGGCGGCGAGGAGTTCATCGACTTTCTTCCGCCGCCCCCGAGAGAACAGGCCCATCCCCCATTTGTGGCCGTCGATGCCCATGCGCACGAGGTCGCGGCCGCGCATCGGGGTGTGCGGGTCGATTCCGCGCTGCTGGGGGATGTAGCCGATGGCGGGATTGCCCGAATGCACGGGCTGTCCGTCCACCTCGGCGGTGCCCGACGACAGCGAGTTCTGCCCCAGCAGCACCTTGAGCAGTGAGGTCTTGCCGGTGCCGTTGGGCCCGAGCACGGCGATGAACTCCCCCGGCGCGACATCGAGGTCGAGGTCGTGCCACAGCACGCGCGGACCGAACCGCAGTTCGGCATCGCGCAGGCGAATCACCGGCTCCCGGGTCGTCGCCTGCGCGGAAGCGTCGGATTCTTTGGCCATAGTCAGTGCTTGTGTCCTTAGAGTGCTGTGGAGATGTCGGTGATGTAGTCGCCCATCCAATCCGAGTAGTGCTCACCGTCCGGCATGGTCTCACCGAGGTCGATGATCGGAACATCGGACTTCTCGGCCGTGGCCTTGAGCGCTTCCGCCTGCGGACCGGCCGCTTGAGTATTGTATCCAAGCAGCACGGCCTTCCCCTCGGAGATCTGCTTCTCCGCGGCCTTGAGCACCAACGGCGGCACGTCGTTGCCCTCTTCGACGGCGGCGAGGAACTCCTCGGACGTGATGTTCTCCAGCCCCATATCGTCGAACAGCCACAGCGGCACGGTTTCGGTCGCCGCGACCTTCTCACCGCCGTGGTCCTTCTTCACCGCATCGATGGTCTTCTGCAGCCCATCGAGTTCGGAAGTGTAGGCCTTCGCATTGGCCGCGAACTCGTCCTTGTGCTCGGGAAGGGCCTCGCCGAGGTGGCGCTCCACTTCGGCGACGAGTTTCGTCATCGTCGGCACCGAGTACCAGAGATGTTCGTTGAACGAACCATGATCATGGTCGTGGCCCTCTTCGGAGTGGTCGTGACCTTCGTCAGCGTGGTCCTCTTCGTCGTGGGTGTGTCCGCCGCCGTGGGCTTCTTCGTCTTCGTGGCCTTCGCCGTGGCTGTGGTCGTGGGGCTCGTTGCCGAGGTCTTCGGAACCGGGCAGTCCGGAGATCGCCACCGCGTCGATGGTCTCGACCTCAGCGCCCGAGGCTTCGAGCATCGTGGTCATGAATGCGTCGTAGCCGCCGCCGTTCTCGACGACGAGGTCGGCCTTGGAGAGTTTGAGGCGGTCCTGAGTGGTGGCCTCGTACGAGTGCGGGTCCTGGTTCGGATCGTCGATGATCGGGGTGACGTCCGCGAGGTCTCCGGCGACCTGGGAGACGATATCGGCATAGACGTTCGTCGAGGTCACGACCCGCAGCTGTCCAGAGTCGGAACCGGATTGCCCTCCCCCGCAGCCGCTGAGGACCAGCGCCGTCGAGGCGACGATGGCTCCGGTGGTGAGGGCGATGCGGGAAGTCGGCATGAAGGGCCTTTCTGAGGCGATGGTGTGCGTGCAACATCGCCGACAATACTCAGATCCTCCAGTCGCCACTAATATAAATATTTATATATAGCAACACGTCTATATGTCGCCTCCTCTTTGAACCCGCGGATGCAGACGCGTCGTGTCCGGACGCACTTTCGAAACGACGAACCGCCCGGAAGCACCTGCTTCCGGGCGGTTCGTCTGCCGCTGCGTCTCACCGATCAGCGCCGGTGGGCAGAAGCTGAGTCTCTCAGGCGGCCTTCGCTTCGAGCTTGGCAGCCAGCAGGGCCGCGATCTGCACCGTGTTCAGTGCCGCACCCTTGCGCAGGTTGTCGTTGGCGACGAAGAGGACGAGCCCCTTGCCGGCCGGTGCCGACTGGTCGGCGCGGATGCGGCCGACGAAACTCGCATTCTGACCTGCCGCCTTGAGCGGGGTCGGAACCTCGTCGACGACGACGCCGGGAGCCTGACCGAGGATCTCCGTCGCCTCTTCGGGGCTGATCTCGGAGTCGAATTCGGCGTGGATGCTCAGGCTGTGTCCGGTGAAGACGGGCACGCGCACGCAGGTGCCGGCGACCAGAAGCTCAGGCAGGCCGAGGATCTTTCGGCTCTCGTTGCGGAGCTTCTTCTCCTCGTCCGTCTCGTTCTGACCGTCGTCGACGACCGATCCGGCCATCGGCAGGACGTTGAACGCGATCGGTTCGACGTAGTTGTCCGGTGCCGGCAGGTTCACGGCCGACCCATCGGTGGTGAGCTTGCGGGCATCGGGGATGCCGGCTTCAAGCTGAGTGGCGAGCTCTTCGACTCCGGACAGGCCCGAACCGGACACCGCCTGGTAGGTCGACACGATGAGACGGGTCAGTCCGGCCTTCGCGTGGAGGGCCTTGAGCACGGGCATGGCGGCCATGGTCGTGCAGTTCGGGTTGGCGATGATGCCCTTGGGCAGCTCATCGAGTGCCTCGGGGTTGACCTCGCTGACGACGAGCGGAACGTCCGGGTCCGAGCGCCAGGCCGACGAGTTGTCGACGACGGTGACTCCGGCGGCGGCGAACCGTTCGGCCTGTGCCCGGGAGGTGGCTCCACCGGCGGAGAACAGCGCGATGTCGAGACCCGACGGGTCCGCCTCGGCGGCATCTTCGACGGTGATCGGCTGTCCCTTGAAATCGATGGTCTTCCCGGCCGACCGGGCCGAGGCGAAGAGCCTCAGGGTGCCGATCTCGAATCCGGGGTCCCCGGCCAGAAGGTCGAGCATGACGCCTCCGACCTGACCGGTGGCTCCGACTACTCCTACGTTGACGCTCATCGTCCGGTACCTCCGTACACCACTGCTTCGTTGTCTTCGCTGTCGAGTCCGTAGGCGGCGTGAGCGGCACGGACCGCGTCGTCGAGCAGGTCTGCTCGGGTGACGACGCTGATGCGGATCTCCGAGGTGGAGATCATGTCGATGTTGACCTGGGCTTCGCTGAGTGCCTCGAAGAGGGTCGCGGTCACACCCGGGTGGGAGCGCATTCCGGCGCCGACGACGGAGAGTTTGCCGATCTGGTCGTCGTAGCGGACCTGGTCGAAGCCGATCGAGGCCTTCACCGAGTCGAGGGCTTCGAGCGCCTTGGCGCCGTCGTCCATGGGCAGGGTGAAGGAGATGTCCGTCTTGCCCGGTTCGCGGGTGGAGATGTTCTGGACGATCATGTCGATATTGGCCTCTTGCTTGGCCAGGGTCTTGAAGATCTCGGCGGCCTTGCCGGGGACGTCGGGGACTCCGACGATCGTGACCTTGGCCTCCGAGCGGTCATGAGCGACGCCGGAGATGATTGCCTGTTCCATGGTGGGCTCCGTTTCTGATTCCGCTGCCGGGGTCGAGGATCCCCGTCCCTGTCGGAAGGCTTCGGGGATGGGTGAGTCGGTCACCCAGGTTCCTTGATTGCGGGAGAATGAGGACCGCACGTGCACGGGCACGTTGTAGCGGCGGGCGTATTCGACGCACCGGAGCATGAGGACCTTGGCGCCCGAGGCAGCCATCTCCATCATCTCCTCGTAGCCGATCTCATCGATCTTGCGTGCTGTGGGCACGATGCGCGGGTCGGCGGTGAAGACGCCGTCGACGTCGGTGTAGATCTCGCACACATCGGCATCGAGCGAGGCGGCCAGGGCCACAGCTGTGGTGTCGGAGCCGCCGCGGCCGAGCGTGGTGATGTTCTTCGCGGTCTGGCTGACTCCCTGGAATCCCGCGACGATGGCGACGTATCCCTCATCGAGGGAGGACCGGATGCGGCCGGGGGTGACGTCGATGATGCGGGCCTTGCCGAACTGCTCATCGGTGATGACGCCGGCCTGGGAACCGGTGAATGATTGGGCTTCGAAGCCGAGGTTGGCGATCGCCATGGCCAGGACCGCCATCGAGATGCGCTCACCGGCGGTCAGCAGCATGTCGAGTTCGCGGGCGGGTGGCATGGGGGAAACCTGTTGGGCCAAGTCGATGAGATCATCGGTACTGTCACCCATGGCCGACACCACGACAACTACTTCGTGGCCGGCTTGACGGTACTCGACAATTCGTTTGGCCACTCGCTTGACCGATTCCGCATCGGCTACCGAGGACCCACCGAACTTCTGGACGACTATGCTCACTGCAGTATCTTCCTTATCGCTGATAAGTTCCGTGCCAGGCGATCGATTCCATGGTTCCAAACATGGAGGTCTCGTGCTGCATCGATCAGGATTTCAGCCGTGTCGGGCTCCCGGCACCTCGACCATTGTATGAGGTAGGTCATTTCGCTTCACCTCGGACCGCCATTCAGACACCCTCTGACCGGGCCTGACACCGCACCAGCCGAACCCCGGTCGTCCCGCGCGCTGATGGGCGAGGCCGGGGTTGAGCACCGGCCGTTCAGCCCATGTTCAGAAATCGTTATACTCCAGCGTCCGTGAGCACCGGATCGCACCCTTCGCCGAGGCGGTCAGTCGACTTCGCGACGACCGGAGAACGCCCGGCCGAGGGTGACTTCGTCGGCGTATTCGAGGTCGCCGCCGACGGGCAGACCCGAGGCCAGCCTGGTCACCGTCACTCCGAGGGTGCCGAGCAGCCGGACGAGGTAGGTCGCGGTCGCTTCGCCTTCGAGGTTGGGGTCGGTGGCGATGACGGTCTCTTTGACCTCACCGTCCTGCAGACGGGTCATGAGTTCCTTGATCCGCAGGTTGTCCGGACCGACCCCGGCCATCGGATCGATCGCTCCGCCGAGGACGTGGTAGAGACCTCGGTATTCACGGGTGCGTTCGATCGCGACGACATCCTTGGGCTCTTCGACCACGCAGATCATCGATCGATCACGGCGCGGATCCTGACAGACCGTGCACTCGGCGTCTTCGGACACGTTGCCGCAGATCTCACAGAACCGCACCCGCTTCTTCACGTCCGTGAGCGCCTGGGCCAGCGCATTCACGTCCTGTGCATCGGTCTGGAGGATGTGGAAGGCCAGCCGCTGCGCCGACTTCGGCCCGATGCCCGGAAGCTTGCCGAACTCTTCGACCAGGTCCTGGAGGGCACCTTCATAGACAGCGCTCATACTTCTCTTTCATCGATGATTTCGCCGCCGAGGACGCGTGCGATCACGTCGACGCCGATCTGGGGTGCCTCGGAGACGTCGAGGTCCGTTTCCGGATCATAGTAGTCCTCGTCCGGTCCCGAGTTCTGCGGGTAGGAATCCACCGGCACCGAGGCGTTTCCCGGCCCGGCATCGCCGCCGCCGTTGGGTGGGGCGGAGGAACCGAAACCGGATCCGCTCGATGGTGTCGTGGTGACACCGTGTTTCGCCGCGAGTGCGGCGAAGCGTGATTTGAAGGGCTTCGCATCATTCGTCCGCGATTGCCCCGGGCCGGAGGGTGAGATCGGAGCAGAGTGTTCCGACGGCGCCGAGGCGCCTGTCCCGAAGTCGTCGGACGTCTCGGTGAAGTCCGGGTAGTCGAGGTCGTCATCGGGCGGTGGGACGACGACGGCTCCGACGTCGACGGCTCCGCTGCCAGCGCTGGTGGAGTCGACATCGGCGGGACCGTCATTGAGCGGTCCGGGGCCGTCGTTCCAGTTCGGTTCGTCCCACCGCGGTTCGACGTATTCCATCGGCGCATAGTCATCGCCTGCCGATTGTTCACGTGCTCCCGACGGAGAACCCTGGTCACCTGACGACACCTGCTGGTCATCGGGTTCAGAAGCATGCTCGGTCGCAAAGGAGGGACGCGGAGCTTCGGATCTGCCGGTGTCTCCTGCCGAATCAGGTGCCTCGTCGGCAGGTGCGCCGAAGAAATCATCGTCGGAGAGGTCGGGGACGACGATCTCAGGGGTCGCAGCCTCCGATGCGGATGCGTCGTTCGGCGATCCTGGTTCGGGACCGTCGCTGGTGGACTCCGATCCCGGCCCGGCGGTCGCTGCCTCCGGCTCGGTCGCTGCCACCGGTTCGGCCTGGGGTTCCGGCTCGGCAGCGTCACCGCTGGGGGTGGACTCGACTACGTCCCCGTGCGGGGTGGGTTCGTCGTCCCGGTCTGCACCGGTTGACGCCGGTGCAGGCGGCTCTGCTGTGTGTCCCTGGTCAGGGTGGTCGGAGTGCCCGTTCTCAGTCGTCGGTTGGTTGGGAGGGCCAGGCTGGTCTCCCTCCTCGTCGTCGGAGGACCAGGGGCCTTGGGTGGGTCCGCTGGGTTCCCAGAATTTCTCGTGGTCGACCTGGGGTTTGTCGACTTCACGGGTGCCGACGACTGCGGCCACTTCCTGCGGGGTGGGTCGCCGTTGGCTCGGGGCCGGGCCGTGGTTTCCTCCCCCGTCGTTCATGGGTGGGGCCGAAGCTCCCTTCCCCTGGGGGTTTCCGCCCGCGGCGTTTCCGCCGATGCGGCCGACATCGCCGATGTCGATGCGGGCCTGAATGCCGAGCACATCGTTGATGGCTGCGGCCAGCTTCGCTGCATGATCGCGCTGCTGGAAGCCCTGGACTGAGCCGGGGTTGTTGAAGCCGAGGTAGACGGTGCCTTCGGAGAATGACTGCGGGATCGCGTTGGCGGCGATGATCGCCCGTGTCAGGCGGCTGCGTTTTTCGACTGCGGCGAGGATGCTCGGCCATGCGCGGCGGATGGCTTCGATCTCTCCGCCGATATCGCCGGGACCTGCCACCGAGGCGGCTTCGGGGGGCGACTGCTCGCGCGCAGGTTCGGACGCCGGCTGCTGGCGTGCCGGTTCAGATCCCGACTGCTCACGCCGAGTCTCGGGAGCCTGCGGCGCGGACGTCGACTGTTCGTGCATCGAGCTGCGCTCAGCCCGCGGTGCGTCGTTCCTCTGCGGAGTCGTCGGTGCGGCTGCGTTCTGGTCGCGTGGCCCAGCCTGCCCGACCTCGGTGGGCTGCGCGTCAGACTCGGCGGGTTGCGTGTTCGGTCCTGGCTGCTGGCTGGCGGGCTCCTGAGCAGGCGTCGGCTCAGGCCCGCGAATAGGCTCCCGCTCGGACGTCGGAGCAGACTCCGGTGCAGGCGTCTGTTCGGAGGCCGGATCCGGCATGCGCGGCGATGGTTCTGCGGCGTTCGCCGGCGAAGGCTCTGCCGGCTGCGGTGGTTCGCCCGTCTGCGGCTGTTCGGCGGGCGCATTGAGCATCGATTCGGCGGCGACGGCCATGGCTGCGATGTCGTCGAGATCATCATGATCGCCCGACTGTGCTGATCCCGCAGGTGCGTTCGCCGCTGCGGCACCGCCGCTTCGTCCTGTGGGGGCGCCACCTGCAGCGGGGTCCGGTGCCTGGCGCGAATCGGCGACCTTACCGTGATCAGGCGCCTGTCCCTGTCCAGCCTGTCCCTGTCCAGCCTGTGCCTGCCCGGAGCCCTGCCCCTGTCCAGGCGCCTGCCCCTGTTCGGGAGCCTGTGCCGGCGGCACGTTCGCGGCGACACCGGTGGCGGACATGCCGATGCGGCGTTCCATCCGCTCGACGCGGCTGAGCACTGCGTCACGGCTGCGGCCGGAACCGGGCAGCAGGATGCGCGCGCACATGAGTTCGAGCTGCAGCCGCGGCGACGTCGCTCCCGACATCTCGGTCAGGCCCACATTGAGCAGGTCTGCGGCACGGGAGAGCTCGCCCTGACCGAAGCCCGCGGCTTGCAGGGTCAAACGCTCCAAACGGTCCGGCGGCACTTCGGGCAGGAAGGCATGGGCCGCCTCGGGGGCCGCGTTGATGACGATGAGATCGCGGAAGCGTTCGAGCAGATCCTCGACGAACCGCCTCGGATCCTGGCCGGATTCGATGACCCGCTCCACGGCCCGGTAGACCCCGGCACCATCGCCGGCGGAGAAGGCATCGACGATATCGGACAGCAGCGAATCCGGGGTGTAGCCGAGCAGCGCGATGGCCCGTCCGTAATCGACTCCGTCCGGACCTGACCCGGCGATGAGCTGGTCGAGCACCGACAGGGTGTCACGCACGGAACCGCCGCCGGCGCGCACAACCAGCGGCAGCACGCCCTTGGCCACGTTCACTCCCTCGCGATTGCACAGATCCTCGAGGTAGTTGCCCAGGGCCTCAGGCGGCACCAGGCGGAAGGGATAATGGTGGGTCCGCGACCGGATCGTGCCGATGACCTTCTCCGGCTCGGTCGTGGCGAAGATGAACTTGATGTGCGGCGGCGGCTCTTCGACGATCTTGAGCAGAGCGTTGAAGCCCTGCGACGTGACCATGTGCGCCTCGTCGAGGATGAACACCTTGTACCGATCGCGGGCGGGCGCGTAGATCGCACGCTCACGCAGATCGCGGGCGTCATCGACGCCGTTGTGGCTGGCCGCGTCGATCTCGACGACATCGAGCGAACCGGGCCCGCCGTTCGCCAGATCCCGGCAGCTCGGGCACTCACCGCAGGGCACCGGAGTCGGTCCCTGCTCACAGTTGAGGCACCGTGCGAGGATCCGCGCCGAGGTGGTCTTTCCGCACCCGCGCGGACCGGAGAACAGGTAGGCATGGTTGATGCGGCCACGTTCGATGGCGGCCTTCAGCGGATCGGTCACATGCTCTTGACCGATGACCTCGTCGAAGGTCTCTGGGCGGTATCTTCTGTACAGTGCGGTGGACACGTCCCCTAGCCTAATGCCAACGACTGACACGAGATACGGCCCCACCCGTGCCCCGGCGGCGCCCCGCCGTTGTCGCCCGTCACCCGATCAGGCACGATAGAGAATATGACCCTCCCCGACCCCAGTTCGCACGAGAACGACCCCGCGAAGACCTTCCGCATCGGACACAGAGAGCGCGACGACGCGATCGAAGTCCTGCGCGAGGCCGCCGGGGACGGACGGATCACCGTCGACGAACTCGACGAACGCATGGAGAAGGTCCAGGCCGCGAAGTTCCCCATCGACCTCGACGAGGTGCTGGGCGACCTCGTCACGGAACTGCCGTCCGATCGCTTCCGCCCCACCTCGGCGATTGCTCCGGCGAGCGGGCGCGGCCAGGCGATCATGGGTCATGACCGCTTCGACCCGCTCGTCATCAAGGCCGGGTGGGAGTCCGAGGTCCGCCGCGCCAAATGGGCAGTGCCGCCATTTATCCGCTGCGAGCCGTCGATGTCGAGCATCGAACTCAACTTCCTCGAGGTCGACACGGATCTGCAGACCATCGAGGTCGAGATCGTTGCCGGCATGGGCTCGGTCACCGTCGTCATCCCCGAGGACTGGGCCGTCAACGTCGACGAACTCTCGAAGAGCTGGGGCAGCGTGAAGTCCGTGGTCAACGCTGTCCCGACCGGCCGCAAGCCCATCATCCGGGTGGGCGGATCGATCGGCATGGGCTCGTTCAAGGCCCGCTTCGCGAACTACTTCGACCGTCGTCGGCTGGCTCGCTGATGCAGACCGGACTCGGTGCGGTCATCTTCCTCACCTTCTGCATCATCATCGTCTTCAGCTGCGGTGCGCTCCTCGTCTATCGGGTGATGACGAAGCCCGGAGCGCACATCGGCTCCCGCCTGCCCAAGGACGACCCGCACACCCCGGAGAACCCCGACGACGGTGAGGACCCGCACGACCCGCGCCGGTGACAACCCCGCCCAGTTGCGTGAAAACCCGAGCCTGGTTCCTTGAAAAGCCCGTCCGCCCGTGATCGACTCGATCCATGACCGAGATTCGGATCACACGCATCGATCCCGCCGATGAGCACGATCTGCTGGCGTGGAACGAGGTCATGCGCACCGCCTATACCGCCGATCGCACGGCGACGTGGTGGCGCAGTCCCGAGGCCACGCTGACTCAGTTCGCAACCCCGCGCACCGGCAAGGAGGACATCGCGCTCATCGGCCGCCTCGGCGATGAGGCGATCTGCGGTGCCGAGGTCAACCTCACCGTCGACTCCCCCGCCGATGTCGAACTCGGTGTCCTGCCGGACCACCGTCGCCGCGGCTGCGGCGCGGCCCTCGCCGAGGCGGTCGAGCAGATCCTGACCGACCGTGACCGGACCTCGGCGATCGTGCAGACCGAAACATACTGCGCCGCCGGCGTCGCTTTCGCCCGATCGCGGGGCATGCGCATCGGCAATGAAGAGCACCGGCTGCTGCTCGACCTGCCCGCCTATCTCGACGCCGATGCGAACCGGTACAAGGACTCCGGGGCCTCGACGACGGTGCCGGTGGTCAAGGAGGACCCGGACTTCTCGGTCACGTCCTGGATCGGAGGCTGTCCGGAGGACATCCTCGAGGACTGGACCCGGCTGCGGGAGCAGATGGACGAAGACGTGCCCTTGGGCGACCTCACCCGCGTCGTCAGCCATGCCGGCACCGCCGCCATCCGCAGCCACGAAGAGCGGATGGACGAGCAGGGGTGGGTCCTGGTCAGTTCGATGGCGCATGTCGGCGACCTCGCCGTCGGCTATACGGAGATCATGGTTTCGGTCGACGACCCGCAGATCGTCATCCAGGAGGACACGCTCGTCGACCGCACCTATCGGGGCCGGGGTATCGGACGGGCCCTCAAGGTCGCGAACCTCCGGCAGCTGCCGGCCGTGGAGGCGACCGCCTCGGCGAGATGGGTGCAGACGTACACGGCGACGAACAACGGCCCGATGCTCGCCCTCAACCGGGATCTCGGCTTCGAGGTCGTCGATACGATGACCGCCCTGGAAGGTCGAGTCGATTCGCGTCGAATCGATTCGCGTCGAATCGATGAGCGTCGAGTCGACCAGCGCTGAGTCGATTCACGCTGAGTCGATTACAGTGGGATGTGACCCGTCCGGCCACCGAATCGAAGCTGACCGCTGTGCCTTCAGAACTCCTCATCGCCGTCCTCGTCTTCATCATCGTCGTCCTCGTGACGGTGATCGTCATCCGCTCCCGCGCGAAGAAGACTCGCAGCCAGGAGCAGAACAGCACACCGGCGGCCCCGCGGGACCCCTTCGCCGCTGATCAGAACACCGGCGGGGACCCCGAGTCGATCAAGGCAGGCGACCTCCTCGAATTCGGCAATGAGAAGTTCTTCGTCCGCGGCACCCTGCGCATCTCCGAGGGCGGCTACGACTGGGCCGAGCACTTCTTCCAGGCCGATGCCTCGGCGACCCGCATGTGGCTGACCGTCGAACGCGACCCCGATGTGCAGATCTCCCGCTGGCGCGACCGGCCCGAGCTCGACATCGAACCGAAGGCCCGGACGATCACCATCGACGGCACCGACTTCGATCTCGTCGAGCACGGCACCGCCTCCTACCGGTCCGAAGGCACCACGGGACTCAACGAGAAGGGCGGGGTCGACTATGTCGACTACGAATCCGGTGACGGCCGCCTCCTCGCCTTCGAACGCTTCGACCACGGACGCTGGGAAGTGAGCACCGGCGAGACGATCCCGACCGGTTCCTTCACCATCTACTCCGGAAGCTGATGTTCACCCTCCCCCGCCCCCTCGACGTCGCCTTCACCGACACCAGCGCCGAGGCGCTGCGTTTCAGCCTCGCCCACGACCGGATCGCCCCGCTGGCCACGCGCATCATCGACGTGCCCACCCGCACCGAGGCGCCGGAGCCCCTCGCACTCGAACTGACCATCATCGGCTCTTCCCACCAGGCGATCGTCACCGCGGCGGGCAGCGACGCATTCATCGAGACCTTCGCCTGCCTCGGTGAGGATGCCCGCGATGCGTCACCGGCCCGCCCGGATTGGGGACGGGAATCGGTCCGTCACGGACGGTGGGCCGGGTTCACCCAGCATCGCTTCACCGCGACCCGAACACAGGTGCCCGGGGATTTCCCGGGCGCCGCCGCCGAGGTGCTCGCCACCTGTGCTGACCGCGCCGTCACCGCTGACGGCCACCTCTCTGTCGCCTTCCCCGGACAGCCGGGAGCACTGACCGCGCTCGCGCTCACGAACTCCGAGCCCGGGCGGATCGGCTGGCAGTCCTGGCACTGCTATCCGCAGCATGAGGAGATCGTGCACAGCAGCAGCGAATTGCGGTGGTCGGCATGAGCCAGGGACCGAACGTCTCGATGGGCGGAGGCTCGTTCGACTTCGACAGAGAGAACCGCGGCCCGCAGCGACCCGGCGGCCCCGGCGGCCCCAACTCGGGCGGCTCGGGTAGGAAGCCGCGCCGCATCGGCTGCGGAACGATCATCACAATCGTCATAGTCCTCATCGTCCTCGGCAACGTCTTCCGCGGCTGCGGGTCGTCCGCAGAGGCGAACTGCGGTGACTACGACCTCAACAACGGCCAGTACGTTTCGAATCCGGGCAAGGGCGACTACGAGAAGAACGGCAGCAGCTATGACTACGTCGGCTGCGACACCTCCCGCTCCGGAGGCGGCGGTGGATTCTTCTTCCTCCCGTTCTTCACCGGCGGCGGATCGAACTACGGCGACGGCTCAGGGTTCCGCGGCGGCGGGCCAGGCACCGGAAAATAGGCACAGCGAAAGGCAGTCATGCTCCTCAGTTACCTCCTCTACGAGACCGGAGTCGTACTCTCCTATGCGGGCTGCGGCCTCCTGCTCATGGTCATCGGCTACTTCGTCGTCGATCTGCTCACACCGGGCAAGCTCCATGTCATCCTGTGGGAGCAGAAGTCGCGCAACGCCGCGGTCCTCGTCGCCTCCGACCTTGCCGGGGTGGCGATCATCGTCATCGCCGCCATCCGGGCGAGCTCCGATGACCTTGCCGCAGGGATCCTGTCCACCCTCGTCTTCGGCATCGTCGGCATCGTCCTCATGGGTGTGAGCTTCCTGCTCATCGGTCTGCTCACTCCGGGCAAGACCGGCGAGATCATCAATTCCTCGCAGCTGCACCCCGAGGTCTGGGTCAATGCCACCGCCCACCTGGGGATCGCCGGCATCATGGCCGCAGCTCTCCTTTGAGTTCTACCGAGGCGGCACGTCCGATCGCTCTGCCGATGAAACCGGGCCCGGCCCGGTTCTTCGTCCTCCTCGCCGTCTTCATCTGTGCCAGCTGCGGAATGGTCTACGAGCTCGCGCTCGTGGCCCTGGGCTCCTATCTGCTCGGCGACACCATCGTCCAAGCCTCCATCGTCTTGGCAGTCATGGTGTTCGCCATGGGCATCGGATCGCTGGCAACGAAGCGTCTGACCGGGTTCGCCGCCGTCTCCTTCGCCCTCATCGAGGCGGCCCTGGGCATCGTCGGCGGACTCTCCGTCATCCTGCTCTACCTCGCGTTCGCCTTCGCCGACGTCTACACCGTCGCCATGGTCGCCCTGGCCTTCGTCATCGGCGCCCTCATCGGTGCGGAGATCCCGCTGCTCATGGAGCTCGTCCAACGCATCCGGGCGCAGAAGGCCTCGAGCGCCGTCGCCGACCTCTTCGCCGCTGACTATGTGGGCGGACTCGTCGGCGGACTCGCGTTCCCGTTCCTCCTGCTGCCGCTGCTGGGACTGCCGCGCGGTGCGCTGGCGGTGGGGATGACGAATGCGCTCGTGGGCATCCTCATCGTCCTCTGGCTCTTCCGCACCGAACTCACCCGCACCGCCCAGGTCACTCTCGCGGCCCTGCTGGTCGTCATCCTCGGCGGCCTTACCGTCGTGTGGATCTTTACCGATGACATTGAGGTCACGACCAGGCAGCGTCTCTATCGGGACCCGATCGTGTATTCGCAGCGTTCGGACTATCAGGAGATCGTGCTCACCGAAGCGAAGAAGACCGGTGACACCAGGCTCTACCTCAACGGTGACCTGCAGTTCGCCTCGGCCGATGAGTACCGGTACCACGAGAGTCTCGTCCACCCGCTGATGAACGGTCCGCGAGGCAACGTCCTCGTCCTCGGCGGCGGTGACGGCCTGGCGGTGCGGGAGATCCTCAAGTACCCCGACGTCGATGCCATCACGCTCGTCGACCTCGATCCGGCGGTCCTCGAACTGGCGAAGAACTCGGCGCATTTCACGGACTTCAACTCGGATTCCCTCGACGATCCGCGCGTGCACACCATCGCCGCCGATGCCTTCACCTGGCTGCGCGAGGCCAAGCACTCCGCGTACGACGCGGTCATCGCCGATCTGCCCGACCCCGATGATGTGGCGACGTCGAAGCTCTACAGCATCGAGTTCTACGGGCTCATCCGGCAGGTGATGTCACCGGAGGCACGCCTCGTCGTCCAGGCCGGGTCACCGTACTTCGCCCCCGAGGCGTACTGGGGCATCGGGCAGGCCGTGGCCGAGGCAGGTCTGGCGACCACGCCGTATCACGTCGACGTTCCGAGCTTCGGGGATTGGGGATATTTCCTCGCCGACCTCGGCGGTGAGGGCCCTGAGGTGACCGTGCCCGGTGACGCGCCGGTGGGGTTGAAGTTCGCCACCGCCGAGGTGCTCGCCGCCTCGACGACATTTCCGCCCGACCGCGACCGCTCCTCGGTCGGCAAGGTCGAAGCCTCGACGCTGCTGCACCCGCGGGTCCTCGACCAGGAACGCGGAGCCTGGGTCGGCTACTGACGACGACGGCTCTTGACGATGTCGGTTGCGACCGGCGTCCATTGCAGCCGGCGATCTCTGCAGCCGGCGGCGACTGCTGCTGCCCATGACGAGAAGGCCGGCCCCTGCGG
This sequence comes from Brevibacterium spongiae, assembly GCF_026168515.1. Lineage (NCBI taxonomy): Bacteria > Bacillati > Actinomycetota > Actinomycetes > Micrococcales > Brevibacteriaceae > Brevibacterium > Brevibacterium spongiae. Next base: position 1,112,784 of record NZ_CP093443.1, on the reverse strand, counting down.
GCCGGCCTTCTGCGGTGATGAGTCGGGACGTGAGTGACGGCCTCAGCCGGCCATGAGGCTGGCCAGTCCGCCGACGAGGCCGACGGAGATTCCGAGCACCCATCCGAGGACGAGGAGTCCGAGGAAGACGATGCCTAGGATGAAGCCCCATTTGCCCATCTCGTTGTCACCGAGGCCGGATTCCTGTGAACGCTTACGCGCGATGTGACCGGTGATGATGCCGATGACGGGGCCGATGAAGTTGAAGCCGACGAAGGTCGACAAGGTGGCCACGAGAGAGATGATGCCGAGCACCTTGCCCGGGTCCTCCTCGGCACGCTGGACATAGACCGGCTGGTTCTGATTCGGGTAGCTCTGCGGTGCTTCGTGCGACGCTCCGTAGGGTGCTTCGTAGGGTCCCGTGGACGGGTGGCCGTATCCTCCGGCGGAGGGACGGTCGAACTGATCGGGAGTCGGGGTGGGGGCTGCGTTCATGGGTGTTGTCTCCTCTGTATCTGGTGTCGACACCAGCCTAAGAAGACCTCACCGCCTGCCGACAGGGACCAATCCCCCGACCCGACGGGGGTTTTCCCGACACTGAGCTCATGAGCGCTTCAGCACCAGACGACCTCAGCGCACGTCGACGAGTGCATGGTCCTCTCGTCCCATGAGGTAGAGAAGCAGCTCGAGCGGTGCCCCGGTGATCGTCGCCGCCTCCCCCGATCGCTTCTTTCCGACAGTCCGGGAGCCGAAGCCCGGTGCTGTGATCGTCACCGGCCCCTTCGCCTTGGCGGCGAAGGGCAGGAGCGCGACCTTCGTCTGTGCCCAGATGGTTGAGTTCTCCGCCTGGGAGAGCCTGCGTGGGATCCATTCGATCGCTGCCCGGCGGATGTCCTCATGGTGGACGACGAACTCCATCGTGTTCATCACGGGTTCGATTCCCGGCAGGGCCCCCGGCGTCCACTTCGGCGGGGCGGCGACGAGGCCGAGCAGCTGCGCGAAAGGCATCTGCGCGTAGTCGGCCACCGTCGAATCCCTCCTGGGTTCGAGCTTCGACACGAAATTGCCGAGTGCGGCAGACGGGTGACGTTCGCGGATGATGAGGTGGGTGGCCAGGTCTCTGACGTTCCACCCCTCACACAGAGTGGGCGCGTCCTCGCCTGCTCGGCGGGCGGAGTCGACGAGTCGCAGTCGTTCGGCGCGGGCCAGATTGTCTCTCATATCCGCCAGTCTTCCATCCCCAGCTTGGACTCACCTGGATGGGTTGGCATCACCTGGATGGGTTGGCATCACCTGGACAGGTTGGACTCACCTGGATGCCCACGCGGAGACGAAGTCGGCGACTCGGGAGATCGACCGAAAGTCGGCGAGCTCATCACCGCGGGTGGGTCCGTCGGTGACGATGACGACGGGCTTGCCCTCCTTCGCCGCGGTCCGTACGAACCGCAGGCCCGAGAGCACCGCGAGTGAGGAGCCGAGCACGACGATGCCTGCGGCACTCTCGCAGATCCCGTTCGCCTTCTGCAGCCGCTCAGGCGGCACCGATTCGCCGAAGTAGACGACATCGGGTTTGAGCATGCCGCCGCATTCGGGACAGTCGGCGACGACGAAGCCTGCGGTGTCCTCGAGTTCGACGTCGCCGTCTGGAGCTGTCTCCACATCGATGGGGTCGATGCCGGTGGCGTGCACGAAATCCGGGTTGAGTTCGCTCAGTCTCCGCTGCAGCCAGTCGCGGTCGAGCTGGTGCCCGTTGTCCAGGCAGATGACCCGATCGAGACTTCCGTGAAGGTCGATGACGGGACTGAGCGGCCGCTCGTCTCCGCGCTCGGCACGGCTCGCGGCGACCGCCTCGGCGGCGGCCTGGTGCAATCCGTCGACGTTCTGGGTGACGATCCCGGCCACGGACAGCTCCGCCAGCGCCAGGTGCCCCGGGTTCGGACGCGACCCGCGCATCCGCGGCCACCCGACCCAGGAACGCGCCCAGTACCGGGCGCGCTGGTCGGGATGGGAGAGAAACGTCTGGATCGTCATCGGGTTCCGCGGCGGCGAATCCGGGCCGCGGTAGTCCGGGACCCCGGAGTCCGTGCTCATGCCCGCCCCGGTGAGCACCGCCCAGTCGGCGTCGCAATAGCGGCCGGCGAGGACATCGATGATCTCCTCGTCGGGGTGGCTTGCGGCGGGACGCTGCCGCCCGCGCAGGGGGTCGAAGATGACTGCCATGGCTCCACCTTAGACATGGGTGCTGACGTGTGTCAGTCGCCGGGCTAGGGTGAGCACATGGTCAGCATTCTGCTCGTTCATCATTCGCCGTCCGCCGCCACCGCGCAGATCGCCGAGGCGGCCGAGTCCGGGCTGCGCATGCCCGAGCTCGGCGACATCGACGTCACCATCCGACCGGCGCTGGAGGCCAGCGTCGAGGATGTGCTCGCCGCCGACGCCTATGTTCTCGGGACGACCGCGAACTTCGGCTACATCTCCGGTGCCCTCAAACACTTCTTCGACACCACCTATGACGCGGTGCGCGAACCGACCGCCGGCCGGCCGTTCTCCTACTGGATCCACGGCGGCTACGACACGACCGGGGCCGAGACCGCGATGAAGCAGATCACGACCGGTCTGGGCTGGAAACTCGCCTTCGACCCGCTCATCTTCACCGGCGCAGTCACCGACGACCACCTCGAGAAAGCCACGGAGCTCGCAGCCACGGTCGCCGCCTCCATCCCCTAATTGCTACGTGACGGCGCCCCAGCAACCCGGCGCGAGGTTGCTGGGGCGCCGTCACGTAGCAAATGAGAAGTTCTTTACGAAAATACTTTCCATTATGGAAAGTAATTGGTACTGTGGAATACCTCCACAGGCGGTATCGACTCAACGGTTGCCGCCCCGAGCACAGGAGCTGAGATGGACACGACCCCACCCCACAGCAGGCCGCCGACCTCCTCAACCAGGTCGACGCGCACCAGTCACAGGCTCGCAGCGGAGACGCGTGGCCGCTCGTCACACTGCTCTTCGTCCTCTCTGCCGGACTATCCGTCGGACTCGTGGCGATCGGGATCATCGACGACAACACCACCCAGCTGGTCATCGCCGGCGTCGGACTCAGCTGGATCGTCCCGGCCCTGGTCGTCTACCTCATCAAGGCGCTGGCCTGGAGCCGCCGCTCCACGGCCCTGCTGCTGACCTGGCTGGGTGTCCTCATCGCAGCCTTCGTCGCCGGAGTCATGGCCGACTCGTTCGCGCCCTCCGGTCCGGTGCCGTTCATCGCCGCCGGGCTGCTGTGGGTCGCGGCCCCGATCTTCTCACTGCTGGCCCTGCGCCGCTGAGGCGACGCGGCTCCGCCGACCGCCCCACACCAGCAGGAACCCGATGGAAGGAAAACGACGATGACTGCGAGAACGACCGAACACAACGACCCGCACTCCGGCGACGACCCCGAGACGATCCCCCACCTCGGCGACTCTCTGACACGACTCGAACCGGAACTCAACAACCCCACCAGACTGGGCATCGTCTCGAGCCTGAAGAATCGGGACAAGGCAGAGTTCAAACTGCTGCGCGACAGCCTCGGCGTCTCCGATTCCGTGCTCTCCCGGCACATCACCGCGTTGGAGAAGGCCGGAATGGTCACGGTCAAGAAGGGGTATGTGGGCAAACGCCCCCGCACCTGGGTCTCGATCAGCGGTGACGGACGGACACGGCTGGACGCGCACGTCCAGGCGCTCCGGGAACTCGCCGGAAGCTGACTTCGGGCAGGTATTCTCCCTGGTGAGCAGATCGGTTAGGGTAATGGAAACCGTTGCAAGGAGGCACGATGACCACACTGACGAACTCCGAGATCCCGTTCCTTGAACTGCACGAGGTCTCGGCTCTCATCCGGACCCGGCAGCTGTCCTCACGCGAGGTCACCGAGGCGATGCTCGAGCGCATCGACCGATGCGAACCCCGTCTGCAGGCCTATGCCACGATCATGGCGGACTCCGCCCTCGCCGAGGCCGACCGCGCCGATGCCCTGCTGGCCCGCGGACACTGGCTCGGTGACCTGCACGGCGTTCCCATCGCCGTCAAAGACCTCGCGAACACCCACGACGCTCCGACCGGGGCGGGCACGACGATCTACGCGGATTTCCGACCCGACTTCGATGCCACCGTCGTCGCCCGACTGCGGACTGCCGGAGCCGTCATCCTCGGCAAACTGCGCCTGACCGAAGGTGCCTTCACCGGCCACCACCCGGACCTGCTGACTCCGGTCAACCCCTGGGACGCCGACACCTGGTCAGGAGTGTCATCCTCCGGTTCGGGTGTGGCCACGGCGGCCGGCCTCTGCTTCGCCTCTCTGGGCTCGGACACCGGCGGGTCAATCCGCCTGCCGTCGTCGGCCAACGGCGTCACGGGCCTCAAACCGACCTGGGGCCGCGTCTCCCGCTACGGCATCTTCGGGCTCGCTCCCAGCCTCGACCACATCGGACCGATGACCCGCAGTGCCCGCGATGCCGCGATCGTCCTGCAGGCCATCGCCGGCCGCGATCCCGCCGACCCCACGTCCTCACTCGAACCGGTGCCCGACTATCCGCAGCGCCTGAACCCCGATCGCGCCCCGGTCGTCGGCTTCGACCGGAGACTCGCCGAGACTCACTTCGACGGCGCCACGTACGCCATGCTCGACGACACCATCGCCACGATCATCGGCCTGGGGTGGAGAGTGCTCGATGTCGAGACTCCCGACCTCGAGGCGGCAGCGCAGGAATGGACTGCGCTGTGCGGCATCGAAACCGCAGGCGTCCACTCCGAGACCTATCCTGCGCGCGCGGCAGAGTTCGGCCCCGACCTGTCCGGCCTCATCGAGATCGGCCGCGGACTGTCCGCCGTCGACTACCACCGGCTGCTCGAATCCAGGCGAGCATTCACCGGCGAGATGCGAGCCCTCATGGCCGATATCGATCTGCTCCTGCTGCCGGGAATCGGCGTCGCCTCACCGACGATCGCACAGATGGCCGACCTCGGGTCCGACCCTGAACTGTTCGCGGCGGTGACCGTGCCGACGGCCCCGATCGACAGCTGCGGGATGCCTTCGATCACGCTGCCCGCCGGATTCACCGACCGCGGCACTCCCCTGGCCGCCCAGTTCGTCGGCGGTGATTTCGCCGAACCCGCGGTCCTGGCCGCCGGCCACGCGTTCCAGCAGGTCACAGACTTCCACACCCGCCACCCGGCCGACTTCAGCGACTGATCGGCGGGGCCTCGGGGCGCAGGAACGCATTGCGATAGGCGGTGGGGCTCACACCCAGCTCATTTCGGAAATGCCGACGCAGTGTCGCTGCGGTGCCCATCCCACAGCGTGCGGCGATGATCTCCACGGCGGCATCGGTGCGCTCCAGCAGATCCTGAGCCCGGAGGATCCGCTGATTGTGCAGCCACCGCAGCGGAGCCACCCCCACCTCGGCGAGCATTCTGCGGGCCAACTGACGAGAGCTCACCGCGGCTCGGCGGGCCAGGTCGTCGACTGTCAGCGGCTCGTCGAGGTGACCCCTGGCCCAGTCGAGAGCTGCTCCGAGGCTGTCGTCGATCACCGGATCGGCCGGGGAGATGACGAACTGCTTCTGACCTCCGGGACGATGCGAGGCTACGACAAGGGACCGGGCCAGGGCATTCGCGGCCGCCGCCCCGTGATCGAGGCGGACCAGATGGAGGCACAGGTCGAGGGCCGCAGTCTTCCCCGCGGAGGTGAGTATCGCACCGTCATCGACGTAGAGGACATTGTCACGCACATCTACGGCCGGGTGGAGACGGGAGAGTTCCGCCGTATGCATCCAGTGAGTGGTGGCCGGACGGCCGTCGAGGAGACCCGCAGCGGCGAGGACGAACGACCCGGTGCACAGGCCCGCGATCCTGATCCTCTTCTCCGCAGCCTCTCTGAGTACCTCGAGCAGCTCCGGTTCCGGTTCTCCGTCGAGCACGGTCGTCGAGGGCACGACGATCGAATCCGCGTCGAGCAGAGCCGCGAACCCTCCGCTCCTGCCCTGTGGCAGCCAGTCCGCACCCTCACCGCTCGGGGTGCACACGATGAGGTCATACCACTCACCGCGGGGTGAGAGCTCGGACCGGTCAGTGCCGAAGACCTCGGCGGCGATCGCTGTCTCAAAGAGCATGGAGTCTCGGTGCAGGGCCAGCCCGACGGTATGCATGTCTGAAATTGTACGCAGGGTGTCGGATAGTCCTCTGGCGCGTGAATCCGGGCGGTGATGAGCTTGAGTCATGGAGAACAACTCAGCAGTGCTCGTCTATGGAGCCTATGGTCACACCGGTCGTTTCATCATCGCCGAGGCGCTCAGGCGCGGTCTGCATCCGATCGCCTCGGGCCGCAATCCGATCGCCCTCGCCGCCGTGGCCGCCGACTTCCCCGGACTCGAGGTTCGGGTCGCGAGCATCGACTCGGCACCCGAACTCGATGCAGCAGCGTCGGGGACCGCCGTCGTCATCAACGCCGCAGGACCCTTCCTCGACACGTCCCTGCCATTGGCCTCCGCTGCGGTCCGTGCAGGCGCCCATTACCTCGATGTCTCGGCCGAGCAGGGGTCGGTGCAGTCACTCTATGAGGCCTTCGGCTCGAGCGGTCGAATCACCGACACGGCGGTCGTGCCGGCGATGTCGTTCTACGGCGGGCTGGCAGACCTGCTCGTCACGGCAGTTGCCGGTGAGTGGGAGAACCTCGATGCGGTCACTGTTGCGATCGGCCTCGACCGGTGGTGGCCGACGCCGGGCACTCGGATCACGGGAGCGCGGAATACGGCCACCCGGCTGCGGGTCTCAGACTCCCGCCTGGTGCCCGTTCCGGAGGAGCCAGGTCGACGCGTTTGGAATTTCCCCGAACCGATCGGGCAGCAGGTGGTGCGCGAACAGCCCTTCAGCGAGATGATCGCGATGTCGAAGCATCTGCACGCTCACCGGATCGACAATCTCCTCTCCGAGGCGGCACTGATCGATATCGGCGACCCGAACACCGGAACCCCGCCGAGTATCGACGAGTACGGCCGATCCGCGCAGAACTTCACTGTCGACGTTCGCCTCGAACGCGCTGGTCGCCACCGCGGCACTCGCGTGTCGGGACACGATATCTACCACGTGACCGCGCCTCTGGTGGTCGAGGCTGCCGTCCGCCTCATCGGCGGTCGTCACACCGGTGCGGGTGCTCTGGCTCCCGGCGAAGCCTTCGATGCCGCCGATTTCCTCACCGCTCTCAGCACGGACTGGCTGAGGGTCGAATCGCCTGCAGCGCCGATCGCCTGATTCTCACCGCCCGGCCCTGCGGGCCACGATCTCGGTGATCCAGGTCGGGGCGAAGGGAGAAGTGCACCCGGGCGAGGTCGGATAGTCGCGGAGCACGCCGAGGCGCTCCCCGATGTCGATGGCCCGATCCCGCAGGTCCGGGTTCTCGATGCCGATATACGACAGGGTCTCGTTCATCGCCCATTGCAGTCGTTCGGGAGCCTGGACCATCTCGGCTTCGATCACATCCAGCAGACCGGGCAGGTCGAGTCCCGCCGGACTGCGGTTGACGCGCTCGGCGGTCAGCGCCCATCCGGCGGAGGCGACGACCGGATCGGGATCATCCATCCAGGCCTGGCGCAGCGCCTCGGCGTGGGGTGATTTCTTGACGATGTAGTTGACCAGCCAGCCGTGGACCTTCGGCACCTCGGCCTCGCGCAGCATCTCGTCGAGCTGGTCCTGACTCCAGGCCTTAGGCCGCATGATGAGGATCGCGACAAGGCGCGCGGCGGTGTCGCCGCTCTCCCACAGGTCTGCGGCGAGTTCGTCGTTCTTCTTCAGTTCCTTCGCCACCGCTCGCAGCTTCGTGAGGTTGACCGCGTGGTCGTCGCCGTGGCGGAGGTTGACGGCCCGGATCTTCTCGTCCTCGAGTGAAGCCAGGGTGGAAAGCACCTCGGTGCTGGTGGTCATGATGTCCTCTCGGTCCGGTCAGTCATCATCGGCATGTCAGTCATCGTCATCGGCATGCGGTGAGTCCTCGAGTCGGGCGCGCGACTGCTTCTCCCTGCTGAAGCCGACGATGACGACGAGCATGCCGACCATCGCGCCGATGACGGTTTCGATGGCGCGGGAGGCCAGCAGCTCCGCGACCGGGTGGGGGTTGCCGATCTGGGTCATGAGCAGAGCCAGCGGGGTGATGAAGAGCAGGGCCACCGAATAGTTGCGCAACACGAAGATCTCGGCGAGGAACTGCAGCAGGATCACCCAGACGACGAGCTGCCAAGCCTCGGTGGGGAACGACAGCAGGAACGCGGTGACGATCACGCCCAGCAGGGTTCCGACCACGCGGTGGACGCCGCGCTTGAGGCGGGCCGAACGTCCCGGCGGGGTGATCGGGGCGACCGCCGCGACCATCGCCCAGTAGCTGTGGGACAGCAGCGGCAGCACGTCGATGAGCAGGGTGCCGAGGATTCCGGCGATGAGCGGGGCGATCGTGAAGCGGGTGGCGTGGGCGGCGAGTTCGGCCTTGCCCGCCGGCGACAGTCCCACCCGCACGTAGGTCTCCTTGCCCTCGGGCATCCGTTCCCCGGCGAAGTGGGCGAACGCTCCGAGACCGATGCATACCAGCGCCGAGGCGGCAGCGACCCCCATCGCCACCGGCACCGAGGCGCCGCTCGGGATGGATCCGACGGCTCCGGTGGCGAAGATGAAGAAGATCGATCCGCCGGGTTTGAGCCGGAAGCGCAGTGCGATGGCCGCACCGATGCCGGACACCAGCGAGGTGACGACGACGAGTGTCCAGACCGAGGCGCCGAGGGCGCCGAGCAGGGCCCCGATGCCCACGCAGACGACGAGGACTGCGGCCGCGATCGACTGGCGTCGGGTCCGCGAGCGTGGGGATTCGAAGCGTGCGTAGATGCCGGTGAAGGCCCCGAAGGCGGCGTAGACGGCGAGGTCGAGACGGTCGATTCCGAGCAGCACGAGGAGTGGGATGGCGACACCGAGGGCGATGCGGAACGCGGGGATATGGTCGCGTTCGCCTGGTGGGATGCGGAAGAACTCCTGCACACGGCTCAAGCGGATTCGGCCCCTTTCGGACTCGGGAACGGACCCCGGTGACGGGATCGCTGGTCAGGGAGGATGAGCTGAGGGCTCCCTTCGATGATAGTCGGCTGCCGTCAGTTCGGCGGCTTCCGCCCTGCCCGGGCACGTGCCGCCTGCCGGGTGAGGTGGTCGCGTTCGGCCACGCTTCCCGCGAGTTCGGCGGCCTTCGAATAGAGGTCCGCTGCCCTCTTCGTCTCTCCGGCACGGTCGCGCAGGTGGGCTTCGACGGCGAAGTAGCGGGGCAGCGACTCGTCGATGCGCTGCAGTTCGGCCAGGCCGGCGGCGGGTCCGTCGGCCTCCCCGATGGCCACTGCCCTGTTGAGGCGGATGATCGGGGTGTCGCGCAGGCCCAGCAGTTCGTCGTACCAGCCGACGATCTGCACCCAGTCGGTGTCGTCGACGTGCTGGGCGTCGGCGTGCAGGGCTGCGATCGCCGCCTGCGCCTGATACGACCCGAGTTCGTCGCAGGCGAGCGCGGCCTGGAGGATCCCGATGCCTTCGGCGATGAGCCGCCGGTCCCACAGCGTGCGATCCTGATCGGCCAGAGTGATGAGCCTCCCGTCCGCGTCGAACCGTGCATCGCGGCGGGCGTGGTGGAGGAGCATGAGGGCGAGAAGTCCGTCGACCTCGGCCGAGTTCGTCATCGTTCGCAGCGTCCGGGCCAGGCGGATCGCTTCGGCGACGAGATCGACGTCTCCCGTATGGCCTTCGTTGAACACGAGGTAGAGGGTGGCGAGCACTGCGGACAGCTCGCCTGGCCGGTTGAGCCGCGAGCCTGCGATCGTGTTCTTGGCCCGGCTGATGCGTTGGGCCATCGTCGACTCGGGCACCATATAAGCGTCGGCGATCTGCTTCGTTGTCAGACCGCCGACGGCCCGCAGGGTCAGCGCCACCGCCGAGGATGCGCTGAGGTCCGGGTGCGCGCAGAGGAAGTAGAGGTCGAGTGTGTCATCGGTGTTCGGGACTTCTTCGGCCCCGGGCTCGGCAGAGGCGGCGGGTGCTGCGAGGCCTGAGGCCATGACCCGTTCCTCGCGTCTGGTGCGGGACCCTGCTGAGCGGATCGCATCGAGGAATTTCCTCCAGGCCACGGTCACCAGCCATCCCCGTCGGTCACGGGGCGGGTCGGTCGGCCACGTCCGCAGGGCCTCGATGAGGGCGTCCTGAACGGCATCCTCGGCGGTCGCGAAGTCTGCTCCGCGGCTGACGAGGATGCCGATCACTGCGGGGACGAGGTCACGCAGCTCCGCCTCGGCGAAGGGATCCGGATCGGACATCGCGGACTCCGTTCGTGTCCCTGTGATCACTCGTCCACGCAGGGTGCGTGGTCGAGGAAGGGCCGCAGTTCGAGCCATTCGTTGATCGGCTCCCCGCCCTTGCCGGGCGCCGCCGAGAGCTCTCCGGCGAGTTCGAGGGCGCGATCGTAAGTCTCGACGTCGATGACCATCCAACCGGCGATGAGGTCCTTCGTCTCGGGGAAGGGACCGTCGGTGACCGGCGGCTTGCCCGATCCGCCCGACTGGACGAACGTGCCCTCGGGTGAGAGCGCCTGCGAGTCGACGAATTCGCCGGTCTCCTTGAGCTTGTTCGCGAAGTCGTTCATATACGCGATGTGCGCGTCGACCTCCTCGGGGGACCATTCGTCCATCGGGGTGTAGTCCATGTACTGCTCCGGCATCCGGTAGTGCTTGAGCATGAGGTACTCGGCCATTGTGTCTCCTTGTCTCGTGTCGCTCGCACGGGTTGTGCTTGCTGACATGTCTGGGACGCAGCCGGACGAGTGTTCTCGACATCAGCGGCCGGAAATCTCCAGATTTCTTCGACTGAGGTCGGCAACACAGTCCCAGAATAGGCCGATGTGTCCGTCCTGGAACATGCGTCACCGGCTCCGAACACAAATCAGCCCTGGTCACGGGCCTGCGCTGGAAGACTCGTCATGTAAGCAACAACGACAGATTCTCAGCACACGAGCCCAGGAGCAGACATGAAGGCCCAGACTCTTCTCAAGACCATCACCGTTGCCGGAGCGCTCGCAGCGACTCTCACGCTCTCGGCCTGCGACATGCACATCTCGTTCGGGCAGGAGGGCCAGGGCCAGGAGCAGGAAGGCCAGCAGGCCCAGGGTCAGCCGACCCAAGACACGGAGGACACCGAGACCACTGCCGAAGAACCGGCATCGGAGACGGGCTCCACCTCTGACTCCGCCACCGATGGATCGGGGTCGACCGGCGCGATGGACAACGGCACGACGGATAACGGCACCACCGGCAGCTCCGGTTCCACGGATTCGTCCAGCGCCACCTCGGCGAGTGATTCCGGATCATCGACCTCGAACGGCTCCTCATCATCGACCGGCACGAACGACGGCTACCAGGGCCCGCGGATCGGTGAAGAGGGGGTCGAACTCGACGCCGACGGCAACGGCAAGATCCCCGCCGATGTGCTCGAGAAGGACATCAAGCACGCCTACGCGAAGCAGGGCACCACGGTCGACACGGTCGACTGCTCCTCGGACCTGCGGATCTTCTCCCACCGGGGCTCGCAGAACTGCACCGTCACGGCTGCCGGCGAAAACCACTACGGCACCGTGAAGATCACCTCGGCCTCGCAGTCCGGCATCGGCTACAGCCTCGAATTCCCGAACATCTGAGCCGCTGGCTCGGATCTGCGGGCTCTGATCTGCCGACTCTGAGCCGCGGGCCGAATCCGGTCTGCGTCGCTGCGGCCCACGCTGGGCTCCCCCGAATCGCTCCCCTCGAGCGTCCCGCGACCCGCTCGCCTCGAGCGCCGCGCATCCCCACCGCACTCCCCTGGTCACCTCGGCCCGGGGAGTGCGGTCGTTCACGTCTCGGAACAAGTTCGCCTCCTCCAGTGTTGACGCCGATGTGGGCACCGGCGCAGGCCAGGGCCCCGACCCAACTGAGTTGCCAGTTGAACTGAGTCGTCCACAGATCAGGAGCAGAGCATGAGCAGACGCGTCCAATACACCTCCAACGGCGACATCGATCAGCTTCACCTCGCCGAGGTGCCCGTACCCGACGTCGGTCCCGGCCAGGTTCTCGTCACCGTCCTCTACGCGGGGCTCAATCCCCTGGATTGGAAGATGCTCCAGGGCGGTCGCTTCGGCACCGTCGAATCCGCCTCCGGCAACGGCGTCGACTTCTCCGGTGTCGTCGCCTCTGTCGGCGAGGGCGTTGCGGATTTCGCACCCGGAGACCTCGTCTACGGCGGTCTGCCGAAACAGGCTCAGACCGAGCAGCTGCTCATCCCGGATCCCGCAGAACGCCTCGATAAGATCCCGCACGGTCTCGGGATCGACACCGCCGGTGGACTCTACGTCGCCGGACGCACCGCCGTGGCCGGGATCCGCGCCCTGGGCCTGAGCGAGGGCGACACCCTCTTCGTCTCCGGAGCCTCCGGCGGCGTCGGCATCATCGTCGCCCAACTGGCCCGCAACCTCGGCGCGAGGGTCATCGGCAGCGCCAGCCCCGGCAACCACGCTCTGCTGGACAGCCTCGGCGTCGAACCCGTGACCTACGGCGAGGGGCTGTGGGATCGTGTCCGCGCGCTGGCCCCGAACGGGGTCCAGGCCGCGTATTCGACGCAGGGCGAGGACGAGATCACCGGGATGCTCGATTTCGGTATTCCGGCAGGCCGCATCGTCTCGATCGGGGCCGGCCCCACGGTCGCGGAGACGTACGGGGTGAGCATCGCCGGTGAGGCCAAGGCCCGCCGGGACGATATGGTCTGGCTCGGCCAGGCCATCGCCTATGGCCACATCCACGTCCCGATCGCCCGAGTCTTCGACGCCGACGAGGTCCAGGACGCCTACCGGCATCTGCTCACCGCCCACCCTGCGGGCAAGGTGCTGCTGCGCTTTCCCGCGAAACCGCTGACCGATCAGCAGCGCGCCCACCTCAGCTGAGGAACCGGCTCGCGCGCGTCACACAGCATTTCCGACTGACAGAGAACACAGATAGAGAAAAGGAGCACCATCATGGCCATCTCAGACAAGAAGATCGCATTCCTGCTGACCAGCGGCGTTGAACAGGTCGAACTGACCAGCCCCCGCGCATCCCTCGACGAGGCCGGCGCCACGACCTCCATCGTCTCCCCCTCCGAAGGAACCCTGCAGGCGATGGAAGGCGATTGGGACCACGCGAAGACCTTCGACGTCGACGTTCCCGTCACCGAGGCTTCCGTCGATGACTTCGACGCCCTCGTCCTGCCCGGCGGCACCCTCAATGCCGACGCCCTGCGCCTGAATGAGGACGCCGTCGAGCTCGTCAAGGCCTTCTTCGCCGCCGACAAGCCGGTCGCCGCGATCTGCCACGCCCCGTGGATCCTCGCCGAGGCGGGAGTGGCGAAGGGGCGGAAGCTGACGTCGTTCGTCTCGACGAAGACCGACCTCATCAACGCCGGTGCCGACTGGACCGACGAGGAGGTCGTCATCGACGGCAACCTCATCACCTCCCGCAACCCCGGCGACCTCGACGCCTTCAACAAAGCGATCGCCGAAAAGCTGAGCTGACCAGGAACGACGTCTCCCTCGCCGAGGTGGGACCACCTCGGCGAGGAATGATCCGTCCCGACCCCGCAGGGTCGGTGAGGAAGTCCCCGGAACAATCGTTTCGGGGAGTTCTTCTGTTCGTCACCGAAGATCTTGACAGCCGCGCTTATGATCTACTCATGCCAGCTTCCCCGTTCGTCAAGGCGACGACTCCTGCCCTCGCGGCACTGCTCATCGGGTTCCTCCTCATTCTCTTCATCGCCCCGCCTCCTGCACATGCCGCGTATGCGACGTCCGGGGCGATCGGCACGAAGCACAAATCACTCGGCGGCAACGCCGGCAAGCTCGGCCCGGCAGTGGGTCCCCAACGGTGCACACTGATCCAGAAGGGCTGCTATCAGTCGTTCAAACACGGCAGCATCCATTGGACGAAGGCCACCGGAGCACATGCCACATGGGGTGCCATCCGCACGGCGTGGAAGAAGTCCGGTTGGGAGCGCGGAGCCCTGGGATACCCGACGAGCAGCGAATACCGGTCAGGGTCGGAGACCCGGCAGAAGTTCCAGCACGGCCTCATCGTGTGGACGGCCAAGTCCGGGGCGAAGGTGAAGCTGACTAAGACAGCGAAGGCACCGGCGACGTTCGCGGTCACGGGTTCGGGATTCGGCCACGGGGTCGGGATGAGCCAGTACGGGGCGCGCGGAATGGCAGCAGCCGGGAAGACCTCGACGCAGATCCTTCAGCACTACTACACCGGGTCGAAGGTCACGACGATGACGAAGAACGCTGACGCCAGTCTCAAGGTGCAGCTGCTGACAGGTAAGAAGTCGGTGACGGTCACTCCTCGGTCCGGTCGTTTGCGGGTCAAGGTCGGGTCGAAGACCATCGAGTCGGGGTCGAAGATCACGATCGATCGCACCTCGTCCGGCTCGGTCAAGGCGACCATCGGATCGAAGAGCTATTCGGGGTCGAAGCTCATCGTCGAATGGCAGGGCACCCGTTACTGGAAGGGATCCTCGGCGACGACAGTGTCAGTCAGCGGAGCGCAGAACGGCGCGACCGGAACCTACCGTCACGGACGCCTCGAGATCGGTCAGCTGAAGAGCACCCTCAATGTCATCAACGTGCTGGGCCTCAACAAGGAGTACCTGCCCGGAATCGCCGAGATGCCCGCATCGTGGCAGTCCGAGGCCCTGCGCAGCCAGGCGATCGCCTCCCGCACCTACGCCTACCGCAACCTCGGTGCCGCGAAACCGGCATGCGGCTGCAATGTCTACGACGAGGTGGCCTCGCAGCGCTTCCTCGGGTGGACTCATGAGAACGCGAGCGATTCGGGCCCCTGGCGCAAGGCCGTGGCCGCGACCCAGACGATGAGCGGTTCGACGGTGAAGTCCGCTCGTGTCGTCACCTACAAGGACAGCCTCATCGACGCTGTGTACTCGTCATCTGCAGGCGGCAAGACGTATTCCGCCGCCGAAGTGTGGGGTTCGACCGTGCCCTACCTGGTCTCGGTCGATGATTCCCCGTCGAAATACGCCTCGGCGAAGAACCCGAACGCCTCATGGTCGGTGACGATCAAGCAGGCCGACATGGCGCGGGCATTCGGGCTGGCAGACGTCCGGTCGCTGTCGGTGACGAAGACCGGGTCCGGTCTGGTGAAGACGGTGAAGGCCACCTCGGTGGCGGGCAAGTCCGCCAGCCGTACGGGAGATCAGCTGCGGTCGAAGCTGCGACTCAAGTCCGCGTCGTTCAGCGTGAAGTGAGCGGATCGCGCCTCGACGCGCCTCACACTCCGGCTGCCCACAGCAGACCGAACTAGGCAGCCCCACCGCGGCAGACCGAACTCGGGTCACGCGAAACTCTAAAAAGTCGTCGCTGGTGACGACTTTTCCGAGTTTCGCGTGACCTGAGGGAATCTCTCCGAAGGTTCACACGCCCGCGGGGGTGAGCAGTCCCTGATTGACGAGTTCGGCTTCCTTCTCGCGCACGATCGGGATGACGGTCTTGCCGAAGGCCTCGAGCTCTTCCTGGAAGTGGAGGAACCCGGTGAGGATGAGGTCGACGCCGAGCTTCTTGTATTCGATGATCCGATCGGCGACCTGTTCCGGGGTGCCGATGAGCTGGGTGCGGAACCCGTCGTTGTACTGCACGAGGTCCTCGAAGCTCGAGTCCGCCCACATGCCCTTCTTGTCCGCAGTCGAGGCTCCGGCCTCCTGCACGGATTTCCGGAATCCTTCGACAGCGCCTTCATCAGCTTTGGCGATGATCTCACGCAGCTGTTCACGGGCTTCGGCTTCGGTGTCACGGACGATGGCGAACCCGTTGAGTCCGAAACGGACCTTGCGATTGTGGGCACAGGCCACCTCGGTGACGTCGTCGTACTGCTCACGGAAACCGTCGAAGTCCTTGCCGTTGGAGAAGTACCAGTCGGCGTGTTTGCCGCCGTTGATCCGGGCCGCGGTGGAGTTGCCGCCTTGGAAGATCTCCGGGTGCGGACGCCCTTCGACCGGGTAGGGGCCGGGGCGGAGGGTGAAGTCGTCGACGGTGTAGAAGTTGCCGCGGTACTCGACGTTCGCCTCGGTGAAGAGTTTGCGGACGACCTCCATGAACTCCGCGGACCGGCGGTAGCGCTCCCCGTGCTCGAGCCAGGGCAGCCCGAGGCGGGTGTATTCGTCCTTGAACCAGCCGGAGACGACGTTGATCGCGGTCCGGCCCCTCGTGAACTGGTCGGCGGTGAGGATGAACTTCGCGAGCACTGCCGGTTCCCAGATGCCGGGGTGGATGGCGGCGATGACCTTGAGCTTCTCCGTGGCCAGGGCCAACGCGAGTGAGGTGGCGGTCGATTCGTGCTGTTGGGCGGCGCCGTAGCTCGAGAGGTACCGAACCTGGCTCAGTGCGTATTCGTAGCCGACCGACTCGGCGGTCTGGGCGAGCTTGACGTTGTAGTCGTAGCCCCAGTCGGTGCGCTGCTCGATGTTCGAGACGACCAGGCCGCCGGAGACGTTGGGCACCCAGTAGGCGAATTTGAGGTCTTCGGGTTCGCCTGTGTAGATCGGGTTCGCGTGGATGTTCGTCATGGAGTGTCCCTTCCCATCGAAACTGGTATGAGCAGTGTGTGGGTGCCAGGCTACTGAGACGCACACCACATCGCGGGCGGTGATTTCGCGCGCCGACGCACGCCGTCACAATGACGCACTTCGCCATACACCGTCATCTGACTTGCTCGCGACGCCGCCTGGCTGTCCGGTATCGCGAGGACCACAGCCCGCGGGGCTGCGGCCACGGGGACAGTCGCGCGTCTGCAGTGCACCCGCCACCGTCGGCGGCAAAACACCCCGGTGCAACGGGTGGATTCGCCGCTGACGGTGCGGGATGCTGGGGCACCTGTAGGAGAAGCCGCTGATGGTAGGTGCTGCCACCAACGGTATGTAGTCGGGCACGCAGGGGACATGCCAGTCGGTGAATCGACGAAGTCCCGGCCCGCAGATTCTGCGGGACCGGGACTTCTGTGGCGGAGGATAGGGGATTCGAACCCCTGAGGGCGTTAACCCAACCCGCGTTCCAGGCGAGCGCCATAGGCCACTAGGCGAATCCTCCGCGAGCCAGCTTATCCGAGTCGTGACGACAATGCGAAATCACTGTGGCCGAATGTGAACCATCACACGATCCGCAGGTGAACAGGAGCCTCAGCAGACCCGGCGAGCACTTCGGCTCGTCTGCGTTCGATGCTGCCGTCGTTGATCCACCCGTGCAGGGTCTCCAACCGCGACCGCGTCAGCGTGTCCACGGGCTGGTAGACCGAGAGCGTCAGTCGCTGGTTCTCCTGGGCGATCATCGTCGTCATCGTCAGTGCGAGGGTGCCGACATACGGGTTCTCGATCTTCTTGACCCGTCCGGCAGACCGTCCCACAGCACCTGAATCCCAGACTCGGCAGAATTCCGGATGCCTGCGCAGCCGTGCGAGCAGCGGTGACCATTCCGGGTCGTCGATCGACTCCGCATACGCAGCCCGCAGCTTCGCCACGAGCTGCGACTTGTGCCCCTCGTCGCTGCGGAACGCTTTCTCCCACTCGGGGTTCTCGAACGTCTGAATCGCACAGTTGCGCTCCCCCGCAGCGAACTCCTCGAGGTCGGAGGCGAGATACCGCTGCACCGGGTTGAACGCGAGCACAGTGTTCCGGGGGTCGGTGACCATGGCCGGCAGCGGCAGGAGCTCATCGAGGAGAGTGCGCATCTGCTCACCGACCGCCGAATCCCCGGGGTTCGCCACCCGGTCGGGATACCCGCCGAGCGAAAAGAGATGGGCACGCTCCTCACGATCGAGCAGGAGCGCCTCGGCGATGGATTCGAGCACCGACTCCGACGGATGGACCTCACGACCCTGCTCGAGCCAGGTGTACCAGCTGGTGCCGATGTTCGCGAGCACAGCGACCTCTTCGCGCCGCAGCCCCGGCACCCTGCGCCGGGTGCCTTTTGCCAGACCGACGTCACAGGGGCGCACCCGGTTGCGTCGCGAACGCAGGAATCGTCCGAGCTCCTCGGTTCTTACGTGTGCCATGGCTCCATTGTCCGCCCGACGCTGAGGCTCTTCCACCCTTGCACCGCGCTCAGCCAGGTGGTGCCACCAACACCATCGACACGCCCTCCCGCTCCCCCGCCGCCCGACTCAGACTGGAGCCATGCGAAGAACTCCTGATCAGCTTGCATCCGAACCGACGACTGCACCGACCCCATCCATCGCCGAGGCGGCCGCCGGTCCCGCAGCCACCGCCGGGTCCGCTGCCCCCGTCCTCTGGCCCCTCCACCTCGGCGCGCTCCTTGCCACGTTCATGTTCTCCGTCGCGAACGTCGCGGTCCCCGCCGTGAAGGCCGGAATCGGGGCCGATGATTCGACTTCCGCCCTCGTCGTCGGCCTGTTCTCCGCAGCATTTGCGTCCGGGCTCATCCACTGCGGACGCATCGGCGATCGCTTTGGTCGGCGCCGACTCTTCGCACTCGGCACGGGCTTGCTCGTCATCACCTCACTTGCCGTCGGATTGTCCCCGGAATCCGGAACCCTGCTCGTCACCCGCACCGCCCAGGGGCTGGCCGCGGCCCTGATGATGCCGCAGATCCTCGCGAGCTTCCAGCACTCTCTGACCGGCGCCGCACGTCTGAAAGCCATCAGCCTCTTCGGGGCGTTCTCAGGACTCGGCACCGTCGGCGGTCAGGTCCTCGGCGGCGGACTCATCTCCGCCTTCGGACAGACATGGGGCTGGCGAGCTGCGTTCCTCAGTTGCGGTGTCGCTGCAGCGGCGGCGTTCCTCGGGTCACTGCGCCTGACCGAATCCCGCAGCTCGGAGGCCCAATCCCTCGATGTGCCAGGAGCGACCCTGCTGGGCGTGAGCATGATCTGCCTCGTCATCGGGCTGGCACTGGGACCCGTCACCGGATGGCTGCCTCTGCCCGCCGTTCTTCTGCTGGTCAGTGCCCTCGGATTCGCAGCCTTTGCCGTCTGGCAGAACACCGCTGAGGCGACCGGTCGTCATCCGCTCATCCCGCCTCAGGTAGTCAGTGTTACCGCCGCATGGGTGGGAATGGCCATGGCCTTCATCTTCTTCGCCGGGTTCGGCTCGTTCCTCTTCGACTTCTCACTGGTCTCCCAGATCGGCCACGTCGATCCCGCCTACGTCTCGGGCTTGACTCTTACAGTCTTCGCCGCCGCCTTCCTCATCGTCTCCCTCTACGTGCCCAGAATCGTCGCTCGGTTGTCGGGCCCGGGCACGATGCTGCTGGGCACCGGGCTGCAGATCTCCGGGCTCCTCGGCATCGCGTGGGTCTCGGTGAGCACGGGCACCGACTGGCATCTGTGGTTCCAGGTTCCCGGTCTCATCCTCGGTGCGGGTCAGGCCCTGCAGTTCGGCCCTCTGGTCGGCACGGTCGTGAACGCTGTCCCGGATCGACTCGCGGGTTTGAGCGGCGGACTCATAGCGACCATGCAACAGGCTGGGATCGCAGTAGGAGTGGCCCTCCTTGGGGCGCTCTTCCATACCTTCACCGACGCCTTCGGCTTCGACGTCGCGTTCTCCCTCACATGCCTCACCCAGATCCTGCTGAGCATCATCTTCGGTGCCGGTGCGTGGCATCTGCACCGAACGCCGCGAGAGTGACTCCCCAGGGCGAGAGTTTCGGCATACGCTTGCCTTGAACACCGCACGCGATGGCCTCATCCGGGCACGCTCGGCCACAGCACTGACCAAGGAGTCACCATGAAATTCATGCTCATCATGCGCACCGTCGATCAAGCCGCAGTCGAGCGCATGGCCGAAGCGGACTTCGAAGAGATGATCGCTGCCATGGGTGCCTTCAACGAATCGATGGTCAACGCCGGCGTCCTGTCTGACGGAGCCGGACTGGCCGACCCTTCTGAAGGTGCCGTCGTCGACTTCAGCGGGACCGAGCCCACTTCTACCACGGGCGCATACGGCACCCTGAGGGAGCTGTTCAACGGGTTCTGGATCGTGGATGTCGCCACGCAAGACGAGGCAATCACCTGGGCGAAGAAGGCACCGTTGGAGACCGGATCCCAGATCGAGGTGCGCCGCGTCAACGGCCCCGAGGACTTCCCCGAGGACAATGAATGGGTCCAAAAAGAACAGGAATGGATCGAGCAGGGTCGCCTCGATAAAGGCTGAGCCCCGCGAGTACGTGGTCCCGACCACTCGTTTTGTGTGCCGAGGTCGCTCTCGACTAGACTGGTCGCTGGCTCCCCGTGCGGCGTCATCTTGTGAACTCCCCCAGGGCCGGAAGGCAGCAAGGGTAAGCGAGCTCTGGCGGGTGCACGGGGAGTCCTCATTCCCCCAAGGTCACAATTCCACAACTCCCCTTATCCCCTGTCGGCCCAGGTCAGCCCGACCGGCGCAACCCTGCAGCCGCGTAAAAGCGGGATGGAAATGCACGTGCGTTAATACTTTCGTGATTTGGCTTCATTACCATTGTCCGCAGTCATTATTCGCAGTACTCATCCCTGTGTTCGAACGAGGTTCCCCTGTTGTCCACGAAGATCCAAGGGGCCGTCGCCGCCCTTTCGACGCTGGCTCTGCTCACGGCATGCACGCCGTCGAGCTCCGACCCTGACGCGACCCGCGATGGAGCGAAGACCGCCGAGGCGGCCGAAGAACCCGCGTTCCGGATCGGTTCGGTCACCGATGACGCAGCCGAATCCGGTTCGACGTCCGAGCCGACCTCAACCGCCCAGCCCGGCGAGGACTCCGCCTCGACCGCTTCGCCGAGCGGCGATGCGACCTCCCCCTCGGCGATCCCCGACAGCAAGGACTTCGGCGAGGTCGTCGAGTCCGGCGACTCACTCGACCTCGAGGCCGGCCAGCGGATCGGCATCGCAGTCGACAACGCCACCCTCACCGACATCACGCTGACCGAGGAAGAGCACCCCCGCATCTCAGCCGACCACGGCACGTTCTTCGACGCCGAGGGCCAGAGCCTCAAGGCCGACGAGGATGCCCAGGCCGGCTCCTCGTCCCCGAGCTCGACCCCGACGACCGAGTCCGCGTCGACGTCGAAGAAGACCGATGCCGAGGCGGTCACCGCCCCCGATGAGTCCTCCGCCTGGATCTCGACCTACGATCTCGTCGCCGACAGTGAGTACACGGTGCGGGCCACCGCCACGACATCGGACGGCGAGGAGGTCGATCTCACGACCACAGTGAGCGTCGGCGCCACCGATGGCGCACCGATGTCTGTGCGCACGACCCTCGCCGATGATCAGACAGTGGGCGTCGCTGCCCCCATCATCCTCAACTTCGGCTCGACCGTGTCCAAGGAGTTCCGCGACGACGTCGAACGTCGACTCTCGGTGTCGGTCACCGACGAGGACGGCAAGAAGCGCAAGGTCGAGGGCTCGTGGGGTTGGCTCTACGACGACCCTCAGTCCCGCCTGCACTTCCGCCCCAAGGAGTTCTGGCCCGCACACTCGAAGGTCTCCGTCGATGTGCCGCTGAAGAACGTGCCGACGGGTGAGAACAGTGTGGGGCAGAACGACCTCACGCTCGACTTCGAGATCGGACGCAAGCAGGTCGTCAAGGCCGATGTGAAGACGCACCGTATGACCGTGACCCGCGACGGCAAGGAAGTGATGGACTTCCCCGCCTCGCTGGGCGCCCCGAAGTCACCGTCGTACAACGGCACCCATGTCGTGATGTCGAAGGCCGCCGACTATACGATGACATCCGAGCAGTGGGACTACGAGACCGATGTGCAGTGGGCTGTGCGCATCCACAACAACGGCGAATTCATCCACGCCGCCCCCTGGTCGGCAGGAGTCCAGGGTTCGCAGAATGTCTCCCACGGCTGCATCAACCTCACGACCGAGCGGGCCAAGCGCTACTATGACTCCGCGATCTTCGGCGATCCCGTCGAGATCACCGGGTCCGGGGTGAGCCTGTCGACCGACGACAGCGACATCTCGGACTGGGTCTACAGCTGGGATGAATGGAAGAAGCTGAGCGCCCTCGACTGAGAGCGCCCAGCTTCTCCGCCTGCTTACTTGTCGAGCTTCTTCACTGCCTTGTCGATCATCGGCACGTAGCGCTCGAGCGTCCACGGCACGGTGAGCGGGTTGATGATCGAGGATCCGGTGACGAATGCCTGATCCTCCGATGCCACGACGGCACCGGACTTGATCGCGGGAATGTTCGCGTACAGTCCTTGGGACTCCACTTCCTTCTTGTTCTTCGCGTCGGAGTAGAACGTGAAGATGAGGTCCGAGTCATTGAGCTTATCGGCGTTCTCCAGACCGATGAGCGCCGAGTCCGTGCCCGGTTCGTCGTACTCCTTCTTCAGCTCCTCGATGACCGGGTCGGGAGTGAGTCCCAGCGCCGAGACCATGGCGACGCGCTGCTCGCTGGGGTAGAAGACGCCGAGGGTCCCGGGGCCGGAGTTGTAGACGTAGGAGAACGTGAGGTCTTTGTACTCGTCCCGCTTGGCCTCGGTCAGCTGCTTCTTGATGTCCTTGACGAGGCTCTCCGACTCCTCCTCCTGGCCGAGTGCCTTGCCGATCGTCGTGATCTGTTCGTCCCATTCGATCGTCCACGGCTGCTTCGGGTAGGCCACGGTCGGTGCGATCGCGTCGAGCTGCTTGTACTGTTCGGCGGTCACTCCCGACCAGGGGGCGAGGATGACATCGGGTTCGAGTTCGGCGATGGCTTCGACGTCGAGTTCGGTGTCGCCCTGGAACTGTTCGGGCAGCTTCTCGCCCTTGTCCTTCACAGCCTCGTAGATCCACGGCATGTACCCGGTCTCATCCGATCCCCAGGCGTACTCCTCCGTGCCGACCGGCGTCTTGCCCAGAGCGATCGCGGTCTCCGTCGACCCCTGGCCGAGGGTGACGACGCGTTCGGGCTCTGCCTCGATCACCGCTTCGCCCAGCGCATGCTTGATCGTCACGGTCTCGAAGTTCGCTGAACCGGCCTCCTCCGAGGCCTGCGACCCTTGACCGCAGGCGGTGGCTGTGAGGGAGAGAGCGACGATGGCTCCGGCGATGACAGCACGGCGGCTGTGAGGAACTGACATTCCTGTCCTTTCGACAGTGGTCGGAGCCGCAACGACTCCTCGACATGAACGTAGGACAGCCTAACTTAACTCGATGCGTGTTTCGCAATACCTGTGACTCAGTTCACGTTCGACGCATCCGTTGAGATCAGGTCCGGCCCACCTGTTCGCATCTTGGTCCGGCATCTGCTCAGAGCAGAAACCCTCGCCGAGGCGGCCGCCAGGGATCTAGGCTCAGACCATGACCCGTATCCTCCCGCACACGCCGACACCTCCGCCGCTGTGGCGTGAGGCGCTCGGCCGGACGATCCGACTTCGCCGCACAGAGCTGGGGCTCACCCTGGCTCAGGTCTCTGACCGTTCCGGGGTCTCGACGCAGTTCCTCTCCGAGATCGAACGCGGCCTGAAGGACCCGTCGTCGGAGGTCATCGAGGCCGTCGCCGTCGTGCTCGGACTGCAGCTGCCGCAGGTGCTCGTACTCGCCGCCGCAGGCATGACGCAAGCCGCACCGTCCCACCCGAGTGCGGGACAGATGCGGCTCGCTCTGGCGGCCTGAGCCGACCAGCGGCGGCCCGGGACTCTCAGCCGTTCCCGGTTTCGAGGCGGTTCGCCCGCAGAACCTCGAGTCGAGCGCGATATTCGTCTTCCTCGATGTCCCCCTGCGCAAAACGCTCGGCCAGGGTCGCCTCGGCGCTCTCGGATCCTTCCCTTGCTGCATTCACCCACGGCGGTCCACCGGCCTGCCGCCAGCGGCGACGGTTGAGGGTGACGATGAGTGTGATGATGAGCCCGATGACGAGGACCCAGAAGATCGGGATGAGGAAGAAGAACGGCCAGGCCAGCGGTCCGTGTTCCATGTGCATGATGCCTCCTTGAGCGGTGTCCACGCGGTTCGTGGGTCTGAGGACAATCACACGCCTTTTCCAACCCCGGCGAATCCCCCTGCAGGAGTCACCTGCCCTGCTCCGTCGGGAGCATGCCTCACCCCTCCCTCAGCCAGCCCGGGGACACCAGGCCTGATTCGTAGGCGAGGACGACGAGGTGGACGCGATCTCTGGCACCGACCTTGGTCATGATGCGCGAGACATGGGTCTTCGCGGTCAGCGGCGAGAGCACGAGCTCTGCGGCGATCTCGTCATTCGTGGCCCCTTGCCCGACGAGGCCGAGGACTTCGCGTTCGCGGTCGGTGAGCACATTCAGCTGCGCGCTCGGTTCCGCCCTCAACCCCAGCGACATGCGGGAGAGCAGATATCTTGTGACCTCCGGTGAGAGCAGCGCGTCGCCGGCGGCGACGACGCGTACGGCGCGGATGAGGTCGACAGGATCGGTGTCCTTGAGCAGGAATCCGCTGGCCCCGGCGCGCACGGCACGCACGATGTACTCGTCGAGTCCGAAGGTCGTCACGAGCACGACTCGGACCGAGTCGAGGCGCGGATCTGCGGCGATCTCCTCGGTCGCCCACAGGCCGTCGCCTGCGGGCATGCGGATGTCCATGAGGACGACGTCGACAGGGGCCCGCCTCAGCTCGGCCAGCAGCTCCTCCCCGCCGGAGGCTTCGATCGTGACGTCGATATCGTCTTCGGAGCCCAGCAGCGAGGCGAAGCCCGCCCGTACGAGCTGATGGTCATCGGCGATCGCGACCCTGATCGGTGTCATGCTTGCGCCTCATCTCCTGGTGTCTCTGGTGTCCCTGGCGGTTCCGGCGCCGCCGGTGCGTCTGCGTCGTCGGCGCTCCACGGCAGGTCGACGCTGACGACTGTTCCGCCCTCCCCCGCCGAGGCGATGCCGAGCGTTCCGCCGAGCAGCTTCGCCCGCTCGCGCATGCCCAGGATCCCGGCCCCCTCGGCGCTGGTCGACATCCCTGTGCCGTCATCGCTGATCGTCACCTGCAGCCGTCCGGCCCGCCGTTCGATCGTGATCTGCGCGGTGTCCGCCTGCGCATGCCTGGAGATGTTCGTCAGCGCCTCCTGGATGATCCGAAAGGCGGCCGCATCCGTGGACTGCCCCGGCTTCTCCGGTGCTCCGGTCGCATCTGTGCTGCGCCGATCGTTCAGACGGATCTCGGTGGATCCGGCGAGGCGGGCCACGAGCGCGGGAACGTCATCGATTCCGTGCACGGGTGCAAAGGGAGCCGATCCCGGTGCGGCCGGGGTTCCGGTGTCCGAGCGCATCGTATGCAGCACGGTGCGCACCTCGTTGAGTCCCGTGCGGCTGAGCTCCCTGATCGCGGCGAGCGCCGAACGGGCCTGCGCGGGATCGCGGTCGATGAGGTGTTCGCCGACGCCGGCCTGCACGTTGATCTGAGACAGTGCGTGTCCGAGGACGTCGTGGAGGTCCCGCGCGATGCGCAGCCGCTCGGCCTGGATCACCTCGGCGTGGCGTGCCTGCTGCTCAGCCTCCGCCTGTCGGCCCAACTCCCGGCGACGGCGGACGAACGCGCCGATGCCCACAGCGATGGCAAGGCCCATCGTCGCCGAGACCACCCTCCCGACCGACCAGTCGATCCCGAGCACAGGACCCAGCAGCAGGGAACCCGCCCAGACTCCGGCCGCTGAGGCGATCGCCCACAGCTGACGGCCGCGGGCCATGGCCGCGACGACGGAGAAGAGGAATGCGGCATAGAACGGCGTCAGTTCCTCCCCGGCGAGGGCCGGTGCCCACGGCCCTCGTTCACCCCAGGGACCGTTTCCGGGCCCATGATCGATGCCTCCGATCGAGATCGAGGGAGACACTGCCGCCCACACGAGGATGTCGAGGAGTGTGAGAGCCGCGAGCGCAGCGACGCGAGGCCCGGCCCACCGTGCCATGAGGAAGAAGAGCGCCGGTGAGACGACCGCTGCGCCGATGCGCACGGTGCTCGCGCTCGGCGCGGTTTCGGCCTGGAGGGCCACCCACAGGGCAAACGGCAGCTGCAGCACGAGCGCGGCTACGGTGAGCAGCACGAGCCGTCGTGGTGCGCGCCGTGAGTCTGCGTTGCCGCGCTCGCGTCGATCACGGCGCTCCGGTGTCATCTCTCGATCGTAGCGACCTTCGCCCGCCTGCGTCGTCGTCCCACGGGAGTACTGTCGTCCACCTCGGCGGGAGTACGACGCTCAGACGATGGCGTCGATGAGTCCGAACTCCCGTACCGCCTGTGCGTCGAGGACGAGGTCCCGGTCGAGGTCGCGGTGGATCTGCTCCGGGGTCCGTCCGGTGCTGTGAGCGAGCATCCCCTCGACTTCTCGGCGCTGTCGGACGATCTCGTCGGCGGCGACGATGAGATCGGGGATCGTGCCTCTGGCCCCTTCGGCGTGCGGTTGGCGCAGCACGGCCCGAGCATGAGCGAGCATGGACCGCTGCCCGGGTTCCCCGGCGGCCAGAAGCACGGCCGCATCGGCGGCGGCCTGCCCGATGCAGGTGGTCGCGACGGGGGATCCGATGTGGCTCATGGCGTCGTAGATTGCGGTCATCGCCGTCAATGATCCGCCCGGGGAGTTGATGTACATGCTGATCGGCAGGTCCCGGCTGCTCGCGTCGAGGTGGAGCAGCTGCGCGATGATCGTGTTCGCCACCCCGTCGTCGATGGGCACACCGAGGTAGACGATGCGGTTTCCGAGCAGGTGCGAATAGACGTCGACGATCTTCTCGCTGCCGCCGGTTCGGTCGACGACATTGGGAATCGTGTACTGGCTCATCGGGCTCCTCCGATCTGGGCGTGCAGCTGGGCGGGGTCGGTGAGGATGGCGTCGATGAGCCCGTAGTCGCGGGCCGCCTCGGCGTCGAACCATTTGTCCCGCAGCGAATCGGCGAACACCTGCTCATAGGTCTGTCCGGTCGCCTTGGCGATGCGGGTGAGCACCGAATCGCGCACTGCCCGCAAGTCATCGCCTTGGAGTTCGATGTCGGCCGCAGCCCCACCGATTCCGCTCGATCCCTGGTGGAGGAGGATGCGGGCGTGGGGCAGGGCGAGGCGTTTGCCGGGGGTGCCCATGGACAGGACGAACTGCCCCGCCGAGGCGGCCCACCCGAAAGCGATCGTGACGATGTCGTTGGGCAGGGTGGCGATGGTATCGGCGATCGCGTGCATCATGGGCACGGATCCGCCCGGTGAGTTGATCCACAGGTGGATATCGGAGCGCGGGTCCTCGGCGGAGAGGAGGACGAGGCGGGAGATGATCTCCATCCCGTTCTCGTCGCGCAGCTCTCCGTTGAAGACGACGGAGCGGTAGGCGTAGAGCATTCGCTGCGATTCGGGGATCGTCGGCGGCGCGGATTCGTCGATGTCCGAAAGTGTGGGCGGCTGGGTGTATGTATTCATGCGGCCACTCTGGCAGTCGGTCCGCGGTGGCGGAACACGAATCCGCTCCGCGCAGATGCCTGCCGCTGTGAGCAGACGACCATCGGCGCTCAGATCACCCGAGGCGCCTGAGGCTCCGGAGCTCTTGACCCGTCGGCGGGGCGCAGACTTAGGATCGGCGGCATGAGCACACAGCGAGAGCGGGCCCGCCACCTCATCGATGCCCACGGCGCCACATTCGCCGCCGAGGCCGCGATCACCCTCCGGGACAAGCCTGCCCCGCTGTGGCAGCTGCTCGTGCTCAGTCTGCTCCTGTCCACACGCATCAGCTCCGATATTGCGCTGTCGACCGCGCGGGAGCTGTTCTCAGCGAAGTGGAGGACGCCGCAGCGTCTGCGCGCGAGCACCTGGGAACAGCGGGTCGAGGTGCTCGGCCGCGGCGGGTATCGACGGTACGACGAGAGCACCGCCACCCGCCTGGCCGAGGCCGCCGATCTGCTCATCGACCGGTGGGACGGGGATCTGCGGAAGCTGCGTGACGAGGCCGACGGGCAGCCTCGTCGGATTGCGCGGCTCCTCCAGGAATTCACCGGGATCGGCCCGACCGGGGCGAATATCTTCCTCCGGGAGGTCCAGCAGGTCTGGCCCTCGGTGAGGCCTGCCTTCGACCCGCTCGTCCGCAAGGGTGCGAAGACGTCCGGGCTGCCGGAGCACGACGAGAAGCTGGCCGCTCTCGTCGATGGCGACGACCTCGCGGGTTTCGCGGCGGCGCTCGTCCGTCTCGCCCGGGATCCGGACCTCGCCGAGGCCTAGAACCGGGCGATCCGCTCAGGCCCGCGTGTTAGCATCGTGGGGTCTGGAAGGGGACGAGATGATGGCGAATGTGTGGCTGACACTGCAGCTGCTCGTCGTCGTGCTCTCGGCCGACCTCGATTCGGTCGTCCCCCAGTCCCCCATTCATCTCATCGTCCTGGCTCTCCTCGGCGCTGCGCTGCTGACGCCGATCGCCGCATGGGCGGGCGCAGCGCTGCTGCGCGTGCTGTCGCTGTCTGCACCTGCGCCGTCGCTTCCTGATACGCGTCGGAGCATCCGCGAATTCAGCATGCCCGAGGAGCCGGGCACTCCTGGCACCGCTTTGGCCAGAGCACCCTCACGGGTCGTCTGCGCCATCGCCTGAACGACGCCTCTGCATCTGCCGACCGGAACGGTCGACCACCTCGGCGCGGGAAACAGTCCCCGTCGAGCATTCGCCCCTGAGGTGAGGTGTCCTCTCACATCGTCACGGTGATGGCCCCATTCGGCCCATCTGACCCGCGCCGGAGTGCGCCCAGTCCCAAGGACATCACCTCATGAACATCTACGAATTCCTGCCCATCCGCCTGCTCGTCGAAGCCGCCTATACGGTGGTCACAGCGATCAGCTCCTTCCTCGAACCCCTGGCCGGGGGCTTCAGCGCAGCGCTGGCCGTCATCGTGCTCACCGTCCTCGTCCGTGCCGTGCTCATCCCCGTCGGAGTGTCTCAGGTCAGGGCCGGGATCACCCGGAAGCGGCTCGCGCCGAAGATCAGCGCGCTGCAGACGAAATACAAGAAGCAGCCCGAACTCATGCAGCAGAAACTCATGGAGCTGTACAAGGAGGAGAACGCCTCTCCCTTCGCCGGGTGCCTGCCGGTGCTCGCGCAGATACCGGTGCTCATGGCCGTCTACGGGCTGTTCATCAACGCCACGATCGGCGGGCACGCCAACGACCTGCTCGGGCACACGCTGTTCGGGCTCCCCCTGTCCACGAGCTTCGTGAAGCTGCTGGGCGCCGGGGACCTGACCGGCACCGCGATCACCGTCTACCTCGTCCTCGTCGTGCTCATCGCCGTCGTCGCAGGATTCTCCCGCCACCTGCTCACACCCGCGACCCCGGAGACGCCCGCGGCCCCGGCGGCCGGCAGAAACGGATCAGATGCTCCACAGATGCCGGACCTCTCGGGCGTGATGAAGACGCTGAGCTTCATGCCCTTCCTCACCGCGATCTTCGCACTCTTCGTGCCCCTGGCCGCCGCGCTCTACCTCGCGACGACGACCACGTGGACGCTCGGCGAACGGCTGGTCCTCAATCGCCTCCTCGGCGCGAACGAGGACCAGTCGGAGACGAATACTCGCGTCGCCGACTGAGCCAGACGTACGGCACGAGCCCACGGGAGCGAACGAGCCCGGGGCGAAGGATCGGAATCCTTCGCCCCGGGCTCTCAGCGTCAGCTCCGGCCAGACGGCCGGCCGCCGCCTCGGTGTCAGGCGGTGACGGTCTCCGGCGTGGTCTCGGGCGTGACCGTGAGATCCCCGTCGACGACGGCGGCGCGGATGCGTCCGCCCTCATCGACGGCCTCGGTGACGAGGAGATCGGCGATGCGGTCGTCGAGCTCACGCTGGATGACCCGACGCAGCGGGCGGGCACCGAACTCGGGTTCGTAGCCCTTGTCCGCGAGCCAGTCGAGCGCCTCGGCGGAGACATCGAGGGAGATGCCCTGCGCCTGCAGACGCTGCTTCGAGGCCTCGAGCTGATGTCCCACGATCGCGTGCAGCTGATCCCGGTCGAGGCGGGAGAACATCACGGTGTCATCGATGCGGTTGATGAACTCGGGCCGCATGAACTCCTTGAGCCGCCCCATGACCTTCGCCTTGAGATCCTTCTCCGCATCCCCGGAGTCGCCGGAGCTGAAGCCCAGCGGGTTGCCGGACATGAACTCCGAACCGAGGTTGGAGGTCATGATGATGACGGTGTTGCGGAAGTCGACCGTCCGCCCCTGACCATCGGTGAGGCGTCCGTCGTCGAGGACCTGCAGCAGCAGGTTGAACGCATCCGGGTGCGCCTTCTCGACCTCGTCGAGGAGGATGACCGAGTACGGACGGCGGCGGACCTGCTCGGTGAGCTGTCCGGCTTCGTCGTAGCCGACGTAGCCGGGAGGTGCACCGACGAGGCGCGAGACCGTGTGACGTTCGCCGAATTCGCTCATGTCGAAGCGGATCATGGCGGACTCGTCATCGAACAGGGTCTGTGCGAGTGCCTTGGCCAGTTCGGTCTTGCCGACACCGGTGGGGCCGAGGAACAGGAAGCTGCCGATCGGTCGGTTCGGGTCGCTCATTCCGGTCTGGCTGCGGCGGATGGCGCGTGAGACCGCGGTCACCGCTTCGTCCTGCCCGACCACCCGGTCGTGGAGGACGTCTTCCATGGTCGCCAGGCGAGCCTTCTGACTCTGTGTCATCCGTGCCGCCGGGATTCCGGTGGCGCGGGAGATCACCTGGGCGATCTCCTGTTCGTCGATGATCGCCTCGGCGGCGGTCATCTCGGTGGTCGCCTCACGGTTCTCCGCGGACTCGATGCGCTGGGCCACCTCGGCGGTCTCATCGCGCAGGCGTCCGGCACGTTCGTAGTCCTCGACCTCGATCGCGGACTTCTTTTCGGCCTCGAGCTCGGAGAGGTTGAGCTTGAGCGCGTCGATGTCGACGCCAGGTCCGCGCTTCAGCGACATCCGGGCACCGGCCTGGTCGATGAGGTCGATGGCCTTGTCCGGCAGGAACCGGTCGGTGATGTAGCGGTTGGACAGTTCGACGGCTGCGCGGATCGCCTCGGGCGTGTACGTGACCTCGTGGAATTCGGCGTAGCGGTCCTTCAGTCCGTCGAGGATCGTCACGGCGTCTTCGACACTCGGTTCGCCCACGGTCACCGGCTGGAATCGACGTTCGAGCGCCGAATCCTTCTCGATCGTCCGGTATTCCTTGAGCGTGGTCGCACCGATCATGTGCAGATCGCCGCGGGCCAGGCGTGGTTTGAGGATGTTTCCGGCGTCCATCGAGTTCGCTTCGCCGTTGCCGCCGGCACCGACGAGCGTGTGGAGTTCGTCGACGAAGACGATCATGTCACCGTCGTCGGCGATCTCATTCAGCGCTCCTGTCAGCCGCTCTTCGAAGTCTCCGCGGTAGCGGGTGCCAGCGAGCATTCCCGGCATGTCGAGGGAGATGATGCGTTTGCCGTGCAGCTGTTTGGGCACTTCGCCGGCGTGGATGGCCTGAGCCAGCCCTTCGGCGATCGCGGTTTTGCCCACGCCTGCCTCGCCGAGGAGGACGGGGTTGTTCTTCGTCCGGCGCGCGAGGATCTCGATGGTCTGCTCGATCTCCTCCGAGCGGCCGATGACCGGGTCGAGGCGGCCTTCGGCGGCGAGTGCCGTGAGATCGGTTCCGTACTTCTCGAGGACCGATTCCGCACCGTCCTCGCCGTCAGCGCCCTGCCCGGGGTGCATTCCGGCTTCGGCGGCTTCGGCTCCGGCCTGGAGTGCTGCCTGCGTGACTCCTGCCTGGGCGAGGATCCGTCCGGCGGGCATCTCCTGATTGAGCACGAAGGCGAAGAAGATGTGTTCGGGGTCGATGTAGGTCGAGCCGAAGGCACGGGCGACCTGGTAGGCGTCGAGCAGTGCGCGCTGGGCGGATCCGGTGAGCGTGGGTGTGGAGTCCGGCTCGGTGTCGGTGCTGGCCGGAAGGCGCTCCTCGATGCTGCCGGCGATCGCCTCGGGGTCGGCATCGGCCTGCCGCACAGCGGAGATTCCGGGTTCGGAGTCGACCATGGTGCGCAGGATGTGGAGTGCGTCGACCTCGGACTGTCCGTGCCTGCCCGCGAATTCCGCGGCGGCCTCGATGACTTCGTGGCTGCGCTTGCTGAGCAGGCGATTGATGTCGACGGACCGTCCGCGACGGGCTCCGTGCTGTCCCTGGAGGAAGCGGGCGAGGAACTCGTCGAACGAGTCTCCGCCCGAACCTGCGGGTCCGAAGAATGTGGCCAAAGCTGACCTCCTCATTGAAAGTTGAGCGTATACGACTCAATCAACAGGAGGCGACGCGAAGTTATTCCCGGACTATCCTTTCGAAGGCCAGCCATTGGGTTCGCAGCCCTGCAGGCCCTTCGTCTGCTGCTGCATGAGCGGCGCGGTCTTGCCCGGCCCGGGGCAGGATTCGTGGCCATGGCCCAGCGCATGTCCGACCTCGTGGTTGATGAGGTAATGGCGGTACTGGACGATGTCGTCGAACTCGTCGGTGGCCGAGACCCAGCGCTTCGCGTTGAGGATGACGTTCGGTCCATTGCGGCAGGAGAGCTTGCCCAGGGTGCGCAGCGGCAGGCACATCTCATCAACGGTGTCCGGGCTGGCGATCGAGATCATCGTGTCCTGGCCCTCATCGACGAGTTCGATGGAGACGTCGTCCATGTCCTGCCAGCCGCGCTCGTCCTGGAGTGTCTGGATGATGAAGTCGCCCGCCTCGTCGACGTCGATGGGCAGGTTATCCTCGACGCGCAGGGCCACCTTGAAGGTCTTCCCACCCTTGCGGTTGGGGCCGGTCTCCTTCTTCGGACGGTCCCATTCGCCGCTGCCGCTCATGTCGATGTCGGCCTCGGTCACGCCCTTGGCTCCCGCGTCATCGACGTTCGCGGTCTCGGTCGGCGACGGGGACTCCGTCGGGTCATCGCTCGGCTGACTGCTGGCCCGATCGCTCGGACCGGCGGATGCGCCTGTTGTCTCGGCCGCCTTCGGCGTCGGTCGAGTCTCCGACTCGGTGCCGGAAGCGCAGGCGCTGAGGCTGATGAACAGCGAGACGGCGGCGAGAGAAGTCAGGCGGCGGAGGCCAGGGCGGGAGGCAGAACGAGTTCGACTGAGCACGACTGCGAGTCTAGTCGCCGGATGTGTTTCTCGGCGATGTCAGAACTCGAGGACGCCGCCGGGCCCGCGCAGGCGGGCACGCAGACGAGGCTTCTGCCCCTGCACCACTGTGGTGTCGCCGGCCCCGAGGACCTCGAGCACGTCCCGCGCCGATTCGGGCGCTGGGGATTCCACACGGAAATCGAGCAGTTCGAGGGCGGGCAGGGCCGCCTCGGCGGGGTGGACGGATTCTCCCCAGTCGATGAGGAATGGCTGCGCACCGTCATGCGGCAGCGGGGAGCGGGAGGTCAGCCGCCATTCGAGGAGCTCGCCTTCGGCGGTCTCCCGGGACATGTCGCGGACCTCGCCGAAGTCGATGCCCGCGGTGTTTGCGCCGGCGATCTTGGCGAGGAAGGCGTGCGGATGGATCGCCCACGTCTGCAGGGTCAGTCCGTCAGCCAGGTGTGCGTCGAGCGGCAGGGTGCCATCGGCCGGCGTCTCCTGCTGCGGATCGGGGCCGAGGATCTCCAGGTACGTGTGTGCGCCGTCCGCCCAGCCTGTCGGGGCGAGGCCGAGCAGATAGTTCGCGGTCCCCCGGCCCGGATGTGAACCGCCGGCAACGGCGCGGACTCCGGTGGCCTCCTCCACTGCGGCGACCCCGGCCTCGAGGTCGGGCACAGTGATGATGAGATGGTCGAGTTCTGCGGGAATGGTGTTCAGAGAGTCCATGATCCACCCGGACCTTTCAGAAGAGCGTGTAGGCCATCAGTCTCCCCTGCTTCGACGTCGAGGGCAATGCCGAAGAAGTCCCAGACGGCGCGGACGGCTGCGGGGTCGCTGCTCGTGGCCCACATCCTCTCGAGGCTGACCCGCGGCATTGTCCGGCTCGCCGGATGCTCGGTGTTCTTCCAGTCGATGAGGAATGGCTGGATCCCCGACCAGGCCAGCGGGGTCCGCCTCGTCAGCCGCCAATCCAGCAGCTGCCCGTCCGGTGTTCGTCGGGTCATGTCATGGACCTCGCCGAGGCTGATGCGCGGTTCTCGTGAACGGTCAGCGTCCGCGACGAGTTCGTCGAAGTCGTCGGGACGGATCGCCCATCTCTGCACCGCAGGAGCGGTGATGCCGGCCAACCGCGATGCTGCCAGCGACGGGTCCTGTTCGGGGTCCGGCCCGAGGAGCTCCAGATACGTCAGCGCCTCGCGACCGGCGCCACCGCCGAGCGCCTGCGCCACGTCGGCTCCCAGCTCGAGGCCGAGCAGCGCATTGGCCGTCCCCAGCCCGGGATGTGCGCCACCCGCGTCCGGCGCCAAGCCCAGAAGTTCCTTTGATTGCTCAACACATTCATCGAGGTCAGGAACGGCGATGACGAGGTGATCGAAAACTGCGTTTCTCAACATGTCTCAATATTAAGCCCCGAATTGACTGCCATTGCACGGATGGGCTTTACTCGAAGCATGCACAAGCACCTCGGGCCCCGCACTGGACTTCGCCCCGCTCGTCACGTGATGACGTCGGCAATGTCCACATATTGTTGAACTATCACACGCAGATTTCGCAGTTCCATCCCTCCGGCCCGAAGGACCTCTGTCAATGACGGATCACCGTCCCACCTCCTCGGCGCGCACCGCTTCGACGCGCACTTCTTCGACACGCACTGCCTCGCGCCATCTCGACCGCCGCTCGGTTCTCAGCCTCGGCCTCGGCCTCGGCACCCTGCTCACCCTCAGCGCCTGCACACCGGACGACACCGGTTCCCTCTCGGGAGGGGAACCCGTGCGCGGCGGAGTGCTCACGTACTTCGAACCGCAGACGTGGACGCTGCTCTACCCGCCGTCGGTCGGCTTCTACCCCAACGGCGGAATCATGAACAACATCTCCGCGCGTCTGCTGTGGCAGGATCCGAAGACCCTCGAGCTGCACCCGTGGCTGGCCACCGAACTGCCGGAGACGAATGCCGATGCGACCACATACACCTTCACCCTCCGCGAGGGGGTGACCTATTCGGACGGCTCCCCGCTGACGCCTGCGAACGTTGCGAAGAACTTCGATCTCTTCGGCCGCGGCGACGAGTCCCGCACCCTGCCGGTGTCCGAGCAGATCTCGAACTACGACCGCAGCGAAGTCCTCGACGACCACCGGGTGCGCTTCCACTTCTCCGCGCCCTCCCCCGGGTTCGCGCAGGCGACCTCGACGATGAACGCGGGACTGCTCGCCGATTCCACTCTCGCCCTCGATGCCGAAGGATTCGGCCCCGGAGGAGCCACCCGGATCCACACGTGCGGGCCCTTCCACATCACGGATGAGACCATCGGCACGAAGCTCTCGGTCCGGGCCCGCGAGGACTACGATTGGGCGCCTCCTCACCTGGACCATCAGGGTCGGGCCCACCTCGACGGCATCGACTACCTGACCAACAGCGAATACTCCGTGCGCATCGGAGCTGTGCTCTCCGGGCAGGCCGACGGCGTCCGCGACGTCCAGGCACCCGATGAGTCCCGCGTGACCGAGCAGGGGCTGCGCCTCTACGCGAAGGCGACGAACGGGATCAACAACAGCATCAACTTCAGGTTCCGCCACGACCTGTTGTCCGATATCGACGTTCGGCGTGCGCTCATCGCCGCGATCGATCGGCAGGAGATCGTCGACAAGCTCTTCACCCCGAACTACCCGCTGGCCACCGGCCTGCTGGCCAAGGGCGCGATGGGCTACACCGATCAGTCCGGCTCCTGGGACTATGACCCGGACACGGCGAATCGCCTCCTCGACCAGGCCGGGTGGAGCGAACGCAACGGACAGGGCTACCGGGTCAAAGACGGGCAGCCGCTGGCTCTGACGGTGAATATCGCACTGCCGCAGCCTCGTTCGAACGAGGTCCAGACCCTCATCCAGCAGCAGCTGCGACGGGTGGGCGTACGCTTGGCGATCAACCCCGGCGACCAATCGAAGCAGACCTTGGACGCCCTCGATCTCGACACTGTGCAGATCTACCATTCGATGGTCGCCCGTGCCGACTTCGACAATCTGCGCTCGAACTACTCCTCGGTCAACCGCGATGTCTTCCTCAACGGCGCCGACCGCACGGATGCCGACGACGAGTCGATCGACGCGAAGGTCGACGAACTCCTCGACACACTCGCCTCCGAACCGAATCACGAGAAGCGCCAGCAGGCCGCCGAGGCGGTCCAGAACTACCTCGTCGACCAGGCCTATGTGCTGCCGTTCTTCGAAGAGCCGCAGGTCTTCGCGTTCCGCCGCCGCGTCCACGGCTTCACCACCGAACCCGTGGGTCGCCCCGACTTCTACAGCACCTGGCTGGCAGGAGAGAAATGATCCTCGACACCCGCTATCTGCTGCTGCGCCTCGGCCAGGCCGTCCTCGTCCTGCTGCTGGCCTTCACCGCGGCATTCATCCTGCTCAGCCTCATCCCCGGTGACGGCGTCACCGCCCGCTTCGCCGATCCTGCACTCGGACTCTCCCCCGACCAGATCGCCGAGATCCGGGAGGCCACCGGCGCCGACGACTCCTGGTTCGGCCGCTACCTCACGAGTCTCACCGGGTTCCTCACCGGCGACTTCGGCTATTCGGTGCAGACCGGTGCTGCCGTGTCGACGATCATCGCGGCTGCTCTGCCCTCGACCGCGGTGCTCGCTGCCTCCGGGTTCGTCACCGCACTCGTCCTTGCCGTCATCATCGCCGTCTTCGCGACCTTCGGTCCGGCCACCGGGCCGGCCGCGCGGGTGCGTCGGGTCCTCGACTCGGTGCCCAGCCTCTTCATCTCGATCCCCGTGTTCTGGCTCGGAATCCTGCTCATCCAGGTCTTCTCCTTCCAGCTCGGGTTCGTCTCCGTCGTCGATCCCGGACCCGCCGAGGCGCTCGTGCTGCCGACGCTGACCGTGGCGGTTCCGCTCTCGGCCCCGATCGCGCAGGTGCTCATCCGCTCCATCACCGAGGTGCAGGCCTCCGGATTCGTCAAGGTGACCACCGCGAAGGGCGCCTCCGAACTGTGGATCCTCGTCCACACCGTCGCCCGCAATGCGGTGCTGCCGGGGCTGACGATCATCGGGGTCGTCTTCGGTGAGCTCGTCGCCGGGGCCGTGGTCACCGAGACGGTGTTCGGCCGCAACGGCATCGGGCTGATCACCGCCCAGGCGGTGACCCACCGCGACAATCCGATCCTGTTGGCCGTCGTCGTCATCGCCACCTTCGGCTACGTCATCATCAACCTCGTCGTCGACCTCCTCTACCCCGTCATCGACGTCCGGCTGCGGACGAAGCGCAGCTCCGCCTCGGCGAGGTCAGGCCTGCGCAGCCACGACGAACCCACACGTCGGGCGCTTACGGCGTCTGCGGCGAGCGTCGGCGTCGACCTCGACTGGAACGACGATCCCGCCGCGCCTGCCGGCGAAGCGCACGCAGGTGAGGCACCCGCAGGCGAGACGAAGGAGAAGAACTCATGAGCACAGTCTTCACCCGCGGTCAGGACAATCGAGACCAGAACGCCAGCGCTCAGGACACCCACACGAACGGCACCGGCTCGAAGCGCGCACGCAGCGGCCGGATACGTGCCGCACTCACCCCTGCCACCATCGCCTCTGCCCTGGTCCTGCTCATCGCGATCGCCTGGGCGCTGTTCCCCGGCCTGTTCACCCATTTCGACCCCAATGACGGCGGGGACACTCCCGCCCTGCTGGCACCGAGCCTCGAACACCCCTTCGGCACCGATCAGACCGGTCGCGACGCCTTCACCCGCGTCGTCTACGGCGCCTCCCAGTCCCTGCTGGCGGCGCTCGTGGCCGTCGGCGTCGGCCTGATCATCGGCACTACGATCGGGCTCATCGCAGGCACCCGCCGCGGACTCGTCGACGATGTGCTCATGCGCCTCGTCGACGTGCTGCTGTCCATTCCCGCGATCCTGCTCAGCCTCTCGATCGTCGTCGTCCTGGGCTTCGGCACGATCAATGCGGCCATCGCCGTCGGAGTCACGGCCATCGCCCAGTTCGCCCGCCTCGCCAGGTCACAGGCGGTGCAGATCAATACGAGCGACTTCGTGGCCGCGGCCTACGGTTCCGGCGGCACCTTCTTCTCCGTCCTTCTCCGCCACATCCTCCCGAACTCGATCTCACCCGTGCTGTCCCTGGCGGTCCTCCAGGTCGGTTCGGCGATCCTGCAGATCTCGACGCTCGGATTCCTCGGCTACGGCACCCCGCCGCCCACTCCCGAATGGGGCCTCATCATCGCCGAGGGCCGCAACTTCGTGGCCACCGCATGGTGGCTGACCGTGCTGCCCGGCTTCGTGGTCATGGCCATCGTGCTCGCCACCCACCAGATCGGCAACACCCTGCGAAAGGTGACATCATGACCGCGTCCTCGCTGCTGCGCATCGACGGCCTCTCCGTTGAATACACTCACCGAGGCGGCGCGTCCGTGCCCGCCGTGAGCGAGCTCGACCTCGCGGTCCGCCCCGGTTCGATGACCGCCGTGGTCGGCGAATCCGGGTCGGGGAAGTCGACGACGGCGAACGCCGTCATCGGTCTCCTCCCTTCATCCGCGCAGGTCACGGCCGGGCAGATCCGCCTCGGCGAACTCGATCTCGCGTCCTTGGGGACCTCGGGGTGGCGCGGTGTGCGCGGTGCTCAGATCGGCTATGTCCCGCAGGACCCGGGATCATCGCTCAACCCGCTGCAGACCGTGGGCAGATCCGTCGCCGAGGCGCTGCGCATCCATCGTCGCGCGAACCGCACCGAGGCTCGCGCCCAGGTCATCGAGCTTCTGGAGAGGGTCGGCATCGACCAGCCGGAGAAGCGGGCCGACCAGTTCCCGCACGAGCTCTCCGGCGGAATGCGGCAGCGGGTGCTCATCGCCGCGGCCATCGCGCTGCGTCCGCGCCTGCTCATCGCCGACGAACCGACCTCCGCACTCGACGTGACCGTGCAGAAGCAGGTCCTCGACCTCCTCGACGAACTGCGCGCCGAGACCGGGATGGGCATCCTCTTCATCACCCACGACCTCGCTGTGGCCGGCGAGCGCGCCGACGAGGTCGTGGTCATGCAGGGCGGACGCATCGTCGAATCGGGTCCGGCCGGCCGCATCTTCTCCCATCCGGCCACCGACTACACCTCCCGCCTCATCTCCGACGCCCCCGCGCTGCAGACGAAGACGCGTGCTCCCCGCGCCGAGGCGGCCGGAGACTCCACAGATCCGTTCGTCTCCGTCGAGGCCCTCACCCACATCTTCGACCGCGCCGGGGATCAGATCACGGGTATCGAGGGTGTCGACTTCACCGTGTCGCGCGGGACCACTCACGGCCTCGTCGGCGAATCGGGTTCGGGCAAGACGACGACGGGCAAGGCGCTGACCGGCTTCCTCACACCTCAGTCCGGGAAGGTGCGCATCGGTGATTTCGATGCCGCTGAACTCGGCCGCGGTCGTCCGTCCCGACAGCAGCTGCGAGAGTTCCGCCGCACAGTCCAGCTCGTGCATCAGAACCCCTTCTCCGCACTCGATCCCAAGCATTCGATCCGCTCGACCCTGACCGAACCGCTGCGCAACTTCCGCCTCGGCGACCGGGCCTCCCGCCCGCGGCTCGTCGCCGAAGCAATGGATCGGGTGGCGCTGCCGAACGATTTCCTCGACCGACGACCGGCCGAACTCTCCGGCGGGCAGCTGCAGCGGGTCGCGATCGCCCGTGCCCTCATCGTCGAACCCGAACTCGTTGTCTTCGACGAAGCGGTCTCAGCCCTCGACGTGACCGTGCAGGCGCAGATCCTGACCCTGCTCGACCAGCTGCAGTCAGAACTCGGACTGACCTATGTCTTCATCACCCACGACCTCGCCGTCGTCCGCCAGATCGCTGATACGGTGTCGGTGATGTCGCGCGGGCACCTGGTGGATGACGGTGAGACCGAAGAGATCTTCACCCACCCCCGCTCTGCCTATACGCGCACCCTGCTCGAGGCGATTCCCCGTCCCGCGACGCTGTCGCCGGATACCGCGCCTGCGAACAGTCGACCAGCCACTCCGACCCTGCTCACCGCAGCAGCAGAAAGCTGACACCATGACCTCACCTGCCACCGGTTCTCAGGCCACCGTCTCTCAGACCACCGGGCCGAAGCTCGGATTCTTCACCCGTCTGCTCGAGGACGCCCCGGCAGCGCAGCGCTACCGCTTCGCCCTCGAACAGATCGAAGCTGCCGAGGAGTTCGGCTTCCATTCCGCCTGGGTCGCCCAACACCACTTCTCCGCCGCTGAGGGCGGGCTGCCCTCCCCGCTTGTCTTCCTCTCCCATGCCGCCGCCCGCACTCGGCAGATCAGCCTCGGCACCGCGATCATCACCTTGCCGATGGAGAACGCGGTGCGGGTGGCCGAGGACGCCGCCGTACTCGACGAGCTCTCCGCGGGTCGCCTCGAGATCGGACTGGGTTCGGGCGGCAACCCGAAGTCCTTCCCCGCCTTCGGCACGAGCTTCGATGACCGTCGGGAGGTCTTCGCCGAGAACCTCGCGACCCTGCGCACACTCTTCACCGGTGAGGCACTGCCCACCGACCACCGCCTCTACCCCGCTCCGGACGCTGGACGCCCGAGTCTTGACCGGCGTCTGTGGCAGGCGACGTTCTCCTCGGGCGGAGCCGGCGCGGCCGGTGCCGCCGGGGACGGACTCATGCTCTCCCGCACGCAGCCGCGTCCCAAGGACAACCCGGCGGCGCGTCTCGACGAGGTGCAGCTGCCGGTCATCGACACCTATCTCTCTCAGCTTCCGAGCGGAGCCGAGCCGCGCATCCTCGCTTCGCGGACCGCCGTGGTCGCCGATGCCGCAGACCTGCCGCAGCTGCGGGAGATCACGGAACCGGCGCTGCGGGCCGAGGCCGACCGCCTCGTCGGCTATGACACCTCCGGGCTCAGCCTCGACGAACTCCTCGACGCCACCGACACCTTTCTCGGCACGCCCGAACAGGTCAGCGAACGGCTGCGCCATGACCGGGTGCTCGACCGGGCCACGGACGTCAGCTTCCAAGTGCATTCGGTGCCGGCGAGCAACGAGACCGCTCTGCGGTCGATCGAACTGCTCGCCACCGAGGTGGCCCCGGCACTCGGGTTCGCCGTGACCACGGAGCGGGTGCACTGAGATGGCCGATATCATCAACCTCCTCGCCGGAATCGCTGCGCAGGATCCCCTCGACAGCTTGCGCGACCACCGTGCGCAGGCCAAGGAGAATGCGCAGCTGAGCTTCGAAGCACTGCTCGAACCCGCTGATCCTGCCGGAGTGAGTTTCCGCGACCGCTACGCAGTCGCCGCCTTCA
The DNA here is from genome assembly GCF_026168515.1 of Brevibacterium spongiae. NCBI lineage: Bacteria > Bacillati > Actinomycetota > Actinomycetes > Micrococcales > Brevibacteriaceae > Brevibacterium > Brevibacterium spongiae. The sequence continues at coordinate 1,071,417 of NZ_CP093443.1, read as the reverse complement.
CCGCAGGCCTGCTCGGTGCTCCGCGCGCCGAAGAGTTCTACCGCGACCTGCTGCGCGACGAAGACGAATCCGTGTCCTGGGCTGTCGCCGAACTCCTCGACGAGGCGACAGCACCCGCGGCCCCAGATTCCGGTCCCTACGGGATCTTCGAGTCCGCGGCTCTGGCCGGCGAGAACGTTCCCGGACCCTGGTTCGACGCCTCGAAGGAGACGGCAGAGCGCCTCGGCGAGAAGCTCGTGGCCGGACTCGCGTTCACGCATCTGCTCGTGCTCCATCCGCGCGACAGCCGCCCCGGTCATCTGGCGCTGCTGCTCGAAGCGGGATGGGACGAGGACGACATCGTCACCCTTGCCCAACTCGTATCGTTCCTCAATTTCCAGATCCGCATCAGCACGGGTCTCGCCGCGCTCACCGCGGCGGCACCGACGACGGGCCTGTCCGCGGATGAGTCCGCTCGGTCCGCGGACGAACCCGGTCAGTCCGCGGGCGACGCGGACTCCGGCCCCACCTCGGCGAGAGCGGAACAGGCACTGCGAGCCGTCGGGGATCGGGTGAAGACGTATCCGAGCCTCAACCGCCCCGCGCTGTTCCAGCAGGGCGGACTCGGATGGGTGCCGTGGATCGCGCCCGTCGCCGAGGCGGACCTCAGCGAGGCCCAACGGCATGCGCTCATCGAGGCGGGACGAGCGAAGAACCCCTACTTCCGGCTGCTCGCACGCGATCCCGCCGCGCTCAAGGCTCGGACCCTGACAGACTTCGACATCTTCTTCAACACCACCGACGGGCTCGGCCGGGCCGAACGCGAACTCGCGGCGACAGCGGCCTCCCGCCTCAACGGGTGCCTGTTCTGCGCCTCGGTCCACGCCGACCGGGCCACCGAGGAATCCGGCCGACGCGACCTCGTGCAGCGCCTCCTCGACGAGGGCATCGGCTCAGAGTCCCGCCTCGGCGATGCGGTGTGGGACGCCGTCGTCGACGCCTCGGTCGCGCTCACCTTGACCCCGCAGACCTTCGGAGCCAAGCATGTGAAGGCGCTGCGGGAGGCCGGTCTGGATGACGGGGACATCATCGACGCCCTCAGCTGTGCCGCCTTCTTCAACTGGGCGAACCGGCTCATGCTCTCGCTCGGCGAACCCGAAGTGCTGAAGTAGGCCAGTCGCCTCGGCTCAGGCGACGTCCATGAGCGTCGAGCGGATGATGAAGCGGTTGCCCGTCGGTGATTCGACGCTGAAGCCGCTGCCCCGGCCCGGAACCACATCGATGGTCAGATGCGTGTGCTTCCAATACTCGAACTGCTCGACCGACATCCAGAAGTCCAGACCGGCCTTCTCTGAATCGTCGACGGGCAGTTCGAAGTGTCCGAGCAGCACGTCGGCCTCCGAAGTGAGGAAGTCGCCTTCGGGGAAGCACATCGGCGACGAGCCGTCACAGCAGCCGCCGGACTGGTGGAACATGAGCTGTCCGTGCTTGTCGACGAGGCTTGTCAGCAGGTCGACGGTGGCCTGAGTCATCGCCACCCGCGATTTCTCTTCGCCCTCGATCATCGGTGTCGATTCGAGAGCGGCTGTTTCGGCTAAATCACTCATCAGAAGAATCCTTGTGCGTTTTCGGAGTAGCTGACCAGCAGGTTCTTCGTCTGCTGGTAGTGGTCGAGCATCATCTTGTGGTTCTCACGTCCGATGCCCGAGGACTTGTATCCGCCGAAGGCCGCATGGGCCGGGTAGGCGTGATAGTTGTTCACCCACACGCGGCCGGCCTGGATGGCGCGTCCGGCCCGGTAGGCGGTATTGCCGGTGCGGGCCCAGACTCCGGCGCCGAGGCCGTAGAGGGTGTCGTTGGCGGTTTTGATGGCGTCGTCGTAGTCGGAGAACGAGGTCAGGGCCACGACGGGTCCGAAGATCTCCTCCTGGAAGATGCGCATCGTGTTCGTGCCCTTGAAGATCGTCGGCTGGATGTAGAACCCGCCGGAGAGGTCGCCGTCGAGTTCGGCCTTGTCGCCGCCGATGAGCACCTCGGCGCCTTCGTCACGGCCGATCTTCAGGTAGGACATGATCTTCTCGAACTGGTCGTTCGAGGCCTGTGCGCCGACCTGGGTGTCGGTGTCGAGCGGGTTGCCCTGTTTGATGGCCCGCACACGTTCGACGCCCGCGGCGACGAAGTCATCGAAGATCGAGTCTTGGACGAGGGCACGGGACGGGCAGGTGCAGACCTCGCCCTGGTTGAGCGCGAACATCGCGAAGCCTTCGAGCGCTTTGTCTCGGAAGCTGTCGTCGGCCGCCATGACGTCGTCGAAGAAGATGTTCGGCGATTTGCCTCCGAGCTCCAGGGTCACCGGGATGATGTTCTGCGAGGCGTACTGCATGATCAGGCGACCGGTCGTCGTCTCGCCGGTGAACGCGATCTTGCGGATGCGTTTGTTCGACGCCAGCGGTTTGCCGGCTTCGACGCCGAAGCCGTTGATGATGTTGAGGACACCGGGAGGCAGCAGGTCTCCGATGAGTTCGGCGAGCACGAGGATCGAGGCCGGAGTCTGCTCGGCGGGTTTGAGGACGACGCAGTTGCCGGCGGCGAGGGCAGGAGCCAACTTCCAGGTGGCCATGAGCAGCGGGAAGTTCCAGGGGATGATCTGTCCGACGACGCCGAGAGGCTCATGGAAGTGGTAGGCGACGGTGTCGTCGTCGATCTGCGACAGTCCGCCTTCTTGAGCGCGGATGGCCCCGGCGAAGTAGCGGAAATGGTCGACGGCCAGCGGGAGATCTGCGGCCAGCGGTTCACGGATGCCCTTGCCGTTGTCCCACGTTTCCGCGACGGCGAGCATCTCGAGGTTGGCTTCGATCCGGTCGGCGATCTTGAGCAGGATGTTCGCGCGTTCGGCGACCGAGGTCTTGCCCCAGGTCGGTGCCGCCGCCCATGCCGCGTCGAGGGCGGTCTCGACGTCATCGGCGGTGGAGCTGGGGATCTCGGTGAAGACCTGACCGGTGACAGGGGTGATGTTCTCGAAGTAGTTGCCGTCCTTCGGCGGCACCCACTCCCCACCGATGTAGTTCTCGTAGCGTGGCTTGAACGTGACGAGAGAACCGTCGGTACCGGGTGCTGAGTAGACTGCCATGACACTCCTTCGTGTGCGTCCATCCACCCCACCTCACGTGCGGTTTCACACGCTGCGCCGGGCTTTCGTGACCGACTCGGAGCGGATGTGTCCGTGTCCTCTCACCCTAAGCCGGAAACGAGGAGCGGACAATAGCTGTTGAGGGAGTTCGCAGGTGACAGATCTCCGGCGAGAAGTCTCATATCGTCAGCGGGAATCTGAGAGAATGTCGACGTGGACATCAGGCCTTACGATCCGGCTGATAGCGAAGCGCTCGGTGCGCTCTTCGCGCGAGCAGGAGAGGGCTCGCCCACAGGTACGCTGTGGGGAGATCCTGAGTCCGAGGCCGATGTCTATCTGACTCCGTATCTTCGCCACGACCCTGCATCGGTCCTACTCGCGTGGGAGCGGTCGGGACCGGTCGGATACTTGGCCGGATGCCTCGACACCGCAGCGTTTCCTCGCGAAGACAAGCTCATCGGTGATGCCATTTCGGCTCGACGAATCATGCGCAGACCATCCTCGGCGGCCTTCTTTGCACGCAGTGCGGTGGACGTTGTACGCGATCGGCTGCGCCACCTCCCCACGGCCGGCGAACTCATCGACCCCCGTTGGCCGGCTCATCTGCACATCAATGTCGGCCCCGAGTCACGCGGAACTGGGGCCGGGGCCGCACTCATGGAGGCGTGGATCGAACGACTGCGGGACCAGAGTGTTCCCGGATGCCATCTGCAGACCATCGTCGAGAATCGCGGAGCGGTGAATTTCTTCGAGCGCTCGGGCTTCCGCAGGCACGGTGCGACCCCGACGGTTCCCGGCATCCGTTGGCAGGGCGGCCGAGTGCATCAGCAGACGATGGTGCAGGAATTCTGACGAGCGCGGATTCAACTGGTTGGCCGAACGGCCGTGAAGAGCACCATGTCTCGTCGGATGCCGCCGATCTCCTGATGTTCGGCGAGCACTCGTTCACGTACATATGCTGCTCTGTCAGCGGTCCGCAGAGATCCGGTGTTTCCCGGTTCGATGAAGAGTTCGACTCGACTCAACCCGGGCAGCGTCCAGGCGAATTCCGTCAGTGCGATGAGAGCATCAGCGGCGTATCCGCGTTTTCGCGACGAGGGCGCGATCGCATAACCTGCACTGGCCCGGCCGTGGGCGTAGTCCTTGAGCCACAGGCAGCAATGGCCGACTGCCTCATCGTCGAAAATCCTCGCGATCGTGAACGAGAACCCCCGCCCTTCGGCGTGACGCCCTGTTGTCTCCGAACCCAGGACTCAGCTTCCGCGCGGTTGGCGTGCCCGGGCAGAGTTCCCGTCAGCGGCACGTACGGATCGGTCGACAGTTCACGGGCCATTGCAGAGTCACGAAGCTCCACGCGCCGCAATCTGATCGCGCCGAATTCCGGGTCAGTCGCAGGCCACGGAGGCAACCGATGAGGCGTGGGCATCAACCGCCCCTCGTCCCCTGATCGTCCAGAGCAGGGTGTGCCACGGGCTTCACCATGATCAGGCAAGGCGTGTCCGCTCCCCACAGGGCGGTCTCCTCCAGCGGCAGGAAGCCCATCTTCTCGTAGAAGTGACGGGTGCGGGCATAGTTCTCATCGACCTTCGACGGCCCGAGGGTCTTCACTTCCAGCAATCGCACCCCGCGAGTCCGGAGGTCGGCGCAGATCGCCTCGACCATCGCAGTCCCGACTCCCCTACCGTGGAAAGAGCGGTCGACGACGGTGAAGTGGATCTCGCTGGTCTGCGGGAAATGGTGCGTCACCAGCGTGACGCCGGCGACCCGGTCATCGTCATCGCGCACCGTCCACGTCTCCATGGTGCGTGCATCGCCGATGTATTCAGCATTCGACTCGGGCCGGCCGAACCATTCCGGCACGGTTGCCAGCAATCGCTCGACATCCTCGGGGACCACCTCGTCGCGGTGCGCCGTCCATTCGGTCTGAGTCATCAGCACATCCTAAACGCAAAGACGGCTCGCCGATACCCCGCCCGTTGCTAGACTCGCCACTATGAGCGAACCCGAGTCCCCCGTCCTCCGTCTGATCCCGTATCTCGCGGCGATCACTGCGGCTGTGTTCATCACGCTGCCCCGCCTCGGCGGCGATGGGAACCTGCTCATCACCCTGGTCTTCGGTGCCGTCGCCTATTTCGCGGCGTACTTCATCGTCAAGCTCATCATCCACGCCCTCGTCACCCGCTTCGACGCAGGCGACCACGACGACCAGGGCTGACATTCAGGACGCGGTCTTGGTCCGCCCTGTCACTGCAACTGCCCCAATAAGAGAAGCCGCAAACAGAGCGTAGGCAACAGTGAGGCCAGAATCGCCGCCAAATGAACTGATTGCACCGCCTACTGCCCTTCCCATCAATCCCCCGAAGTCTTCGGCGGTGACTACTGCGACGGCGAGCTCGCTCGGCCCCACTCCGTCCGCCTGAGGCTTACTGGCCAACACGTACAGAGGTGGGTACGCCAGTCCCACTCCCACCCCGGAGAGTGCCCATGCAACAATAGCCAAGGAATACGAGGGCCAGTATTCGAGGCCGATTGCCAGGGTGAGCACCGAAATTCCGGCGAGCGCCAAACCAATCTGCGGCAACAAGGGAGAACTGCCGCCGAACCCTAAACCGGCTTGGATCAGACTGGTCAGCCCCCAGGCGATCGGCGCCGCACTGAGCACGATGGCAGCCTTGCCCAAACTCACACCGAAACCGTCCGTCAGCAGAATGGTAATGAGACTGTCTGCACCGAAGTACCCCAGTCCGAACAGCAACATGGCGATCAATGCTGAGGGCACTCCCCGGTTCAGTCGCATGGTTCCGCGAGGCATGACCGCTAGCAGGCCGACTGCAGACACGGCGACTCCGAACATTGAAATCACCAGATGTTCAGCACCAAACATCACGCCGGCCGCACCGATGGGAATCAGCAGCATCCGTCCGATAGGTCGTTTCGAGGTTGGCCCCAGATCATCATCCTTCACCGCCCTGACGATCAGCAGCCGACCAAGCAGAACAGCTGGGACCGGAACCAACAATGCCCACCGCCATCCGATCAGATGTTCCATCCCCAGGGTGGCCACAGGTCCGATCAGGGCAGGAAGAATCCACATCGATGCGGAGATGGCGATGACTCTCGCTCGTGTTGAGTCATCGAGATGTTTGATTGCGGCGCTGAAACCGAACAGAGCAAGCAGTCCCCCAGCCGAGCCGCTGATGAATTGACCAACGGCGAAAACCCACCCCACCAGCGCTGTCGCTGAGACGATCAAGCCGACAAGATATCCTGCAACCCCGACGCCGAGAGTTCCTCTCGCTCCCCACTTTCGCAATGCCGGTCCGGTCAGAGGTATCGCAACGAACAGCCCCAAGCTGGAACCTGCGAGCAGCAGTGCCAGCTGTCCACGTGCTTCGAGATCCGGGGCGATCACCGGGAGCAGAGTCGAAGCGACGAATCGCGATACGGCGGCCGCGAATTCCACGACGACGATGCCCACTGCCAGCGCAGCTGCACTGTTGCGCTTCGGCCCCTTGTCGACCACTACGTATACAGCTCGCGATCGTATCTGTTGATCTGGACCCCGACGCCATCCGGATCGCGCAGTCGAAGTGATTGTCCATAGTTCTCATCGACAACCGGTCCAGCTTCGAATCCAGCGCTCAGCATCCGCGCGGAGACATCTTCCAGCGATTCGTCGGTTTCGAACGCAATTTCGCAGCTTCCGGCGTCCTCGGCCGGAGCCGCATGAATTCCCAGCATTCCGGCTTCGGCAGGCATCTCAACCCAGTTGCCGGGTCGAGACGAATCTCCTGGCGACAGGCCCAATGCACGGTAGAAGGCAACGGTGGCTTCCACATTCTTGCTGTACCGAATCGGCATTATCCTCATGAAGAACTCCCTTCGTCATCGTCGGCAAGGCGTGCGAGATGACCTTCGATGGCCTCCTCGACAAAGACGGAGAGCGAAACCTCCGCATCGACTGAGGCGTGCTTGACCCGTTTGACCAAGTCCGGCGGAAGCCAGATGTTGAACTGCTGTTTTCCTGCGACCATGAACAATAGTGTACTAGCACACTAGTGTTGACAAGAAGTTGCCGCTGCAAACTTTCTCTGACGACGGCCCGCCCCGAAGGACCACCTATGCGTCAGCCGAACCCTCGCGGTAGATCTTGGCTTTGGCAATTTTGCTGTCAACGAGGTCGAACACTGCGATGAGTCCGGCGCTCTTGTTCTCACCCTGATGCGACCAGTCCTCACGCATTTCGACAGCAATGACCGACCCGCCGTCGATGACTCTTCGCAGACTCAGCTGGGGCAGCAGCGCCTGCATCGCTTCTGTGAAGAACTCCCTCAGTCCTCCCTCGGCAATGGTGTAATCACCGGTGACCCATGTGGCCGAGTCGGCGAAGTCAGCGAGTAGCGCGTCGACATCTCCAGCGTTGAACGCGGCGATATGTCGATCAGCCAAGTCATGAGCGTAAGACATGAGCCCTACCTCTTCGCCTGGGCGGGCACGACGACCTTGCGGATGACGATGAGCACCGAGGCGGCCACCGGCACCGCGACCACCGCACCGAGCACACCGCCCAAGGTGCCGCCTGCGATCGCTGCGATGATGACGAGCGCACCGGGCACGTCGACGGCGGCCTTCATGATGCGCGGGCTGAGCAGATAGGCCTCGACCTGCATGTACACGAGGTAGTAGATGCCGGAGGCGATGCCGAGTCCGGGCGAGACCATGAGACACGATGCGGTGATGATGATCGCGCCCGTGATCGGGCCGACGAGCGGGATGAGCGAGGCGAGGAACGCGATGAATGCGAGCAGCGCCGGCAGGGGCGCGCCGATGATGGTCAGGAAGATCGCCGAGCATACGCCGTTGACGATTCCCAGACTCAGCTGGCCGAGGACGTAGCGTCCGATGGAACGGGTGACCTCCTCGGTGACGGATTCGACCGTCTGTCGCGCGGAGGCCGCGACGAGGGAGAACATCGCAGATTTGATCGTCGGCAGGGTCACCGCGAAGTAGATGGTGAGGATGACGACGATGATGACGCCGGTGAGGAAGCTCAAGATCCCCGCACCGATCGACACGACGCCGCCGCCGACGGACAGCACGTTCTTCGGATCGGAGACCCAGGCGCCGATGTTCGCGAAGATCGCATCGACGTCGATCGCGCCGGTGAACTGCTGTTCGAGCTCCTTCACCCAGCCGGTCCCCGCGAGGTCGGCGACGATGTCGGGCAGGTCGCCGATGAACGTCTGGATCTGCGCGATCACGGTCGGAGCGATGAGCAGCCCGGCGCCCGCGACGATGATGATGAAGGCGAGGACGACGAGGATGACGGACACCGAGCGCGGGATCTTCCGCTCCACGAACCACTGCACGATCGGGTCGAGACCGAGCGCGAGGAACAGTGCCAAACCGATGTAGATGAGCACGGTCGCCACCGACTGCAGCGCCGTCATCAGCGCGAGCGCCAACCCCACGCCCAGAGTGCCGGTGAAACCGATCCTGAACGCGTTGTTGAGTGTGAGGGACTTGTCCCGACCAGTGGCCATGTCTTCCAGTGTAATCAGCGATCATGCACTGGTCGGCACTCTCACGTTAGGATCGACTCGAGTGTCCAACAGTGAAGAAAGTGGTACGTCGAGAATGAACGCAGAACCGAACGGCATCGATGTCTGGGAGGCGTTCCTCGACCCGCAGAGTGACTACTCCATCCCGGATTTCGCGGCGGTGACCCCGGAGACGCTGCTCAGCGCAGTTCACGCGGCCGCCGATTTCGCCCGCGCCGAGGTGGCCGACATCATCGCCGACGAAGCCGAGTCCACGTTCTTCTCCACCACCGTACGTTTCGAATCCGCGTCCGTTCCGATGACCCGCATCGCCTCCGTGGCCGCGGCCATCGAGTCGAACCATCTGCGGCCCGAACTCACCGACGCCATCGCCGAGGTGTGGGAGGTCCTGTCCGCGACCCGCACCGAGATCCTCCTCGACGTCGATCTCTTCCACCGCATCGAGCAGGTCCCGGTCACCGACCTCAACCCCGAGGACAAACGTCAGCAGGAGCTGACGATCGAACTCTTCGTCCGCGCCGGCGCCCGCCTCGGCGAGGCGGACCGGCAGCAGATGGCCACGATCGCGGCCGAACTGACCACGCTGGAGAACTCCTTCTCACGCGCCCTGCAGCTCGACACCCGTGAACTGGCTGTCCACCTCGGCGAGGTCGAGTCATTGGCCGGGATGAACGAGGACCAGATCGCGGCGGCGGCGAATCGTGCGAGCGAACGCGGCATCGACGGCTTTCTGCTGCCACTGAACAACTTCACCCAGCAGATCGTGCTCGAGTCCCTCGACACTGCGCAGACCCGCCGGCACGTGCTGAACAATTCGATGGCGCGCGGGTCCCGCGGCGGCGAGGGCGACACCCGCACACAGGTCGCCGACACCACGGCGCTGCGCGCGCTGCAGGCGCACCTGCTCGGGTACCCGTCGTATTCGTCGTTCGCCATCGACAACCAGACCGCGGGCAATCCCGATGCCGCAGCCGACATCGTCTCCTCCCTCATCAATCCCGCCAACGCCCAGCTCGATGAGGAGCTTGCGCAGGTCAAGGACCGCTATGGTCTCGAGTCGGTCGCGGCCGGAGACGTCAAGCACTACCTCGCGAAGTTCCGCGCCGACGAATTCGGCATCGATCCCGACGAGGTGGCCAAGTACTTCGAGTTCGACACCGTCCTCACCGAGGGTGTCTTCCGGGCCGCGACCGGCCTGTACGGGATCACCTTCGCTCCCTATGACGGGATCACCGCCTGGCACGAGGACGTCCGCGCCTTCGAGGTCACCGACGTCACCGAACGCCCCTTGGGCCTCGTGCTCATCGACCCGTATTCGCGGGACACGAAACGCGGCGGAGCCTGGATGGATCAGCTGGTCCCAGCCTCCCGCCTGACCGGGCTGCAGCCGGTCGTCACGCTCTCGCTCAACCTCGCCAAGCCCGCCCCGGGGCGGCCCACTTTGCTCAACCCGACCGAGCTGACGACTATCTTCCACGAGTTCGGCCATGTCCTCCACGGACTGTTCGCGAACTCGACGTACCCGTCGACGGCGGGCACCGCGGTCCCGCGCGACTACGTCGAATTCCCGTCGCAGCTCAATGAGATGTGGCGCTTCCACCCGCAGGTCCTCCCCCACTTCGCCAAGCACGTCGAGACGGGTGATCCGATGCCGGCCGAACTCGTCGAGGCTCTCATCGCCAGCGAGAAGTTCGGGCAGGGCTTCGACACGATCGAGTACCTCGCCGCGGCCATGCTCGACCTCTCCTGGCATTCGCTCGAGGCCGGGGAGCACATCACCGATGTGCTGTCCTTCGAATCCGAGGTGCTCGCCGCCGCAGGGTTCTCCCCGCTCGTGCCGCCGCGCTACCGGTCGACGTACTTCGGGCACATCTTCGCCTCCGGCTATGCGGCCGGCTACTACTCCTACCTCTACTCCGAGGTCATCGCGGCCTGGGTGAGCGAATGGTTCGAAGCCCAGGGCGGCCTCAACCGGGAGGCCGGTGACGCCTTCCGCGAGGCCATCCTCGCCCCCGGTTACTCGGTCGACCCGATGTCGGCGATCGAACGGTTCTTCGGCACCCGACCCGATGTCGCACCCCTGCTGCGCCGCCGCGGACTCGCTGAGCCGGTCACCGAGGAGGCGGGCGAGGAGGACGCGACCGATCCGACCGTCGATTCGCCGGTCGATCCCGCGGCGGTTCCCGCGACCGATCCGACGGCCGAAGGAGACTCCGCGGTCGCCTCGGCGAGCGACGATCCTGCCGCGGGGCAGCCGCGCACGCATGCCAACCATGAGGCGGTCGCGGCCGACCTCACGGCCGCAGGCATCGATCCGCGCATCGAAGTCTTCACCGACGCGACGCCGACCGCGGCAGCAGCCGCCGAGAAGCTCGGCATCGAGGTGGGGGCGATCGCGAACAGCCTCATCTTTTCCACCGGCGGCTCCCCGGTGCTCATCATGGCCTCGGGCGCGCGCCGGGTCGACACCGACCATGTGGCGGGCCTCCTCGGCGTGGAGTCCCTCGATCGGGCGAGCAAGGATCTCGTCCGCGAGGCTACTGGTCAGGTCATCGGCGGGGTCGCACCGTGCGGCCATCCACAGCCGATTCCGACCTATGTCGATGTGTCGCTGAAGGACTATCCTGTTCTCTGGGCCGGCGCGGGAACGCCGAATTCGATGATGCCCCTGACGTACGAGCAGCTGCTCGCCGTCACGGGAGGGAAGGAAATCACCGTTGTCGCGCAACAGTCCTGAGAGCGAGTCTGGGCAGCCGGGTCGGGAAACCGATCCGGCGGACACCACCAACGCTGCACGATTCGCAGCCTTCGCCTCCTCCAGAGGCCGCTACTATGCGGTCTTCCTCGCCGTGTTCTGCGCGGTGCTCATCATCTCGAACATCTCCGCCACGAAAGTCATCGGCTTCGGGCCGATCGTCACCGACGGCGGTGCCTTCCTCTTCCCCATCGCCTACATCCTCGGCGACGTGATCAGCGAAGTCTACGGTTTCAAGGCCGCACGCAAGGCTGTGATCACCGGTTTCGCCCTGCAGATCCTGGCGACCTTCGTCTTCTGGCTCGTGCTCATCTCGCCTCCGGGACCCGGCTATGAGAACCAGGACGCCTTCGCCGCTGTGCTCGGCTTCTACCCACGCATCGTCGCGGCCTCACTCGTCGGGTACTTCGTCGGACAGCTGCTCAACTCATGGGTGCTCGTGGCCGTGAAGAAGCGGATGGGCGAATCGAAGCTGTGGGTCCGTCTGCTCACGTCGACCGGCGTCGGCGAATTCGTCGATACGCTGCTCTTCTGCGTCATCGCCTTCGCCGGAGTCATCCCGGGGCTCGACTTCCTCAACTACATCATCGTCGGCTTCGTCTACAAGGTCGCCGTCGAGATCATCTTCCTGCCCGTGACGTACCGGGTCATCAAGCTGGTCAAGCGCCACGAGCCCAGCTACGAGCTGCCCGCCGAGGCGCGCACCGCGTAGGCGGCCGGTCGAAAGAGCCGCGCCCCCGCTACTTCGAGTAGTAGCGACCGAGTACGTCGGTCTCGAGCTCGTCGAAGCGGCCGTCGATCATCGCCTGTCGGATCTCGGCGACGAGGGAGACCACGAAGTGCTCGTTGTGGATCGTGCACAAGGTGGAGAAGAGCATCTCCTTCGCCTTGTACAGATGCCGCAGGTACGCCCGCGAATAGTTCTGGCACGTGTAGCAGTCGCAGTCGGGATCGAGCGGACCGAAGTCGCGGCGGTACTTCGCGCCGGTGAGGTTGTACCGGCCGTCGCGGGTGTAGATCGCTGCGTTGCGGGCCACGCGCGAGGGTGAGACGCAGTCGAAGGTGTCCGCGCCGGTCTTGATCGATTCGAACAGGTCGTCGGGTTCGGAGATACCCAACAGGTGCCGCGGCTTGTTCTCCGGCAGCTCCTCGCACACCCAGCGGATGATGATGCCGAGGTTCTCCTTCTCCAGGGCCCCGCCGATGCCGAAGCCGTCGAAGTCCATGGCGCCGAGGTCCCGGGCAGCCTTGCGGCGCAGGTCCTCGTACTGTGCACCCTGCAGCACCCCGAAGAGTGCCTGGTAGGGCCGGTGAGAGCGTTCCTCGGTGAGCCGGAAGTGCTCCTCGATGCAGCGGATCGCCCACAGGCGGGTCCGCTCGAGCGATTCCTCCTGGTAGCCGCGGGTGTTGACCAGGGTGGTCAGCTCGTCGAAGGCGAACATGATGTCGGCGCCGAGTTCGTGCTGCACCCGCATCGACACCTCCGGAGTGAAGCGGTGCATCGACCCGTCGAGGTGGGACTTGAACGTCACCCCGTCATCGTCGACATTCGACAGCCTCTCCTTGCCGACGGCGACGAGTTCGTCGTTCTGCTCCCCCGTCGACTCCATCGAGATGACCTTCTTGAACCCCGAACCGAGGCTCATCACCTGGAATCCACCGGAGTCGGTGAACGTCGGTCCCGGCCAGTTCATGAACTTCCCCAGTCCGCCGGCCTCATCGATGAGGTCCGATCCCGGCTGCAGGTAGAGGTGGTAGGCGTTGGCGAGCACCGCCTGACCGCCGAGTGCCGCGACCTCGTCAGGACGGACCGCCTTGACCGTGGCCTTCGTGCCGACGGGAATGAACGCGGGAGTCTGGATGTCCCCGTGCGGAGTGTGGATGACTCCGGTGCGTCCGCCCGTGTCCAGGCGGGTGCCCACCTCGAAGCCGAACCGCGAACGGTCGTTGATGGGGGCGGTCTCGGATGCTGCCGGAGTTTCGTCTGTAGTCACCGGACAAGCTTAACTAAGACCATGACGTTCCCGCAGATGCTCGCCGAGGCGGCCGCCCCCATCATCATCGACGGCGGGCTGGGCACCGCCGCCGAGGACCGCGACATCGACCTCGACCATCATCTGTGGTCGGCCGAGCTCATCCGCACAGACCCTGACACCCTGCTCGCCGTGCACGCCGACTTCGCCCGGGCCGGTGCCCGGATACTCACGACCGCGAGCTACCAGGCGACCCCGGCGGGATTCGCCGAGGCGGGAATCAGTGCCGCAGAAGGCAGCCGGATCGTCGCCGACAGCGTGAGGATCGCACGCGAGGCAGCCGATCGCAGTGCCGGTGCATCAGACGAACCGGCGCGAGGCACAGAGATCCTCATCGCCGGGTCCGTCGGCCCGTATGGTGCGGCCCTGGGCGACGGCGCCGAATACTCCGGCGACTATCGATTGACGCCCGAGGAATACACCGCCTTTCACCGTCCCCGCATCGCTGCCCTCGCCGCGTCGGGGGCGGAGCTGCTCGCGATCGAGACCCAGCCGCGCCTCGACGAGACCCGGGTGCTCATCGACCTCGCGGAAGAGACCGGGCTGCCTGCCTGGGTGACCGTGACTCTACGCGAGGGCACTGACACGGCCGGCTCGGACCCACTCGGCCCGACCCTGCCTGACGGGTCATCTCTGGCGGACCTCGCCGAGGTGGCGGCCGCCTCGGCGGAGATCCAGGCGATCGGGGTCAACTGCGTCCGACCCTCCGTGGTGACTCCCGCGCTGAGGGAATTGTCCCGGCACACGGATCTGCCGCTCATCGCCTACCCAAATTCGGGTGAGACCTACGACGCGGAAGCCATGGAATGGCGGGACGACGGCACGGAAGCCGGGGTCGGGTCGTGGCCGGTGGCGGAGTGGTCCCGCCTCGGCGCGCGGATCATCGGCGGCTGCTGCCGGGTTCGGCCGGACGACATCGCGACATTGAACGACTTCGTCCGACCCTGACCACGCTGAAGCCGAACGCTCAGACCCGGGCGCTCACGAGCTCGGGGTAGAACTTCTCCGCCACGTTCGGGTGGGAACGGAGTCGGGACAGGAACGCGTTCTCCCCATACACGGCGTGGAGGGCATCGCGTTCGTCCTCGGTGACTCCCCGAGCCTCACCCGCGAGCTCCGCAGGCAGCTCGACCTCGGGCAGGCGGGCGCTGAGCGCAGGGTTATAGAAGAACGGGATGGAGATGCGGTCCTTGCCCGGTTCGGTCGGCAGCACCCGGTGGACGGTGGCCTTGAGGTAGCCGTTCGTGGCGACCTCGAGGAGTTTGCCGATGTTGACGACGAAGGCGTTCTCGATCGGGTCGGCGTCGATCCACCCGTCATCGGTGAGCACCTGCAGGCCCGTCGTTCCCGGCTGCGGGTAGAGGAGGGTGAGGGTGCCGCCGTCGCGGTGTTCGCCGACGCCCTGGGTGATCGATTCGGATTCGGCGGCCGGATAGCGGACGATCTTGATGAAGGATTCGGCATCCTCGGCGAAGGCGGGCGCGAAATGGTCAGCATCTTGCCCGAGGCTCAGCGCCCACTGCTGCAGGAGCCGATTGCCGACCTCGCTCAGCCGCGCGTGCCAGGAGTCAGTGGCCTCACGCAGCTCCGGCAGGGATTCCGGGTACTGGTTGGGCCCGGTGAGGCGGTCGAAGTCGTGAACCGGTTCGGCCACGGGAGCGCGTTCGGGGCCGATGTCGATCTGCTCCCTCCAGTCCACGCGGCCCTGGGTGCGTTCTCCACCGGTGCGGGTGTAGCCGCGGAAGTGCGGGGAGTTCGTGTTCTCGATCGCGAGTTTGTCGTCCTCGGGCAGAGCGAAGAAGCGCTGTGCGACGTCGATGATGCGGGCGAATTCGGCATCGGGGATGCCGTGGCCGGTGAGGTAGAAGAAGCCGATCTCGTGGGTGATGCGGCGCAGCTGGGCGCGGAATTCCTCGGCGGTGTCGGGATTCTCGGCCTGGCTGAGGTCGAGAACGGGCAGCTGGGTGAGCGTCATTGCGAACTCCTCTCTTTTCCCAGCACCTTAGGCACCGACCCTCCGGGGTCGTCGGCGCACGGTCACAGTCGGTCGCAGACCGTCACAATCCGAGACATCGGAGTGCGATCCAGTCGGTGAGACCGGCGGTCTGGCGGTGAGGGCCGCGCTCAGTCGGTGCCCCAGGGCTCAGCCGAGCATCTTGCCCGGGTTGAGGATCCCCAACGGATCGACCGCCGACTTGATCGAGGCCTGCAGAACCTGCGCCCCGGCATCGAGTTCACGCACCAGCCAATCCTGCTTCAGATACCCGACCCCGTGCTCCCCGGTGATCGTGCCACCCAGGTCGAGTCCGAGCTGCATGATCTCAGCGAACGTCTCCTTCGCCTCGGCCACACTCGCCTCATCCGAGGCATCGAAGAGCACACTCGGATGCATGTTCCCATCCCCCGCGTGACCGGCCGTTGACACCTCGACCATGTGCCGGGCATCGATCTCGGCCAGACGTGCGAAGAACTCGCCGAGGCGGGACCTGGGCACGCACACATCATCGATGAGCTCGCCCCCGCCGAGGGTCGCCACGTACTGCTCCATCGCCGGGGACACCGCCCGCCGGGCCGCGACGAACATCTCAGAATCCGCCGGATCATCAGAGAAGAACACTTCATCGGCCCCCTGCCCCCGTGCGATCGCCTCGAACCCTTCGAGCTCAGCGACCCCGGCCTGACCCGGAGCATCGGACTGCACGAGAAGGAGCGCCCCGGCACCGTCAGGCAGACCGAAATCACCGTAGGCGTTGATCATCGCCACCGTCGCCCCGTCCATGAGCTCGAGCATCGACGGTCCCGCACCGGAGGCCATGAACGCAGACACCGTGTGCCCTGCCGACTCCATGTCCGGAAACACCGCGACCCCGGTCACCGGTGGTGCCAACAGAGGTTTGAGTCCCAGGGTGATCTCGACGATGACGCCGAGGGTCCCCTCCGAGCCGACGAACAGTGAGGCCAGGTCGAGACCGGCCACTCCCTTCGCGGTCTGCCGACCCAGCTTCGTCACCGTGCCGTCGGCGAGCACCACGGTCAGTCCCCGCACATAGTCCTTCGTCACCCCGTACTTCACACAGCACATACCGCCGGCATTCGTGGCGACGTTGCCGCCGATCGTCGAGATCGCCACCGACCCCGGGTCCGGCGGATACGACAGACCGTGCTCGGCCAGCGCCGACTTGAGGTCCTGGTTGATCACTCCCGGCTGGACCCGGCACGTCTGGTTGAGAACATCGATGTCAACAATCGCATCGAGCTTCGCGACGTTGAGCAGAATCGCCCCGTCGACGGCGTTCGCCGCCCCCGACAGACCGGTCCGTGCTCCCTGAGTGACCACGGGGATCCGGTGCTCGGTGGCGAATCTCATCACCGCGACCACATCATCGACGGAGGCGGCACGCACCAGCGCCGAGGCGGTCCCGGCCGGACAGAACAGTGCCTTGTCCGACGAGTAGGCATCGATGACATCCCGATCGGTCACCAAGGCACCGGGACTCAACCGGGAGTCGAGTTCGGACAGATCCGGCTGGGTGCTCACCATCGGGTTCACGCTCGTGCTCACAGTGAGGCGGCGACCTTGAGTACCCGATCGAGTGCCTCATCAGGCCCGATGCTCACCCGCACGCCGCCCTGCAGGCGACGCACGGCCACGGCCTGTTCCGCACACGCGCCTTCGAAGGCGACGGCGGCTTCGGGTTCCAGAGCGATCCACACATAGTTGCCCTGCGCTTCAGGGACGCTGAGTCCGAGTCCCCGCAGGTCATCGGCGAACTTATCGCGCACCGTCGCGACCTCCTTGGCGCGCACGGCGACTTCGTCGACTCGAGCCAGGGATTCCCTGGCCGCGGCCTGCGCACCTGCGGTGACGGAGAACGGGGCGATGACCTGGCGCAGCGCCGAGGCGATCTCGACATCGGCGACGCCGTAGCCCACTCGCAGACCGGCCAGTCCGTGCGCCTTGGAGAAGGTCCTGGCGAGCACGAGGTTCGGGTGCTTCTTCCGGGCGGCCAGACCGTCGGCGGCTTCGGAGGCGAATTCGATGTACGCCTCGTCGAGGACGACGATGACGTTCTCGGGCACCTCGGCGAGGAACCCTTCGAGTTCGGCGTCGGTGATCGTGGGACCCGTCGGGTTGTTCGGCGAGCACAGCAGCACGAGCCGGGTCGTGTCATCGATGGCCGCGGCCAGCCCGGCGAAGTCGTGGCGGCCGTCGGGCAGGAGGTCGACGGGGCGCTTCTCGGCACCGCGGGCGGAAGCGAGGATCGGGTACATCTCGAACGACGGCCACGGATAGACCACGGACGTGCCGGCCTCGAGCGTGATGTTCGTCAGCGCGGACAGGACTTCGGAGGCACCGGCACCGGGGACCACCTCGGCGGGTTCGACACCGAGGCGGGACGCGATATCGGCCACGAGCGCGGACCCGGTGGGGTCGGGATAATTGCCCGGAATCGCCGAGGCGGCAGCGAAGGCTTCGACGACACCCGGCAGCGGCGGCAGGTGGTTCTCGTTCGAGGACAGCTTGTACGGGGTCAGGCCCGGGGAACTGACGGGAGGCTTGCCGGGGACATACGGAGGGAACTCGGCCAGCGCGTCACGGAGCAGGAAACGTTTGGACATGTGCCCATAGTTGCACACCTTGTGGCGGGCGACACAGAGTGTCCGCCCAAAGTGACCGAACGGTCGGAAACAGGCGGTCGGGCCGGACGCCCATCCGCTGTGAGAATGCTCCCACGCAGGGGTGTTCGCAGTGCCCGGGTTACAGGTGAGCCGATCCCGGAGAGTAGTCTGAGAGACGAATAGAAGCAGTCAGTGACGAGGAATGAGAGTCCAAATGCCCTCACCGCAGGAAAAGGTCGACGTCGTCTTGATCGGCGGCGGCATCATGAGCGCCACACTCGGTGCCATGTTGACCGAACTTCAGCCCGACTGGGACATCCGTGTCTACGAGAAGCTCGACTATGTGGCCACTGAGAGCTCGGACCCGTGGAACAACGCGGGCACCGGCCACGCCGCACTCTGCGAACTCAACTACACCCCCGAGGACTCCAACGGCGACATCGACCTGGAGAAGGCCTCGACGATCAACCAGCAGTTCCACCACTCGCGCCAGTACTGGTCTCATCTCGTCGACACCGGTGTGCTCACCGACCCGAAGTCCTTCATCAACCCCATCGCCCACGTCAGCTACGGCCGCGGCGACAAGGGCCGTGACTACATCAAGCGCCGCTACGAGACGATGGTGCGCAACCCGCTGTTCGCCGAGATGGAGTACACCGACGACCCGGCGACTCAGGCCGAATGGCTGCCGCTGATGTTCGAGGGCCGCGGACCGGGCCAGGTCAACGGCATCTCGCGGATCAAGCAGGGCACCGACGTCGACTTCGGGTCGCTGACCGGCCAGCTGCTCAGCTACGTCGCGGACAAGGGCGCAACCGTGCGCACCAGCCACCAGGTCACCGATCTCGAGCGCGCCTCCGACGGATGGACTCTCACCGTCAAGGATCTGCTCTCCCACGAGACCCACCGGATCGGCGCGCGGTTCGTCTTCGTCGGCGCCGGCGGCGGCGCCCTGCCGCTGCTGCAGAAGTCGGGCATCCCCGAGGGCCGCGGCTACGGCGGCTTCCCGGTCTCCGGGATCTTCCTCCGCACCGGCAACGAGGATCTCGTCGCCCGTCACCAGGCGAAGGTCTACGGTCAGGCGGCTCAGGGTGCTCCCCCGATGTCCGTGCCGCACCTCGACACCCGCGTCGTCGACGGCAAGGACTACCTCATGTTCGGCCCCTACGCCGGGTTCTCGCCGAAGTTCCTCAAGAAGGGCAGGTTCACCGACCTGCCGTTCTCGGTGCGCGGGAACAACCTCGCCACGATGCTCAATGTCGCCAAGGACAACACTGACCTCGTCACCTACCTGCTCGGTGAGCTGGCTGCGACGAAGAAGGCCCGCTTCGAGGCGATGCACCAGTTCATCCCGAGCATCGATCCTTCCGACTGGGAGTTCATCCAGGCCGGTCAGCGCGTGCAGGTGATGAAGAAGGATCCGAAGAAGGGCGGTGTGCTCCAGTTCGGCACCGAACTCATCTCTTCGGCCGACGGGTCGATCGCGGCTCTGCTCGGCGCCTCCCCGGGTGCGTCGACGGCGGTGCCGATCATGGTCAACCTGCTCAAGACCTGCTTCCCGCGTCAGTACGCGGGCTGGGAGTCCGCCGTCAAGGACATGATCCCCTCGCTCGGACGCGACCTCGCCGATGACGAGACCCTGTTGAAGGAGCTCACCGAGTACACCGATCGGACCCTGCAGCTCATCTGAGGCTGATCAGCGACACCTGAGCCTCGCTGCGCAAGCGGAGCGACAGCAGAAAGCGGCTTGCCGGAAGTGATTCCGGCAAGCCGCTTTCTGCGTCAGGGTCGTTCCCCCGGACCGCGGAAGGGTCGTTCCCTCGGAAGGGTGTTCAGAGTTCGACCAGCAGGGTCCTCAGAGTTCGACCTGGCGGTTGACGTCTTTGTAGAGCAGGTAGCGGAAACGTCCCGGTCCCCCGGCGTAGCAGGCCTGCGGGCAGAAGGCGCGCATCGAGACGAAGTCGCCCTCCTGCACCTCGACCCAGTCGCCGTTGAGCCGGTAGACGGCTTTGCCCTCGAGCACGTAGAGCCCGTGCTCCATCTCATGCGTCTCCGCGAACGGAATGACCGCTCCGGCTTCGAAGGTGACGATGTTGACGTGCATGTCGTAGGCGGGGTTCTCCGGGTCGAGCGGACGAGTCGTGCGCCACCGGCCGTCGGTGCCGGGCATCGGCGACGGTTCGACATCGGCTTCGTTTCCGAATTTCGCCTCCGGGCTCAGCCCGGCCACGGGCTGATAGCGCTTGCGCACCCAATGGAAGCGGGCCGCCTCGGTGCCGGTGGACTTCGCGCTCCACGTCGATCCGGCGGGCAGGAACGCGAACCCGCCGGGGGTCAGCGTATGGGCCTGCCCCTCGTGGGTGACCTCGAGCGTTCCGGCCATGACGAAGAGGAACCCTTCGACCTCGGGCTGCGGTTCCGGTGCCTCCGAGCCGCCGCCGGGGGCGACTTCGAGGATCGTCTGCGAGAACGTCACGGCTCCGCCGGCGACCGGCTTGCTGAGCACCCAGGACCGGGTCCCGGTCCATTCGGGCAGGTTCGAGGTGACGATATCGCGCAGCACTCCGCGCGGGATGACCGTATAGGCCTCGGTGACGAGGGCACGGTCGGTGAGCAGGTCCGACTGCGGCGGGTGGCCGCCGGTCGGGGCCCAATAGGTGTAGGGATCGGTCGTCGTCATGGGGCGGGGTCTCCTTCGGTCGGCGTGGTGGTCGGTCCTCGGTGCTGTGGTCGGTCCTCGGCGTGGTGGTCAGTCCAGGGATCCGGTGCGGGCGAGCTGCCCGAGTTCGGCGAGGCTGAGCTGCGTGCGGGTGGTCACGAACTCCTCGGTGTGGGCGCCGCAGACGAGTCCGCGATCGAGGTAGCGGGCGAGCGCCTTCGCGGTCGCCGGTTCGTCGAGCACTGTCGAGTCAGCCTTGTGCACGTAGTTGAACAGGCGCTGTGCTGCCCGGGCACCGCCTTCGCGGTAGAAGGCGAAGGTCGTGAGGAATCGGGTCGGCAGCTGGTGCGGGTGGAGGTCCCACCCCTGGTAGATGCCGCGTTTGAGGTGGCGGCGGACGAGTCCGGCGTGCAGCGCCCAGGCGTGGCGGACCTCGTCGGGTTCGCCGAGCGGGAGGATGTTCGTCGACCCGTCGGAGAGGTGGACTCCTGTGCCGGCGACGGCGAGCATCATCTGGTTCTTCGCGAAGTCCGCGACCGGGTGGTCCATGGCCTGGTAGGCCGCGGCGACGCCCATCGACGCCGAGTAGTCATACGTGCCGTAGTGCAGGGACGTGACCCGTCCCGCCCCGGCGTGCAGTGCTGGGGCCAGCGGCACGGTGCCGTCGGCGCCGAGGATGAGCTGCGGGGTCTCGACCTGGATCTCGAAGGTCAGCGTTCCCTCGGCCAGGCCGTGCTGAGCTTCAAGGCTGCGGCAGGCGATGACCATCGCGCGCACCTGGTCGACCGTGGTGACCTTCGGCAGGGTGAGCACGAGGTTGTCGGGCACCTGTCCGCCGTCCTTGACGAGCTCGGCCAGGAACAGGTCGAGGGTGCGCAGTCCACGAGCCCGCGTGTCCTTCTCCATGCACTTGAAGCGGATGCCCGCGAACGCCGGGGCTCCGGTCTCGCTGCGTCCGGCGATGACATCCCGGGCGGCCTGGACCACCCAGCGGTCCTCGGTCTCATCGCCCTGATCACCGAACCCGTCTTCGAAGTCCAGGCGCAGGTCCTCGATCGGCTCGGTCTCGAGTTTCGCGGTGACCGCCTCGGCGAGCAGATCGGCCTCCCGCGCGACCTGGTGGAGGCTGGGCACCTGCCCGGCCGGGACGGTGCCGGCCTCCTTACGGGCGGCGGTGATGACGCGCTCGGCGAGCTGGAGCATCCCCCCGTGGGCCTCGACGCATTCGAGCGCCTGCTGTCCCCACTGGTAGGGCAGGTCCGGGCTCGTGCGGTCGCCGGGAACGTAGACGGTGTGCACCGGCTGGCGCACATCCCGCTCTCCTGGATAGCTGCGCGTCAGGAGCTCATCCGTGTCCCCCAGCAGTGAGTCGATATCTGTCAGTGTTGATCGTTCCACTTTCACATTCTCTTTCTCTGCTCAGGTTTCACCGGCAAGGCCACGATGCCCGGTCTGAGCTCATTGTCTCTCATTCGCCGTCCCCGGGCACGGCGACTCTCGCGGGCGACGTCGTCTGTTTCAGGACGACACCGCCGCGACCGCCTCGGCGACCTTGACGGCGACCTCGGGGTCGAAGACCGAAGGCACGACGTAGCCGGGGTGGAGTTCGTCCTCGGGGATGCAGGAGGCGATGGCGTCGGCAGCGGCGACCATGATGTTCTCGTCGATGTCGCGGGCTTCGGCGTCGAGGAGTCCGCGGAAGATTCCGGGGAAGGCCAGGACGTTGTTGATCTGGTTCGGGTAGTCGCTGCGTCCGGTGGCGACGACGGCCGCGTATCTGAGCGCCTCGGCGGGGTCGACCTCCGGGTCGGGGTTGGCCATGGCGAAGACGAGGGCGTCCTTGTTCATCGCTTGGATGTCGGTGCCGTCGAGCACGTTCGGGGCGGAGACGCCGATGAACACATCCGCGCCGACGACGGCTTCCTTGAGGGTGCCGTCGAAGCCTTCGGGGTTCGTGTTCTCCTGCAGCCACTTCTTGTGCTCGGTGTCGACGGTCGAGTTCGGTCCGATCGCACCGCTGCGTCCGCAGGCGATGATGTTCGTGGCCCCGGCGACCTGGAGGAGGCGGATGATCGCATTGCCGGCTGCGCCGACGCCGGAGACGACGATGCGCAGGTCCTCGATCTTCTTGTCCACGACCTTGAGCGCGTTCTTCAGCGCGGCGAGGGTGACGACTCCGGTGCCGTGCTGGTCGTCGTGGAAGACCGGGATGTCGAGCTCTTCGCGCAGGCGGGCTTCGATCTCGAAGCAGCGCGGGGCGGCGATGTCTTCCAAATTGATGCCGCCGTAGGCCGGGGCGATGGCCTTGCAGATCGAGATGATCTCCTCGGTGTCCTTCGTATCCAGGGCCACCGGCCAGGCGTCGACGCCGGCGAACTGCTTGAACAGCACGGCCTTGCCCTCCATCACCGGCATGGCCGCCTCGGGGCCGATGTCGCCGAGGCCGAGCACCGCGGTGCCGTCGGTGACGACGGCGACGGTGTTGCGTTTGATCGTCAGCCGCCGCGCATCTTCTTTGTTCGCAGCGATCGCCTGGCAGACGCGGGCGACACCCGGGGTGTAGGCGCGGGAGAGGTCGTCGCGGTTGCGCAGGGGCACCTTCGGCGCGGATTCGAGCTTGCCGCCGAGGTGGAGCAGGAAGGTCCGGTCGGAGACCTTGCGGACGTCGACGCCGGGCAGCTTGTCCATCGCGTCGGAGACCTCCCCGGCATGGGCGACATCGCGGGTGTCGGCACTGACATCGATGGTCACCGAGTGCGGGGTGGATTCGACGACGTCGAGTCCGGTCACACCGGCTCCGGTGGCGGCGGCCGCGGCCACGAGATCGGACGTCGAGGCCTGACCGACCTGTGTGTCGACGCGCAGGGTGATGGAGTATCCGGGACTGGTTGCAGCCATGGCAATATCCTCTCTGATATTGAGTTTCCGTATAATGGATAATAACTTTTGCTTGGTGGAAATCCTAGTGGTTGTCTGCCGATTCGGAAAGTTTCTTCCATTTCGGGACTACACTGAACGGAGTTTCACCGTCGAAACTCCCCACGGAAGAAGGTTGATCGATGAGCAGCAAGGACACACCTGCAGTCCGCCAGACCAAGGGCGGCGTGCAGTCCGTCGAGCGCGCGTTCGGCCTGCTCGAATGCATCGCGAACTCCGCCGGCTCCGCGACGCTGAGCCATATCGCAGCCGATGTGAATCTGCCCTTGCCCACCATTCACCGCCTGTTGAATACGCTGGTCAATCTCGGCGTGGTCCGGCAGCTGCCCAACCGGGGCTATGCCCTGGGCCCGGGTCTCGTGCGGCTGGGCAACCTCGCAGGCTCCCAGCTCGGGGCCATCGCCCGGCCCTACCTGCGCGATCTCGTCGCCGATCTCGGCGAGTCCGCGAATGTCGCGACGATGGACGGAGACATGGTCGTCTACGTCGATCAGGTCGCCTCGGACCGTCAGATGCGCATGTTCACCGAGGTGGGCCGCCGTGCCCATATGCACGACACGGGGGTCGGCAAGGCGATCCTCGCCGGTCTCGACTCCGAGCAGGTCCGTCATATCGTCACGACCGCAGGCATGCCCACGCCCACGGAGTTCAGCATCGGTTCGGTCTCCGAGCTCGAGGCCGAACTCGCCCGCATCCGCGAACGCGGGTATGCCATCGACGAACAGGAGCAGGAACTCGGGGTGCGGTGCTTCGCGATGGCGATCCCCGACTCCCCCACTCCCCTGGCGATCTCGGTGTCCGGGCCGGTCAGCCGGGTCGATCAGAGCTTCGCCGACCGTGCCGTACCGCTGCTGCGGGCTGCGGCCGACCGCATCTCCGAGGAGATGCAGACCGGCCGCTGAGCCGGACCACCGGCTCGGCCCGGTCGCCTGCGTGAACCGGGTCAGGAATCGCCGCCTGCGGTTCCCGAGGTCCCCGCGTTGACGTCGGTGAGACGGTACCGTCGGGCCGCCTCGGCGGGGGTGCCGGGATCGACCTCCCCGCGTTCGGCCAACAGCTGCAGGGTGCGCACGACCATCGAATGGGCGTCGATCCTGAAGTGCCGGCGGGCCGCGGCACGGGTATCGGAGAAGCCGAAGCCGTCGGCGCCGAGCGTCGCGAAGTCCTGGGTGAGGAAGGGCCGGATGAGATCCGGCTGGGTCGAATCGAAATCGCTCGTGGCCACGATCGGGCCCGGTTCGGCACCGAGGCGGCGGCGCACATACGGCACGCGCGGTTCGGCGTCGACGTCGCGCAGCTTCTCGGCCTCACACGACAACGCGTCCCGACGCAGCTGTGCCCACGAGGTCACCGACCATACGGCAGCATCGACGCCCCAGTCAGCGGCGAGCAGTTCGCGGGCCTCCAGCGCCCACGGGACCGCGACCCCGGAGGCCAGCAGCTGCGCCTGCGGACGGGTGCCCGGTGCCGCCTCGGCGGGGGTCTGCGCCTTCGCGATGCGGTGGATGCCGCGCAGGATCCCCTCGACGTCGACGTCGTCGGGTTCGGCCGGCTGGAGCATCGGTTCGTTGTACACGGTCAGGTAGTACATGACGTTGCGGGCATCCTCGCCGAGGTCGTGCTCGCCGTACATGCGGTGCAGGCCGTCGCGGACGATGTGTCCGATCTCGTAGCCGAAGGCGGGATCAAAGACGCGCACGGCCGGGTTCGTGGCCGCGAGCACCGGCGAGTGCCCATCGGCGTGCTGGAGCCCCTCCCCGGTCAGGGTGGTCCGCCCGGCGGTGGCGCCGATGATGAAGCCGCGGGTCATCTGATCCCCGGCCGCCCAGAAGGCGTCGCCGGTGCGCTGGAAGCCGAACATCGAGTAGAACACGTAGATCGGGATCATCGGTTCGCCGTGCGTGGAGTAGGCGGTTCCGGCGGCGGTGAACCCGGCGGCGGCACCGGCTTCGTTGATGCCGACGTGGAGCAGCTGACCCGAGCTGGCCTCCTTGTACGACAGGAACATCTCGCGGTCGACGGCCAGGTAGTTCTGCCCGTTCGGGTTGTAGATCTTCGCGGTCGGGAAGAACGCGTCGATGCCGAAGGTCCGAGCCTCATCAGGGATGATGGGCACGATCCGCTGCCCGATCCCCTCCTCCCGCATGAGGTCCTTCAGCAGGCGGACGAAGGCCATGGTCGTGGCCGCCATCTGCTGGCCCGAGCCCTTCTTCGTCTGCGCGAAGGCTTTGTCACTGGCCGCCGGCAGGGTGATCCGACAGTTCTCCGGTTTCCGTGCCGGGACGAATCCGCCGAGTGCACGGCGCCGGTCGAGCATGTACTGGATCTCTTCGGAATCCGTGCCCGGATGATAGTAGGGCACCGCATAGGGGTCGTCGTCGATGACCTTGTCAATGATCGGGATGTCCATCCGATCGCGGAAGGCCTTGACGTCGGCGGCGGTGAACTTCTTCATCTGGTGCGTGGCATTGCGGGACTCGAACGTCGTGCCCAGCCCGTAGCCCTTGACCGTCTGGACGAGGATGACGGTGGGTTTGCCCTGTGTTCTCACTGCCCTCTGGTAGGCGGCGAAGACCTTGTGGTAGTCGTGGCCGCCGCGTTTGAGGTTCCAGATGTCGTCGTCGCTCAGGTGCTCGACGAGTCCCTTCGTCACCGGGGACCGGCCGAAGAAGTTGTCGCGGATGAATCCGCCGGATTCGGCTTTGAAGGTCTGATAGTCCCCGTCGAGGGTCTCGTTCATGATCCGCACGAGCTCGCCGGTGCGGTCCTGCGCGAGCAGATCATCCCATTCGCGGCCCCACAGGACCTTGATGACGTCCCAGCCGGCGCCGGTGAACGTCGCCTCGAGCTCTTGGACGATCTTGCCGTTGCCGCGCACAGGTCCGTCGAGGCGCTGGAGGTTGCAGTTGATGACGAAGGTGAGGTTGTCGAGTCCTTCGTTCGCGGCCAGCTGCAGGGCACCGCGCGATTCGGGTTCGTCCATCTCCCCGTCGCCGAGGAACGCCCACACCCGCTGGTCGGATGTGTCCTTGATCCCGCGGTGCTGGAGGTAGCGGTTCATCTGCGCCTGGTAGATCGCATTGATCGGACCGAGTCCCATCGACACTGTCGGGAACTGCCAGAATTCGGGCATCAGCCGCGGGTGAGGATAGGAGCTCAGTCCGTGCGGGGCCCGCGAGACCTCCTGCCGGAACCCGTCGAGGTCGGCCTCGGACAGGCGGCCCTCGAGGAACGCACGAGCGTACATTCCCGGTGAGGCGTGGCCTTGGAAGAAGACCTGGTCGCCGCCGCCGGGATGGTCCTGGCCGCGGAAGAAGTTGTTGAAGCCGATCTCGTAGAGAGTGGCGGCTCCGGCGTAGGTGGAGATGTGGCCGCCCACGGAGATCTCCGGGCGCTGTGCACGGTGGACGAGCATCGCCGCGTTCCAGCGCAGCCATCTGCGGTAGCGGCGTTCGATCCGCTCATCGCCGGGGTAGGCGGGTTCCTGATCGGCAGGGATCGTATTCACATAGTCGGTGGTGGTGACCTTGGGTTGGGCGACGGAGTTCGTGGCCGCGCGGCGGCGCAGCGCCTCCATGATCTCGCCGGCGCGCGCGGTGCCGCGTGCGCCCACAAGTCCCTCCCAGGACTCGAGCCAGTCATCGACCTCTTCGTCGGTGGTGCTCCTCGGGTTCGCCGAGGCGGTGTCCTGTGTCATTGCGGGGTTGTCCTTCTCACGGGGTCCGGGCTTCCGGGACCGTGTTCCGGCCGGAAGCCCGGAGACGGAAAGTGCTGAGCCGGCGTCGTTGCCGGCTCAGCGGCTGAGTTGCCTCAGCAAGTGAGGTGCCTCAGCGGGTGTGACTCTGCCTCAGCAGGTGTGACTCTGCCTCAGCAGCCGCGGAGTCTGCCTCAGCAGAAGCCTGCGATCTGTGCCCATGCGTCCTTGTTCTCATCCACGCCTTCGCGGGTGAAGGTGGCCTCGATGAGGCCGTACGGGCGATCGGCGACGATGAAGACCTCGTTCGGGTTCTCCAGTCCGAAGCGCTCGATGTCGTAGAGGAAATGGTGCTTGTTCGGGCAGGAGAAGCGGATCTCGTCGATCTGCGGCACTGCCTCGATGACCTTCTCACCCATCTGGTAGAGCGTGTGCTGCAGGGCGTGGGAGAAGTGGTCGGTGAACGAGTCGAGGATGATCTCCTTGACACGGGTGTACACGGCCTCGAAGTCGAGGTCGGTGGTGTTGTAGATCCACCGGGTCGCGATGTCGGTGGCGAGGATCCGGTCCTCGGTCTCCGGCAGGGTCGTGTACTTGTCCTTCGGGTATCCGACGAAGCCCGATTCGGTGGTCTTGAGCACGGTGAGGCCGTTGAAGCCCGAGATCAGGGTGTCTTTGTCGCCGTCGCGGGTGAACACGGCGGTGCGCACCTCGGGGGCGGACTTGAAGAACGAGTGCTTGTGGTCGTTGATCCGATCCCAGCCGTATTCCTCGGCCTCCCAGCGTCCGCCGGTGACCCAGTCGAAGCTGGATGTGAAGTGGTCGGCCAGGCCGATGAGGAACTGCTCGGGCGAACTCACGCCCAGTTCCTTCGCCTTCGCGAAGACGGTGTTCTTCTGCGTGTCGGTGGCGACGACGTGTTCGTTGTTGCCTTCGGTGTGGGCGGTCTCGAAGTCGCCCCACAGCTGCGAAGTGACGTTGAGATCGCGGATCTCATGGCGGTCGGTGTCGCGGTAGACCCGCATCAGTCGGTTCTCCGCCTTGCCGTACTGGTTCGATGTCAGTCGGACCTTGCTCATCTTGGTATTCCTCCAGTTCGTCGGCATGCGGGCATGCGCATGCCGTGACCATTCGATTGGCGAGGCCTGCCGGAACGTGCCCGGTCGGCTTCGGCGGTTTGTTGAGGATGAGATCCTGCAGGGGGCCTGCTTCCCCTGATGTCGTTGTGGGTCCGGCTCAGCTGCCGCGGTAGGTGCTGTAGGCGAAGGGGCTCAGCAGCAGCGGGATGTGATAGTGCTCCTGTCCGGCCTGGACGGTGAAGTCGATGGTGACGACCGGGTGGAAGTGGTCCATGTCCCGGGCGGCGAAGTAGGCGCCGGTGCCGAAGACGATCCGGTAGTCGCCGGGTTCGAGGTGGTCGGGGCCGAAGTCGGAGACCCGCCCGTTGTCGTCGGTGTGGGCCGAGACGATGACCTCGGCGCCGTCATAGAGCGTGACTTCGAGATCTGCGGCGGGGGTGCCGACGGTCGAGTCGAGTGCGTGGGCGGTGATGAAGCTCATGCGAGGATTCCTTCGAGTCTCAGGGCGGCGATCTGAATCAGCTGTTCGCCGACTTCGGCGTTTTCGTCCGCTTCGGTGTTGTCCATGCGCCGCTGCAGTTCGGACAGGATCTCGGCAGGAGTGCGTCCGGCGGCGCGGATGAGGAACACCCGGTCGAAGCGCTCTTCGTAGGCGGCATTGCCGGCGGCCAGCTGCGACTGCACATCGGCTTCGAGGGTGCCGAGTCCGGCCTGCTCGCGGCTCGAGTGGGCAGCCTCCGCGCTGTCGCCCTTCGCCTTCTCGCCGATGCGCGGGTGATGGGACATGGCGGCGTCGATCTCGTCGGTGCGCAGTGGGCCGGCATCATCGCGCGCCGAAGCCAGGGCGGCGTCGACGTCGGGGAAAGGACGCGCCGCAACGACTGTGTCGATCCAACGGTCGACGTCGAGGCAGGGGCGCAGAACATTCCGGGCTGCCTCAGCTGGGAGTCGATTGAACTCGGCCAGGTCCACGGTGACCTCCTGGTCGTGCACTGACGGGATTTCACGGTTCGGAATACCATTTCCGAACGATTGGTTCGAGTCTGCTGGGCGTGAACGGCAATGTCAAATTGCTCACATATTTTTATGGAAACATTCTTCCGAATCGTGGATAATGGTGAGCGGGCCAGGCAGCACATCAGCAGGCCCCGTCCCGAACCGCGACCACCACACGAGCCCGATCCCGACGATGAGATTGAATGAGGACATGAGCTACGACGCTTCGACACACTCCGCATCTGCCCATTCCTCTCTCACTCATGCCCCGAGGATCGTCTGCGCCCCTGATTCCTTCAAGGGTTCGGCCTCGGCACCGGGCGCTGCGGCCGCCTTGGCTCGCGGCGCCCGCACGGCCTTCCCTGCTGCCGACGTCGCCGAACTGCCCTTCGCCGACGGCGGGGAGGGCACCCTCGACGCACTGCTCGCGGTCTGGGGGACCCCGCCGCGCACGGTGGACACCGTCGATGCTCTGGGCAGGGCCGCCTCGGCGGCGTTCGGGGTCTCCCCTGATGGGAGGACCGCGGTCATCGAGGCGGCCCAGGCCAACGGGCTGCCCCAGGTCTCGGACGTGCCGCTGCAGCCCGAGCGCGCCGACACCTTCGGCGTCGGACTCATCGCCCGCGCCGTGCTCGACCTCGGCGTCGAGGAGATCCTGCTGTGCATCGGCGGCTCGGCGAGCACCGACGGCGGAGTCGGCATCGCCGCAGCCCTCGGCGCCCGCTTCACCGATGCCTCGGGCACCGACGTCGCCCCCGGCGGCGGAGGGCTGGCCGCGATCGCGAACGTCGACACCGCCGATCTCGATCCGCGGGCGCGTCGAGTGCGGTGGCGCATCGCCGTCGATGTCGACAATCCGCTCACCGGACCCCGCGGGGCCGCTGCCGTCTTCGGCCCCCAGAAGGGTGCCGACGCGGAATCCGTGACCACCCTCGATGCCGGGCTTGCCCACCTCGCCAAGGTGCTCACCTCCTCCCCCGGCGACGCCGAAGCCCTGGCCGCAACGCCGGGGTTCGGTGCCGCCGGCGGTATCCCGGTGGTGCTCACCTCGCTGCTGGGCGCCGAGGTCGTACCCGGATCGACCATGGTCGCCGAGACGGTGGGACTGGCTTCGGCCCTGGCCGAGGCCGATATCGTGCTCACCGGCGAAGGGTCGTTCGACTCGCAGTCCCTGGGCGGGAAGGTCGTTGCGGCCGTACGGGACCACGCCCCCGCCTCGGCGCGGGTGATCGTCATCGCCGGACGCGTCGGACTCTCCCCCGCGCAGTGCCGGGAGGCCGGGATCACGGCCGCGCTGTCGATCGCTCCGGGCCCGGCCGACCTGACCACCTTGTCCGAGCGCGCCGAAGCGCTCATCGAGGATGCGGCCGCGCATGCCTGCGCACTCGTGGCCGCCGGAAGCTCCACTCAATGATGAAAGGATGCACCATGACCACCCAGACTCAGCTTGCCGTCGGAGATATCGCTCCGGACTTCCTGCTCACCGACGCCGAGGGGCGGACCGTGTCGAAGGCGGACTTCGCCGGCCGCAGCGTCATCCTCTACTTCTACCCGAAGGCGGCCTCGCCGGGCTGCACGATCGAGGCCTGCGATTTCCGGGACAATCTCTCTGCGCTCTCTGCCGCGGGATTCGAGGTGCTCGGCATCTCGCCCGATGACACGGATTCGCTCAGGGAATTCGCCGCCGAGGAGGGACTGACGTTCTCGCTGCTCTCCGATGAGGGTGCGGCGGTCGCACGGGCCTACGGCAGCTTCGGGCCCAAGACGATCGGCGAACACACGGTCCTGGGCACCCAGCGCTCGACCTTCGTCATCGGCCCCGACGGCACGCTCACGCACGCGGAATACGATGTCGACGCCCGCGGCCACGTCGCCCGCCTCCGCACCCAACTCCTCCCCTAACTGCTACCTGACGGCGCCCCAGCACCCTGGCGCCAGGGTGCTGGGGCGCCGTCACGTGCTTCTTGACGCGATCATCCGGTGCGCAGCCGTGAGGCCAGGACCCCGAGGATCCGTTCGAAGGGCGCAGTGCGGAAGAGCTCGCCGAACGTCAGACGGATGACCTTGTACCCCCTGGCCTCGAGAGCGGCTTCGCGCGTCTTCTCCGCGGCAATGCTCTCCCGCGGATTCCGGCCGTCCATCGTGTACTTCTCCAGGCCGTCGATCTCGATGATCACCTTCGCGTCGCGGTGGCAGAAGTCCACGCGGGCAATCACCTCACCGCGGTCATCGCGGAACTCGACCTGCGGTTCGAAGCCTGCGATCCCGTGCTCGAAGAACCGGACGGCAGCGATCGATTCCGAGGGCGCCTCCCGGCGCCCATCGGTCAGGTTGAGGGCACGCAGGACTGCCGCATCACCGCGGGATTCGGGGCATTCGTCGAGGACCGCCTCCAACCTGGGCCGGGTGGTCAGTCGGCGGCGGATCGCCTCGTCGAGCATCGGCACCGACATATCGAGGTCGTAGTCGCGGGCGATGTCGATGAGAGTGCGCTCCATCGTCGTCACCGCGTAGATGCCGAGCATCTTCCGATGCGCCGAGGGGATCTCGCGGTTGCGCACGTAGAGGTGGCGGTACTTGCGACTGACGTTGGGGCGGAACACCTCCACCCGGGTTTGTGCCGAATAGGCGATCGGCAGGCCGTGAACGAGAGCGGCCGAGAGGTGGGAGAAGACCTCGCGCCCCTTCGTCGCCCGCCAGCGCCCGGACGACGAGTGGATCCGTTCGGCGCGGGTGCGGATGAGAACGCGCAAAGGCTCGATCTCATCGCGCATATCGCCTTGGCGCCCGAACTCCTCGAAGTCCTCTTCGCTCAGTGCGGCCCAGATGACTTCGTGCCGTGCGTCTTCGCAGGAACCCGTCGCCACATACCGCCCCCGGGCGATGCGCCTGAGGCAGCAGTTCACACCGCGTCGGATGTCGCCCTTGGAAAACCCCAGCCGGTACAGCTTCTCGGTCGTCATACATAGATACATGACACCAAAATGCATCATTCGATAACGAACAGCAATAGCCGGACCCAAATTGTGGATAACTTCTCCCCCGAACTACCTGACGGCGCCCCAGCAACCTTTCGCCGGGTTGTTGGGGCGCCGTCAGGTAGTAATTCAGCGGGCTTGGAGGAGGCGGCCGGTCGGGGTCTCGAAGTCCACCGGAGTCCCGCGCAGCACGGTCGAGGTCACGCGGCCTCGGACGGTGCGGGCATCGTAGGCGCTGATCTGGTTGCGGTGGTAGAGGTCCGTGGCGTGGACGGTCCACTCCTCGTCGGGGGCGAACACGGCGAAGTCCGCGTCATTGCCCTCAGCGATCGCTCCCTTGTTCGACACCCGGGCGACCGACGCCGGTGCCGACGACATCCAGCGAACCACCTCGGTGAGTTCGATCCCGCGCTTGGCGGCCTCTGTCCACACGAGCGAGAGCCCCAGCTGCAGCGAGGAGATTCCGCCCCATGCGGCTCCGAAGTCGCCGGTGTCGAGCAGCTTGAGTTCGGCCGTCGACGGCGAGTGGTCGGAGACGATGCAGTCGATCGTGCCGTCGATGAGCCCCTGCCACAGTGCTTCCCGGTTCGATTCCTCGCGGATCGGCGGGCAGCACTTGTGCGTCGTTGCTCCGTCGGGGATCTCCTCGGCGGTGAAGACGAGGTAGTGCGGGCAGGTCTCGACGGTGAGCCTGATGCCCTCGGCCTTGGCCGCGGCGATCTGCTCGAGCGAATCCGCCGAGGACAGGTGGAGGATGTGCGCCCGGACTCCGGTCGCTCGGGCGGCGTCGATGACCCGGCCGATCGCGACGTTCTCGGCCTCGCGCGGACGCGTAGCGAGGAAGTCGGCGAACTTCGGTCCTGAGTTCTTCGGTGCCGCGGACATGACCTCGTGGTCTTCGGCGTGGACGATGAGCATCGAGTCGAAAGACGCGATCTCGGCCATGTCCGTCTGCATCTCCGCCGGCTCGAGCGGCGGGAACTCCTCGACCCCGGAGTCCTCGAGGAAGCATTTGAAGCCGAAGACTCCGGCCTCGTGGAGGGGGCGCAGATCCGCGGTGTTGCCGGGGATCGCCCCGCCCCAGAAGCCGACGTCGACGAACGCCTTGGGTGCGGCGACCTCGCGCTTGGTCTCCAGCGCTGCGACGTCGACCGTGGGCGGCAGCGAGTTGAGCGGCATGTCGACGATCGTCGTCACTCCCCCGGCCGCGGCGGCGCGCGTGGCGCTGGCGAAGCCCTCCCACTCAGCGCGGCCGGGATCGTTGACGTGGACGTGCGAGTCGACGAGGCCCGGCAGCAGCACCTCATCGGCTCCGACCTCGACGACCTTCGCCCCCGCCGAGGCGGCTGCATCCAGATCCTGTCCCCCGCGGGCGATCTCGGCGATCTTCCCATCCGTGACGCCGATCGTCACGGAGCCGGTGCCATCGGGCAGCACGGCCTTCTCGGCGTGGATGATCAGGTCGAAGCTGGCGTCATTGCTCACATTTCCTCCTCAGTCGCCCGCCCCCGGCAAGACCGGCGGACACGGGTTCGGTATACCGTTCTAGCCTACTCGGATCGGGCGATTCGGCCTAGCCAACGTTCGGCCTAGCCACGTTCGACCCAGCCGGGCCGAACCCGGCCACGTTCGGCCCAGCCGCGTTCGGCCCGGCCGAAACAGCTCAGCCTATTCTGCCGTGGCCAGCTGCCCCATCGGCGTCAGCGCCGTCGGGGCATCCGCTGGCGTCTGAGCGAGGGTCTCGAACTCGTTGATCTGATCGAGCGCCGCACCCATCGAGATGTTCGTGACACGCTCGAGGATGACCTCGACGACCACGGGCACCTGGTGCTCATCCATGAGCTCCTTGGCGACCCGCAGTCCTTCACCGATGAGTTCGGGGTCTTCGACCCGCAGCGCCTTGCATCCGAGCCCTTGGGCCACGGCCACGTGATCGACCCCGTATCCGGACGACGCGGAACCTGCGGCGTTGATGTTCTCGAACGCCAGCGACACCTCGTAGTCCATCTCGAATCCGCGCTGGGACTGGCGGATGAGTCCGAGATAGGAGTTGTTGACGACCACATGGACGTACGGGATCTTGTGCTGAGCGCCGACGGCGAGCTCTTCGATCATGAACTGGAAGTCATAGTCCCCCGACAGGGCGACGACGGTCTCGCCGGGTTTGCCCTTGGCCACGCCGAGTGCCGCGGGCCCGGTCCAGCCCAGCGGCCCGGCCTGGCCGGCGTTGATCCAGTGGCGGGGCCGATAGACATGCAGCATCTGGGCTCCGGCGATCTGGCTGAGCCCGATCGTAGAGACATAGGTGACGTCCTTGCCGAAGGCCTGGTTCATCTCCTGGTAGACGCGCTGCGGTTTGATCGGCATCTCGGTGAAGTTCGTCTTCCGGTGTTCGGTCGACTTCCGCGCCGTGCATTCGTCGGCCCAGCCGGTGAAGTCCGGCAGTCCGCTCGTCCGTGATCGCGCGGCGGTCAGCAGTGCGTCGAGGGCGGCCCCGGCATCGGAGGCGACGCCGTAGTCGGGGGCGAAGACGCGTCCGATCTGGGTGGGTTCGATGTCGATGTGGACGAACTTCCGGCCCTCTCGGTAGACGCCGAGGTCCCCGGTGTGACGGTTGGCCCAGCGGTTGCCGATGCCGATGACGAGGTCGGATTCCAAGAAGCTGGCATTGCCGTAGCGCACGTGCGTCTGGATGCCGACCATGCCCGCGGCCAGCGGGTGATCATCGGGGATCGCGCCCCAGCCCATGAGCGTCGGTGAGACCGGGATCGAGGTGAGCTCGGCGAATTCGACGAGGCGATCGGCCGCATCCGCATTGATGATTCCGCCGCCGGCGATGATGATCGGATGCTTCGCCTCGGCGATGAGGTCGAGGATCTTCTCCGCCTGCGCCGAGGTCGCTGCCGGCTTTGCTGGTGCGAGGGGTTCGTAGGTGTCGATGTCGAAATCGATCTCGGTCTGCTGCACGTCGATGGGCAGGTCGATGAGCACGGGTCCGGGCCGGGCCGAGCGCATGAGCTGGAATGCCGCCTGGAAGACTCCGGGAACCTGCCCGGCCTCGAGCACCGTCTTGGCCATCTTCGTCACCGGGGCGGCGATGGAGGCGATGTCGACGGCTTGGAAGTCCTCTTTGTCGAGCACGGCGACCGGGGCTTGGCCGGTGATGCACAGGATCGGCTGGGAGTCCGCTGCCGCGGCGCAGAGGCCGGTGATCATGTCGGTGCCGGCAGGGCCCGAGGTCCCCAGGCAGACTCCGATGTTGCCTGGTGCCGAACGGGTAAAGCCGTCGGCCATATGGGAGGCTCCCTCGACGTGGCGGGCCAGGGTGTGGCGGATTCCGCCGTGGGCCTTCATCGCCGAGTACAGCGGGTTGATCGCCGCTCCCGGCAGGCCGAAGGTCTCGGTCGCGCCTTCCTTTTCGAGGATGAGCACAACGGCGTCGACTGCGCGCATGCGTGTCATTTTTCGTCCTTTGTTCGTGAGCCGGCGACGACGCTGTCGCCGGCTCGGTCCGTGGTGGGATTCCCGCGCCGAGGCGGTGCTTCAGTTCTCGTTCTTGCCCGACAGCTGCTCGACGACGGTGAAGAGACCCGAGTGGTCGAGTCCCCCGTTGCCCTGCTGCACGGTCGCTGCGACGAGCTGTGCGACGGTGGCCCCGAGTGGGATCGCGACCCCGGCCTCGCGGGCGGCGGCGGTGACGATGCCCATGTCCTTGTGGTGCAGTTCGAGACGGAACCCGGGACCGAACTCGCGCTCGAGCATCTTCTGCCCCTTCTGCTCGAGCACCTTGGATCCGGCCAGTCCCCCGCCGAGGACTTCCAGAGCCGGGGTGGTCTCGACGCCGTAGGCTTCGAGGAAGACGACGGCTTCGGCGAGGAGTCCGATATTTCCGGCGACGATGAGCTGGTTGGCGGCCTTGACGGTCTGGCCGGCACCGGAGGGTCCGACGAGGACGATGGTCTTGCCGACGGCGTCGAAGACATCGGCCACGGCATCGAAGTCGGCCTTGTCTCCGCCGACCATGACGGAGAGGGCTCCGTTGATGGCGCCGGGCTCTCCGCCGGAGACGGGTGCGTCGAGCGGTTTGAGTCCCGCCTCCTTCGCCTGCGCGGCGAGTTCCGTGGCCACGTCGGGGCGGATGGTGGAGAAGTCGATCCAGGTGGCGCCGGCTGAAGCGTGGGCGAGGATGCCCTCGTCACCGGTGAGCACGGCCTCGACGTCGGGAGAGTCCGGGACCATGGTGATGATGACATCGGCCCCTGCCACCGCCTCGGCGATGGTGGCGGCGGCACTGCCACCCGCCTCGGCGAGCGTGTCGGCCTTGGCCGGGGTGCGGTTGAATCCGCGCACGTCGAAGCCGGCGTTGACGAGGTTCTTGGCCATGGGCAGGCCCATGATGCCGAGTCCGATGAATGCGATTGTCTTGCTCATGGGGTTTCCTTCGTGTCGATTCGGGGTGTCAGGCGGTCTGGGCGGCGTGGGTCAGCCAGTCGAAGGCGGTGGCGCGGTCCTGTTTGTATTCGAGTGCGATCGACCCGGTGTAGCCGAGGTCGTAGGCCCGGTCGATCCAGTCGCGCAGCGGCAGCGAGCCGGTGCCCGGTGCTCCGCGTCCTTCGGCGTCGGCGATCTGGATGTGGCCGAAGTTCGCGGCCTCGGATTCGATGACGGCGGCCACGTCGTCGCCGTTGACGTGCATGTGGAAGAAGTCGGCAAGGACGGAGATGTTGGCGGGTCCGTCGGTGCGGACGGCCGCGACCACCTCGGCGGCGTCGGCGTAGCGCTTGAGCGGGTAGGCCTCGGCTCCGGAGACGGGTTCGACGAGGACGGTGCCGCCGATCTCATCGACGGCC
This sequence comes from Brevibacterium spongiae, assembly GCF_026168515.1. Lineage (NCBI taxonomy): Bacteria > Bacillati > Actinomycetota > Actinomycetes > Micrococcales > Brevibacteriaceae > Brevibacterium > Brevibacterium spongiae. Next base: position 1,034,146 of record NZ_CP093443.1, on the reverse strand, counting down.
TGGGCGGCGCGGGCCAGATTCGCCGCGGCCACCTGGTCCTGCTCGGCAGGATCCTGGCCGTCGGTGCGCAGACCGTAGAGGGCGTTGAATGCGCGGCAGCCGGTGCGGCGGCCGATCTCGACGACGATCTCGACGTTCGCGGCGAAGTCCTCTTCGGCGCCTTTGATCGAGACCATGCCCCGGTCGCCTCCGGCCATGTTCCCGGCCCAGAAGTTCAGGCCCTTGAGCGCGACTCCCGCGGATTCGAGCGAGGCGATGAACTCATCGACCTCCGCCGAGGTGGGGGTCGGGTTGCCGTCGAAGGGCCACCAGAACTCAACCTGGCTGAATCCCGCGTCCTTCGCGGCCTGGGCGCGCTCCATCACCGGCAGTTCGGTGAGCAGGGTGGAGCAGTTGAGGACGTAGTTGTCGGGACTGGTGAAGTCGAATGACGGGGACATGCAGCTCTCCTTTGAGTGTCTTGCTTTTCCGTATTGTGGAAGTTGATTTCCATTCCGTGAAATAAGCATAGACAGCTCGCGGAGTTCTCGTCAAGAGCCCCGGCGCTTCCTCCCCAAAAACAACCCGACGGCGCCCCAGCAACGTGGCGTGGAGTGGTCCCCGAAAGTTGGACTGTGATCAACACAAGACAACTTGAAGGGACCACTCCATGCGTAAGGACTGTCTGATCACAGACGAACAAGCCAGGGCCGCGATCGACCTCTTCGACAAAGGGCACGGCTATGCCGCGACAGCCACGAAGCTCGACGTGCATAAACCCACGCTCAAACTCCTCCACGACCGGTGGCTGGTGCGTGGAACAATATCGGTCATGGAACCGCACCAGCCCCGCCGCATACCGGCAGAGACGAAGATCGCGACTGCGAAACGGTACCTCGACGGCGAACACAAAGTCGTCCTGGCTCAAGAGCTCGGTTTGGCGTCCTCGCGTACCGTGGTTGATTGGGCGAAGAAATACCGGGACAAGGGCGAAGACGCGTTCGTGACACCGCCGCCGGCCAAAGGCAAGACAGCACGAATACGAGCCCTCGACAACGGTCAGGACCCCGATGCTGATCCGGCACCGTCGAAGCCAGACCTGATGGCGAAGAAGACGCATGTCGAGGACATCAGCCTGGCCGAGTATCGGCAGCTGCAAGACCGGCTGCTGCGGGCTGAAGCGGAGAACGCTTACTTGAAAAAACTGCGGGCCTTGAGGCAAAAAGGGCAGCTGTGAAAGCACGCATTGTTGCCAGTCTCAAGGCAGACTATCCACTGCCATTGCTGCTGCAGGTCGCGGGTTTGGCCCGGTCGACGTTCTTCTACCACCAGAAACGATTCGACGTGAGACCCGACCCATACGCGCAGGTGAGAACCCTCATCGAGGACATCTTCGAGAAGAGTCACAAACGCTACGGGCACCGCAAGATCTGGGCTGTCTTGGTCAAACAGGGCATCACGATCGCGAAGAAGACCGTACTGCGATTAATGCGTGACATGGGTCTGCAGACCGAGGTGCGGAAGAAGAAATTCGACTCCCATCGCGGCACGGTCGGAGCCGTTGCTGACAACGTACTCAATCGGGAGTTCACCGCTGATGAACCGAACGAGAAATGGGTTTCCGACGTCACGGAATTCGCTGTTGAAGACAAGAAACTGTATCTGTCACCAGTGATCGATCTGTTCGATGCCGGTGTGGTGTCGTACTCGATGTCGACGTCACCGAACACGGCATTGACGAACGAGTCGCTGATGCGAGCCTGTCAGGGACTGCGTCCCGGGCAGACACCGCTGGTGCACACGGACCAGGGGTTTCAGTACCAGCACGTGTCCTGGGCGTCGATTCTAGCTAAGCATGGTGCTACACCGTCGATGTCGCGGAAGGGAAACTGCTGGGATAACGCGATGGCGGAGAACTTCTTCGGGCAGTTGAAGTCCGAGATGTTCTATCTGCAGAAGTTCGACACGGTCGAGGACCTCAAAGCCGCGATCAATGAGTACATTCATTGGTATAACTACGAAAGGATCTCGACACGACTTGGCGATCTTGCCCCGATGGAATATCGGAACAAGACCGCCAAGGATGGTGAGCCTATTTACGAACTATGCTGACCTCACAGCAGTCCAACTTTTGGGGACCAGTCCAGCGAAAGGTTGCTGGGGCGCCGTCGGGTAGTAATGGGGTGGTGGGTCAGCCTTTGACGAGGTCTCCGTCCACCCACACCTGGGCGATGTCGGCAGGGGTGCCCATGGCGAAGATCTTCGCGAGCGCGTCCGAATCGCTGCCGGCGTGCTTCAGCCCCACGTCCAGGGGCTGCCCCTCGGCGGGGCGCACAAGGACAGCGTCGAAGCGTTTGCCCACGGACAGGTCACCGACCTGATCGGAGAGTTCGAGGGCGTCGGCGCCGGCGGCGGTGGCCAGGTAGAGCAGGTGCGCGGAGTTGAGCGGCAGTCCCCCGGACGGGTCGAGCTGCTGCATGAAGTAAGCCTGCACGCCCTCCTTGAACAGGGAGAATCCGGTCCCGCCGCCCACGTCGGAGCCCAGCGCCACCCGGACTCCGGCCTCGATGTGGCGTCGCAGCGGGAAGAATCCGCTGGCCAGGGCCGAGTTCGAGGTCGGGCAGTGGGCCGCGACGGTCCCGGTCTCGGCCATGCGCTGAAGCTCCCGGTCCTGCGGGTGGACGTTGTGGGCCATGATCGTGTGCCGGCCCAGCAGCCCGGCCCGGTCATAGGTGTCGAGGTAGTCGATGGCCTCGGGGAACTGCTGCGCCACACCGGAGACCTCGTCAAGGTTCTCGTTGAGGTGCGAGGTCACCCAGATGCCGGGATTGTCGGCCACGAGCTGCCCGCCTGCGGCCAGGAGCTCCTGGCCGGCGGAGAAGGAGAAGCGCGGGGTCACCGCGTAGCGCAGCCGTCCCCGACCGTGCCACCGGTCGATGAGCGCCTGACCGGCCGCCGTGGACGTCTCGACATCTGTCAGCAGCGCCTCGGGCAGGTTCCGGTCACTGGTGACCAGGCCCGAGGTGATCCGCAGTCCCGCCGTCTCGGCCTCGGAGAACAGGGCGTCCACGGCTCCGGGGAAGTGGGCGCCGAAGACCATCGCCGAGGTGGTCCCCGCCGAGGTCAGGCCCGTGAGGAAGTCTGTGGCCACGGACCGCGCGTAGGCGTCATCGGCGAGTTTGGCCTCTTCGGGCAGGGGTGAGTGTTCGAGCCACTCGAGCAGCGGTCTGCCGAGGCTGCCGATGATGCGCACCTGCGGAAAGTGGACGTGGGTGTCGATGAGTCCCGGGATGAGCACTCCCGCGCGCAGGTCGACCACCTCGGCGTCGGGATGGCTCGCGGCAGCCGAGTCGAAATCGGTGCGCTCGGTGATCACGCCGTCGTCGACGACGAGGGCGAGATCGGAACCGGAGCGCAGTTCGCCGCCGGTGAACGGGTTGTCCGGGGTGTCGAAGACACGCGCGCGGTAGATGACCATGGTGGTTCTCCTGAAGTCAGTGGTGATGTGGGCAAGTGGTGTTACGGAGCGGTGGTGAGAGCTGTGGCGTTCGGACGCCGTCAGCCCATGCGGCCCAGCAGGTCTGCGGCGACGCTCACGGCGATCGTCGCAGGTGCCTTGCCGGGAAGGTCCGGCAGCCCGATGGGGCAGCGGATCGTGTCGACGAGCTCGGGCGCGAAGCCTTCGGCGGTGAGGTTCTTCCGGAACCGCTGCCATTTCGCGTTCGAGCCGATGAGCCCGACGGAGCCGAGATCGCCGCGCGACAGTGCGGCCGCGCACAGGTGCAGGTCCTCGGCATGATCGTGGGTCATGATGACCACGTGCGAACCCGCCGGCAGCCCGGTGAGCACTTCTTCGCCCACGACGGCGAATTCGCGGCTGATGCGTGCGACCGGGGTCTCCAACGCATCGAGGGCCTCCAACTGTTCGGGTCGTGAGTCGGAGACGACGAGATCGATGTCGTGGCGGGCGAGGATCCGGGTGAGTTCGAGTCCGATGTTGCCGATGCCGAAGATCGCCGCCGAGGCGGGCACAGGTAGCGGTTCGAGCAGCACCGTGACCTCCCCGCCGCAGCATTGCCGTCCGTATTTGGCCGGAGCCTTGTCATTGAGCCGCAGGTCGAGCATCTCCGGGGCGCTCCGGCCCTCGGTCAGCATCTCGCGGGCACGGGTGATGGCCGTCATCTCGAGATTGCCGCCGCCGATGGTCCCGAACAGGGCATCGGCGGTGGCGATCATCTTCGCACCCGCCTCGCGCGGGGCATGACCCCGCACCGTGGCGAGCGTGACGAGGACGGCCGGCACCCGAGCCTTGCGAAGCTCGGCTGCGGTGTCCATCCAGGTCATGACGGAACTCGTTGTCCTTCCGTCACCGAGGCGGCCGCCCCCGATTCGCGGGCGCGCACATCCTCGATCGCCCAGAACACCGATTCGGGTGTGGCTGGGGAGGCCAGCTCCACTTCGCGTCCGGGTTCGCCGAAGGCGCGCACCGCTTCACGCAGCGCCTCACGGACGGAGAAGGCGAGCATGAGCGGGGGTTCGCCGACGGCCTTGGACCCGTAGACGGCTCCTTCTTCGTGGGCCTTGTCCAGCAGCGAGATGTTGAAGATCTCCGGGGCCTCGGAGAAGCTCGGGATCTTGTACGTGCTCGCCGCCTGAGTGGCCAGACGGCCGCGGCTCGGGCGGTCGGATTCGTCCCAGCGCAGGTCTTCCAGGGTCAGCCAGCCGGCGCCCTGGACGAAGCCGCCTTCGATCTGTCCGAGGTCGATGAGCGGAGACAGGGAATCTCCGACATCGTGGACGATGTCGACGCGGCGCAGCGAGTACGAACCGTCGAAGCGGCTGACCTCGACTTCGGAGACTGCGGCGCCGTAGGCGAAGTACTTGAACGGCTCCCCGCGCATCTGGCTGAGGTTCCAGTGCAGGCCTTCGGTCCGGTAGAACCCGGAGGCCGAGAGCTGGATGCGCTGGAAGTACGCGGTGTTGATGAGCTCTTCCCACGTCACCGTCTTCGTCGATGAGAGGGCGGAGACGATTCCGCGGGAGATGTTGACCTCATGGGCGGGGGCACCGAGGATGCCCGCAGCGACCTGACGCAGCCGGTCGAGGATCTGATCGCAGGCATTCTTCACCGCCCCGCCGTTGAGGTCGGAACCGGAGCTGGCCGCCGTGGCCGAGGTGTTGGGCACCTTGTCCGTGCGGGTGGGTGCCAAACGCACCGTCGACAGCGGCACCCCGAGCGTCGTCGCAGCGACCTGGAGCATCTTCTGATGCAGGCCCTGCCCCATCTCGGTGCCGCCGTGGGTGACGAGAACGGATCCGTCCTTGTACACGAGGACGAGCGCTCCGCCTTGGTTGAAGGCGGTGAGGTTGAACGAGATGCCGAACTTCACCGGGGTGATCGCCAGCCCGCGTTTCGTGTATTCGTGGGCTGCGTTGAAGGCCGCGATCTCCCGTTCGCGGGCTTCGAGGTCGGATTCGGCGATGAGCTGGTCCCAGCAGGCGCCGATCCGGTCCGGATGACGCACCGGCTGGTAGTAGGGAGTGTCCTGACCTTCTGCATAGAAGTTGCGAGCTCGCAGCTCCCTGGCGCTGAGCCCCAGCTGCGGGGCGACCCGGCCGAGGATGTCTTCCATGACGAGCATGCCCTGGGGACCGCCGAATCCGCGGAAGGCCGTCTGCGAGGTCTTGTTGCATTTGGCGATGCGGCCGGTGACACGGATGTTCGGCACCCAGTAGGCGTTGTCGATATGGCACATGGCACGCGTGAGCACGGGCTCGGACAGGTCGAGGCTCCACCCGCCGTCGGCGGTCAGGGTCGCGTCGAGGGCGAGGATCTTCCCCTCCTCGTCGAACCCGATCTTCCACGATGAGTGGAAGCCGTGGCGTTTCCCGGTCATCGTGATGTCCAGGGTCCGGTCCAGGCGCAGACGCACCGGCCGACCTGTCAGCGTGGCCCCAAGCGCGGCGAGCGCGGCATAGCCGTGGGGCTGCATCTCCTTGCCGCCGAAGCCGCCGCCCATACGCAGGCACTGCACGGTGACTTCGTGGGCGGGCACGCCGAGGACGTGGGAGACGATGTCCTGTGTCTCGGTGGGGTGCTGAGTCGAGGACTGGACGAAGATCTGCCCGTTCTCATCCACATGTGCCAGGCAGGCCTGCGTCTCGAGGTAGAAGTGCTCCTGCCCGGCGAACTCGAATTCGCCGTCGAAGACGTGGGCGGCATCGGCGAAGGCCGAGTCGACCTCGCCCTTGTCGATGTAGAGCGGCTTCCCGTGGTAGCTGTCGGCCGCGATTGCGTCGCGGACGCTCACCAGCGAGGGGAGGTCCTCGACCTCGGCGACCACTGCGGCCGCACCTTCCTTCGCGGCTTCGAGGTCTTCGCCGAGCACCCATGCCAGGGGCTGACCGAAGAACATGATCTCATCGGTCGGCAGCATCGGCTCATCGTGCTTGACGCCCTGGTCGTTGACCCCCGGGATGTCGGCGGCGGTGATGACGCGCACGACTCCCGGCACGCCGTAGGCGGGCTGAACATCGAGGGAGAGCAGCCGGGCGTGCGCGGTCGTCGACTGCACGGGGTAGGCGTGGAGGACGCCGGTGAGGCGACCGACGAGATCATCGGTGTAGAGCGCTGAGCCGGTGACGTGGCCGAAGGCGCTTTCATGGTGGTGGCGTTCGCCGACGATCGGGTCGGCGGGACGCTGCGAGAGCTGACTCATCACTTGACCTCCTTGCTGGTCACGGACGTGCGGCCGAGCTGTTCGGCGTAGAAGCGTTCGAGCGAGGACCGCAGCATCGCGGTCCGGTACTTTGCGCTCGCACGGTGGTCGTCCATCGGTGTTCCTTCGCCGGCGAGGGTCTCGGCTGCCGCGTGCACGGTCTCCAGACTCCACGGCCGGCCTTCGAGCATGGCTTCGGTGGCACGTGCCCGCAGCGGGGTCGCTGCGACTCCGCCGAGGCCGATGCGGGCCTTGGCGATCTGTCCGTCGCGGACGTCGACGGCGTAGCCGATGGCCACGGACGAGATGTCGTCGAAGCGGCGTTTGGCGATCTTCTGGAACGAGGTCAGCGGCGACAGCGGCAGCGGGATGCGGATGGCGGTGATGAGCTCATCGGCGTCTCGGATGGTCTGCCGGTAGCCGGTGAAGTAGTCGGCCAGTGCCACGCTGCGTTCGCCGCGCACCGAGGTGAGCACGAGTTCGGCTTCGAGGGCGAGCAGCGCCGGCGGGGTGTCGCCGATGGGTGAACCGGTGCCGAGGTTGCCGCCGATCGTCGCTCCGTTGCGGATGAGGCGGGAGGCGAACTGGGGGAACAGTTTGCCCAGCAGCGGAATGTCGCCTGCGAGTTCGCGTTCGAGTTCGGACAGGGTGTGGGAGGCGCCGAGTTCGATGTGGTCGGAGGTGCGGCGGACGCCGCGCATCTCGTCCAACCGGTCGACGGCGAGGACGTTCTTGGCCCGTGCTCCCTTGATGTTGACCTCGACGCCCCAGTCGGTGGCCCCTGCCACGACGGTGACTTCGGGTTCGCTGCTGAGGATCTCGACCGCCTCGGCGAGGGTGGCCGGGCGGCGGTAGCGGCCGATCGTGCCTGTCGCGGTGTCAGCGCGTCGGTAGTCGGTGGGCACGGCGGCCGGTGCCGGCCGGTCTCGGCGGGCGGCGAGCGCATCGTCCTCGCTCGGCTGTCCGAGGGAGTACGCGGCATCGCGGATGGGGCGGTAGCCGGTGCAGCGGCAGAGGTTGCCGGACAGGGAGTGGAGGTCGAATCCGTTCGGCCCGCACTGATGATCCTCATGGGCGTCGCCGGCAGCACCGGCGGCTGCAGCATTCTCGGCTGCATCGGCGCCGCGTTCGGGACGGTAGTATTCGGCGGCCATCGAGGAGATGAAGCCGGGGGTGCAGTATCCGCACTGGGAACCGCCGCGCACGGCCATCTCTTCTTGGACGGGGTGGACTGTGTCGCCTGTGGCGAGTCCTTCGGCGGTGACGACCTCTCCCCCGTCGAGTGCTGCGGCCGGCAGCAGGCAGGAGTTCACGGAGGTCCAGCGGGTTCCGCCGGTCTCATCGGGGCGGGCGACGAGGATGGCGCAGGCCCCGCATTCGCCTTCGGCGCAGCCTTCCTTCGCTGCGGTCAGTCCCTGACCGCGCAGGAAGTCGAGCGCATTCGTATGGGGTGGGCCGTCAAATCTGGTGGCGGCTCCGTTGATGGTCACTTCGGCAGCTGTGTGATCCGTCGTCGTTGCGGACATCCGGCTTCATACCTCCTGCGCCTCTTCCCTGAGGCGCACCGTGCATGGTTGGAACAGGTGCTTCGTTCTTCGCGGCTTCTGGTTATCCATGCGAACAGCGCCGAAGAACGCAATATTGAGGCCATCGCCTCGAGGTTCATACCCCGTGTGCGATCTGGCCTTCCTGCCACGCTGTGTTCCCAACCACAATGCTCACGCTCCCAAGATAGCCGATATCGGGCCGCGAACGAAGTACAGGACGAATCCTGCGGAGACGACCCACAGCAGCCAGTGCACATCGCGAGCGCGCTTGCTCATGGCGTGGATGAGCGCCCAGGAGATGAATCCGACGCCGATGCCGTTGGCGATCGAGTAGGTCAGCGGCATCGTGACCATGGTGAGGAAGACCGGCAGTGAGACGCGGAAGTCGCTCATCTCGATCTCGCGGATCTGCGTGACCATCATGGCTCCGACGACGACGAGCGCGGCGGCTCCGGCCTCCATCGGGATGACGGCGATGAGCGGGGAGAAGAACATCGACAGCAGGAACAGCACGCCGGTGACGCAGGCGGCCAGACCGGTGCGCGCTCCCTCGGCGATGCCGGCGGCGGAGTCGACAAAGACGGTGTTCGACGATGCGGATGCACCGCCGCCGAAGACCGCTCCGAGTCCTTCGACGATGAAGGCGCCGCGGATGCGCGGGAACATTCCGTCGTCGGTCTGCAGCCCGGCGCTGCGGGCCAGTCCCGTCATCGAGCCCATCGCGTCGAAGAAGTTCGTGAAGACGAGGGTGAAGACGAGCATCGTGGCGGCGAGCACGCCGATGTGCTGGAATCCGCCGAAGAGGTCGAATTCTCCGATGAGCCCGAAGTCGGGTGCGGCGATGAACTGCTTCGGGAACTCCGGAGCCGAGAGGTTCCAGCCCAGGGGATCCGGATTGACCGGATCGCCGACTGTGCCGAGCTTCGCGAACGCCTGGATGATGATCGCGACGACCGTGGCGACGATGATGCCGATGAGGATGCCGCCGGGGATCCTGCGCGCAACGAGGATGCCGATGAGCACGAGGGCGAAGACGAAGACCAGCGTGGGCAGGGACCCGATCGATCCGTCCTGGCCCAGCTGGACGGGAGGTCCGGCGGGGGTGCGGGTGACGAATCCGGCGTTGACGAAGCCGATGAAGGCGATGAACAGTCCGATGCCCACGGTGATCGCGATCTTGAGCGCATGCGGAACCGCGTTGAAGATCGCCGTGCGGATGCCCGTGGCGCCGAGGACGACGATGATGACGCCGTTGATGACCACGAGCCCCATCGCATCGGCCCACGTGACCTCCTGGACGACGGAGACAGCGAGGAAGCTGTTCATGCCCAGGCCGGCGGCGAGGCCGAACGGAAGTCGGGCGACGACACCGAAGAGGATCGTGATGACGCCGGCGACGAGACCGGTGACGGCGGTCAGCTGGGCGAAGTCGAGGCTGTTTCCTGCGATGTCTTCGCTGCCGCCGAGGATGAGCGGGTTGAGGACGACGATATAGGCCATCGCGACGAAGGCGACGATGCCTCCGCGGATCTCCTGCTTGATCGACGACCCGCGATGGGTGATTTCGAAGAATCTGTCGAGTAGCCCCGTTCTCGGGGTTGCGGTCTCAACCGCCTGGTCATTGTCAGCCATTTTCATGGACCACCTCAGGTTGTTCGATTTGGTCAGCCGTCGACATCGTTGTCGTCGGCCCTGCGCCTTGAACGTGCGCAATGAAACAGGCAAGTCGTCGGTGAACACCGAACCAGAATTTCCATATCCTGGAAAACTATTTCTATTTCATCGAGACAGTCTCGTCGCTCGACCCCGGTGTGTCAATCATCACACCTCTGCATGCACCGATGCCATCCCCCGGAGAGACATACGAAACCCCTGACCAGACTCGGCTGATCAGGGGTTCCCCGTGGCGGTGGCGGTGGGATTTGAACCCACGGTAGGGGGTTGCCCTACACAACATTTCGAGTGTTGCACCTTCGGCCGCTCGGACACGCCACCGCCGACAACTGTACAGCGGTGGACTTTCCGCATCCAAATCGAGCTGCTGTGAAGTGGAGCACGCCTGTGCGTCAGCGGCGGGCGGCGAAGAAGTCCCGCAGCAGGTCCCGGCATTCCTCGGCACGGACCCCGGAGCGCACCGCCGGATGATGGAGTGCGGCACGGTCGCGCAGCAGGTCCCAGACCGATCCGACGGCTCCGGCCTTGTCGTCGTAGGCGCCGAAGACGACGCGGGCGATGCGGGAGCCGACGAGGGCGCCGGCGCACATCGCACACGGCTCCAGGGTGACGACGAGGGTGCAGTCGTCCAGTCGCCACCGTCCCTTCGCCGAGGCGGCCGAAGAGATCGCCATGAGCTCGGCGTGGCCGAGCGGATCGGCATCGACCTCCCGCCGATTGTGCCCGCGTCCGATCACGGCACCGGTTCCGTCGATGACGACGGCCCCGACGGGAACGTCGTCATGCGCTCCGGCCAGGGCCGCCTCGGCGAGGGCCTGACCCATCCATGCCTCGAACCGCGCCTCGCCCGCCTCGGGGGAATCCCGGTTCAGCGTGCGGCCTCGAGCTGGTCGGCGAAGCCCACGGTCTCCCCGACATGGGCGACGACGCGGGCCGGGTCGGAGCGGTACTCCTCGACCTGGTCGATGAGGGTGGCCGCCGAGACTCCTCGATCGGCGTAGATGTCGGCGTCTCCGCCCCATTCGGCGTCGGGGTCGAGCTCGAGCATCTCGACCTCCTCCTCGTCGTCTTCATCGGCAGTACCCTCATCCTCCTCGGCACCGAAGTCCTCTTCGGGTTCGGCGTCGTAGGCATCGGGACGGGAATCGAGGAACTCGGCGAAGATCTCGGCGAAGGGGCTGGCCTCGACGGCGGCGAGGTCGGAGAGGAAGACCTTGACCTCATTGTTCGCGCACAGGCGCACGAGTCCGAACCATTCGTCTTCGTGTTCGATGACGGCGACCGCCTCACCGTCGTCGCCGGCGGCGGAGCGCATCATGTCGACGAGGTCGTCGAGGTCGTTCGCATCACGAACGTCGACATCGAGGGCGCGGAAGCCGTCGCCGGAATCGGTCAGGATCTCAGTGAAGTACGACATGCCTCCATTGTGAACTCTTCGCTCCGCGTTGACCACTGCCGGAAGAGTGAAGTTCTCCCGTACCATTTGGGTATGCATCTTCACGTAGCCGATCACCCGCTCATCGCCCACAAACTCACTGCACTGCGGGATCAGTTCACGGACTCCGCGCGCTTCCGCCAGCTCACCGAAGAGCTCGTCATGCTGCTGGCCTACGAGGCCACCCGCTCCGTGTCGATCGAGGACAAGGAGATCTCGACACCCGTGTCGACATTCACCGGCACCAAGCTGGCCGAACCCCGCCCGATCGTGGTTCCGATCCTGCGCGCGGGCCTCGGCATGCTCGACGGAATGCTGCGCATCCTGCCCACCGCCGAGGTGGGATTCCTCGGCATGGTCCGCGATGAGACCACGTTCGAACCCAGCGCGTATGCCGATCGCCTGCCCGACGACCTCACCGGACGGCAGATCTTCGTCGTCGACCCCATGCTGGCCACCGGAGGCACCCTCGCCATGGCCATCGACTTCCTGCTCGCGCGCGGCGCCCGCGATGTCACCGCCGTGTGCCTCGTCTCCGCCCCCGAGGGTGTGCGTCGCATCGAAGCCGACTACAGCGATTCCGCAGAGGTGAAGATCTACACTGCCGCACTCGACGAGAAGCTCAACGAGAAGGGCTACATCGTGCCCGGACTCGGCGATGCCGGAGACCGGATGTACGGGATCGTCGACTGACGGAGCCCGACAGTTTCGTCACAATTCGTCACAGTCGTCTCATTTTCGGCGTTCGCATTGCAGCGCCCGCGCAATGTGACAAATAATGAAGCCATGACTTCAGCGATCGACCCACAGCGAATGCCGGCGGCAGCCATGTGCATGCCCTGCGTTCGTGGTCGGTGATCGCCCTCCCGCTGTCCGGCCTCGAACGAGTACACGCAAGCAGCGGACTCATTCAGTCATCCCGATCCGATGATCGGAGCAAAGGACAGTCATGCCGAATCCAGAACCCGCCTACTTCCACCCCCGCAGCGCAGTTGCCACTCGACGTGCAGGAGCCAGGTTGAGCGCAGTCGACCCGCAGAACGCCCCCCACACCTATGGGCCGGCAGGAGTCGTCCCCTCGCCGAAGGCCGCACGCGGAATCATCGTCTACATCGGACTCGATGAATCCAAGGCCGCCGCCGACGGCACGAACCTCTCCGCCATCGCCGGTGAGCTGCAGGCCTATGCGAAGGAACTGGCCAGCCAGGCCGAGACCCAGGCGGTCATCGCCTTGGCCCCGGAGGGACGCGGCAGCGATATCGACGCCGTGCGTGCCGTCGCCAACGGCTCCCCCGCAGCGACCGGAGCGCCCGCAGCCACGCACGGACCTGTGCGGTCGAGGATCCCCAACCGCATCCACCCGCCGACCCTGCGGGAAGAGGACGCACCGGCGGCCCCCGCACCGCGCGGTTTCGGCGGTCGGGCCGGCGAGGCGTACTCTCAAGCCGCGTCCGAACGTCTGCGCATCGACATCCCCCGCCGAGAGGTCAGCATCGACGGTGAGCTCGTCGACGTCACGACGAAGGAATTCGACCTGCTGGCCACCCTCGTGACCCATGCGGACGAGACCCTGCCGCGTGAGGACCTCATCACCGCGGTGTGGTCCGGCGGTGAGGTTCCCGACGAACGCACCGTGGACGTGCACATCCGCCGACTGCGGCGCCGCCTCGGCGAGTATGCCTCGGTGGTGCGGACCATGCGCGGATCGGGCTACCGCTACGACACTCATCCGGATGTCACGGTGTGGAGTGCGACAGCACGTCGCTGACGAGATGCCGCTGTGAGCCGCATCGCACCCCTCACCCAGCCTGGGGCCAGACTTCCCGGTTAAGATCGTTGTTCGATGAGCCAGGCATATTCTTCACCACGCAGAAGGCACAGCCCCGCGAAGGGCATCACCGCATTGATCTTCGGGATCCTCTATGCGGCATTCCTGCTTCTCCACAACCTTCTGCCGACACGGATGGGCATCGCCCTCATCCTCGAATCGGTGCTGCCGTGGACGGGGATCTTCCTCGCTCTCGTGCTGCTGATGTTCCTCATCCGGTTCTCGTGGCTCTCAGCCATCGGATTCCTCGTACCCACGCTCGTGTGGGCGGGGATGTTCGGACCGGCTCTGCTGCCCAATGATGACGCCGATGAGACGGATCTGACCGTGGCCACCCACAATGTGGGTGCGCGGATGCCGCAGCCCACGGCGGCGGCGCAGAACATCGTCGAACGCGACCCGGACATCGTCACGATCCAGGAACTCGAGTCCCTGTCGGGCAAGATCATCCACAAGGAGCTCGATTCCTCCTTCGAGCACGCCCAGGTCCTCGACACCGTCGGCGTGTGGTCGAAGTGGCCGATGTCCGCGCCCGAAGAGGTCGACCTCGGCCTGCAGTGGCCGCGAGCGTTCGCCACCACGATCTCGACCGACCACGGTGACATCCGGTTCTATGCCGTGCATATGCCCTCGGTCCGGCCGGGACACGAATCCATGCGCAACGCCGCTCTGCGTCGACTCGCCGCGAGTGTGGAGACCGACGGAGCCGAAAATGTCATCGTCGCCGGCGACTTCAATACGGCGTCGACGGACAACAATTTCGCGACCCTGGTTCCCCCGCTCGAGGATTCGCGCGAGCAGGCTCACGGCGGCTTCGGCTTCACCTGGCCGGCCCGGTTCCCCGTCACTCGCCTCGACCACATCCTCTACCGCGGCTTCGATGCCACCTCCGACGAGGTGCTCAGCCGCGGGTCGAGCGATCACCGTGCCGTGCTCGCCGGGCTCAACCTCAAGTAGTCGCGTTCACCTCGGGCGCTCGGTTCGCGGACGCTCGCTCGGTGCACTGATCACTGTGTGCACTGCCCGGCCGGCTGGGGTGTGCGATTGCTCGTTCCGGCCTGCAGCTCGTCGGCGATCTCGGCTCGGGTGAGTGCGTATCCGGTTTCGTCATCGGTCGCGGATCGGGCGAAGACCATCCCGACGACATCTCCCTGAGCGTCGATGAGGGGGCCTCCCGAATTGCCTTCGCGGACGATTCCACGCAGCGAATACACCTCGCGCACCACTGATTTCGAATCATAGATGTCGAGACCGCGGGCGTTGATCTTCTCCCTCACGCGCGTCGGTGAGATCGTGTACGGCCCGTTGGCGGGGAAGCCCACGACCACGGAGTCGTCCCCCGCTCCGAGGCCATCGCCGAAGTCGAGTGCGGGAGCATCGAGTTCCGGGACGCGGAGCACCGCAACGTCGGCTTCAGCGTCGAATTCGACCACCTCGGCGAGGTAGGGTCTGCCTTTTCCGCCGACCTGGACGGCGAGTTCCGTCGACCCGGCTACGACGTGGGCGTTGGTGGCGACGAGTCCATCGTCGAAGACGAAGCCCGAGCCTTCCGAGCCGGTGGGGCAGGTGGTGGCCGTGGTCGTGACCTTCACGACCGAGTCCTCGACCTTGCGGCCGACGTCGACCATGCCTTCGTCGGGTTCGCCGACGCCGCGGATCTGTTCTGTCTGGCCGGAGAACACCTGTGGGAATCCGGAGGCGCTCAGCCCGCGGGCCAGTCCGCCCAGGGCGTTCTGGGAGGAATAGGGGATCGTGCGGTCGATGGCGGCGATCACGGTGGAGTCGGCGACCCACCGGTTTGGTTCGACGAGCGGGGTGGTGCGGATGAAGCCGGCGGCGAGCCAGATGACGAGGACGTAGACGATCCCGGCGGTGACGGTGCCGCCGATGGCGTCGATGCCCTGCCCGAGATCGGAGTCCATCGACCGTTTGATCCATGCCCCGATCCCGCTGCCGGCGAAGGCGAAGAGGACGCTGAGGACCAGCGGCATGGAGGCCAGGAGCATGAGCACACCGGGGTTGTCCATGGCGCTCGTGCCTTCGCTGAGCGTTTCGACGAGCGGGGAGAGCAGACGACCGAGGATCCAGCCGACGACGAAGCCGGCCGCGGTTCCCAGCGCAGTGATGATGCCCTGGCGGAAACCGGCGAAGAGCGCGCCGATGCCGAGGACGATGAGGAGGATGTCGAGGACTGTCACAGGTTGGGTCTACCGCACCATCTGCTTCGAGGCGGCGAGCAGTCGTTCACGGGCGTCGACGAACTGTTTGAGCTCGGCCCGTTCGATCTTCCGTTCCTGTTCACCGCCGATGCCGGCGAGCACACGCATCCGCGTCGTCGACAGTTTGCCGGAGGTCCGGATCATGGTCTTCATCTCCTCCTTGCCGCCGGGGAACGACTTCGCCCAATCGCGGCCGTTCTTCCGGCCCTTCCAGGTGCCGAGCATGTCGACCTCGGCGTGGGTGAGCCAACCGGAGTTCGCATAGTCGCCGAGCATGTTCTGCGTATGCATGCGTTCGCTGCGGCGCAGGATGAGGCCGAGCGCGACCCAGGCGGCGGAGAGGATGAGGCTGAGCACGATGAGGCCGATGACCTGAGGCACCAGTTCGTTCATGACGTTTCTGTACGCGTAGCCGATCATGGCGAGAAGTGTCATCGAGCCATTCCAGAAGCCGTGCAGGACCATGCCGAGCGCGAGTCCGGGCAGCCACATGAGGATGAGCGACCACCACGGCCATTTTCGGGCGGCGAGGCCGATGGACACGCCGGCACAGGTCGAGAACGCCGTGTGCAGCAGCGGCGAACCGAGGCAGCGCATGGCGAATGTCAGAGCGAGTCCCAGCAGTTCGCCCTCATTCCATGACTGTCCGAGGTAGAGGATGTTCTCTGTGAAGGCGAAGCCCGCACCGATGAGGGAACCGTAGACGAGCCCGTCGAGGGGGCCCTCGAAGTGACGCCGTGCGGCGAGGACGATGACGACGAGGAGGACGGTCTTCGTCGATTCTTCGACGATCGGGGCCTGAATGACCGTGCCGATGATGTCGGGCACGCCGTTGAATCCGGCCAGATAGAGCGCGATATCGCCGACGAGGGAGAAGCCGAGGGTGAGGATGACCGAGGCGACGGCACCCCAGAGGAGACAGATGCCCAAGAGAAGCTTCGGCTGCGGTTTCCACCGATCGAGCCAGAGCACATAGGCGATGATGCCGAGAAGCGGGATCGCCGCGAGTCCGATGAGCGCGAACAGACGCACACCGAAGCTCAGCCCGCCGAAGAGGGCAAGCAGCCCCAGCCCTCCGACGAGAACGAGGAGAACGAGGATGGCTGCGACGAGTCGGACGATGTTGCCGGTCGAATCGGGTGCGGTCTCCGGCTGTGCCTGGCGCACGGCACCGGTCCACGGGGTGTCCGTGACCACCTGCTGAGGTGCCTGCATACCCGCCCGGATCCGCATCTCCTGGGTGACGGTCGGAGCGAAGCGCGGCTGGGCGTAGACGCGTGCCTGCACCGGCGGCTGGTATCCGGGCACCGGCTGTCCCTGCATCGGCTGACCCGGCATCGGCTGACCCGGCATCGGCTGCCCGTGCATCACAGGCTGTCCCGGCGCAGGCACGGGTTGGTTGGGTCCCGGCACGGGCTGAGGCTGTCCCTGCGCAGGTCGGGGCATTCCCTGCACGGGTGCCTGCTTGCCGGACACCGGCTGTTGGGCAGGCGGCTGCGAGCTTTGGGGACGCGGTCGGAACCGATCATGGTTCTGCTGCGGCGGCACCTGACCGGGTGGGACCTGACCCTGCGGCGGCACCTGACCCGTTGGGACCTGACCCTGCGGCGGCACCTGCCCCTGTGGCCCCGATGCGGACGGAGCGTTCGGATTCCGGGGATCCTGCACCTGGGGCGGCTGGGGTCGCTGCGGTCCGGGCTGATTCGGGCCCTGCGGACCGGGACCGTTCTGTGCCGACATAGATCGTCCTTCTTCGATGGGGGAATTACCGCTCACCCAATTCTATGGGCGAACATCAGCGTCTCAGGGCCAGATGATGTATCCGTCCAGCAACACTTCAGCCAGCTGTCACGCCGTGCGCATGTCAGCAGAAACTCGACTTCACCACTGTGGGCTGTGGACAGCAGACAGGACGAAGCCGAGGACACCACCCGGTTTCGACCGACGACAGTGCCACAGTGAGGACCACAGTCAGGGTCACGGTCAGGGCTACAGGCACGATTCTCCCCGCCACCGACGAGCGAACGCCGGCTCCACTCTCCCACCCGGTGACGCCCCGTTCATCCCGACTCAAACGCCGAATCCTGTGGACGCCGGAACCTGTTTCCACAGGCTGTTCGGCGGCTCTGGCCCGTCGGTGGGGTGCGCCTGTCGAATCGTTCCATGACTTCTTTCAGACTCGCATCGCTGCGCACCGCACTGGTCCTCATCGTCCTCACCGTCGCCTCACTGCTCGGGCTGGGTCCTGCGATGGCCGCGGGCCCTCCGGTCAGCCTCGGCGAGGTTCCCGTGCACACCGCACCGAACGCCTACGGTCCTGGCATCTGGCACCACGCGAAGCAGGGCAAGACGTGGTACGGCTCGTATCGGACGTTCCCGGACACCTCGGCCTACTGCATCGATGCGGGAAAGAAGTCTCCCTTGGCGAAGTACTTCAAGGACGCGAAATCCGAGCAGGTGACATCGGCGCGCACCGCATGGGCGCTGCACGAATATGCCGACTCGAAGTCCAAAGATGTGCAGGCGGCGCTGAGCGCCATCGCCCGACTCGACAAGACACTCCCCCACGACCACAAGGTGCCTCCGCAGAAGCCCGCCGACCTCGGCAAGAAGTTCGATGCGGCAGCGAAGCACCATCAGTCGATCCTCGCCGAGGCGAAGAAGTACGCGGGTCCCTACACCCTCGATGTCAGCCTCGAACCGGTTGTCAGGATGCCCGTCCTCGAACCTCATTCCCCGGAGTCCTCCGCTTCTCCTGACTCCTGGGCGTCGGAATCGACAAGCGACGGAGCGAAGACGGGAAGCGATCCGAATGAGCCCGGGTCCCCAGCCGACAACGACAAGTCTGCTGATGGCAAGGCCGACAAGGACAAACCCAAGATCCTCGGCACCCCCACGGATGAGGCCACGCTGACAGTCTCCCTGACAAGCGCCTCCGGGACACAGGTTCCCGACATCCCCATCACGCTGACGACGACGGGCGCGAAGGACGCCCCGAAGACCCTGACGACCGGTGCCAAGGCAGTGACGACGACACTCACGGCGAGCGCCCCGGGCACGCTGTCCGTGGCGGCGAAGGCGACGGTCGCCCCGCAGACCGTGCGCATCTTCGAACCCACCTCGGGCACCCGGGTGCAGCGGGTCGTCACTCCCGATGCTCCTGACACGGTCGCGGGTAAGGCGACCCTGGACCTCAGCTCCCACCCGACGGTGACCACCGAGATCTCCGATCAGACACCGGTCCCCGGTGAGACCGTCACCGATGAGTTCACGGTCTCCGGTCTCATCGGCGACCACACCGTCACCGTCGAACATACGCTGTGGCAGACCGGCACGGCACCGGTTCAGGGCACGAAGAACGACGACGCCCGTGAAATCGGCTCCGTGACCTCGAAGGACGTCGGCAACGGCACGCACACCTCCGGTGAGGTCACCGTGCCCGAGGACTTCCGTGGCTGGCTGTACTTCACCGAGACGATCGCCGGTGACAAGGCGACGCAGGAGTGGAAGGGCATCCACGGCCAACCCCGAGAGACCGGGTTCGTCCCCTGGACTCCGAGCGCCGACACCGAGGCGGTTCTCGAGGGAACCCAGACCCACGACGAGGTGGCCGTGACCGGGCTGAGACCCGGATCCGAAGCCGTGATCACCGTCACCGCGTACCACGTGGAGGACGAACCCGAGCAGTCGGCGAAGCCCGACGGTGAAGAACTCTCCGTCCAGGACGTCACCGTCGTCGCCGACAAGGAAGGGCGCGCCGAGATCAGCACGGAGCCGATCGAGATGCCCGTCGGTTGGGTCACCTATGTGACGACGATCGAGGGCAGCGACGTCAACGAAGCGTGGACGAGCGATTGGGGTGTGCCGGCCGAAACCGTGCACCGTCCGCCCGAAGAGAAGCCGACCACTCCCCCGGCACCGCCGGAGGAACCGAGCACGCCGCCGGCCCCACCGGAGGAACCGAGCACGCCGCCCGAGCAGCCGAGTTCAACGCCGGCCCCGCCCGAGCAGCCCGCAGCACCGAAGCCCGAAACCCCGGACAAGCCCGAATCTCCGCCGGTCGCTCCTGTCGCCGAAACCCCCGCGGCTCCGG
Organism: Brevibacterium spongiae; assembly: GCF_026168515.1. Classification (NCBI taxonomy): domain Bacteria; kingdom Bacillati; phylum Actinomycetota; class Actinomycetes; order Micrococcales; family Brevibacteriaceae; genus Brevibacterium; species Brevibacterium spongiae. The sequence goes on along the minus strand of NZ_CP093443.1, from coordinate 1,014,652 downwards.
CGCCACCGGCCGAGCTGCCCCGCACCGGCACCACGGGCAACGGAATGCTCATCGGCATGGGCATCGTCCTCGTCGGTCTCGGCACAACAGTTCTCCTCATCACCGGTCGGAGCCGCGACGAGGACTGAGACGCAGTATGAATACACGTCACCCCCGACTGCGCTGACGCAGCCGGGGGTGACGTGTGCTCAGTCCTGGACCCATTCCTGCGCCCAGGCACGGGCGCCGTTCATCATCAGGCCGACATCGGCCCCGACGAGGACGAACGACGCACCGGCGTCCAGATACTTCCTGGCCTGGACCGGGTCGAAGGCGTTGACGCCGACGGGTTTGCCCGCCGCCTTCACCGCCGCGAAGGTCCTCGCTACCGCGTCGGTGACGTCCGGATGGGTCTGCTGGCCGAGCAGCCCCATCGACGCCGCCAGGTCGGAGGGTCCGACGAAGATCTGGTCGATGCCGTCGACCGCGGCGATCTCCGCGGCATTGTCCACTGCAGTCGCCGATTCGATCTGCACGGTCAGGGACACGAACTCCTCGGCCCTGCCCAGGTACTCGTGCACGGCGTTCCAGCGGGAGGCCCTGGCCAGGGCCGAACCGACCCCGCGCACACCCTTCGGCGGATATTGGACGGCTGCCACAGCCGCCTCGGCGTCGGATTTCGTATCGATCATCGGCACGAGCAGATTCTGCGCGCCGAGGTCGAGGTATTGCTTGATGAGCACCCGATCGTTCACCGGCACCCGCACCACGGGGGTGGCGGAGTAGCCGTTCATCGCACGCAGCAGACTCGTCGTGGTCTCGAGCCCGATCGGGGAATGCTCGGCGTCGATGAGCACCCATTGCATCCCCGAGGCGGCGGCGATCTCGGCGGCCACGGGCGATGCCGAGCACACCCACATGCCGGCCAGGTACTCGCCTTCGCCGAGTCCGGCCACACGGTCGGCGAAGGTCTGCGGCAGCTCTACTCGAAACGGCATGTGATGGCTCCCAGCTCTCCGTAGTCGGCGTGGACGGTATCGCCGGGGTGGACCCACATGGGGCGGGTGAACGATCCGGCGAGCACGGTCTCACCCGCTTGCAGCACGTCCCCGTGTTCGGCGAGTTTGTTCGCCAACCACACGATCCCGCGGGCCGGGTGGTCGAGCACGGCGGCGGCGACTCCCGAGTCCTCGATCGTCTCGTTGCGGTAGAGCAGGGCGCTCACCCAGCGCAGGTCCACGGCGTCGACGGCGATGGGACGGCCGCCGAGGACCATTGCCCCCAGCGCCGCATTGTCCGAGATGGTGTCGACGATCGTGCGTCCTTCCATCTCGATGCGTGAGGACAGGACCTCGAGCGCGGGGATGACGTATTCGGTGGCACGGAGGACGTCGATCAGACTGATGTCGGGGCCGCGCAGCTCGTCCTTCAGCACGAAGGCGAGCTCGACCTCGATGCGCACTCCCGAGTACTTCGAGTGGTCGATGACCGACCCGGTGTCATAGACCTGGTCGGCGAATATCGCCCCGTAGTCGGGTTCGGTGATGCCGGTGGCCTGCTGCATCGGCTTCGAGGTCAGGCCGATCTTGTGGCCGATCAGTCGGCGTCCGGCGGCCTCTCCGCGGCGGCGCCATTCGTTCTGCACCGCGTAGGAGTCCTCGACGGTCATGTCCGGGTACTTCGCGGTGAGCAGACCGATCTTCGATCGTGTCCGCTCCGCTTCCGCGAGATCGTCGGCGATGGCCGCGATCGTCGTCTCATCGAGCATGTCGATTCCTTTCAGAGCTGGTTGCCCAGCTTGCCCTCGTTCTCGTCCGCGCGGGTATAGGAGAACCCGTCGGCGCCGATCGTCACGGCCATCTCCGAATCTTCCGTGCGTGCCTGCACCGGCTGCGGGTTGCCGTCGAGATCGAGGACGAGGGAGGCGTCCGTGTACCACGACGGGACGACGGGGTTGCCCCACCAATCGCGGCGCTGATTGTCGTGGACGTCCCACGTGACGACCGGGTTGTCCGGGTCGCCGGTGTAGTAGTCCTGCGTGTAGACCTCGACACGGTGGCCGTCGGGGTCGCGCAGGTAGAGGTAGAACGCGTTCGAGACTCCGTGGCGGCCGGGTCCGCGCTCGATCGAATCGGACCTGCGCAGCGCACCGAGCTTGTCGCAGATCGAGAGGATGTTGTGTTTCTCGTGGGTCGCGAAGCACACATGGTGCATGCGCGGTCCGTCACCGCCGGTCATCGCCGTGTCGTGGACGGAGGGCTTGCGGCGCATCCATGCGGCATAGACCGTGCCCTCCTCGTCCTGGATGTCCTCCGTGACGCGGAAGCCGAGGTCCTGCATGTACTTCACCGCACGCGGCACATCCGGGGTGACCTGGTTGAAGTGGTCGAGGCGGACGAGTTCGCCGGGGATGTGCAGGTCATAGCGCCATGACATGCGTTCGACGTGATCGGATTGGTAGAAGAACTCGTACGGGAACCCGAGCGGATCGACCACCCGCACGGAGTCGCCCACACCCTTGACGAAGCCGTCGGGGTTGCGGCGGACATCGCAGCCGAGTTCGGTGTAGAAGGCCACTGCCTTGTCGAGCTCTTCGGGGCTGCGCACCCGGTAGGAGAATGCGGCGACGGCCGCGACCTCGCCCTTGCGCAGGACGAGATTGTGGTGGATGAACTCCTCCGTCGAGCGCAGGTAGAGCGTGTTCTCGTCCTCTTCGGTGACGTAGAGACCGAGCACGTCGACGTAGAACTCCCGCGAGGCGGCGAGGTCGGTGACGACGAGTTCCATATAGGCGCAGCGGAGGATGTCGGGCGGACTCGCCTGAGGAGTGGCGATGGGGTTGTCCGCGACGATCGGCGCCTCCTGGCTGACGAAGTAGCCGGCCGAGGTCAGGGTCATATCTTTGCGATTCGTCATGTCAGCCTCACTGCTTTCCGAAGACCGGGTTGTGCACCTCACCGAGGTTGATGTGCACGGACTGCTGTTCCGTGTAGAAGTCGATCGAACGGTATCCGCCCTCGTGACCGAGACCCGAGGCCTTGACACCGCCGAACGGGGTGCGCAGATCGCGGACGTTGTTCGAGTTCAGCCACACCATTCCCGACTCCACGGCCTGGGAGAAGTTGTGGGCGCGCTTGAGATCGGAGGTCCAGATATAGGCGGCGAGACCGTACTTCGTATTGTTCGCAAGCTCCAGGGCCTCCTCGTCGGAGGAGAACGGAGTGATGGCGACGACGGGTCCGAAGATCTCTTCCTGGAAGATCCTGGCATCGGGCTTCACATCGGCGAACACGGTCGGTTCGACGAAGTTGCCGGTCTCGAAGCCCTCGGGACGTCCGCCGCCGGCGACGAGACGGGCCTCGGACTTGCCGATCTCGACGTAGGACATGACCTTCTCATAGTGCTCGGGGTGGACGAGCGCGGCCACCTCGGTGGACTCATCGGAAGGCAGACCGACCTTCACACGCTTGGCCTGGGCGGCGTAGCGCTCGACGAACTCGTCGTAGATCGACTCCTCGACGAGGATGCGCGAACCGGCGGTGCAGCGTTCCCCGTTGAGGGAGAAGACACCGAAGATCGTGGCGTTGACGGCGGCCTCGAGATCCGCGTCGGCGAAGACCACGGCCGGCGACTTGCCGCCGAGCTCCATCGACAGGCCCTTGAGCCACGGGGCGGCGTTGGCGAAGATCATCTGCCCGGTCTTCGACTCACCGGTGAAGGAGATGAGCGGAACGTCCGGGTGCTTGACCAGGGAGTCTCCGGCGAAGCCTTCCTCACCGAAGCCGTTGACCATGTTGAAGACTCCGGTGGGCAGTCCGGCCTCTTCGAAGATGCCCGGCCACAGGGAGGCCGAGAGCGGGGTGAACTCGGCGGGCTTGAGCACGACGGTGTTGCCGGTGGCGATCGCCGGTCCCAGCTTCCACGACTCGAGCATGAACGGAGTGTTCCACGGGGTGATGAGCCCGGCCACGCCGATGGGTTTGCGGTTGACGTAGTTCGCCTGCCGTCCGGGGACCTTGAAGGCGTCATCGACCTGGGCGACGATGAGGTCGGCGAAGAAGCGGAAGTTCTCTGCCGCACGCGCCGCCTGCCCCTTGGCCTGGGTGATCGGCAGACCGGAGTCGAAGGACTCCATCGCGGCGAGTTCGTCCTTGCGGGATTCGACGATATCGGCGATCTTGTTGAGGATGCGGGCGCGTTCACGCGGCAGCATCGTCGGCCATGGGCCCTCGTCGAAGGCCTTCTTCGCGGAAGCGACGGCGGCTTCGATATCGGCCTTCTTGCCGGAAGCGGCCTTGATGTAGGGCTCGTTCGTCACGGGGTTGAGCACATCGAATTCGTCTCCGTCGATGGAGTCGACGAACTCTCCGCCGATGTAATGGCGGATCTTCTCCGGCAGATCTGCCGGCGGGGTGGTGGACTGTGTCATGATGTGTCCTTTCTATGAAGCTGTGGTCGTCTGCAGGTTCTGATAGCTGTGCAGCGTGGCCGAACGGTGTTCGCGCACGGCTCGTTCGATCTCCTGCACCGAGGCGCGGGCACGGATGAGCGCGACGATGCGGGAGTGCTCCTCGACGGACTCGAGCGCCCGCTCGGGCACGAAGGAGAACGTCGAATCCCGCAGGTGCGAGAGCCGATCCCATTCGAGTTCGACGAGGGCGCACAGCCGTTCGTTGGGGCAGCGCCGGTAGAGCGCCTCGTGGAATTCGTGGTTGAGTCGGGTGAACTCGGACGGTTCGAAATCGTCGAGCAGAGCCCGCATCCGATCGTTGATCGCCTCCGCCGCATCGAGATCACCGGCACCGAGGTGGTCCTTGGCTTGGGCGACAGCCGCGCCCTCGAGGATCGCGACCGTCTCCATCGACTGGGCGTAGGAGCCCTGGTCGACCATGGCCACGCGGGCCCCGACATTGCGTTCGAAGGTGACGAGACCGTCGGCCTCCAGCCGGCGGATGGCCTCGCGCACCGGCACCACGGAGGTGTCGAGGGCGAGCGCGATCTGCGCGAGCACGAGCTTGTGTCCCGGCTGGTAGGTCTGGTCGGCCACGCGTTCGCGGATCCACCGGTACGCGGTCTCCGCCTTGCTCAGCGAAGCGGAAGAGTCGGCTGACTCGGTCGACTGGGCGGCCGTTTCTGCGGCCGTTTCTGCGGCGGTCCCAGCCCCGGTTTCAGCGGCGGACGTTCGGGTTTCGGCACTCACCTGGAGGCCTTCCATTCCTCGAACTTCGCCTTCCATTCGCCCTTGGGCGGGAAGAGACCGTCGATGGGATTGCCGGCAGCAACCTGTTCGGCGACCCACCCGTCCTCGGTCTCCTTCGCCAGCGCCGCGTCGACGACCTCGTCGACGAGATCGCGTGGGATGACGATGGCTCCGTCATCATCGGCGACGATCACGTCACCGGGCAGGACTGTGGCATTTCCGCAGGCCACAGCCACATCCGATTCCCACGGAACGTGGCGCCTGCCGAGCACGGCTGGGTTCTTCGCGGTCGCGAACACGGGCAGGATGCCGGCCACCTCGGCGGAGTCGCGGACTCCCCCGTCGGTGACGACGCCGGCGGCGCCGAGAGACTTCGCGCGCAGGGCGAGGATGTCGCCGAGCGTGCCCGAACCCGATTCGCCGCGCGCTTCGATGACGATGACCTCACCGGGCCGGATCGAGTCGAAGGCCTGCTTCTGCGCGTTGTAGCCGCCGCCGTGGGACTTGAACAGGTCCTCGCGGTTGGGCACGAACCGCAGGGTCTTCGCGGTGCCGACGATCTTCGAACCCAGTTTCAGCGGGGCCACGCCTTCGATGACGACATTGTTGAGTCCACGTGAGCGCAGCTGGGCCGACAGCCCGGCGGTCGGAGCTTCGGTGAGCTTGGCGACGAGATCCTCACCGAGAGCCGACTCCGCGTCCGCTGCGGTGTCACCGGCGGTGTCCTCCGGCGGCAGTCCGGCGGCTTCGCGGGAGCCCCAGGCGTCGACGGTCAGCGCTTCGTTCGTGGCCGGCAGGCTGCCGAGGTTCTCGTCGAAGTCGCCGGAGCCCTCGACGACGGTGGTGCTCAAGCGTCCCGAGCTCAGTTCCCCTCCGTTCGCCGAGGCGGCTGTGACCTCGACGTCGACGGTGTCGCCGGGGACGACGACCGAGGATCCGGCCGGGGTGCCGGTGAGGATGACGTCGCCGGGTTCGAGGGTGAAGTGCTGGCTGAGATCGGCGACGATGCGCGGCAGGCTGAAGATCAGCTGCTCATTGCTCGACCCGTCGTCCTGGACGACGTCGCCGTTGACCCAGGTGCGGATGCGCAGGGAGTCGGGGGCCGCCTCGGCGGCGGGGATGAGCTCAGGCCCCAGCGGGGTGTAGCCGTCGCGGCTCTTCGAGCGCACGTTCGACCCCTTGTCCGGGGTCTTCATGTCATAGAGGCCGAAGTCGTTGGCCGCGGTCACTCCGGCCACATGGGACCAGGCGTCCGCCTCGGTGACGTTGCGGGTGGGAGTGCCGATGACGATGGCGATCTCCCCTTCGAAAGCGAGCAGCGAGGTGCCAGCCGGTCGTGCGATCGTCTCGCCCGTTCCGGCCACGGAGCTCGCGGCCTTGAGGAAGTAGGACGGTTGGGCGGGGCGTCTCCCCCGCTGCGCGGCACGGGACTCATAGGCCACATGAACGGCAATGATCTTGCCCGGTCGGGCGGGAACACCGGCTGGAGTCGACATCGATCTCACACCTCATTTCGATTGGCTTCACCACAGATCGTATATGATACGGTTCCGGAGGACAAGTAATCCAGGGCACAGATCTCGCGGCCCGGATACCCTCGCACGACAGGACATTGGAGTCATGGCAGCACAGAAGCACACGCAGACCCGGGTGGCGTTTGCGACCGTCGTCGGCACGAGCATCGAATGGTACGACTACTTCCTCTACGCGGCCGCCTCGGGGCTGATCTTCAACGAACTCTTCTTCGGCCCGCTCGGATCGACGCTGTCGACCATGGTCGCCTTCGCCACGGTCGGGATCAGCTTCCTGTTCCGCCCGCTGGGCGCCTTCCTCGCCGGACACTTCGGTGACAAGCTCGGACGCCGCGTCGTCCTCATCATCACGCTCATCGCCATGGGTGCGGCGACCGCACTCATCGGCTTCCTGCCCACCTACGAGTCGGCCGGCGTCATCGCACCCATCCTGCTCATCGCCCTGCGCATCATCCAAGGCATCTCGGCCGGCGGCGAATGGGGCGGAGCGGTGCTGCTGGCCGTCGAACATGCGGACGAGAAGTCCCGCGGCCTGCGCGGCTCCTTCCCGCAGATCGGCGTCTCGATCGGCCTGCTGCTGTCCTCGGGTGTGCTCGCCCTGATGACCTCCATCGCCCCTGGTGACGCCTTCCTCGAGTGGGGTTGGCGCGTGCCGTTCTACCTCTCCATCGTGCTCGTATTCGTCGGCTACTGGATCCGCCGCGGAGTCGAGGAATCCCCGGTCTTCCACGAGATCGCCGAGCGCAAGGAGCAGGTGTCGAATCCGCTGGGCAAGCTCATCAAGGGCCACTGGCTGCTCGTCGTCCTCGCCTCCCTCGTCTTCATGGGCAACAACGCCGCCGGGTACATGACCACCGGCGGATACATCCAGAACTACGCGACGGATCCGGCCGGTCCCATCGGACTCGAGCGCGGTCCCGTGCTGTGGGCGGTGGCCGCCTCGGCGGTGTCCTGGCTGATCTTCACGATCATCGCAGGCGCCGTATCGGACAAGATCGGGCGGCGGAACACCTACATCCTCGGCTGGATCTTCCTGCTGGTCGGCATCTTCTCCCTGTTCCCGCTGGTCAACACGGGCTCCCTGGGCTTGCTGCTGCTCGGACTCGTCGTGCTCACGGTGGGGCTGGGCTTCACCTACGGCGAGCAGCCGGCGATGTATGCCGAGCTGTTCCCCTCCAGCGTCCGCTTCTCCGGGGTCTCGGTGTCCTATGCGATCGGCTCGATCCTCGGCGGCGCGTTCGCCCCGACGATCGCGAAGGCGCTCGTGTCATCGACGGGAACGACCACCTCGGTGGCGATGTACCTGGGTGTCGTGGCCGTGCTCGCACTTGCGGCAACCCTGCTGCTGCGCGATCGCAGCGGGATCCCGCTGGGTCCCGACCACGAGGACGAGCAGGCGGTGAGTCCGATCATCGGGATCGGCTCGCACCGGACGTCGAACTCGGCTGCCGGCACCGAGGCGGTCCCGCGCAGATGAGGGACGGTCCCTCGCAGATGACCTGCGATGACGGTGACCGGCACCACCTGGCGACGCCAGATCGTATATGAACTGATAGCATTTGAGTATCACGACGACGTGTCAAGAACCGGAGGTTGACATGCATTTCCATCAGAACGGCTACGTTTCCGCTGACCCGCGGATCGAAGAGGCCGCCGGGTACGGGATCGATCGCAGCGAGGAGCTGCCTGATGAGGTCGATGTCCTCATCGTGGGCAGCGGTCCCGCGGGGATGATCGCCGCGGCCCAGCTCTCGCAGTACGCGCACGTGAACACGCGGATGATCGAGAAGCGCGATTCGCGTCTGGTCATCGGTCAGGCCGACGGCATCCAGGCCCGTTCCGTCGAGACCTTCCAGGCGTTCGGCTTCGCCGAGGAGATCATGCGCGAGGGCTACCACATCACAGAGATGTCGTTCTGGAATCCGGATCCGCAGAACCCCGAGAACATCGTCCGCACAGGTCGGCCGAAGGACGATGAGCACGGGATCAGCGAGTTCCCGCACCTCATCGTCAACCAGGCACGCGTGCTCGACTACTTCGCCCAGTTCGCCGCCCAGTCCCCCGGCAAGATCACCCCCGACTACGGCATCGAGTTCGTCGACCTCACGGTCGCGGCCGACGCTGAGAACGCCCCGGCAGGTGACCATCCGGTCTCCGTCACCGTCCGCTACACCGCCGGTGAACGCGCTGGTGAGGAACGGACCATCCGTGCCGGTTACGTCGTCGGCTGCGACGGGGCACGCTCGAAGGTGCGATCGGCGATCGGCCGGACGATGTCCGGCGACCAGGCCAACCATGCCTGGGGCGTGATGGACGTGCTCGCGAACTCCGACTTCCCCGATATCCGCACCAAGTGCGCGATCTCGTCGAAGCACGGCAACATCCTCCACATCCCCCGCGAGGGCGGACACCTGTTCCGCATGTACGTCGATCTCGGCGAGGTGCCCGAAGACGATGCCCGCAAGGTGCGGCAGACGAGCATCGACGAGATCATTCGGCGGGCGAACGCGATCATTGCGCCCTATTCCATCGATGTGAAGAAGGTCGCCTGGCATTCGGTCTACGAGGTCGGGCACCGTCTCACCGATGCCTTCGACGACACCGATGAGAACGATCCGGCTTCGCAGTGCCCGCGCGTATTCATCACCGGCGACGCCTGCCACACCCACTCGGCGAAGGCCGGGCAGGGCATGAACGTGTCGATGCAGGACGGGTTCAATATCGCGTGGAAGCTCGGTCAGGTCATCTCCGGTCGGTCGTCGACCGAGCTGCTGCGCACCTATTCGGCTGAGCGGCAGGTCGCTGCGAAGAACCTCATCGAGTTCGACAAGGAATGGTCGACGCTCATGGCGACTCCGCAGGAGGAGCTGCCGGACAAGGCGTACCTCGAGGACTTCTACGTCAAGACCGCGGAGTTCCCTGCCGGTTTCATGACCGAGTACGCGGAATCGATGATCACGAGCTCGACGCAGCACCAGGAGCTGGCGGCAGGGTTCCCCATCGGCAAACGGTTCAAGTCCGCCCGGGTGCAGCGCAGCTGCGATGCGAACTACATCCACCTCGGTCATGAGGCCCGGGCCGATGGGCGCTGGCGCGTCTACGTCTTCGCCGATCGTGCCGCACCGACCGTCGGTGCTGGCTCGGGTGACGGTGCCGGTGCGGGTGACGCTGCCGGCTCGGGTGAGTCGAAGGTGGCGGCGCTGGCGGCCTGGCTCGAATCGGATCCCGCCTCTCCCGTGGTCGCCTATCGCCGTGCCGGCGAGGACCTCGATGCCCTCGTCGAGCTCAGCGTCATCTACCAGCAGGAACACAAGGACTTCGCGTTCCCGGATGTGCCGTCGGTCTTCCGTCCGCATGTCGGGGTCTTCGACCTCGAGTACGTGGAGAAGATCTACGCGACCCTGCCCGATGAGGACATCTTCGAAGCCCGGGAGATCAGCCGTGACGGTGCCGTCGTCGTGGTCCGCCCCGACCAGTACGTATCGGGAATCTTCCCCTTGGATGCGCATGCTGAGATCGGCGACTACTTCGCAGGAGTATTCGAACCCGTGAAGTGATTCAGTCCTCTCTCCGGTCACTGCTGTTCAAGCGCCCTCGACCATTTGTCGGGGGCGCTGTGCGTTCGGCGGTGGCCACCGAGGAAGCCGCAAATGCCGGCCGCGACGAGTGAAGCTGCGCCGATGAGCCACAGTCCGAAGCCGAATGACGGCCGACCGACCTCCATTCCTCCGATCGGTGTGCCGTCGGGCAGCTGTCCGTCCCACATCGTCACCGGAGGGTTGAGGGCGATGACGACGAGGATGAAGACGATGAGCGCTGCGACGAGTACTGCCGTCACATTCCACCACAGGTCAGAGGCGAACCCGAGACCGAGCGCGGCGATGGCGACCACGACCGCCCAAAGGAGGATGAACGCAGGCACCACTTCACCACCGTCATCGAACGTCCAGTCTCCCAGCGAGGTCATTCGGATGCGCGGGCCGACATCGCTGAAGCTGTCGACGACAGGGACGAAGATCGTGGCGATCCACATGGCGACCGCGATGAACGGCAGCAGCCGAGCCGTTCGCAGCAGCCGACGGCGACGGTGTTCTCTCATTGCTTCGGGCATCATCTATCTCTCCGTTCCGGTCAGTTGAGAACCCCGGCGATCTTTCCGCCGCCGGACGCAGAGGAATCCGCAGACGCTCGCAGTGATGAGCGCCCAGCAGCCGATCGTCCACAGATGAAGACCAGCCGCCGGGTCTGCGACGATGTAGGCGCTGATCGTGCCACCCTCGGCGAGGGTGCTTTCGACTCGTTCTCGCGGAAGGTCGAGGACCAACATCGACTCAACGATGAGGAGGCCGACCCCGGCAGACATCGGCAGAACGGGCCAGTAGGCGAAGGCATCGAACCGCTTCGCGGTGACCGCGCAGGCGAGCACCACCGCCCACGGCAGGACAACGGCAGGGGTGAGGTCGGAAGGATCGAACGGCGCTCTTCCGATCGACGTGATCGTCAGACTGTGAGCACCATGGTCTCCGCTGTCGAAGAGCGGCACCCATATCATCAGCACCCACGCAGCGACCGCAACCCACGGAAGCCGCTGAGCCCAGCGATACGTTCGGTTCCCGCGCGGCCAGTCGGTGATTCTGAACTTCGCACCACGGTCCGAGGCAGTTTCCTGTCTGTGGTCAGCTCTTCTTCGGCGGTGGTCACCGAGGAGGCCGCAGAGTCCCGCAGTCAGCAGACAGAGGCAGCCGAGACTCCACAGTCCTGCCCCCATCGCCGGCTGGGCGATGACCACCCCGAAGACCGGGAGCCCCCGATCGTCGACGGCGTCCCACATGAGCGTCGGCAGATTCGTCACCATCGTGACCAGCACGAGGAAGGCAGTGACACCCAGTACGAGGGCACCGACTGACCACACACGCGCAGCGACCTCCGGCCACGGGTGCGAATCGGCGCGTGACCGGACAGTGAGCAGGAACGAAGCAGCTGTGCAGGTGAGGACCCCGAGGGCGACGAGGACGGTCGACACCTGAGCCTCCGCGAAGTCGAAGGCCGGCCCGCCGAGAGCAGTGACGATGATGCGTGGTGGGCGCGGAGGCTCCGAAGTGTCCTCGGGACTGGCAAGGACGGGCACCCACAGCATGGCAATCCACAAGACGAGCGTGAACAGCGACAGCGCCTGGGCGATTCGCATCAGCCTCATGCCCCGGGTTGCTCGACGGACAGCCGGCGGATCGGCCGGCGGATCGGCCGGACTGTCGGAGTTGCCCTTACGCGGAGTGACCATGACGCTTGGCCATGCAGCGTTTGATCCGCTCGCGACGGTGACGGTTCTTCTGGGCTGCCGCGACCAGACCACAGATTCCCGCAGCGAGGTAGAGGGCGCTCCCGAGCACCCAGAATCCGAAGCCTGCCGCAGGATAGGCGACCTCCATGCCGCCGGTGGGCATGCCGTTCGCGGTCTGCCCGTCCCACATCAGGAACGGCGGATCGGCGACCATCTGCAGCAGGCGCAGCCCCAGCACGGTGCCGAGGACGATCGCCGCAATCGACCACCACTTCGATGCGGACAGCAGCCAGGCGGTGAAGGCACCGGTGACGATGATGATCCAAATCGTGAGGTAGCCCGGGTCGAGGTCATTCATGTCGATCGGTGAGAACCCGAGCGATGTCACACGGACCCGCATCGATTCGGTCCCGCCGCTGTCGAGGACCGGCACGAAGATCGTGATCACCCAACACGCCACTGCTCCGATCGGCAGGACGCGCGCTACGAGGTTGAGGCTTCGCCCTCGCGCGCTCGTCCATCGTGTGCTGCCGTTCTTATCCGCCGTGTCCATACCCACGATTGTCTGCAGGATGCGTGTGGCAGGTGTTCCCACGATGTTCCAGATCCGACACGCAGCCTCGACTCAGTCGGGTCCGAACACCACCTGCACCAGCTGTGCCTCGACCGGGCTGCCTTCGCAGTCTGCCGGTGTCGGCCGCCGGTGCGCATTGCGGCTGCGCCATGTGGCGATCTTTTCGGCGCGGGTGCAATACCGCGGTGGCAGCTGCTCGGGCAGTTGGGCCCGAGGTTCGATCGTCCGATACTCGATCGGATGTTCTTCGACTGCGCGCGCCTCCGCCGAGGTGATCGGCAGGTAGGGCAGATCGATTTCGTCGAGTGCGTCCGTGTCGAAGTCGTCGGCCGTCTCGAAATCGTCGACAGCATCGATTCCGTCGGCCGCATCACTTTGCGTCGCGTCGCTCTGCTTCGCGTCTCTCTGCGGTTCGAGGAATCGGGAGAAGGCCTGCCGCCAATCGGGTTCCGGCGGCGATTCTCCGGGTTCGGACACCGCCTCGGGGCATGGGAACCGCATGCGGCGGACCACTGCGGGTGTGGCCACGTCATAGGAGTGTCCGCTTGGTGTGGTGACCTTCAGCCCCTCGGGTGTGGCTTCGTGCTTCCACCCGGGGTGCTCTTTCGCGTAGTTGCAGGAGGCGCACAGTCCTGAACCGTTCTCCCAGGTGGTCGGTCCGCCGGCGGCGACCGGTCGGGCATGGTCTGCGTGCCGGATCGGGGCATCGCACCACGGAGTCCTGCACACGTCGTCACGGAAGGTGATCATCTGCCGCAGCCGGCCGGTGAATTCGCGACCTTTTGCGTCCATGCCCACCAGCTGCCCATCCTCGGGGCGGGTGAAGATCCTGCTGATGAACACCTTCGCCTCGTTCGCGGCGACGAATTCCCGTGCCGTCTTCGCCGGCAGCGGCCCGAACCCGGGCAGCCAGGCAGGCACCAGTCCGTCGGCGAGCAGCGATTCGGCCTCGACGAGCAGATGGATCTCCGCCGGCACAGCCGTGGCGCTCGACTGGCCGCTCAGCCGCTGCACGAAGGAGTCGGCGAGCACCTGCTGGCGATTCCGCCCGTCTGCGTCACCGCCCGCGATGATCGTCTCGGCTCCGGCAGTGAGGCTCTCATAGGCGGCGACAGCCTGAGGCAGCGGCAGAATCGCGGAGATCCTGCCCATCCCGTCGTCGATCACGGTCAGGTTCACGCGTCGATTGCTCGCGGCCTTCGCTACCCGTTTCGCGGCAGCCTCGGCGTCCATCTCGGCACTGAGTGCACGCGCTTCGGCTCGCAGACTGCGCAGCCCGACCGGCTCCAGACTCCGCTTCATCCTCGTATCGACCTTGCGTCGATCAGCATCGGTGAGAACGGCGGTCTCGTCGACCATGATGCGCGCTTTGTCCTCGGAGATCTTCCCCTGAGCCAGCGCTTTGAACGTGTTGGGCATGCCGATGACGATCGTCCGGGCGGTGCTGAGGAACTTCCGTCCCGATCCGGGAGAGACTTTCTTCGCCAACCCGACCTCGTCACCGGCGCGCTTTCCGCAGTCGTTCGCGGGCACCCGGTTGAGCCGGTCCCGTTCGATGCGCAGCGCCTCGAAGGCCACGGCCTCTCTGGACTGTGCGGCGACCACAGCGGATCTGAGCTCTTCGAGCGCTGTGATCCGCGCCAGCGTCTCCGCTTCGGTGTCGCCCTGATCGAGACCGCGCAGCAGCTCACCGAACCGAGTGATCTCGGTCAGCGGATCCGGAACCGGCGTTGGTTCCCGTACGGGGTCGACGTCCATATGAAGACGGTACCCGTCGGCACTGACACGACTTCGGAGACGGCTCCGAAAAGTACCGTCTGCCCAGGTCAGTGGCTGTCTGGCTCAGCCGACCCCGCGCTGGATCCGGTTGAGGACCATGTCCATGGCGACGATGTTGTGGCCGCCGTCGGGAATGATGAGGTCGGCATTGCGCTTCGAGGGTTCGACGTAGAGCTCGTGCATCGGTTTGACCGTGCCCAGGTACTGGTCCTCCACCGACTGCAGGGTCCGTCCGCGGTCGACGACATCGCGTTTGATCCGCCGCAGCAGACGCACATCCGCGTCGGTGTCGACGAAGAGTTTGATGTCGAGCAGCCGGCAGATCCGCGGTTCCGCGAAGATGAGGATGCCCTCGACGATGATCACCTGTGCGGGTTCGACCAGCGTCGTCTCATCGCTGCGGTTGTGGATCGAGAAGTCATAGACAGGACTCTCGACCGAAACGGAGTTCCGCAGTGCGGTGAGATGATCGACGAAGAGGTCGTTGTCGAAGGCGTCGAGATCGTCGTAGTTGACCTTCTCGCGTTCTTCGTACGTCAGCTCGTCGCGCCGTTTGTAGTAGTTGTCGTGGTAGAGCACCGACGGCGGGCCCTCACATTTGTCCAACAGCGCCTGAGTCAGCGTCGTCTTTCCGCTGCCGGTTCCGCCGGCCACGCCCACAACCAAAGTGTCCACGGCACAAATCTATACCACGACCCCGCCGAGGCGGCTCCCGGTTCCCGTGCTCATCCGAGGCTGCGGGTGAGCTGAGTCCACAGCTGCTGGTCGAAGCGACGCCGGCCGAGCAGGCCGGCCATATGCCGCACCGCATTGTCGACCTTGCCGCGCCACACCTCGACAGCGGTCTTCGCATCCGCTCGGCTGAGCGCCCGGAAGATCGCCCGGTCGTCGCTGACGATGCGATCGCTGGCCGGCGAATAGTCGAGCTGGAGCACGGAGATGAAGAGGCGCAGCCGCAGGGTCACCGCCTCGAAGGTCCGCGCCGATTCCCGCAGCCCCGAGGCACGGGCAAGCTCCTGCTGAAAGTGGAGGTCGGCATCCTCGACGTCGATTCCGCTGCGTGTGGGAGCAGAGACTTCAACCTGCCGCAGCGCCAGCTGCACGGGCACGAGGTAGCGCTGCGGGCGCAGGGCCAGCGACCTCAGCACGACCTCCCCGATGGCCATGCGGGCGGCGTAGAGGTCGAGCACATCGACAGTGGTGATGAGCGGGATCCTGGCCCCGCCGCGGGAGCCGTCGAGCAGCTTGTCATCGACCATGCGACGCAGGGCCGCGTCGACAGAGGCCCTGGGCACGCGCATGCGTCTGGACAGCAGGCGCGGATTGATCCGGTCACCGGGTTCGTAGGCGGAGTCGATGATCTCCTCACGCAGCGCGATCGCCAGGTGCTCGGTGATCGATCGGGTCTCCTTCGGAAGCCACGAAGAGATCTCCATTGAGTCAGAAGTAATGGAACTTTCCGTGAGTTCGGCCTGAGCGGACTCCCGCCACAGCACGCCCTCGAGCCCGTGCCTGACTCGTGCGGCGACGAGGTCGAGCAGGGCTCCGGGGATATCCTCGCACCCGGCGAGCATGACCTTGAGCGCCTCGAGAAATTCCGTGAAGTCCGTGCAGACGCTCACGCGCGCCTCGCCACCGGTGATGAGGCCGCCTGGAACCTCGCCCAGGGGGTCGAAGACGAGGAAGTCTGCGTCGCCGCGGATGAGTTCGACCAGCTCAGCGGTGGGAACCTGTCGGTGCTCGCTGTCGAAGCGCTGACCCCAGCGTCCCACTCCGGCCGAACGCAGCGCCGCGGTGATTCCGGCGATCCTGCGCTGGATCCGGCGCGGCGGCACCGAACCGCCCACCTGCCCCGCACCCACGGCCTCATCAGCAGGTTCGACGGACCGCGTTCCGACGATGACCATCGGGAATCCGCTGGCGACGAGGACGAGCTCGCGACCGCCTGCCACCTCGGTGACGGGCAGGGTGAGAGAGCGGACGGAGCGGGAGACGATGCTCTGGCTCAGCCCCGTCGCGTCCGCCAGCGCACGAGTCGAATAGTCCCGCCCCGAAATCCGCGCACCGGCGGTGGCGACGAGCGCCTCGACGACCTGATCCGCTGTCGCCTGGATCGGCGGTCGCCCGCTGCGCGGGCGGTCGTTCAGATCCGACCGGTTTGCCCAGCGCCGCAGGGACGTCGGTGAGGCACCCGTGGCCAGGGCCACCTCGGCGAGGGTCGAGGTCCTCAACGCCGCCACTGCCTCGCGACGGAATTCAGGGGAATACATTCCTCGATTCTACTACTTCTGACTCAACGCATTCGCCAGCTGTTCGCGGTCTCTTCACCCCCGGATCTCCCCGGCGCATACTGAGGGCAGAGCCTCATGAAGGGCCGAGCCTCACGGTCAGCGCAGATGCGTGCGGGCACCATCCACAACAGCCAAGGGAGTTCAGTTGCTGCACACCGATACCGATCTCGAAGCGCTCACGGCCCGGTCGATCGACACCGTCCGCAGATGGCTGCGGGTGGCAACGTCGAAGACCACGGCAAAGAATCCGGCGGCCGAACGGCTCTCCGCAGTCCTCTCCGATCCCAACGGTCTCGACTTCACGGTCGGATTCGTCGATCGCGTCGTGCGCACCGATGACGTCCACGCCGCCGCCGATGCCCTGGCCGAGGTCGGCAAACTCGCGCCGGAGACGATGTCCGCGCTCGACCGCGCACAGATCAAGGCCGGTGCAGCACTGGGCAGGATCGCCCCGCAGGTCGTCGTCCCCGCCGCCCGCACGCGTCTGCGCCAGATGGTCGGGCACATGGTCGTCGATGCCCGTGACAAGCAGTTCGGCAAGACCGTGGCCGCGCTCACCGGCGACGGACACCGGCTCAACATCAACCTCCTCGGCGAGGCCGTACTCGGCGACGGCGAAGCCGACCACCACCTCGAAGAGACCCACCGTCTGCTCGCTCGTGAGGACGTGGACTACGTCTCGGTCAAGGTCTCCTCGGTGGCCTCGCAGATCTCGATGTGGGCCTTCGACGAGACCGTCGACTACGTCGTCGAACGCCTCCGTCCCCTCTACCAACAGGCGGCGAAGGCCCCGACGGGCGCGAAATTCGTCAACCTCGACATGGAGGAGTACCAGGACCTCGAGCTGACGATCGCGGTGTTCACTCGCCTGCTCTCCGAACCGGAATTCAAGGATCTCGAAGCCGGCATCGTCATCCAGGCCTACCAGCCCGATGCCCTCGGTGCCGTGCAGCGGCTGAGCGAATTCGCTGCCCGTCGTGTCGAGAACGGCGGAGTCGGGATCAAGGTCCGCCTGGTCAAGGGCGCGAACCTCGCGCTTGAGACCGTGCACGCCGAGATCGCCGGATGGCCGGCGACGACGTGCGATTCGAAGCAGTCGACGGATGCGAACTACAAGCGGGTCCTGCACTGGCTGTTCACCCCGGAGCGGATGAAGGGTCTGCGCATCGGCGTGGCCGGTCACAACCTCTTCGACATCGCCTTCGCCCACCACCTCTCCGCCGACCGCGAGGTGACGAACCGGGTGGAATTCGAGATGCTCCAGGGCATGGCCAGTGAGCAGGCCGCGGCGGTGACCGAGGACGTCGGCGATCTCCTCCTCTATGTCCCGGCCGTGCACCCGAAGGAGTTCGATGTGGCGATCTCCTACCTGGTGCGCCGCCTCGAGGAGAACTCTGCTTCAGAGAACTTCATGTCCGGCATCTTCGAACTCGCCAACGGCAACGAGGTGTTCAGGCGCGAGGCCGACCGGTTCACCGCCGCCGTCGCACAGCTCGAAGGCATCCTGGCCGACGAGGGTGAGACAGCACCCCGCCCGAATCGCCGTCAGGATCGGTCCGCCGAAGTGCTCGGTGAGACCGTGGTCCCGACCGAGTTCTTCAATGAACCCGATACCGATCCCTCCTTGCCCGCGAACCAGGAGTGGGTGCGGTCCATCATCGCCGAGGCGACCGCCCCCGGATACCTCGACGATCGCCCTCATACGCCGAGCGTCGATTCCACGGCCGAGCTCGATGAGATGATCGCTCGCGGTCGTGCAGCCGCAGCGTCGTGGCGCGAACTCGGCGCTGCGGGCCGGGCGGAGATCCTTCACCGGGCCGCGGACATCTTCGCCGCCCGGCGCGGTGAGTTCATCGCCGTCGAAGCCGCCGAGGTCGGCAAGATGCCCTCCCAGTCCGACCCCGAGGTCTCCGAGGCCATCGACTTCATCCGCTACTACGCGCTCAACTCCCTCGAACTCGAGAACCTCGACGGCGCGGAGTTCACCCCGGATGAGATGGTCGTCATCACCCCGCCGTGGAACTTCCCGGTGGCGATTCCCACCGGTGGCACCGTCGCGGCCCTGGCCGCCGGTTCCGCGGTGATCCACAAACCGTCGAAGCCGACGCCGCACTGTTCGGCGCTCATCATCGACTGCCTGTGGCAGGCCGGTGTCCCGAAGGACGTCCTGCAGCTGTGTGCCCCGGTCGAGCGCGAGCTCGGTCAGCACCTCGTGTCCCATCCCGATGTCGACCGGGTCATCCTCACCGGCGCTTCGGAGACCGCTGCCCTGTTCAAGTCCTTCCGCCCTGAGCTGCACGTCAATGCGGAGACCTCGGGCAAGAACGCGCTCATCATCACCCCGGCCGCGGACCGTGACCTGGCCATGGCCGATCTCGTCCACTCGGCCTTCGGCCACGCCGGGCAGAAGTGTTCGGCCGCCTCGCTGGGCATCATGGTCGGATCGACCTACGATTCCGAACGCTACCGGCGCCAGCTCGTCGATGCCGCCGCCTCGATGGTCGTCGACTGGCCCGCGAACCTGTCGGCGACGATGGGTCCGCTGACCGAGGACCCTTCGGACAAGCTGCGTCGTGCCCTGACCTCGCTCGAACCCGGAGAGTCCTGGCTGCTCGAACCCAAACAGCTCGACGACACCGGGCGGCTGTGGAGCCCCGGCATCAAGGACGGGGTCAAGCCGGGATCGTTCTTCCACCTCACCGAGGTCTTCGGCCCGGTGCTCGGACTCATGCATGCTCGTGATCTCGACGAGGCGATCGAGTTCCAGAACGCCGTGGACTTCGGTCTCACCGGCGGCATCCACTCCCTCGATCCGGCGGAGGTGAGCACCTGGCTCGACCGCGTCGAGGTCGGCAATGCCTACGTCAACCGCGGCATCACCGGAGCCATCGTGCGCCGGCAGTCCTTCGGCGGCTGGAAGCAGTCCTCTGTGGGCCTGGGATCGAAGGCCGGCGGACCGAACTACCTCATGCTCTTCGGCCACTTCGCCGACACCGGCGACCAGAACCTCGAGGCCGCGAAGGCCGATGACCGCCGCTGGTTCGAGCGGGAGTTCGGGGCTGCGAAGGACCACACGGGTCTGCGCGCCGAGGCGAACATCTTCCGCTACAGGCCCCGCCCGGTGACCCTGCGTGTGACTGCCGAAGCGAGCCTGTTCGATCTCGAACGGTCCCTGCATGCGGCCGCCACGGTGGGATCAACGGTGCAGCTGTCCGTCGCCGAGGATGTGCCCGCCGAGGTGAAGATCGCCGCGACGGAGGCCAGGGTCGCCGCCCGCACCGAGTCGGCCGAAGAGTTCGCCGACATGGTCGGTCAGGGCCGCTACGACGACACGGTGGGTGCGCGCATCCGCGTTCTCGGACGCCTTGAGGACGAGCTCGTGGCCGCGACCGCACCCCGACCTGAGGTTGCGGTCATCGATGAGCCGGTGACCTCCTCGGGGCGGGTGGAGCTGCGGTACTACGTGCAGGAGCAGGCAGTGTCGATGACGCTGCACCGCTTCGGCAACCCGAGCCGTGACTTCCACGAACTAGCCGCCGCCCTCACCTCCTGAATTACTACCTGACGGCGCCCCAGCAACCTCGCGCTGGAGTGGTCCCCGAAAGTTGGACTGTGATCAACACAAGACAACTTGAAGGGACCACTCCATGCGTAAGGACTGTCTGATCACAGACGAACAAGCCAGGGCCGCGATCGACCTCTTCGACAAAGGGCACGGCTATGCCGCGACAGCCACGAAGCTCGACGTGCATAAACCCACGCTCAAACTCCTCCACGACCGGTGGCTGGTGCGTGGAACAATATCGGTCATGGAACCGCACCAGCCCCGCCGCATACCGGCAGAGACGAAGATCGCGACTGCGAAACGGTACCTCGACGGCGAACACAAAGTCGTCCTGGCTCAAGAGCTCGGTTTGGCGTCCTCGCGTACCGTGGTTGATTGGGCGAAGAAATACCGGGACAAGGGCGAAGACGCGTTCGTGACACCGCCGCCGGCCAAAGGCAAGACAGCACGAATACGAGCCCTCGACAACGGTCAGGACCCCGATGCTGATCCGGCACCGTCGAAGCCAGACCTGATGGCGAAGAAGACGCATGTCGAGGACATCAGCCTGGCCGAGTATCGGCAGCTGCAAGACCGGCTGCTGCGGGCTGAAGCGGAGAACGCTTACTTGAAAAAACTGCGGGCCTTGAGGCAAAAAGGGCAGCTGTGAAAGCACGCATTGTTGCCAGTCTCAAGGCAGACTATCCACTGCCATTGCTGCTGCAGGTCGCGGGTTTGGCCCGGTCGACGTTCTTCTACCACCAGAAACGATTCGACGTGAGACCCGACCCATACGCGCAGGTGAGAACCCTCATCGAGGACATCTTCGAGAAGAGTCACAAACGCTACGGGCACCGCAAGATCTGGGCTGTCTTGGTCAAACAGGGCATCACGATCGCGAAGAAGACCGTACTGCGATTAATGCGTGACATGGGTCTGCAGACCGAGGTGCGGAAGAAGAAATTCGACTCCCATCGCGGCACGGTCGGAGCCGTTGCTGACAACGTACTCAATCGGGAGTTCACCGCTGATGAACCGAACGAGAAATGGGTTTCCGACGTCACGGAATTCGCTGTTGAAGACAAGAAACTGTATCTGTCACCAGTGATCGATCTGTTCGATGCCGGTGTGGTGTCGTACTCGATGTCGACGTCACCGAACACGGCATTGACGAACGAGTCGCTGATGCGAGCCTGTCAGGGACTGCGTCCCGGGCAGACACCGCTGGTGCACACGGACCAGGGGTTTCAGTACCAGCACGTGTCCTGGGCGTCGATTCTAGCTAAGCATGGTGCTACACCGTCGATGTCGCGGAAGGGAAACTGCTGGGATAACGCGATGGCGGAGAACTTCTTCGGGCAGTTGAAGTCCGAGATGTTCTATCTGCAGAAGTTCGACACGGTCGAGGACCTCAAAGCCGCGATCAATGAGTACATTCATTGGTATAACTACGAAAGGATCTCGACACGACTTGGCGATCTTGCCCCGATGGAATATCGGAACAAGACCGCCAAGGATGGTGAGCCTATTTACGAACTATGCTGACCTCACAGCAGTCCAACTTTTGGGGACCAGTCCACGCCGGGTTGCTGGGGCGCCGTCAGGTAGTTCTGGGTGCAGGGCGAGTTGTGTAGGATCGGTCACATCTGTGACATTCAGTGGACTGTCCGACTGTTCACAAGTTGTTCACATGTTCGCCGTCGTCGTCGATCTGTGAGCCGCTAGGGTGCAAGGGACTGCGCACGTGGATCGTCACGATGTGCACAGCCGCTCATCCGCCCGAAAGGCTCCCATGAAGGTCACGACCACTCTGTCCTGCGCCGCGACGCTCAGCCTCGTCGCAGGTCTGTCCCTCCCGCTGTCCCCCGCCGCCGCAGCCCCAGCAGCCACAGCCCCGGCCGCCGCCGACGACTCCATCCACATCTCCGAGGTCGCCTACACCCTCGAGACCGACTTCATCGAGATCGCCGCCGACCCCGGCACCGATATCTCCGGATGGACGTTCGGCTCCGTGACCCGCGGCGGCAGCGTCCAGGCACAGGAGAACACGATCACCGTGCCGGAGAACACCACGGTCGGCGATTCCGGTGCCGTGGCCGTGGAGGTGCCGATCACGAACTCCGTCAAGGCAGGCTCCGCCGCCGACGGCGAGTACGGCTCCAGCGCCTACGTCATCGATGACGAGGGCGAACTCCAAGACTTCCAGCAGATCGGCGGCATCGTCGGCGGCAAGGGCGTCACCGGCACGAAGAACACCTTCACCCCCACCCCGGTCATCGGGCAGGAAGCCGAACCGACCGGCGCGACGGCCGCAGGCGGCCAGTCGATCCAGCTCATCGGCGATGCGTGGAAATCCGCCGCACCGACCCCGAATGCCCTCCCCGACGGAGACGACGGAGACGGTGGAGACGACGGCGGCGAAGAACCGGATCCCGAAGGCATCACCCCGATCGCCGATATCCAGGGCACCGGGGACGCCAGCCCGATCCAAGGCAAGACCGTGACCACCCGCGGCGTCGTCACCGCTGCTTATCCCGACGGCGGGCTCAACGGCTACTTCATCCAGACCGCCGGCTCCGGCGGCGCCGACGATGAGACTCCCGGGGCCTCCGACGGCGTCTTCGTCTACTCCCCCGACACCGTCGCCGACGTCACCATCGACGACCACGTCGAAGTCACCGGCTCCGTGTCCGAACGCTACGGACAGACTCAGATCACCGTGTCCGGCACGGGTCTCACCGCGATCGATGAGCCCGCCGAGGCGGTCAAACCGGTCGAAGACGCCTTCCCCTCCGATGCTGCCGCACGCGAATCCCTCGAGGGCATGCTGCTGCAGCCGAGCGAGTCGCTGACCGTGGCCGACACCTACAATACGAACACCTACGGCGAGGTCGTTCTGGCCACCGGCGAAGGCACCCTCCCGCAGGCCACCGACGTCGAACGTCCCGGCACTCCCGAGGCGAAGGCCCTTGAAGCCGAGAACCTCGCCCGTGAGGTCGTCCTCGACGACGGCGCCACCGTGAACTACCTGAAGAACGACAAGGACGTGCCGCTGCCGTACCTGAGCACCGACGCCCCGGTGCGCGTCGGAGCGAGCGCCTCGTTCACCTCGCCGGTGGTGCTCGGCTTCGACCACGAGAAGTGGCGGTTCCAGCCGACGACCCGTCTGACCGGGGACAACGCCGAGGCGGTGCAGCCGACGAACTTCACCGACACCCGCACAGATGCCCCCGAATCCGTGGGTGGGCAGGTCAGCCTCGCAAGCTTCAACGTGCTCAACTACTTCACCACCACCGGTGACCAGCTGAACGGCTGCCAGTACTACGACGACCGCGAGGGCAACCACATCACCGTCCGCGGCGGCTGCGATGCCCGCGGTGCCGCGAATGCCGAGAGCCTCAAACGGCAGGAGACGAAGATCGTCACCGCGATCAACAAGCTCGACGCCTCGGTCATCTCGCTCATGGAGATCGAGAACTCTGCGGCCTTCGGCAAGGACCGCGATTCGGCGCTGAAGACCCTCGTCGAGCGTCTCAACGAGGCGGCCGGAACGCAGAAGTGGAATTTCGTCCCCTCCCCGGCAGAGGTGCCCGCCGATGAGGACGTCATCCGTACGGCCCTGATCTATCAGACCGCCGAGGTGGCCCCGCAGAACGCATCGACGATCCTTGACGACGAGGGTGCGTTCTCCAATGCCCGCGAACCCCTGTCCCAGGCGTTCGCCCCGAAGGACGGTGCCGGCGAGGTCGAGGAGGATAAGACCTTCGTGACGATCTCCAACCACTTCAAGTCCAAGGGATCGGGTTCCGGACCGGGCAACGAAGACAGCGGCGACGGTCAGGGTGCGTCGAACGCCGATCGTGTGAAGCAGGCGACTTCCCTCGTCGACTTCGCCGGTCAGCAGCAGGAGGCCGCAGACAGCGACCTCGTCTACCTGCTCGGTGACTTCAACTCCTACACTCAGGAGGACCCGATGCAGGTCTTCTACGAGGCCGGATACAAGGATGTCGCCGCGGAGAAGACGGATAAGTCGACCTATCTCTTCGGGTCCCGCACCGGCAGCCTCGACCATGTGCTGGCCCTCGACGCCTCAGGTGAGAGCGACGGCAACGACGACGCCGGTGACACGGCGACCGCTTTCGACTCGATCACCGGGGCCGATGTCTGGAACATCAATTCGGTGGAGGCTCTCGGACTCGAGTACAGCCGGTTCAACTACAACGTCAGCGACCTCTTCGCGCCGGATCAGTTCCGTGCCTCGGACCACGACCCCGTGGTGGTGGGGCTCTTCGGTGATGACGACGAGGGCGGCGACGACGCCGGAGCAGATGCCGACGATGATGCGAACGCCGACGCCGCTGACGACGCCGACGGCGCTGACAATGCCGAGGGCGGGAAGAACGCCGACGGCTCAGCCAACCACAACGGCGGCAAGAACGGCGGCAAGAATGCCGGAAAGAACGGCGGAAAGAACGGTGGCAAGAACGGCAACCACTGGGGCAACCGCGATGGCGATCACCCCGGCGGGAAGAACGCCGGCAAGAACGGAAACCCGTGGGGAAATCACACAGGGAGCTGAGTCCCTGAATACTCACCCCTGAAACCGTGCCCGGCAGTCTGATGACTGCCGGGCACGGTGTGTTCGGTGGGATGAATGGTCGGAAGCCGCCCCGCGGGGGTCGCGACCATCGCGGCCACCCACGCCGAGGCGGCTCAGTCCCGGACGGCGACCTGTCCGCGCATGAGCACTCGTGCCGTGCGGAAGAGGGACGCGGCCGTCACAGACCCGTCGTCCGCGCGGACCGCGGCGGCAGTGACCACGCCGGACGGCGTACCCAGCCGCACCTCGGGGCTGACAGCCGCACCCACATCCTCAGAGCCGTTCCCAGCACCACTCCCAGAACCGTCCCCGGCCCGCGATCTCTCGATGATGACGTTGATGATCGTTCCCGGCACCTGAGCGGCCGCTGCCAAACACATCGCTCCCGTGCCGGGCACGGCCTTGTGCGTCTGCCCCATCGAGATCATCCGCACGACGACATCAGCGGAATCCGTCGCCAGCGTGGTCCCGTCGAGCAGCCTCGTCGGCATCGGCGGGGCGACGATGGCGACCTTCGGCACGACCTGCGGTGCCTCCTCGGGGCTGGCACACAGTCCCATCCGGACCGCAGCGTTGCGGCGCAGGTCCGCGATGACCCGCATCGACGGTGCGTTCGCGTCGATCTCCTCCGGCGACTCATCACCGTTGAGACCGACAGCGGCGGCCGGGACGATGACCACCGGCAGGGTCGCGTCGACGAGCGAGACGTCGAACATGCGTCCATCCGCGTTGATCGACTCGCTCACCTGCCCGGTCGGCAGCAGACCCGAGGTGCGGCTGCCGGCGGGGTCGGGATAGATGAGTTCGACCGGGGCACCCGTGCCGTTGACCCCGGGCAGCACCAGCTCCCCGTCGACCTCGGCCTGCCCGCCCACGACGTTCAGACCCACGTCGACGAACTTCGCGGTGTTCGTATTGAACAGGCGGAAGACGTGCCATCCGTCGGCTGCGGTGACCAACCCGACCGACAGGGCGAACGGGACGACCCCGGACGACAGATTGCCGCAGTTTCCGGAGTAGTCGACGTCCGCCTCGGCGACGGAGACCTGACCGAAGGTAAAGTCGAGGTCGACTCCGTCCCTCGCCGAGGCGGCCACGACCATCACCTTCGACAGGGAGGAGATTCCCCCGCCCATCCCATCGAGCTGGCGGCCGAAGGAATCCGGTGATCCCAGCGCCGAACAGAAGATCGCATCGCGGGCCGACGTATCCCCACCATCGCCCACGGGCGGCAGCGCATCCTCGCGGAAGAACAGGCCTTTGCTTGTGCCGCCGCGCACGAACGCGGCATCGATCCAGCGGGTCATGTCTTCAGGGTAGTCAACCCCGCTGACGTCACTTCACCGATCTCGGCACGATCGCCATGGCTGCGAACCCGAGGACCGCGACGACGGCGAAGAGGTAGAAGCCCCACGGGTAGGCGATGCCGGCGGTGACGAGGGCGCCGGTGATGAACGGTCCGACGATCGCGCCGATGCGACCGATGCCGGACGCCATCCCGAGCGCGGTGCCGCGGGCCTGGGCCGGGTAGATCGCGGACACGAATGCGTAGACGAGCACCTGTGCGGAGAAGACGAAGACGCCGGTGACGAAGACTGCGAGATTGAGCAGGACCTGGCTGGTCATCGGGATGGACAGGGCGGCGAGGAAGACCGCGGCGAGGATGAACCACATGAGCACGATCTTCTTCGTCCCGTGCTTGTCGGCCAGCCAACCGGCCAGGACGAGTCCGACGACGGCTCCGATGTTCATGACGAAGAGCATGACGAGGGAGTCCGAGACCTCATAGCCGGCGTCGGCCATGATCTTCGGCAGCCACGTGTTGAGGCCGTAGACGAGGAGCAGACCCATGAAGCTCGCCGCCCACACCCCGATGGTCACGAGCGCGAGTCTGCCTTCGAAGAGTCCGGCCATGCCCGTCTTCGCCTTCGTGTCGATGCGACCGCTGGGGTCGATCCGACCGCTGGGATCGACTCGACCGCTGGGATCGACGTCGTCGCCCACCGTCGCCGAGGCGGCCGCAGGGTTCTTCTTGATCTGCTGAGCGATGAGGAACGCCTCGGATTCGGGCAGCTTCCAGATGAGGAGCGGAACCATGAGCAGTCCCGCGACTCCGCCGGCGATGAAGAGCAGGTGCCAGTTGTGGGAGTAGGCGACGGCGAGCAGGGAGATCGCGACGGCTCCCGCGTGGTAGCCGGTCATCGTCAGGGTCGTGGCCTTGCCGGTCTTGCCGGACTTGTTGTATTCGCTGATGTAGGCCAGGGCACTGGGCATCACGGCACCGAGGAAGATTCCGGCGATGAACCGGAACGTCGTGAACAGCGCGACGCTCGGGGCGAAGGCGACGAGCAGGGTGAAGATGCTGAAGCCGATGACGCAGGCGATGATCGCCCATCGCCGCCCGATCCGGTCGACGACGGGTCCGACGGCGACGGCACCGAGGCCCACGCCGACGAGGCTGAGCGTGGCCACGAGGGTGGCCGCCTCGGGGGTGAAGCCGAGTGCCTGCGTGGCGAGCAGCTCGGGGATGACCGCGCCGAGGACGACGAGATCGAAGCCCTCCAGGGCGACGGCGAGCCAGCAGAGGACGGCCGGCCACCTGCCCGCCGGGGTGACGGCGGGCATGGGCACGGACGGGGCGGATGAGGACATCGGTGTCTCCGGATCAGGTGGTGTCGTGACTGGGAAGGGCAGGTATCAGAACGGGTACGGCGCGATCGTCGAGCGCATCGTCACCCACTGGGTTTCGGTGAAGGCTTCGATATTGGCTTCGGCACCGCCGAAGCGCGAACCGTTGCCGGAGTCCTTCATCCCGCCGAAGGGGACGTTGGCCTCATCGGAGACGGTCTGTTCGTTGATGTGGACCTTGCCCGTGTCGACGAGGTCGGCCAGGTCCATGGCCATGCCCACATCGCCGAGGATGCCCAAGGACAGTCCGTATTCGCTGGCGTTGACCATCTCGGCGGCCTCCTCGAGAGTGGAGAAGGTCGCCACCGGGGCCACGGGTCCGAAGATCTCCTGCGTCCAGGCCGGGTTCGACGGGCTCAGGTCGGTGAGCACCGTGGGCGGGATGAAGGCACCCTCTCCTGCTCCCCCGGCGACGAGGCGGGCCCCGTCGGCGGTGGCCTTGTCGAGGATGTCGCGGACGTGGGTGCGCTGCTTCTCGTCGATGATCGGCCCGATCGCGACCTCCTCGGTGGCGGGATTGCCGACAGGCAGGTTCCGGGCGCGTTCAGCCAGCTGCTCGACATAGTCGTCGACGATCGATTCGTGGACGATGTGACGGCCGGTGGTCATGCAGATCTGGCCCTGGTGCATCCACGATCCGAAAGCACCCGCCGAGGAGGCCGGACCGACCTCGGCCCCGGGCAGGACGACGAGCGCATTGTTTCCCCCGAGTTCGAGGTGGCAGCGTTTGAGGAGGCGACCGGCGGCCTCCCCGACCTTGCGTCCGGCCGCGGTCGAACCGGTGAAGGAGATGACGGAGACCTCGGGGGCGGCGACGACGGCCTCACCGGCGTCGAGCCCGCCGGGCAGGACCTGGAGGACGCCTTCGGGCAGTCCCGCCTCGGCGAAGATCCTCGCAATGGACACTCCCGCGCACACGGCGGTACGGGGGTCAGGTTTGAGCAGGACAGCGTTGCCCAGGGCCAGCGCCGGGGCGACCGAGCGGATGCCGAGGATGAGCGGGAAGTTGAACGGGGCGATGACGGAGACGACCCCGGCCGGCACGCGGCGGGCGAACGACCAGCGGGGTTCGTTCGAGGTGAGCACCTGTCCTTTCGGATGGCTGGGCAGGGCGGACGATTCGTAGCAGATCTGTTCGGCGGAGCTGATCTCGAGGCCTGCTTTGGCCGGGATGGAGCCGGCTTCCCGGATGATCCAGTCGCTCAGCTCCTCGGCGTGTTCGGCCCACAGGGCTCCGGCGCGGCGCAGCACGGCGGCGCGTTCGGCCGGAGTTGTGCGGGCCCATTCCTTCTGTGCGGCGGCCGCGCTGGTGGCGGCGGCGTTGACGTCATCAGCACTGGCCGCGCCGAGGCGGCCGAGGGTCTCCCCCGTCGCGGGTTCGACGACGTCATAGGCCTCGCCGTTCCCGGCGGTCCAGATGCCGGTGAAGATCTTCTCGTGCCAGTCGGTTCCCAGGAAACTGCTGTCGGTCATGGTCGTGTCCTCACTTCTTCTCGGGGCGTGTCTTTTCGGTGTTCACTTCGATGAGGCTCGCCTGCCCGCGGACGCTGCGCTCCTGCGCTGCGGTCAGCTGGGAGGCGAATTCTGCTGTGGTGGCGGCGTGGGCGGCGTGCATTCCGTAGCCGGTCGCGATGGAGACGAAGTCGACCTCGCCGAGGTCGAGACCGGGCGCCTTGTCGACGCCGAGCATGTCCGCGAACCAGTCGAGTGCGCCGTAGGTGCCGTTGCGCAGCAGGACGATGATGACGCCGATGTTCTCCTCCACTGCCGTGCGCAGGGCGGAGATCGAGTAGTGGGCGGAGCCGTCGCCGATGATCGCGACGACGGGACGCTCGGGGTCGGCCAGGGCCACGCCCATCGACGCGGGCAGTCCCCACCCGAGTCCGCCGGAGGCCGGGAAGAAGTAGGAGCCGGGCAGGCGCAGGTCCATCTGCGCCCAGAAGGCCGCGTTCGTCGAGGTGGATTCGACGACGTAGCGGGTGTCGCCCGGCATCGTCTCGCGCAGGCCCGCGAAGACCTCCTCGGGGTGGAGGACCCCATCGCTCGCCGAGGCGGCCGGACCGGGGATGGCCCGTTCCGGTGCCATAACGCCTGAGTCGGAATCCGTGGCGGTCGGATCGGAATCCGCCACGGTCGCGACATCGAGGGATGCTGCGAGAGCGAGGATCGTCTCGACAGGGTCGGCGATGAGGGCGTCGCCGAAGGGAGCGCGGGCGGCGGCTGCGGTGTCCTCGCCGATCTGGATGAGTTCGGTGGTCTCGGGCAGGTACAGTCCCGGCTGCCACTGGTGGTAGCGGAACACCGGTGCCCCGATGACGAGGGCGAGGTCATGGGCACCGAGGATCTCGCCGATCGGGGCGATGCCGGCGGGCAGGACTCCGCGGAAGTTCGGGTGGTGGTTGGGAAACGGCAGTCGCGCCAACGATGGGGCTGCCCAGACGGGGAGGTCGAGCGCCTCGGCGAGGGCGATGGTCGTGGCCCAGACGCGCTCGTCGTCGACCTCGGGGCCGAGGACGAGGACAGGTGCCTCGGCGCTGCGCAGCTTGCCCGCGAGTTCGGCGATCGCTTCCGGGTCGACGGTGCGGGCGGTGGCGACGTGGCGGGAGAGTTGGCGGATCCGCTCGGCCGGCACCTCGGCGTCCCAGTCGTCGTAGGGCACGGAGAGGTAGACGGGACCGTCTTCGGCGGCGAAGACGGATTGCGAGAATGCGCGGGGAACGTCATGAGCGCTCAGGGGTTCGAGCGATTGGTGGACGAGGGGTTCGGCGAGTTTCGCGGCCTGCACATTGGCGAGCATGACCTCGGGGCCGATCATGTCGCGGACCTGCTGACCGGCGGTGATGACGAGCTTCGACTTCGAGATCGCGGAGTTCGTCAGCGCTCCGAGTCCGTTGCCTGTCCCGGAGGCGGCGTGGAGGTTGATGAGTGTGGGCCGATTCGTGATCATCGAATAGCCGTCAGCCATGGCCACGACTGTGGCTTCGTGGAGGCCGAGGATGTAGCGGGCGGGCAGATCCTTGAGGAACGGCAGCTCATTGGAACCGGGGTTGCCGAACATTGTGGTCATCCCATGGAAGGTCATGAGTTCGTGGACTGCTTGGCGGACCGTGACTGTCGTCATCGACGTGATGCTCCTTGAAGTGGTGGTTCTGCGGGCACAGTCGATCACGGACTGTGGCGCACCTCTCGCCACATTAGTGACAGAGGACACGAGGGGCCATCATCGTCCCATTCATTGAGAAGTTTGCTGCGGAACGGCTAGAATCCGGGCATGGCGAACTCCAAGTCCGGCGACTCGATGATCGATCGCCTCGTCCGCGTGCTCGCATCGTTCGACCCCGATCACCAGAGCCTCAGCGCCGAGGAGATCGCCGAACGCGCCGAGCTGCCGAAGTCCACGGCGTACCGCCTGGTCGGCGACATGATGCGTCATGACCTGCTGCAGCGCGACCCGACCGGGCGGATCCGGATCGGCGTGGGGATGTGGGAGCTGTCGAATCGCGCCTCCGATGCCGTCGGGCTCGCCTCGGTGGCCAGGCCGCACATGATGGCCGTGCACGAATTCGTCGGCGAGAACACTCAGCTGGGGATCCTGCGGGAGCGGGAGGTGCTCATCATCGAGCGGATGTCGGCTCCGAATGCGGTCATCCACCGGTCGAAGACGGCCGGCCGTCTGCCGGCGCATGCCTCCTCGTGTGGTCTCGTGCTCTTGGCCTATGCGCCCAAGCACGTGCGGGAGGCCTATCTGCGGGGACCCCTGACAGCGATCACGGAGAAGACGACGACGGATCCCGCCGCGCTGCGCAGGATGTTCACCTCGATCCGTTCGCATCATTTCGCTGAGCTCTCCGGGCATATCGATGAGGGCACGACGGGCATCACGGTTCCGGTCTTCGACGCCGGCGGGCTGGCGATCGCCGGTCTCGGCGTCGTCATCGATTCGGAGCACAAGAAAGGAGTGCCCGCGATCATGCGGGCGCTGCGGACCGCCTCGGCGAGGATCACTCAGGACCTCGCCAACGATGACCGTGTCATCGTCTGACAGACTTCAGTCGAACTCAGATCAGCACCCCGACGAGCAGGCAGGCCACGCCGAGGAGGGGCAGCGTTCCCTGTTTGAGTGCGGAGGCGATGAGCTCGGGACTCGACAGGGCGAGGACGAGGGCGGCGGCGAGCATCGACCCGGCCCCGACGAAGACGAGGGTGAGCCCGACCTGGGTTGAGCCTGCCGCGAAAACGATGATGCCGATGAACACTGCGAGCGCGAGGAACAGGTTGTAGAAGCCCTGGTTGAAGGCCAGGGATTTCGTCGCTTCGGCTTCCGCCTCGGTGGTGCCGAAGGTCGCGCGGGCGCGGGGACTCGTCCAGGCCACGGATTCCAGGTAGAAGATGAAGACGTGCAGGACCGCGGCGAGACCCGTGAGGACGAGGCCGGTGATCGTCATGCGCGGGCGGCGAATCTGGCTCGTCGCTTCTCGGCTTCGACCTCACGGTTCTTCGGCGGGGCGTTCGTGACCAATGCGTCGAGGAGGTGCTGGGTGGCGTGGGCAATCTCGGCGACGGCGGTGTCGAAGGCTTCGGCATTGGCTTGAGAGGGTTTCGTCGTCCCGGCGATCTTGCGCACGTACTGCAGGGCTGCGGCGTCGACCTCCTCTGACGTCGCGGCGGGTTCGAAATTATGGAGGGTTCGAATGTTTCTGCACATGTCAGAACAGTACATCCCGGCACTGACGCAGAACAGGGTGTGAGTGCTGCACCGAAGCCGGATTCGGGGCGGCGCCTCGGCTCGATAGACTGATCGCACGATGGAGACCGGGAGAGACATGAAGGCAGAGGACACGGCGCTGTCGCCGCACCAGATCGAGAGCATCCGCACTCTGCGGCAGGACTTCTCGAGGATGCTCATGCATCACCGGTTCGTCGTCAACGAGGTGCTCACGAAGCTTGCGATCCTGCGTGAAGAGTCGGCCCATACCCACAGCTACAACCCGATCGAGCACATCTCCTCTCGTGTGAAGTCCCCGCGCAGTCTGCTGGAGAAGGTCCATCGTCGGGGCCTGCCGCTCGATGTCGATGTCATCCGCCGGAAGATCACGGACATCGCCGGCATCCGCATCACCTGCAGCTTCGTCGCCGACACCTATCATGTGCTCGAGCTGCTCACGGCCCAGGACGATATCCGGGTCGTGGAGATCAAGGACTACATCGCGAACCCGAAGCCCAACGGCTACCGCAGCCTGCACGCGATCCTCGAGGTGCCCGTGTTCCTCCACGGCGGCCCGGTCCCGGTGATCTGCGAGGTGCAGATCCGCACGATCGCGATGGATTTCTGGGCGAGCCTCGAGCACAAGATCCATTACAAGTTCGACGGAGATGTCCCCGATCGGCTCATCGCTGAACTCACCGAGGCGGCTGCGGCCTCCGACCAGCTCGACCGGCGGATGGAGCAGCTCCACTCGGAGGTCCGCGAAGGTGCCCCGGACATCGACTCCGGTGAGGACTTCGACGAGGAGGCTCTGCGGATCCTCTTCGAACTCAGCCGACGCGAGAGCTGAGTTATCACCGACGTTTCGGACGGTACGTGCGCCCGAAGCTGCGCGCGTTCGCCTCATCGATCGTCTCGAGCTCCCAATCGACGCGCCTGCCGCCGGGGACGTCGAAGATCCTGGTGCCGTCGCCGAGGAAGACCGGAGCGACGTAGACCTGGAGTTCGTCGATGAGGTCGACTTCGAGGGCCTGCCGGGCGATATCGGCGCTGATGATCTGGATGTCACGATCACCGGCGATGGCCCGGGCCTGCTCGATCGCCTCAGTGATGGTGCAATTCAATGCCGTCACCGAGGTGTCTCCGGCGAGCTCCTCGGGACGGTGGGTGAGGATGAATTCCGTCCCCGACCACGCACCTCCGTAGGGTTCCGAGGTCAGTTCGTCGCGTTCGTCGGCCTGTGCCTTGGCCGCGTCGTAGCCGCGCCGGCCGGAGATGATGATTGCGACCTTCGAGGCCATGTCCTCGGTGGTGCCTTCGGCGTTGGGCTCCGAGGCCGAGAGCCACGACATATCGTGCTCCGGTCCGGCGATGAACCCGTCGATCGAGGCGGTGAAACCCCATGCCACTTTTCCCATTGCTCCCCCTCGAATCGTTGAACGAGAAATCTGATTGCAGAATGCAACCAGTGAACCACCGTTTCGGACTGACAATCAATGCTCCGAGTGACCGAACAGTCCCGCACGGAGCGGAATGCATCCCGACTTTCCGCTGTTGTTCCTGGTGAGGGCCACATCAGCTGGGCTCCGCAGATTTTCGAGAAAGAAGGTCACCACCATGGCAGATTTCACGGATAAGGTCGCACTCGTCACCGGCGGCGGATCAGGACTCGGAGAGGCGATCTCCAAGGACCTCGCCTCGAAGGGCGCCAAGGTTGTCATCACCGACATCAACCTCGACGCCGCTCAGCGCGTCGCCGACGAGATCACAGATTCCGACGGAACCGCCTCGGCGATCCAACAGGACACGAGCTCGAAGGAAGACTCCGAAAAGGTCGTCCAGCACGCAGTCGACACCTACGGCGGCCTCAACTTCGCGGTGAACAACGCCGGCATCGGCGGCAAACAGCTCCCGGCAGGAGAGACCGACCTCGAATCCTGGGACAAGGTCATCGACGTCAACCTCAACGGGGTCCTCTACGGAATGCGATTCCAGATCCCGGCCATGCTCAAGACAGGCGCGAAGGACTCCGCGATCGTCAACATGGCCTCCGTCCATGGAACCGTCGCCGCGATCAACAACGGCGCCTACACCGCCGCCAAGCACGGTGTCGTCGGCATCACGAAGAACGCCGCCGCCGAATACGGCGCCGACGGCCTGCGCATCAATGCCGTCGGCCCCGGCTACATCACGACCCCGCTGCTCGAATCGAGCCTCGACGCCGAAGTCATCGAGGGCCTCAAGGCCAAGCATCCGCTCGGCCGTTTGGGCACCGCCGAGGAGGTCGCGAAGGTCGTGAGCTTCCTGCTCTCCGATGACGCCTCGTTCGTCACCGGCGCCTACTACCTCATCGACGGCGGCTACACCGCGGTGTGAGTGACTGATCGCCCGCGCACCCTGTGTTCAATATTCGGCAATGTTCAACTATCATGAACATATGTCGATCATTGAACACAGGGTTCGTGACACCCCGGCGTTCGTCGCGCACGCCGTCAACGAACTCGCCGAGGCGGGTCTGCGTGCCAGTTGGTCGGCGCACGCAGGTGATCTCGGACGAGCTGTCCCCGGTACGCTCACCATCGACGACGGACACGACCAGCACCCGTTCCCGGCGATCGCCGCTGCCACGGTGAATGCATCGGACATCACCCTCCTCCCCCATGACGAGCGAACGATCCTCATCACCGAGCGCGTGTCCGACGCACGAGCCGGTCAGCTGCGCGAACGCGGCTGGGGCGGCTTTGTGGACTCGGCGGGGAATGCCTCGCTGCGCAGCAGCGGGATCGTCATTGAGATCCGCGGTCGCCGCGCCGCCGGCCCGACTTCGACCCCCAGCGCTGCGGCCCCATTCACACGCGCAGGACTTCCCGTGACCTTCGCACTCTTGGCGTCGGCCGAGCACTTCGGCACCACTCCCGCCCAGCGAGCACTCGCTGAGACTTCGGGAACATCGCTGGGCACAGTCAACCGCGTCCTTCGAGCACTGCGCGATCGCACACCGCCCATGGTGGAAGGCAAGCGCAACAACCTGCTGCGGCGAGATGCACTCGAACGTGAATGGATCTCCGCATACTCGGCCCAGCAGCCGACGGCCTGGCCGGAGGAGCGCTTCACCAGTGACCTGTGGGCCACCCCCAACGACGTGCTCGACGCTGTCCTGCCTGAGGGCGCGCTCTTCGGCTCTGAAGTTGCCGCCGCCCGACTCGGGGCGCCGATTCGCCCGGCGACCGCGCTCATCCACGTCGACACCGACGACCGCGCGCGCAGAGAACTCATCCGCCGGGGGCGGCTGCGCAAGGATGAGCACGGGACGATCCGGCTCCGCCCGGCACTGTGGCGAACCCCGCCGGTTCCCACGGTGGACCATACCGTTCCCAGGCTCCTCATCCGTGCCGATCTGCTGCTCGAAGACGATCCGCGCACCGACGAGATCAGCGCCGAATTCGCACACGGTGAGCGATGATCGACCTCGCTGGGCACGAAGATGTGCCGGTTCCCGAGGACGTCCTCCGGGAACTCGCAGCGGCCTGCCGGACTGTGGGCGTCGAGTTCCTCGTCATCGGTGCCGCAGCCCGCGACCTCGTCATCCATTCTCAACAGCGCACCGCCCCTGTCCGCGCTACGAAGGACATCGACATCGCAGTCGCAGTCCGCGACGACGACCATTTTCGCGCGCTCACCCAGGTGCTTGCCCGCAAGGGCAGCGCACCGCACAAATTCACAGTGCTCGGCGTCGAGATCGATGTCATTCCCTTCGGCGGCAACGAGGTCGGCCGAGCGGTGACTTTCTCGGATGGCTCCGTCTTCGACGCCACCGGGATTGCAGAGGCCCATGCGACATCGGTGACGGTACGGCTGCCGAAGGGAACCGTGGTGCAGGTCGCGTCTCCGGCCGCGCTGACCGCGCTGAAGATCCTCGCCTGGAGTGAGCGCCACGAGGACAACCCCAAGGATGCCATCGACCTCGCGACCATTCTCAATGCGCTGTCCGAAAGTCCTTTCGATGACGATGTGTGGAACGATGACGAAGCTCTCGAGGCCACCGACGCCGACATCGTCGCGGCCGCAAGCTATCACTGTGCGAAGATCGCGGCCCGACCGTTCGCCCCGCCTGACGGTCAGAAAGTGCTCGACATCCTCGGCGAACCTGTCCAGCGGCGGCTGCTCATCCGGCAGATGCGCTCGGCGATGGCCGCTGACCTCGTCGACGCCTACGCCCGCGGATTCGCGGCGGGGCTCATCTGACCCAGCTCAGTGCTCGTGCCCGCCTCCCTCGGAGGCTCCCGGCACCCCGACCTCACTCTCCTGGTCCGGGTCGATGACGACGAACTGCCCCATCATCCCCTCGTCTTCGTGCAGCAGCATGTGGCAGTGGTACATTTACGGCAGATGCGGGTTCGTATAGTCCTCGAAGCGCATGAGCAGACGGTAGTCGCGGTTCGGTTCGAGGTAGATCGTGTCTTTGCGCCCGCTCATCTCCACCGGTGGTGCTTCGCCATCGACGTCGAGCACCTCGAACTGCACGTCATGGACGTGGAAGCTGTGCGGGATCGGCTGCCTGCTGCGCACCTCCCACACCTCCGTATCACCGACATGGACGATTTCGTCGATACGGTTCATGTCCATCCGTTCCCCGTTGATCTCCCTCTCTTCGAGCTCGAATGTCCGAGTCTTGACCGCATCGGCCTCGTCCAGGGCATCATGGTCAGCGTGCTCGGACGACGACCATGCGGGTTCGGGCGAAGGGGTCAGTGTCTTCGCAGCTCGGAATTCGAGGACGTCGAAGGAGTCGTTGCCGCCCATCGTCGCAGGCACCGCCACCCCGCCGAGGTCGACTTCTGCCGAGCGCAGCCGGACCGTCTCACCCGCGGTGAAGTCCACGACCACCTCGGCGCGCTCCCCCGGCGCCAGCCGGAGCCGGTCCACCTCGGCGGGTTCGTCGAGGAGCCCGCCGTCACCGGCGATGAGGTCCATCGTCCGGTCGGGGATCTCGAACGCGTAGGTCCGTGCTGTCGACCCGTTGAGCAGGCGCAGCCGCACCTTCTCCGACGTCACTTCCTGCACCCCGCCGATGGTTCCGTTGACCATGGCGGTGTCGCCGAGCATTCCGGGTTCGGCCCCGTCATGGGAGAGTTCGAGTTCGGAGTCGCCGGTGAACGACTTGTCCTGGACGATGAGCGGGAGGTCGTCGACTCCGTATTCGTGTGGAAGATCCGCCTCGGTGCTGGCGTCGTCATCGAGGATGACCATTCCCGCCAACCCCTGATACACGTGGTCCTCGGTCTGCCCGTGCGGGTGCGGGTGGTACCAGAGGCTCGCCGCGGGTTGGTCGATCGTCCACTGCGGCGTCCACGTCGCCCCGGACTCGATCATCTGATGCGGTCCGCCGTCCATCTCGGCCGGCAGGTGCATGCCGTGCCAGTGCACACTGGTGGCTTCGGGCAGTGCATTCTCGACGTTCACGGCGACCTTCTCTCCGCGCTCGGCCCGCAGGGTCGGACCGGGAAATGCACTGTTGAACCCCCAGGTCTTGGTCGGTCCGTCCTGACCGGGGAATTGTGTCGTCCCGGTCTGCGCGGTGAGGTCGAAGGTCCGCACCCCATCTTCGACGTGCGAATCGGCCAACGGTGGAATGGCCAGTTCGTTCGTGAACTCCGCCTCCGTCACCGAGGTGGTCGAGACTCCGCACGCAGCCAGACCGACCGCGACGACCAGTGAGACGGCCGCAACCGCAACGGTCCTGCGCGGTCTCATCGTTCCTCCCGCCGACCGAGCATCGCCTGGATGCCCGCGGCCGCCAGACCGGCCAGAGCGCCGACTCCGGCACCCATCGCCAGACTGGGGATGAACGCCATGAGCATGGCGGGACCGGCGCCGATCGCTCCGGTGCCGGCGAGCAGACCGCCGAGGGCGAGGGTGAGGACCCCGTGTGCCGCACCGCAGATCGTCAGGGTGAGCACGGGCCGGGCGATCCGCGCGAAGCCGACAGTCCCGATCCACACCGCACCGGTGAGACCGAGCAGGGTGAACGCGCGGACGGGTCCCTCGCCGAGGATGGGCCACAGTCCGGTCAGCGGCCACAGCAGCGCGAGGGAGGACAGACCGACGATGAGGGGCCAGGACAGGGGGCGTTTCGCATGAGTTGTCGTATTCATGCCCTCAACTCTCGTCTTCGGCGGGTTCCGGCACATCGGCCCCGAAGCGTCACTGCCGACCTCCCCGAGGCGAGCGCCCGATCGCCTGCAGGCGACCTGTTGATCGCCTGTGCACGACTGCGTCATGAGCGAAAGCTCCGTATTCTGGAATCATGGGTGCAGCTGAGTCGGAGGTGCGGGGAAGCGTGCGCGAGCGCGTCGAACCCCGCCTGACCGATGCTTCCCTGGCCGTCGCGGTGACACTGGTGATCTCCCTCGTCATTGCCGCTGATGACGCCGGTTCCTCCCCAGTCCCCGGTTTCGCGTGGGCACTCGGCTTCGGTGCGGTGCTGCTTCTGCGCCGTCGGCTGCCGCTGATTGTGCTGGCGGTGACGGTGCTCGGGATCTTCGTCTACTACGCCCTCGGCCTCCCACCGATCGGCATGGTTCTGCCCGCTGTCGGCGTCCTCTATTCCACCGCCGATGTGCGCCGCACCTCCTGGGCGGTCATCGGGGCCGCCGTCCTCGTGGCTGTGTCAACGTTCTACCGGTTCGACGATGTCGACCCGCGGGCGCATCTGACCGGCTACGGTTTCGTCACCGAACTCGCCCTGGCCGCAGCGGCCATCGCGCTGGGGTCCGTGGTCCGGCTCGTCCGGGAGACCCGCGCCCAGTCAGAACGGATTGCCGCACTCACCGCCGCCGAAGAGTCCCGGGCCGCCGAGGCGCACATGCAGTCCGAACGCGTGCGCATCGCCCGAGACCTCCACGACACGATCGGCCACACCTTGTCCGTGGCTTCCCTGCACACCTCGGTGGCGGCTGAAGCCGAGGACCCCGACGACCGGACTGCCGCACTCGAACGGGTCCGCGATGCCACCTCCGAGGCGCTGCGGGAGCTGCGTCGTACGGTCAAGGTTCTGCGGGAGGAGTCCAGGGAGGACGGATTCGGAGGTCCCGCCTCGGCGCTGGGATTGGCCTCGGTGGCAACCGTCGTCGACGCTGCCCGAGCAGCAGGAGTCGATCTTGACGTCGCTGTCGACGTCGATCCTGCGTCGTTGCCTCGAGCAGTCGATGCGGCGGCGTTCCGGATCGTTCAGGAATCGCTGACGAATGTGCTGCGGCACTCCGGCGCGACGTCCGCCGAGGTCACGGCGCAGTTAAGCCGCGGGGAGCTCGTCGTTTCGATCATCGATGACGGACCGGGTGGGTCGCCTGAGATCTCAGAGGAGACGCGTCCGGGTGCGGGCATCCGCGGGATGCAGGAACGGGCGGACCTCCTCGGCGGCCGCCTCCGCGCAGGCAGGACCGAGGGCGGCTTCGCGGTGACCGCGCATCTGCCGGTCCACGGTGGGGACGAATCATGACCGAGCCGATCCGCGTCGTCCTCGTCGATGATCAGGAACTCGTCCGGGCGGGCCTGCGGCCCCTGGCCGAACGTGATGGGGACATCATCGTCATCGCCGAGGCGGCCGATGGCCGGGCGGGCCTGTCCTTTGTGCGCGAGCTGCGTCCCGATATCGTGCTCATGGATATCCGCATGCCGGTCATGGACGGGATCGAAGCGACTGGGGCGATCGTCTCCGATGCCGAGCTCGACGGAGTGAGGGTGCTCATGCTCACCACGTTCGACGAGGATGAGAACGTGTTCGCTGCGATCCGGACCGGTGCCGCCGGCTACCTGCTCAAGGACGTCTCCGCCGACGATCTGCGTGGCGCGATCCGCACCGTCGCGGCCGGTGATGCGCTGCTGTCGCCGTCGGTCACCGCCGCGGTCATGCGGGCCGTCGCGGAGGGCGGCCCTTCTGCCGCCGACGATCGCGGTCTCGAGGGGCTGACCGAACGTGAGGTCGAGGTGCTCAGCGGCATCGGACGCGGCCTGACCAATGATGAGATCGCCGCGGAGCTGTTCCTCAGCCCGGCCACGGCTCGCACCTACGTCAGTCGGCTGCTCACCCGCCTCGATGCTCGGGACCGTGCCGCCCTCATCGTCCTCGCCTATGAGACCGGGCTGGTGCGCCCCGGCGGTCGGTCACCGCGCTGAGCGAGGCCGGCTCTCATCGAACATCCGTCGATCGCCCAGGACCTCCCCGGTTTGCGGGAGTAGCGTCAAAGCAGAGCCCAAAGAGTTTGGACCATAGTCGAAATCGAAGGTGATCGGTGATGAGCCGGTACAACGTCAACGGCACGCTCAAGAGCCTGCAGGTCCGCCTCGGGAAGAGCGCGGCGTTCTTCCTGCTTCTCGGAGTCCTCGGGTTCCTCCTCGTCAAGGTCGTCGGTCCGATACTCCAGACCGGACCCGAACTTGTCGTCGAGGCGATCATCTCCGGGACCCCGCTGCTCATCGCGCTCGGCTGCGCAATCGCCGCGCTGACGGTGTCGCTCGTGCACAGGGTGCGTCACACGGCGGCGTGAACGCCGGAGGGTCATCGAGGTTCCCGGTCACTGGGGGCGCGCGGTCACTCCGGGTGCGCGACGATGTTGAACACGCTGCCGTCGGGCGCCCGAACGAAGAATCGCCTCACGCCCCACTCCTCGTGAGTGAGCGGGTGGACGATCTCGATGCCCTGCTCCTTGGCCTCGGCGTAAGCGGCATCCACATCGTCGACGAGCACCGAGGCCACGGGGTTCGTCTGCCCTGTGGCATCGGCGGTGAGCACCTGCACGCTCGCACCGGTGTCCGGGGAGGTGAAGCGCGCGACCCAGCCGAGATTGAACTCTTCACTGCTCAGACCGAGGAAGCCTGCATAGAATTCTCGCGCCGCCGCGATGTCGTCGACGGTGATGTCCGGGATGACCCTGTTGACCTTCATGTCATCACCACTGGTCGTGGTCGAAGACCTGGCAGAACACGCTCGTCATCTGATCGCTGAAGAGGACGAACTGGACTTCGGCGATCGATTCCCAGCGGTCGCGGGACCGTCCGTCGACGATGACGCTGTGGGCCGCCTCGGCGACATCCCTGGCTGACCATCCGTAGACCCCGCCGCCGATCGCAGGGAACGCGATCGAGGTGGCACCGACCTCCTCGGCGAGGTTGAGGCTCGATTCGAAGCAGGATTCGAGGATCTCGGGATCGGCCTCACCCGCGTTCCGGTTCGGTCCGACCGTGTGGATGACCCAGCGGGCGGGCAGATCCCCTGCCGAGGTGGCCACCGCCTGACCGGGCGGGAGACCGCGCACATGGGTGGTCTGCCGGACCTCCCGGCAGGCCTCGAGCAGCGCGGGACCAGCCGCGCGATGGATGGCTCCGTCGACCCCGCCGCCTCCGAGCAGAGACGAATTCGCGGCATTGACGATCGCGTCGACGGCCACCTCGGTGATATCGCCTTCGAGTACCGTGATCTTCATGCCTCGAGTCTAGACATCGGCACTGACATTGCCCACCGTTTCGGGCGTAGCCTGAGGTCAGAGCGAAGGAGGGCGCATGTGCAGGCTGCTCGGTTTCATCTCCCCCACCCCGACCACGGCCGCTGACCTCATCGGTGCTGATGAGTGCCGTCAGTGGCAGTCGATGGGATCGGTCCACGATGACGGGTGGGGCACGGCATGGATCGACACCGACGCCGAGGCGGTCGCGCGGTTCCGCACGCCCACCGAAGGTGCCGACGATCCCCGGCTGACCCGCGCGTTGGATGCGGAAGCGGTGGAGGGGCGGATCTGCCATCTGCGGATGGCGACGACGGGCTTGGCCGACCTCGAGGAGAACACGCACCCGTTCCTCGCCGACGGTGTGGCGATGGCGCACAACGGCTCGGTGCATCCGATCGAGCGGCTGCGCGAATATGTGACCGTCGCCGAGGTCGACGAGGTGGGTGGGACAACGGATTCGGCGATCGTCTTCGCCCTCGTCTTAAGGGACCTGCGCCTCGGCAAGTCACTGCTCGATGCGGTGACTTCGACGGTGCGGATGCTGCGCGCGGACTTCGATCACCCTGGCATCAATCTGCTCTTCCTGACCACCGAGGAGATGATCGTCGTCCATGCCACGGCCGGGACCCAGGTGCCCTATCTGCAGGGACCTCTGCCGCCCGATCATCACGACCACTACTACCGGATGAGTTGGCAGCGGACGCCCGACAACGCAATGATCGTGTCCTCCTCGGGACTCGAACACAAGGGATGGAGTCTCATCGAGCAGAACACGATCATGCGGCTGACCGTCGCCGATGGTGCGGAGACGATCGTGAGGCTGTAGGTGGTGGGCCTGGTTGGGTCAGGCCTTCGAGGTCAGGCCTTCTGGACGGTGATGGTCCAGCTGGCGTCGGTGACCCGGTCGAAGTGGGTCACGGGGTAGCCGTTCTCGGCGGCCCACTGCGGGATCGCCTCGGTGGCTTGGGTGCAGTCGAAGTTGATGACGAGTTCATCGCCGGCCTCCAGACCGGTCATCGCGTCCTTGGCTTCGACGAGCGGGAAGGGGCAGACCTGGCCGTCGGTTTCGAGTACTTGCTTCATACAGTCCTGCTTTCCGCCGCGGGTGCTGCGACCTGCGACTTCTTGGGTTTGATGGAGACCTTGGCGGCGATTCCGGAGCCGACGATCATGAAGACCATCGACACCCAGCCCTGGTATTCGAACTGTGCGGTCGAGACCATGGCGTTGCCGACGGTGCAGCCGCCTGCGATGGCCGCGCCGACGCCCATGCCGACGCCGCCGATGATCGACTTGATGATCGTGCCCTTGTCCGGCACGCGGATTCGGAACTCACCGGACGCCTTCGCGGCGATGAAGGAGCCGACGAGGATGCCGATGACGAGCATGACGCCCCAGTCGATGAGCTTCGTGTCTCCGGTGCTCAGGTAGCCGACGAGGTGCGCCGAGGGGGTCGTGATGCCCAGACCTGAGTTGCGTCCCGTGGCGGCCGAGAGCGGCCAGGCGATCGTGGCGATGATGCCGATGACCACGGCCGTGGCGAAGGGGTTCCAGCGCTTCTCGGTGAGCAGGTGTGCCAGACCGGTCTTGCGCGGGGGCAGGGTGGCCATAGGGGCCTTGAGCTTGCGGGTGTGGTGGACGGTCAGCCAGATGGCGATCGCCGAGATGATGGCGACGAAGACCCATGGGCTCAGCCCCGTGGTCGCCTGCAGGCTGCCGTTGCCCAGGGTGATCGAGCGGATTCCCTCGGTGAAGCCTGCGGCGGGGCCGAGCTTCATGACGGCGGAGAACAGCGCGTAGAAGATCAGGGCGAACCAGCTGCCGACGAGTCCTTCACCGGCCCGGTAGTAGGTGCCCGTCGCACAGCCTCCGGCGTAGACCATGGAGAAGCCGAAGATCAGTCCGCCGACGATCGAGGCCAGCCACGGGAACGGCGTCGCTTCGAGGTTGATGACGCCGAAGCTGTTGAGCAGGACGAGCCCGATGGAGTGGACGGCGATGAGCACGATGAGTGCGGAGAACCACCGCGTGTTTCCCGTCAGGGTGAGGTCACGGAAGGCACCGGTCACACAGAAACGTCCTCGCTGGAAGACGAATCCGAGGACAAGGCCGACAATGAGTCCGGTGATGATCATTAAGCTGCTTTCTCTTCACGGCAGGTTCGCGGGCGAACACAACAACCGCCCATTTTGCTCAACAATTCGATGTGCGTCAACCGGGTGGCAGCCTTGCGCGACCAGGAATCCCATTCCCGGCTAGTCCGACGGGACCCGAGCAGCAGCTGTTAATATTAACGTCGCACCCGATTCTTGTTAATATTAACAACGTGCGCACTTCGACGAATTGCCCATTCAGTCCCCACGCCGATGTGGTGCCTCCGGTCTGGGCCGGCCGTGAGGACCAACTCCGCGACTGGAGCGACATCGTCAGGCCCCGACGCCTCGCAGGCCTGCCGGAACGAGGGCGAACAATCCTCGGTGAGCCAGGCCTCGGCAAATCCAGCCTTCTGTCAAAGATCGCCGGCGATGCAGCCGCACACGGCGACTGGGTCACCAGACAACTCCGCATCCCTTCGAAAGCCGATCCTTTGAAGGTCGTCGCGCACGCAATCCTGAAGCTTGCGGAAACTGCCGGGTTGGCGACCGCAAGAGAAAAGAGACTCGGCGATCTGATCGAGCGCGTCTCCCAGATCTCGCTCAAAGGGTACGGTTTGAGCCTGCGCGAGTCGGAGGGCCCCGAACCCTTCACATCGCTCACCGAGCTCCTGGTGGAGGTAGGTATCGCGGCCATGAATCAGGGCGACGTGGTCGTGCTGATCCACATCGACGAAGTACAGAACATTGCCGACGAGCACATGCTCTCCCAGCTCCTCATAGCCCTGGGGGACGCAATGTCCCGCGAAGTTCAAGTGCGAGTTCCCGGCGGGCGCCTCGTTGATCGACTCCTTCCGATTTCCGTCTACCTCACGGGCCTGCCCGACTTCGCCGACATGAGTTCGGCCAGACGCGGCGCCACCTTCGCCAGACGCTTCGCAACGACTACCCTCGAATCATTCGGCGACTCTGACCTTGAGGCGGCACTGCAGCCTTTCGTGCTCTCTGGCTGGGAAGTGCCCGACGATCAGGGCGGGATTCGC
Source organism: Brevibacterium spongiae (assembly GCF_026168515.1). Taxonomy (NCBI): domain Bacteria; kingdom Bacillati; phylum Actinomycetota; class Actinomycetes; order Micrococcales; family Brevibacteriaceae; genus Brevibacterium; species Brevibacterium spongiae. The sequence goes on along the minus strand of NZ_CP093443.1, from coordinate 969,837 downwards.
TGCGTGACGCTGGAGCCTTCCGCACGAGACGAAATACTCGAACTGTGCAAAGGCGAGCCTTTCCTTTTTCAACTCGCCGGCGAAAAGGCGTGGTACGCGGGCAGCACCGATGCGATCACCCGAGACCAGGTGCTCAAAGGGTGGCAACAAGCGGCACGCGACGAGGCGGCAGGTCACGTGGAGCGCATACTCGACCGCCTTCCGGGCAGAGAGCGCGAGCTGCTCGATGCGATGATCGAACTTCCACCCAAGGACCGCAGCCTGAAGAACATCGCCCTCGCCATGGGATTCGAGCGATCCAGCCAGATCGGGCCCATCGCACAGCGATTGGACACCAACCGCAAGATCATCGAAAGAGGACGGATCTACACCTTCCGCAACCGCGCGATAGAGGCATATCTCTCCAGCGATTGGCCAGCCCACCGCTGACCACGACCTTGAACCCTCCCGCCTCGACCCTGCTTCCCGTTCATTGAGAACGTCGTCGCGCCGTGTCAGTGACTCGGCGCACACTGAGTAGACGAGATACGGCAAGGAGGCCACGGTGCCAGAACTTCAGACAGACGTCGCGATCGTCGGCGCGGGACCCGCGGGGCTCATGCTCGCGCACCTGATGCACAACGCCGGCATCGATTCCGTCGTCATCGACAATCGCAGCCGCGACGAGATCGCCCACACCCACCGCGCAGGAATCCTCGAAGCAGGATCCGTGCGCATGCTCGAGGCCGCCGGCGTCGAATCCCGCGTCCACACCGAAGGACACCGCCACGACGGCATCGACATCCGCGTCAACGGCGTCTCCCACCCCTTCGACTTCCCGGAACTCGCCGGCGAATCGGTCTGGCTCTACCCCCAGAACGAGATCTTCGTCGACCTCGCCGCCGCCCGCGAACGCACGGGCGAACCGATCTACTACTCGGTCACGGACACCCACCTCGGCGATATCGAATCCGAACGTCCCTGGGTCACCGCCACCACCGCAGACGGCGAGGAACTGACGATCCGAGCCCGCTACGTCGTCGGCGCCGACGGCTCCCGCGGCCCCTGCCGCTCGATGATCCCCGAGGGCACCCGACAGCGCTTCTTCCACGAGTACCCCTTTGCCTGGTTCGGCATCCTCTGCGAAGCCCCACCCAGTCACGAAGTGCTCATCTACTCCCGCTCCGAACGCGGCTTCGCGCTCATCTCCCAACGCAGCTCGAACGTCCAGCGCATGTACTTCCAGGCCTCCCCCGACACCGACGTGGCCGACTGGTCCGATGACCGGATCTGGACCGAGCTCCAGTCCCGCGTCGACGGCCCCGACGGCTTCGAGCTCAAGACCGGGCCGATCTTCGACAAGACTGTGCTCCCCTTCCGCTCGGCCGTGACCGAACCCATGCAGCACGGCTCCCTCTTCCTCGCCGGCGACAGCGCCCACACGGTCCCGCCGACCGGCGCGAAAGGCCTCAACCTCGCCTTCGCCGACGTCGCTGTGCTCGCCCCCGCCCTGATCAAGGCGCTCAAGGACTCCGACACCGAGGCGCTGGCAGGCTACTCCCAGACCGCGACCAAACGGGTCTGGAAAGCACAGAACTTCTCCTACCAGATGACCCGGATGCTCCACACCGACCCAACGCAGGATGCCTTCGAAACGAAGCGCAGCCTCGGCGAGCTGGGGTCCATCCTCGATTCCGACCACGGCCGCCGTTACCTCGCCGAGTGCTACACCGGCTGGCCACACGGCTGAGCCGCTCCCCCACCCGGCCTCACCGCCCCCACCGACCCCACAACGACGTCAACCGACGAAGAGACGAAGAAAGGTTCGACGATGAGTCAGCACCAGACCTCGGAGCCCGAAGAGACCACCGAGGCGTTCGATTCCCCGACCGTCATCGCTGAGGCCGTGAAAGGCCCCGACGACGCCGCCGAATCCCAGGCGACCCTGTCGGAGGAGATCGACGGCATCGAAACGCAGTACAAGCAGGAGGTCGCCGGCGGGAAGAAACCGGAGACCCAGCCGCGACTGGACTACCGCCCCTACCGGTCCTCGATCCTGCGCCACCCGACGAAGGACCCTCGCCACACCGACCCGGAGACGATCGAACTCTTCTCCCCCGCCTTCGGACACCGCGACATCGGCACCCTCGAATCGGATCTGACCATCCAGGCCGACGGCGAACCGATCGGTGAGCGCATCCGCGTGACCGGTCGCATCCTCGACGGCGAAGGTCGTCCCGTGCGCAATCAGCTCGTCGAGATCTGGCAGGCGAACTCGGCCGGGCGCTATATCCACAAACGCGACCAGCACCCGGCACCGATCGACCCGAACTTCACCGGCGTCGGACGCACCCTCACCGGCGATGACGGCTCCTATTCGTTCACGACGATCAAACCCGGCCCCTACCCGTGGAAGAACCACCACAATGCCTGGCGGCCGGCCCACATCCACTTCTCGCTCTTCGGCTCCGAGTTCACCCAGCGCATGATCACCCAGATGTACTTCCCCGGCGATCCGCTCTTCGCTCTCGACCCGATCTACCAGTCGATCACCGACCAGAAGGCCCGTGACCGTCTGGTGGCGACCTATGACCACAACATCACCGAGCACGAGTTCCTCATGGGATACAACTGGGACATCGTGCTCACCGGAGCCAACCGGACCTGGATGGAAGAAGAGGACGATGACTGATCTCACCGCAACCCCAGACCTGACGCCGACCCCGGGCCAGACCGTCGGGCCGTTCTACGGCTATGCCCTGCCCTTCGACCATGACAACGAGCTCGTCCCGCCCGGATCGGCCCGCGCCGTGCAGCTGACCGGGACCGTCTTTGACGGCGCCGGCGAACCCGTCCCCGATGCCATCCTCGAGATCTGGCAGCCCGACGAGAACGGCGAAGTCCCCCGCGCCACGGGCTCACTGCGCCGCAACGGCTTCACCTTCACCGGCTTCGGCCGCACCGCCGTCGACCCCGAGGGCGAGTTCAGCTTCTCCACCGTCAACCCCGGCCCCACCGAGGCCGGCAAGGCCCCGTTCATCAGCGTCGTCATCTTCGCCCGCGGACTGCTCAACCGCCTGTTCACCCGGATCTATCTGCCCGAGGACACCGCGGCCCTGGCTGCCGACCCGCTGCTGTCCTCCCTCGACGAATCCGAACGCGCACGCCTCATCGCCACCCGAGGGGCTGACGGATCGCTGCACTTCGACATACGGTTGCAGGGTGAGGAGGAAACCCCCTTCCTCCGATTCCCCGGCCACGAGGACTGACGCAATGACCGACACCGCCCACACCCGCTTCCTCTTCGCCCCCGGCGATCTGCGCGGGGCCGAAGCCATCGACGACGCCGCGCTCATCTCCGCGATCGGGCAGGTCGAGACCGCGTGGATCGTCGCCCAGGGACGGGTGGGGCTGGTGTCGTCGGAGACCCGCGCCGAGGTGGCCGCCGCCATCGACGCCACCGTCCGATCGCTGACGGACGATCACTCCCACCTCGAGTCCTTGGGCGAGACCGCCGAATCCGGCGGCAACCCCGTCATCCCGTTCCTCAGCCTCGTCCGCGAACGGCTGAGCGCGGAGGCCTCCCGCTGCGTGCATCGGGGGCTGACCAGCCAAGATGTCATCGACACGGCCATCGGTCTGCTCGTCTCCCGAGTCGTGAGGCAGATGCAGGCCCGCCTCGAGGTCATCGGCGCCTCCCTCGTCGAGCTCTCCGAATCCCACGCGCAGACCCTGTGCCTGGCGCGCACACTCACCCAGCCTGCCCTTCCGACAACCTTCGGACTCAAGGCTGCGAACTGGGCCGCCGAGGTCAACGAAGTCCAGGCTCAGGCCCCCTACGTCGACTACGTGCAGGTGGGCGGTGCCGCCGGAACCCGGGCCGCGATCCGCTGGTTCGCAGGAGACTCGACCGACTCGCTGCTGCGCGAGTTCCATATGCAGATGGTCGGCCCCGATGCCGCGCTCACCCAGATCCCCGTCCCCTGGCACACCGACCGCGTGCGCATCATGTCCTGGGGAACTCATCTGACCCAATGTGTGACCGTCGGTGCCTCGATCGCCCGCGACGTCCTCGTCGGCGTCCGCCCCGAGATCGGGGAGCTGTCCCTGGCCGCCACCGGCGGATCATCGGCGATGCCGCACAAATCGAATCCCACCTCGGCGGTGCTACTCCACCGCAACGGCATGCGCGTGCCCGGCGCTCTGTCCACTCTGACCACGGCCGCCGCCGAGGCGGTCGAAGAACGCTCCGACGGTGCCTGGCATGCCGAATGGCCCGCCCTCTCCGAACTCATGACCTTGGCGGTCTCGTCGCTCATCATGCTCGATGAGATGATCGCGGGCCTGACGATCCGGCCCGACGCGATGCGTGCGAACCTCGACGCAGCCGGCCCCGGGATCTTCGGCGAGAAGCTCAACATCGTCTTCGGCGACCGGCTGAGCAAGGACCAGCTCGCCGCGATCACGGCCCCCGGAACCGACCCCGTCTCCGCCCTGCGCGAGGCGGTCGGCGACGAGGACGGGATCGCGGAGTTCTTCACACCCGAGTCCTACCTCGGCGAGGCCGAAGACATCCGCCGGACGATCCTACGCACCATCGACAATTCCGGACCGCAGGAGATCGACCTGCCGTCCTTCGACTGAGACACCCTGTCTGTGACACCCCGACTGAGAAAGTGACATCCATGGAGCTCACCGCATCCGTACTCGCCGCGCCCGAGACCCCGACCGACGAGGCCAGGGTCCTCGTCGTGCTGCCGTCCCTGGGCACCTCGGTCGCCGCCCTGTGGCAGCAGGCGGCCACCGCGCTCGGCGAACTCAGCCCGGAGACGACGGTCATCGGCATCGATCTGCCCGGTCACGGCCGGTCGGCACCGATCGACGTCCCCGCGGGGACGTCCGTGGCCCCACGCATCACGATGTCCGACCTCGCCGAGGCAGTCCTGTCCACACTCGACCGTGTCCTTCCCGATGTGGCCGCCCCCGGAACCCCGGTCGACCTCGCCGGGGATTCGATCGGCGGAGCCATCGGACTGCAGATCGGCCTCGACCATGCGGATCGCTTCGGTCGCATCGCAGTGTTCTGCACCGGAGCGAAGATCGGCGAGGCCTCGGCCTGGGAGGAGCGGGCACAGACCGTGGCGACCTCGGGCACGCCCACCCAGATCATCGGTTCGGCTCAGCGGTGGTTCGGTGAGGGGTTCATGGACCGTGAACCCGAAGCCTCGGCCGCACTGCTGCATTCGCTGCAGAACGCCGACCGGTTCTCCTACGCCTCCCTCTGCTACGCCCTCGCCGCTTTCGACGTCCGCGACCGCCTGCCGGAGATCACCCGCCCGGTGCTGGCCGTCGCCGGTTCCGAGGACCAGCCGACACCGGCGACGAAGCTCGCCGAGATCGCCAACGCAGTCCCCGGCGCCCTGCTCGAAGTCATCGAAGGCGCCGCCCACCTCGTGCCCGCTGAGGCGCCAGCCGTGACCGCGGGACTGCTCAACGACTTCCTCGCCGGGAAGGGACTCGGTGCCGGGGCCGGCGGTGCTGCGGGTGCGGGCGCTTCCGGGACTGACGCGAGCTCTTCCGGTGCTGCCCTGCCCACCGCATCCGGGCCGAGGGAGGCCAGCCGCGACGAGGTGCGCGAGGCGGGGATGACCGTGCGCCGTCAGGTGCTCTCCGACGCCCATGTCGACCGTGCGAACGCGAAGGTCGACGACTTCACGAGCGATTTCCAAGACCTCATCACCCGCTATGCCTGGGGAGAGATCTGGACCCGACCCGGTCTCGAACGGCGGATGCGCTCGGCCATCACGCTCACCGCCATGATCGCCGACGGTCACGAAGCGGAGCTGGCCATGCACGTCAAGGCCGCACTCCGCAACGGACTCACGCGCGACGAGATCAAGGAGGTCCTCCTCCAATCGGCCATCTACTGTTCGGTGCCGAGCGCGAACACCGCGTTCTCCGTCGCCTCCCAAGCCCTGGCCGAATACGACGCGGAGGAAGCGAACGCGGACTGAGCGTTCACACGGTTCGAACGGCCACCTCGGTGAGGGCATGCCCCTGCGGGGCATCAGCCGGATAAGTGGGTTCAGAGTGCACAGATTTCGCTCCATTTCGGCAATCTGTCCCCACTTATCCGAGTCAGTGCAGGGTCGACGCCTGTTCGAATCGTCACATTGCGCCCTCAGGGCTACCGAGCGTCGGTGATGAGCAATAGGCTGGTGCGGTCGTCCCACGCACCCCTCGTCTCCGAAGGAGCCCTATGAGCGAAGCACCGGTCTCCCGCGGAGTCTACAAATTCGCCGTGTTCGCCCTGGCGATCGGCGCCTTCGCCATCGGTGTGACCGAATTCGCGACCATGGGTCTGCTGCCGATGATCGCCGAGGAGCTCGGCATCACGGTCCCCCAGGCCGGGCACGCAGTGTCGTTCTACGCGATCGGCGTCGTCGTCGGCGCGCCCCTGATCACGACCATCGCCGCCCACATGGACCGCAAGCTGCTGCTTCTGTGCATGATGGGCCTCTTCGCCCTGGGCAATCTCGCGTCGATGCTCGCTCCGACGGCCGGACTGTTCAACATCGCCCGCTTCGTCTCAGGCCTGCCGCACGGCGCCTACCTGGGCATCGGAGCGGTCGTCGCTGCCTCTCTCGTTCCGGCCAACCGTCGCGGGCGGGCCATGTCGCGAGTGATGCTGGGGCTGACGATCGCCAACATCTTCGGCGTGCCCTTCGCCGCGGCACTCGGCAACATGTTCGGATGGCGCAGCGCCTACGCCCTCGTCGCCGCGCTCGGCGTCCTCACTGTCATCATGGTCGCCATCGCCGTCCCGCGAGTGAGCGTCGGTGCCGGTGAGGTGCCCTCGGCCCGCGGGGAGATCAAGGCGCTCGGACGCGTGCAGATCATCCTCACCCTCGTGGCTGGATCCGTGGGCTTCGGCGGCATGTTCGCCGTCTACACCTACATCACCCCGACCATGACCGACGTCGCCGGCGTCCCCGAGGTCGCGATCCCCTGGGTGCTCGCCGTCTACGGTCTGGGCATGACCGCGGGCTCGCTCATCGCAGGACCGCTTGTCGACAAGTCCATCGAACGCTCGGCCACCGGCGGCATGATCCTCTCGGCGCTCGTGCTCGCCGCCTTCGGTGCCTTCACGCATATCGCGGCGATCGCGATCATCGCCCTCTTCCTCATCGGCATCTCCGGATCGATGATCACCACTGCCCTGCAGATGCGCCTGTTCCGCGAATCCCACGACGCCCCGAGCCTGTCCGCTGCCATGAACCATGCCGCCTTCAACCTCGCCAACGCCCTGGGCGCCTGGCTCGGCGGCATCGTCATCACCGCGGGACTGGGCTACCGCGCCCCGGCCTGGGTGGGCGTGGGGCTGTGCCTGGCCGGACTCATCGTCATCTCCATCGCGATCTTCCTCCGCCGAGGCGGCTCCCCCGACCCGAGCACCCGCACCTCCGTCGAAACCTGAGTCCGAGCTGCGTGCCGATACGATGAAGGCATGGATCTTCGCGCGCCCAGCCGCTCTCATGCCCTGACCCGCACCTCTGATGCTCTGACCCGCAACCCTGACGACCAAACCCGACGCCCGAGATCGCTCGCCCTCCTGACCCTCGCGGCACTGGCCGTCCTTGCCCTCCTGCTTCTGAGCGGTTGCGGATCGTCTGATTCCGAGGGCGATTCAGGAGACAGTTCCGGCAGCGATTCCGCGTCGTCTTCGGACTCTTCGGACTCTTCGACCGAGGCGGCCGGCGGAACCTGCTCGTACCCTGCCGATTCGCAGTCCGCGGCCAAGGAGGTCAAGGCGCCTGCAGAGGAGCCGGAGGCAAAAGGCAGCGTCGACGCCACCATCGCCACCTCGGCCGGAGACCTGGCCGTCACTCTCGATGCCGACCGCGCACCCTGCACCGTCAACAGCTTCCTGTCCCTGGCCGATCAGAAGTACTTCGCTGACACCGAGTGCCACCGCCTGACCACCGAGGGCATCTTCGTCCTCCAGTGCGGAGACCCCTCGGGCACCGGAAGCGGCGGCCCCGGCTACTCCTTCGCCGATGAGCTCGACGGCTCCGAGACCTACCCGGCAGGAACGCTCGCCATGGCCAATGCCGGGCCGGATACGAACGGTTCGCAGTTCTTCGTCGTCTACGACGACAGCTCGCTGCCGCCGGACTACACAGTCTTCGGTTCCCTTGACGAGAAGAGCACGAAGACCGTCGCCGACATCGCCGCCAAGGGCACCGACTCCGGCTCCTCGGACGGTGCTCCGAAGGAGAAGGTGACGATCAGCGGAGTCACGGTCGCGAAATGACAGTCGCTGAGTGACCGTTGTCGAACGCATGCCCCTGCGCGGCTCACCGCGTCACCGCTGGTCACCGCGCCGCTCGAATGCTCGGACCTCCTAGTAATCTCAACGGTTGAGACTTCAATTTCGCGTTTTATGAGACGAGCGTAGTGTCTATTCGTCGCCGTCGACGCTGTGCACACAGCGCCGACGGCATTTTCCATTGACACGAGCACCACCCGCCCGTGCCTGCAGACAAGAAACAGCGGAGCACTACGACATCATGTCCACCGAAACACAGCCGGGGAACCCCAACCCCACACCGGATGCCGACACCGGCACCGAATCCGACGCCATCGCGGCCACCAGGAAGAACAACACCCGCGGCAAGGTTCTGACCGCCTCGATGGTCGGCACCACGATCGAATTCTTCGATTTCTACGCCTACGCGACCGCCTCGTCGCTGGTCTTCCCGGCCCTTTTCTTCCCCAACCAGACCTCGACGACGCAGCTGCTGAGCTCGTTCGCGATCTTCGGCGTCGCCTTCGTCGCGCGCCCCCTCGGCTCGATCATCTTCGGCCACTTCGGCGACCGGGTCGGCCGGAAGAAGACACTCATCGCCTCCCTGCTCATCATGGGCATCGGCACCTTCCTCATCGGCCTGCTGCCTACGGCCTCAACACCGGGCTGGGTCGTCCTCGCACCCCTGTTCCTCGTCCTCCTGCGCTTCTGCCAGGGAGTCGGGCTCGGCGGCGAATGGTCGGGTGCTGCCCTGCTGGCCACCGAGAACGCGCCGAAGGGCAAACGTGCCATCTGGGGCACCTTCCCGCAGCTCGGCGCACCCGTCGGCTTCATCATCGCGAACCTGCTCTTCGTCGCCCTCGGCACCTGGACCTCCCCCGAGGCGTTCCTCGCATGGGGATGGCGCATCCCGTTCCTGCTCTCGGCCCTACTCGTGGCCGTCGGCCTCTACGTGCGCATGTCCCTCATGGAGACGCCGGCCTTCCAGCTCGTCGCGCAGAAGCAGCAGATCTCGAAGGCTCCGCTCGGGCGCGTGTTCGCCACGAGCTGGAAGCCGCTCATCCTCGGCTCATTCATCATGCTCGCGACGTACGTGATCTTCTACTTCATGACCGCCTTCACGCTGACCTACGGCACGTCACCGGCCACCCCCGAACAGGCTCAGACCGCCGCCGAGGCGGCAGGCAAGACCTTCGATCCCGCCGGGTTCGTCGCGGGGCTGGGGTACACGAAGAACGAATTCCTCACCTACCTCATCATCGGAGTCGTCTTCTTCGGCATCTTCACCGTCGTCTCCGGACCTCTTGCCGAGAAGCTGGGACGCCGGAAGATGCTGCTGGGCGTGACCGTGCTCATCGCCGCCTACGGACTCGTCGTCAACACGCTGTTCAACGCCGGCACCGCAGGAGTCATCGTCGGGCTCATCGTCGGCTTCATCCTCATGGGACTGACCTTCGGCCCGATGGCCGCGTACCTGCCGGAGCTCTTCCCCGCCAATGTCCGCTACACCGGATCGGCGATCTCCTACAACATGTCCAGCGTCATCGGAGCCGGGCCCGCACCGTTCGCGATGGTCGCCCTGTGGCAGGCCGAAGGAGGATCGATCTTCTACTGCGGCCTCTACATCATCGCTGCCGCGATCCTCACGCTCATCGCTCTGTGGCTGGCCAAGGACACCTCTGACCTCGACATGGAGGACCAGCTGAGCTGAGTCCCGGCCCGCATGTGGTCACTCAACCGAGGCCCGATCGCCGTTCCCGGCGGTCGGGCCTCGGTTCTGTGCCCACAATGGACACCCGCCACCGGCCACTAGCCATCGCGCCACGGACAAGACTACGATTCGGCAACGACCGCCTCGGCGCCGGTCAGAGTGTCCAGCATGTGATCCAGTTCACGGTAAGATTCCTCTCAGACACCGCCCAGACACGGATGCCTGGGTGGGCCGATTACGTGACGAGGCCGTCACCGATCCCCTGGAGGAACCATGAAACGACGCTCGAGCCTGGCCATTCTGGCCGCCGGCGCCATGCTCGCCCTGTCCGCCTGCGGCGGCGGAGGCGATTCGGAACCCGCAGCGACCGCTGAGGGCGGAGTCCCCCTGGTCAAGGAAGGCAAGCTGACCACCTGCACCCACCTGTCCTACCAGCCGTTCCAGTTCGAGAAGGACGGCGAGGTCGTCGGCTTCGATGTCGACATCGTCGATGCCGTGGCGAAGAAGCTCGGCGTCGAGCAGGAGATCGTCAATACACCGTTCGAGACGATCACGACTGGCGCAGCATTCAACCAGGACCAGTGCGATGTCGCTGCAGCGGCCATGACGATCACTCCGGAGCGCGAAGAGGCCATCGGATTCTCCGAGCCGTACTTCGCCGCCAACCAGGCCGTCCTCACCAAGGACGACAAGACCGCGAAGGACGCCGACGCGCTCAAGGACTTCAAGGTGGCAGCCCAGGCAGGCACCACCGGCCTCGACTACGCGACGGAAAATTTCAAAGACGCAGAAGTCATCACTTATGAGGATCTTCCCCTGTCTCTCGAAGCACTGAAAACCGGCCAGGCCGACGCTGTCATCAATGACAACGGGGTTCTCTACGACTACGCCGCGAACAATGACGGCTTTGCGGTCGGCTTCGACATCGACACCGGAGAGAGCTACGGCATCGGCATGAAGAAGGACAGCGCCGAGTTGAAGAAAGCCGTCGACGACACCGTCAAGGAGCTCAAGGACAACGGAGAATACGACAAGATCTACAAGAAGTGGTTCAAGCAGGAGCCACCCAAGGAGTGATCGGTGATCGGGCGGTCGGCCGCAGCCTCCGGGCTCCGGCCGGCCGCCTGTATACCTAGGTGCGTCCAAGCGCGTTCCACAGCCCCATCTACACACAGGCGAACACGATTCCGCCGCCACCGTTGAAGGACTACACCCATGTCGACTTCACCAGCGACACAAAGCGATGGCCCAACCGGCCTCAGCAACTCTGTCGCCACTTCCACACCGAAAGCGAAGTTGAGTAAGCGAAAAAAAGCTAAGATCTCGCGAGGGATCCAGTATGCACTCCTCGTCATAATCGCGGCAGTCATTGCAATCACCGCCGACTGGCCGACGCTCATCGACACCTTCGGGCGCGTCGATGTCGCCGTGGCCATGTTCCCAGATGTCATCTCCAAAGCTCTGAAGAACACCGTCGTATTCACAGCCCTCGGCTTCGTCCTCGGACTCGCTATCGCCATCGTTCTCGCCCTGATGCGCTTGTCCTCGGTCGGCGTCTATCGATGGATAGCCTTCATCTACATCGAATTCTTCCGCGGACTGCCGGCGCTCGTGGTATTCCTCGTCATGGGCTTCGGACTGCCCGTGGCGTTCCCCGGTTTCTTGCTGCCGCAGCTGGTCACCATCATGATCGCCCTAGCTCTCGTCGGCTCTGCCTATATGGCCGAAACGATACGCGCAGGCATCCAGGCGGTGCCGAAAGGACAGGTCGAGGCCGCACGATCATTGGGCATGTCATCGTCTCGCGCAATGTTCACGATTGTCCTCCCCCAGGCGATGCGCATCATTCTGCCTCCTCTGACGAACGAGCTCATCCTGCTCACGAAGGACTCATCGTTGGCGTTTCTCCTCGGCTCCTCTGTCGACGGTCGCGAGCTGGCGGCACTGGCCCGCGCTGAGATCGTGAACACCGCAAACCTCACCCCATTCATCGTCGTCGCCCTCTGCTACCTCGTCATCACCATCCCACTGTCGTATCTGTCTCGAGTCCTCGAACGGAAATACGGTTCCGCCGAAGCAGGAGTGAAGTAATGAGCACCACAACTACAGAATCGACGCGCGCCGTTGCGACCCCGATCGTCTCCATTCGTAGTCTCAAGAAGAGCTTCGGAACGAACCAGGTCCTCACCGATATCAACCTCGACGTCGACAAGGGTGAGGTCGTCTGCGTCATCGGGCCCTCTGGCTCGGGCAAATCGACGATGCTTCGATGCATCAACACCCTCGAGACGCCCACCGGCGGGTCGATCGTCGTCGACGGCATGGACATGACCGACCTCGACCTCGACATCGACGCCGCCCGGACCCGCATCGGCATGGTCTTCCAGTCCTTCAACCTCTTCGGCCACCTCACGGTGCGCGAGAACCTCACGGTCGCCCAGACCAAAGTGCTGAAACGGTCGAAGGCAGAGGCGAACAAGACCGCTGAAGAAAACCTCGCGAAGGTTGGGCTCTCAGAGAAGATGGAGGCCAAGCCCGGCTCGCTGTCCGGCGGGCAGCAGCAGCGTGTGGCGATCGCCCGAGCACTGAGCATGGATCCCGACGTCATGCTCTTCGACGAGCCCACCTCGGCGCTCGACCCCGAGACCGTCGGGGACGTCCTCCAGGTCATGCGCAACCTCGCCGAGGCGGGGATGACGATGGTCGTGGTCACTCACGAGATGGAGTTCGCCCGTCAGGTCGCCGACCGCGTGGTCTTCATGGACGGCGGAGTTGTCGTCGAGGAGGGCCCGGCAAAAGAGGTCATCGGCAACCCGCAGGAGCAGCGGACGAAGGACTTCCTCTCCCGCGTCCTCAACCCCGGTCAGCTGGGGTAGCCGCCAGCGTCAGAGAGAGTCAGAAGAGCGTCAGAGCGTGAAGCCGGCGGGGAACGGGTCGCTGGGGTCGAGCATGAACTGCGAGGTCGCGGTCAGCCAGGCGCTGCCGGTGATCGTCGGCACCACGGCCACGTGCTCGCCGATGCTGGTCTCCTCGATGAGCCGACCGGTGAACGTAGTGCCGATGAAGCACTCATTGACGAAATCCGTGTTCAGCCCCAGCTGTCCGCGGGCGTGTCGGACGGCCATGAGCGCGCTCGTCCCGGTGCCTCCGGGCGACCGGTCGAGCCAGCCCGGGTAGTTGATGAGCACGTGTCGGGCATCGGGCGCTTCGCCACTCGGCCCGGGTTCCGTCGGCGATGCCAGGAACACGACGTGCTCGCAGCCGCGGTACCCGGTCTCCGGGTGCACCGGGTCGAGCTGATCGTTGACGGCGACCATGATCTCGCGACCGGCGGCGATGAACTCCTGGCCGCGGTCGCGCTCGAACGCGATGCCGGTGCCGCCCTCAGGGCGACCCACTTCGTCAGCCCGGACGAAGGCGTAGAAGTTCCCGCCGAAGCCGATGTCACAGGCCACAGTCCCGCGCCCCGGAACCTCGACGGTCTGGTCGAGGGCATGGGCGTAGGAGGGAACGTTGACGATGGTCACCGCCTCGGCGCGACCGTCCCGGACGGCCACCTCGGCGGTGATGAGTCCGATCGGGGTATCCAACCGCACCTGCGTCACGGGTTCGACGACGGGCACCATTCCCGTCTCCACGAGGACTGTAGCCACGGCGATCGTGCCGGCCCCGCACATCGGCAGGACTCCGGTGACCTCGATGAAGAGCACACCCCAGTCCGCGTCCGAGCGGGTCGGCGGCTGCAGGATCGCTCCCGAGAGCCACCCGTGGCCGCGGGGTTCGCACATGAGGAAGGTGCGCAGGCCATCGGAGTTCTCGATGAACCACTCGCGACGCTCGGCCATTGTCTCACCGGGGAACGTCCCCACTCCCCCGGTGACGACTCGGACGGGCAGCCCCTCGGTGTGGGCTTCGACGGTCTGGATGAGGCGGTTGGTCTGCATACTCACTTCCCGATCGGCTCTGGCGCTCGGTTCAGCCCTCGATCGCCTTCGGCAGGATCACGCGGTAGCCCAGGTGCGGGTCATAGCCGTGGATCTCACGGGTGTCGAGCGCGGACATGAAGTCCAGCACCTCGGCGGTGATGATCTGTCCGGGCACGAGCACCGGGAACCCGGGCGGGTACGGGGTGACGAAGCCGGCAGAGACCGGCCGCTCCCCGCCCTCCACACGTCGACGCAGCTCGTGCGGGAGCACATGTTCGATGTTCTGCCGGCGCAGGCCCGCATAGTAGGCGCGGCGCAGGTTCCCGTCGGGAAGCTGCTTGGCAGGATCCTCGGCAGGCACCTCGGCCGCGTATTCGGGGGCGAAGGCGGAGAAATCCGGCAGCGGCGGCATCACCGCGGCAGGCTCGGTCAGCGCATCCTGCGCCTGCACCTCATGCGGGTCGTTGAACTTCCCGGCGAGCTTGACGAGAACCTCGATAAGGTAGGCCACGGCCGACCGGGAGGTCCCGATGTTCGTCATGAACAGGACAGTGTTCCGGCTCGTCTTATTCACCTGGATGCCGTAGCGGTCCATGAGGTGCTCGTGTTTGAACGTGTCCCCGTCGACGCCGGTGCCGGAGATCTCGACGGTGATGCGGCTGGGATCGACGACGAATTCGTCGGTGACCCACGCGTTCCACATCGTCGACAGGCCGTCGCGCAGCGGCATCGTCCGGTCGGTGACCCGGTACTCCTCGGGGATGAGATCGGCGGCGGTGAGCACCCGGAAGGTCTTCTTCAGCAGCGGATGCCGCGCGATCGCCGAGGACAGGCTCATCGCCAGATCGAGCTGCTTCTGCACGAGTGCGAAGCCCTCCATCTCGACCTGCCTGCGGCCGAGGTCGAGGGAGGCGAGGATCTGATAGTTCGGCGAGGTCGAGGTGTGCGTCATGTACGCCTCGTGGAAGGCCTCCTCGGCGCCGGTGGAGAACTCCTGATCGTAGACGTGGATCATCGATCCCTGGCGCAGCGCGGTCAGCGTCTTGTGCGTCGACTGCGTCGCGTACACCCGGATCGTCGCATCCGGCGGCGGCAGCAGATCTTCCTCCAGCCACACCTCATCGGGTGCCGGAGCACCGGTCTCGGGATCGAACAGGCGCTTCTGCTGCTCCCGGTACGCCGAGGCGTGGGCGTTGGTGTCGAGCGTCTCTTCGAGGCGTTCGGCCGCGACCATGGCTGTGCGTTTGCGGGTGACCGGGTGGAAGCGGGCGAAGGCGAACCAGGCTTCGTCCCAGAGGAAGACGAGGTCGGGTTTGATCGCCAGGCATTCGGACATCACCTTGTACGGGTCGTAGACGATGCCGTCGAAGGTGCAGTTGGTCAGGGTGATCATCCGCACCTCGTCGAGGCGGCCGGCGGCCCTGTAGTCGAGCAGCAGCTGCTTGATCCTGCCCAGCGGCACGGCACCGTAGAAGGCGACGTCGTTGAGTGGGTACGCCTCGAGGTAGGCGGTGCGGGCACCGGTGAGCATGAGCGCGTGGTGGTGGGACTTGTGGCAGTTGCGGTCGACCATGACGACTTCGTCGGGTGAGACGACGGCCTGGTGGACGATCTTGTTCGCCGTCGACGTTCCGTTCGTGACGAAGTAGGTGCGCTTGGCGCCGTAGGCCCGGGCTGCCAGCGACTGTGCCTTCTTCAGCGTGTGCACGGGAGCCAGCAGGGAGTCCAACTCCCCCGAGGTGGCACTGGATTCGGCGAGCAGCAGGTTGAGTCCGTAGAAGTCGACGAAGTCGCCGATCCACTTCGAGCCGACGACCGAACCGCCGCGGGAGACCGGCAGGGCGTGGAAGACGCCGGCCGGACGGCGTGCATGCTCGCGGATGGCGTCGAAGAACGGGGTGTCGTAGAGGTGCTGGATGCGGCGCAGCAATGAGAGGTGGAGTTCGAACTGGTCTTCGCGGCGGAACACGCGGCGGAACCGGTGGGTCAGGGCCCCGGCGAGGGACTCGATGTGCGCACCTGCCATGAGGTAGAGGTCGAGCTCGGGCCGCAGGTTCGCGATCGTGTCGGCCAGCCGCAGCACCCGGCGCACCGAATTGAGCGGGCTCATCGGGCCTGTCGGCGATTCCGTCGTCGCCTGGCGGGCGAAGGCGATGGAATCGCGCAGGTCGCGGCTGAGCACCTCACGGGTGTGGTCGGTGAAGCCGGGGCGGATGACGCAGGCGAGCAGGTTCGGGTTCGTCAGGGCCGCGGCGACGGCGTCGTCGGCGGTGGGCACGATGACGTAGTCGTAGATGAATTGGTCGGAGGCATTGCGGAGTTTGAGCAGGTCGGTGTGCAGCTCGTCGCGGCCGCCTTCGGTCGTCTCGTCGACGATGAGGACCTCGAACCGGGGGCGGGTGTCCTGCCGGTCCCTGGCTTCGGCGCGCTCTTCCTCGGTGAGTTCGTCCTCGCCGGTGTCGGGCACGGTGTTGCCGCGCAGACGGTTGACGGCCCGGGTGATCATGTCATGGGCCTTATCGAATTCGCCGTTCGAGAGCAGCTCGGTGATCTCCTCGACATACCGCTGCCCGAAACCGGCCCAGTAGAGTTCGATCGTCTTCAGCGAGCGCAGGGAGCGCCAGACCTCGCCGTCTTCGGCGATCATCGAGAAGTCCCCGCCGCTGACGGCCAGGCGTTTGATCGCGAACTTCAGGTACTCCCACGCATCGGAGCGCAGCCGCCAGGTGCTCGCCGGCATGCCCGGGTCACGCTCGAGCGCGGCCTTGCGCGGCTTCGACTGGAATCCTGCTCGACCGCGCCGGCCTTCTTCACCGCGTTCGGTGAAGTCGAGTGCCTGCGCCGATGCTTGGTCGGAGTCGATCCCGGTCATGCGTGAGCCTCCTGGCTGTCAGTCGTCTGTCGTCGTTGGCACGACGGTTCCCTGCTCATGGGTTCAGGCGGTGGTCCGCACTGATTCCGTTGTTGCACGATCATACGACCTCGCACTCGGGTTTGGGGCAGGTGGTGACCTCATGAGACGACCGGAAGAGGGAAAAGAATGATAAGGATTGTGTATGGACACCTCAGCGTCGCTTTCCGCAGGCCACCTCATCGTCGAGGAACTCGAAGCTCACGGGGTCCGTCGTGCCTATCTGGTGCCCGGCGAATCCTATCTCGACGTCATCGACGGTCTCCACGATTCGTCTCTCACCCCGATCGTCTGCCGCCAGGAGGGCGGGGCCGCCTATATGGCCGTCGCCGAGGGGCGGATGACCGGAATTCCCGGCATCGCCATGGTCACCCGGGGTCCGGGGGCGGCGAACGTCATGGTCGGCGTTCACACCGCCTATCAGGATGCGACCCCGCTCGTCGTCTTCGTCGGGCTCATCCCCACCGATCATCGCGGTCGCGAATCCTTCCAGGAGTTCGACCTCAGCGCGTGGTTCTCCACGACGGCGAAGAAGGTGCTCACCCTCGATGACCCCGACAAGGCCGCCGAGGTGGTCGCCGACGCCATGCACACCGCCGTGGCCGGTCGGCCGGGTCCCGTCATCGTCGGCCTGCCCGAGGAGGTGCTCGTGCAGGCGAGCGCCGGGACGGTGCTTCCGCCCCGCGTGCACGGTTCGGCCTCGCCCTATGCCGGGGACCTCACGGAGCTGCGGGCACGCATCACCGCCGCCGACCGTCCCGTGCTCATCATCGGCGGCGAGGACTGGCCGGCCGCGACCTCACGGCGCATCGCCCAATGGTCACGCGACCGCGGCCTCGGTGTGCTCGGCACCTTCCGCGCCTATGACGGCATCGACCATGACAGCCCGAATTTCCTCGGCATCCTGGGCTACGGTGCCGCTCCCGTGGCCAAACGCACCCTCGCCGAGGCGGACCTCCACATCTTCTTAGGCTGTGTCCGCACCGATGTGGCCACCGCCGGGTTCACCCTGGGCACGGACCAGCGCACCGTCGTCATCGGCCCCGACGGGGATGCCCACGGTCATTTCGGTCGCCTCGACCAGCACATCGTCACCTCGGTGTCCCGGTTCGCCCAGACCCTGTTCACCGAGGACGGCTCCCGGACCTATTCCGTGTCGTCGGACGGTTCGATCGACGAACCCCCTGCCAGCGATGCCCTCTCGGAGGCGGCCGGGGATGCTGTCCCGCTGCCTGACTGGGTGGCGCAGGCCAGAGACGAGCTCGAAACGTGGCGGCAGCCGCAGGTGAGCGCTGCTGCGGACGGGGCGGCCGCCTCGGCGGGGTATGTCGACATGGACGAAGCATTCGTCCACGTCAAAGACCTGCTGCCGGAGAACGCGATCGTCACCTACGGGGCGGGGAACTTCTCCGGGTGGGCGACGCGGTTCCTGCCCACGCACGGGTTCCCCTCGGCGCTGGGCCCGCGCAACGGGTCGATGGGATTCGGCCTGCCCGCCGCGGTCGCCGCCGCACTCGTCCACCCCGAACGGCCGGTGTTCTGCATCGCCGGGGACGGGGACTTCCTCATGAACGGCCAGGAGATGGCGACGGCGGTCCAGCACGGAGCCGATATCACCGTCGTCGTCAACGACAACTCCGTCTATGGCACCATCCGCGGCCACCAGGACCGCGAGTACCCGGGTCGGGCCGTCGCCACGGCGCTGCAGAACCCGGACTTCGCTGCCATGGCCACCGCGTTCGGCGGACTCGGCATCAGGGTCGAACGGACGCAGGACTTCCGGGACGCGTTCGATCGGGCACTGAAGCACAAGGGCCTGTCCCTCGTCCACTGCATCACGGATCCCGACGTCCGCGGGGCACGCCTGCCGTGAACGGGAGTCTGCCGTGAGCACGACTGCCGCTCGTGGGCGCGGAGCCCGGTCGTGAACGGGAGCCTGCCGTGAACGCGGGTCCCGAGATCGGCGAATCCTGACTAAGGTGGCGGCATGAGAATCGACGCGATCTTCACCGACCTCGACGCCCACACTCTCGACCCTGCCCGCCCGCGGGCGACGAAGATCGGGGTGTTCGGCAACCGCATCATCGGCTTCGACGAGGAACTCGACGGCGTCACCGCCGACCGAGTCGAATCCCTCGGCGGGGCGACGGTGCTGCCGGGATTCAACGATGTCCACTGCCACACCGCGTGGTTCGGCCTCACCCTGGCATCGGTCGACGTCACAGCACTGCCAGGCGGACTGGACGACGTCTACTCCGCGCTCGAGAAGGCCGCGGCCACGACCCCGGCCGGGGAATGGATCGACGCCACCGGCTATGCGCACCGCGACTACGACGGTCAGTACCCGGAGCTTGCCCGCCTCGATGAGATCACCGGGGACCGGCCGCTGTTCATGCGCCAGACCTCCGGACATGCCGCGATCGTCAACACCGAGGCGATGCGCCGGGCCGGAATCCTCGATGCTGATTTCGAGGAGCCCGTCGGCGGCAAGGTCGTCCGCGATGCCGCCGGTCATCCCACCGGGCTGGTCGAGGAGACCGCGCAGGCATTGGTGCAGGATCTC
The DNA here is from genome assembly GCF_026168515.1 of Brevibacterium spongiae. NCBI lineage: Bacteria > Bacillati > Actinomycetota > Actinomycetes > Micrococcales > Brevibacteriaceae > Brevibacterium > Brevibacterium spongiae. Next base: position 950,439 of record NZ_CP093443.1, on the reverse strand, counting down.
ATCCGCCCGTATTCGCTCGACACCCTCGTCGAGGCGATCGACCTCGCCACCGCGTACTACGCGAAGGAGGGCCTGACGTCCTTCGGCGAATGCGGCATCGCCTATGGGTGGATCGGCCACTCCCCCATCGAGATCACCGCGTACCTGCGGGCACGGGAGGAAGGCAAGCTGCGGGCCCGAGCCCAGCTCATGCCGCAGGCCGACGGGCTGCACACGATCGCGGCGAACTCCGCCGACGGATTCGGCATCGGTCTGGATGCGGGACTGCGCACCGGCCTCGGCGACAACCTCATCTCGATCGGGCCCGTGAAGTTCTTCATGGACGGGGCGATGTCCGGTGAGACCGCGGCGATGCGGGAGAACTATGCGGGCAAGGACCATCCCGGCTATCTCCAGGATGATCCGGACGTGCTGCGTCGGCAGATCCTCGACACCTACGCCTCAGGATGGTCGCTGGCCGTGCATGCGATCGGCGATGCGGCCGTGGACGCGGCGATCGAGAACATCGTCGACGCGCAGAAGAAGTACGGACGGCGGGCAGTGCCCAACCGGATCGAACATGCGGGACTCGTCCACGACGAGCATCTGGCGACTCTGGCCGAACACGGGATCGTCGTCACTCCGCAGGCGGCTTTCGCCGAGGCCATCGGGGACGGGATGAACGCGTCCCTCGGTGCCGACCGGCGCCGGCTGCTCTACCGGGCGAAGTCCTTCATCGATGCCGGTGTGCCGATGGCCGGAAGCTCGGATCGCCCGTGTGCCGACGGCAATGTGCTGCGCGGCATCGAAGCGTATGTCACCCGCGCCACCCGCGACGGTGACGTCATGGGTTCGGCCGCGGAGTGCCTCAGCGTCGATGAGGCGATCGCGGCCTACACGTCGCAGGCGGCCATCGGTTCGGGGCAGGGCGCGGACAAGGGCACGCTGTCCCGCGGCAAGCTCGCGGACTTCGTCGCCGTGGACACTCACCCGCGAAACGTGGCCCCCGACGAGATCTCAACGATCCCGATCCGCGCCACAATCCTAGGCGGCACTTTCACCCACGACGCCCGCTAGTTGCTACCTGACGGGTCCCCAGCACCCTGGCGCCAGGGTGCTGGGGACCCGTCGGGTAGTAAGAAGAGGGGTTTTCAGCGGGAGAAGTCGAGGTCGGTGAGCACCTTCTCGAAGACGCCGAGTCCGCGTTCGAGGTCCTCTTCGCTGATGTTGATCGGCGGGACCACATGCAGCCGGTGGTAGTTGTTGAACGGCACGACGCCGTGCTCCTTGAGTGCGGCCACTACCGAGGCGACCTCGGGAGATCCTCCGCCGTACGGTGCCAGCGGCTCCTTCGATTCCTTGTCCCAGACGAGTTCGATTGCCCAGAACGCTCCGGTGCCGCGGACCTCGCCGACGTGCTTGGAGTTCTCCGCGATCTGGCGCAGCCGCGGCCCGATGATGGTTTCACCGATCCGCGCGGCATGCTCGATCATGCCTTCGTCGGCCATCGCCTTCATCGTCGCGACCGCGGCGGCACACGCCAACGGGTGACCGGAGTAGGTCAGCCCGCCGGGGTAGACGCGTTCGGCGAAGGTCTCGAAGATCTCCTCGCTGATGACGACCCCGCCCAAGGGCACATACCCGGAGTTGACTCCCTTGGCGAAGGTGATGAGGTCGGGGACGATGTCGAAGTGCTCGAACGCGAACCAGCGACCTGACCGTCCGAATCCAGCCATCACCTCATCGGCGATGAGCACGATCCCGAACTCATCGCACAGCACCCGCACTCCCTGCATGTATTCGGCGCTGGGCATCATGATGCCGGCGGTGCCGGGGATCGATTCGAGGATGATCGCCGCAACCGTCCGCGGGCCCTCCAATTCGATGGTCCGGCGCAGGTGTTGCAGGGCTCGCTCGGTCTCCTCCGCCTCGGTGGTGGCATGGAATTCCGAGCGGTAGAGGAAGGGTCCGAAGAAGTGGACGATGCCCGAATCACCGGTCTCGTTCTCCCAGCGACGCGGGTCGCCGGTGACGTTGACGGCCGTCTGCGTGCCGCCGTGATACGACCGGTACCGGGAGAGCACCTTGTTCCGTCCGGTGTGCAGGCGGGCCATGCGGATGGCGTGTTCGTTGGCATCGGCTCCGCCGTTGGTGAAGAACACTCGGTCGAGTCCGGCCGGGGTGCGCTCGGTGATGAGCCGGGCGGCCTCGGAGCGGGCGGCATTGACCGTGGCGGGACTGATCGTGCACAGCACGTCGGCCTGGTCCTTGATGGCCTGGACGACCGCCGGGTGCTGATGTCCGATGTTCGTGTTCACCAGCTGCGAGGAGAAGTCGAGGAACTCCCGTCCCTCGCCGTCGATGACCGTCGACCCGTGGGCACGGGCCACCGTCGGCGGGTCGATGAGGCGCTGGGCTGACCAGGAGTGGAAGACGTGCGCGCGGTCGAGCTCGTGGGCTCTGGCCGATTCGTCCTTGATCGCTTGGAGGTCGAGATCATCTGATTGGTGCACCATCGTCACCCTTTCGCTGCAGAACCGGGGATGAGCGCGTGAACCGCGCCCGTGAGGTCATCGTAGATCAGTTTCGACTACAGTGACGAGCATGTCTTACCGGACGATCGAGAGCCCCGTCGAAGCCGAGATCGAGATCAGGAAATCCCGTTTCCTCGCCCGCCTGTCCCCCGTCGCCGACGAGGCCGGTGCGCGTGCGGTCATCGCCGAGGCGCGGGCCGAGCATCCGAAGGCCCGCCACCATTGTTCGGCGTTCGTCCTCGACCAGGATTCGCGCACGCAGCGCTTCAGCGATGACGGGGAGCCGGCGGGAACAGCGGGCGCCCCGATCCTCGATGTGGTCACCGGGCATGAGCTGACCTACGTCGTCGCGGTCGTCACCCGGTATTTCGGTGGGACCCTGCTCGGTGCGGGCGGGCTCGTGCGCGCGTACGGTCAGGCCACCTCGGCGGCGGTGGATCGGGCGCGGATCGTGACCCGTCACGAGTTGGTTCCCGTGTCCGCGGACGTCGACTACGCCCAGGCCAATGCCCTGGAGCGGGCGGCCGGGAACCGCGGGTGGACGACGCGGGCCAGCTACGGCGGTGAGGTCGGACTCGATGTCCTCGTCCCCATCGCCGAGGTGGACCTGGCGGTGGCGATGTACGCCGACCTCACCGCCGGTCGGGCAGAGCCGAGCGTCGGTGAGGTCGAATGGGTGTGAACCCTGAAATCGGCTGAGATCAGTCGGTTCGTCTGAGCGCTGAGTCGCGCTCTCAGTCGAGCGCGGCGATCTTCGCGACCTGCGCATTCGTGAGCATGACGAGGTCCTCGGGCCGGATCTCGATCTCGAGGCCGCGGCGGCCGGCGGAGACGAACACGGAGGAGTGTTCGAGCGCGGTGCGGTCGACGACGACGGGGGCGGCGTGGCGCTGCCCGAACGGGGAGACCCCGCCGACGGGGTAGCCGGTGCGACGTTCGGTTTCGGCGACGCCGGCCAGCTGAGCCTTCTTCGCTCCCCGCGCCGAGGCCAGTGCCTTGAGATCGAGCTGCCCGGAGACCGGGACGAGCGCGGTCACCGGGGTTCCGTCGACCTGGATCATCAGGGTCTTGAACACCTGGTCGGAGCTGACGCCGAGCTTGTCGGCGGCCTCCGAGCCGTAGCGGCGGGTAGCGGGATCGTGGTCGAAGCTGCGCAGGCTGTAATCGATGCCTGCCAGGTTGAGCACTCGCACGGCCGGGGTTGCCGCGCTGGTCGTTTTGGATGCAACTGTCATAAGGGGGTAGTGCCTCCTGCCCGCAGTTCCGCGGAACACGGCGGGCGCTGCTGCCCCGGACCTTCCAGGGTCCCCGTGATCTCGCGTCGATACGGACGGAATTGTTGTATCGGTGCTGATAGGTACCCGACCACAATAGGCGAAGTGGCGACGCGGGCGCCAATCACCGGTATGCCAAGTGACGTGTCGGTAGTGCGATCGGGACTGCTCTTAACCTGGCGTTAACCCCAGCCGAGCTCATGGAGTCGATCGTCGTCGATCCCATAGAAGTGAGCGATCTCGTGGACGATGGTGATGACGAGCTCCTCGCGCAGGTGATCGACATCCTCGGCGAAGTCGATGAGGTTGTCACGGTAGATGAAGATGTTGTCCGGCATCTCGAAGCCGGCGACCCCCCGCTCGCCGATCGGCGTCCCGTCATAGAGGCCGAGCAGGTGCCGGTCGCCGTTCTCCGGCCGGTCTTCGACGAACAGAGCGACATTGTCCAGCCGTTCGGTCACCCCGGCGGGCAGAAGATCCAGCGCCTCGTCGAGGATCGCTTCGAACTCGTCATTGCTCAGGTGCTCCATGCCCTCACTCTAGCCGTGCCTGCATCGGTGAAACTCCTCGCCTCGGTCGCAGATCTCCGCCGCACGGGGGATGTGGCCGGCGCCGGTCATGCCTAAGCTGAAGCCGAGATCATCGGCTGTGCAATCGTGCAGCGCAGTGCAAGCCGGCAGGGCAAGGAGGAGCAGCGGTGGAACGGACGGAGAAGCCCAAGCAGAATCAGACGGCGGTCTGGTATTTCATCGGCGCAGTCTTCATCTTCACCGCACCGAACCTGCTCTTCGATGGTCTCGACGGGTGGGGCCGCGCGTTGTTCTTCGCTGTGGGGATCGTCGTCATGGTCGCCGGCTTCGTGCAGATGCGGCGCGAGGTTCTCGCGAACCGCCGCGCCGCTCCTCCTCAGGTACCTCCACAGGGACCCAGCCGCAGTCGACCCGACCGCTGAGACGGTGACGGGCCTCCGCCGGCGGGCTGAAATCCCTCGCCGAGGCGGCCCCGCGACGCGTGCGAAAGCACCGCTTTCGCCCTGTGACCGAGGACACTCTGTTTCGTTTTGCATTACGCGAATCGGGTGGGCTAAGCTTAACGACGTTGCCCACGGAGAATCCGAGGACACACTAGGCCCCCATCGTCTAGAGGCCTAGGACACCGCCCTTTCACGGCGGCGACACGGGTTCGAATCCCGTTGGGGGTACGATGTAAGATCGTAAGGTCTTTCATCTCAACAGCAAGGCCCTGTGGCGCAGTTGGTTAGCGCGCCGCCCTGTCACGGCGGAGGTCGCGGGTTCGAGTCCCGTCAGGGTCGCGGAGCATAAGGCTCTTCTTCGGAAGAGCCTTTGTTTCTCTCGACATACTTATGTATGTCGGCGGCTTGGCTCTGTAGCTCAGTTGGTAGAGCGTTCGACTGAAAATCGAAAGGTCACCGGATCGACGCCGGTCGGAGCCACACCATGGAAGCCCCGCTTCCCCAGTGAGAACTGGGAAGCGGGGCTTCTTCGCGTCCCCACGCCCGCAGCCTGCACCCTCCCTTCGGCCGCAGTCACAACATTTGCGGTCACCCTGCGGACTATTGGCGTAATACTGCGGAATTTCCGCCCTCTGCCGCCGCTACGCTGATTCCTGCCCTCCGGGAATGGTCCCCATTCCCCGGGCGGATCGCCACTCTCATCCCCCTCTGGCCGGCGATCCTCATCCCCACATCAGCAGGAGGTCCGACAGCGGTGCGCAGATTTGACGGTTCCACCAATGGGTTGAACAGCGATCATCCTTCGATGGCGATCTTCGACCCCGGGACCGCACCCGCCCCGCGCACTCTCCTCGATATCTTCGACCGCACCGTCGACGCCCACCCCGAGACCACCGCCATCGACGCGGCCGAACGGCAGCTGAGCTACCGGGATCTCGCCGCCGAGGCTGCCCATCTCGCCGCTCGTCTGCACCGTTTGGGCATCGGCCCCGGAACACGTGTGGGCATCCGCGTCCCCTCGGGAACCGCTGACCTCTACCTTGCGATCCTCGGCGTCCTCCACGCCGGAGCAGCCTACGTCCCCGTCGACTGGGACGATTCCGAAGAGCGTGCGGCCACGGTCTTCGCCGAAGCCGACGTCGCCGCCGTCATCGGCGAGAGACTCGGCATCGTCCCCACCGGCGAGCGCCGGGGACCGCTCTCCCCCGAGGATGTGCGCGCTCCGAGTCTCGACGATGACGCGTGGATCATCTTCACCTCCGGGTCGACGGGCAAGCCCAAGGGCGTGGCCATCACGCACCGCTCCGCCGCCGCACTCGTCGACGCCGAACACTCCCTCTACCTCGCCCATGACCCGCTCGGGCCCGCCGACCGCGTCATGGCCGGACTGTCCGTGGCCTTCGACGCCTCCTGCGAGGAGATGTGGCTTGCCTGGCGCAACGGCGCCGTCCTCGTCCCCGCACCCCGCGACATCGTCCGGTCGGGACCCGACCTCGGCGATTGGCTGAGAGCCCAGCGGATCACTGCAGTGTCCACGGTGCCGACGCTGGCCTCACTCTGGCCGGCCGAGGCCCTTGCCCACGTCCGCCTGCTCATCTTCGGCGGAGAGGCCTGCCCCGCCGAACTCATCTCCCGACTCCACCAGCCGTGGCGGGAAGTCTGGAATTCCTACGGCCCCACCGAGGCGACCGTGATCGTCAGCGCGGCCATGCTCGTCCCCGGGGACGTCGTGCGCATCGGCCGACCGATCGACGGCTGGGAACTCGCCGTCGTCGACCCGGACACCGAACATCCCGTCGGCTGGGGCCAATCCGGAGAGCTCGTCGTCGGCGGAGTCGGACTCGGCCGCTACCTCGATGCGGTCAAAGATGCGGAGAAGTACGCCCCGCTGCCCGCCCTCGGCTGGGACCGGGCATATCGGACCGGTGACCTCGTCCGCGCCGACCGGGCCGGCCTCCTCTTCGAAGGCCGCATCGACGACCAGGTGAAGCTCGGCGGCAAACGCCTCGAACTCGGCGAAGTCGACACGTACCTGGCCGCGATCGCCGGGGTCAATGCGGGCGCCGCGGCCGTGCAGAAGACCGCCGGCGGCTCCGACGTCCTCGTCGGCTACCTCACGGAGACACAGCCGGGAAGCATCGACCTCGAGGCGGCCCGTCAGGAGCTGACACAGAAGCTCTCGGCCGGTGTCGTCCCCGTCCTCACCGTCCTCGGCGCCCTGCCGATGAAGAGTTCGGGCAAGGTCGATCGCACAGCACTGCCATGGCCGCTGACCCCCGCCGAGGCGGACTCCGACGATGCGCTCACCGCCGAACAGCGCTGGCTGAAGGACCTGTGGATCGAACAGCTGGGCCCCCTCGGCATCGACGCAGACACGAACTTCTTCTCCGTCGGCGGCGGCTCCGTGCAGGTCGCCCGCCTCGTCGCGACGATCCGACGCAGCCACCCGAGCGCGTCGATCGCCCAGCTCTACGCCCACCCCACCCTGGCCGAGATGAGCGACTACATCGGCACTCTGAGCTCCTCGGCGACCCGCAACCCGATGCCCGGTCGCCTGCCGCTGGGGCCGCGGCTCTTCCAACTCGGTTTCATCGCCGGCATCTACGCCCTCAACGCCGTCCGGTACGTCATCGCCACGGTCACCGTCGTCTGGGCGCTCGACTTCTTCCTCGAAGCCGCGTGGGTCCCGCACGTTCCGTTCGCCCCCGTCGCCCTTGCCTGGGTCCTCGTCTTCTCCCCCGCCGGGCGGATCGCCCAAGCCGTCATCGTCGCCCGCACGCTCACATTCGGCCTCCGGCCGGGGGAATATCGCCGAGGCGGCTGGACGCATGTGCGTCTGTGGGCTGCCGATCGCTTCTTCGTCTTCCTCCGCCTCGAACACCTGGCCGGCACCCGCCTCAACGTCCTCGTTCATCGTCTGCTCGGCAACTCCGTCGGAGACGGGGCCTATCTGGCGAACCAGGCCCCCACCTCGGGGATGGCGCGCGTCGGCGACCATGCCGTCGTCGAACGGGACGTCGACCTGCGCGGCTACCGCGTCGAAGGTGATGTCGTCGTGGTCGGTCAGATCAGGATCGGCGGCTCGGCGCGCATCGGCACCCGTGCCGCCCTCCAGCCCGGCACGACCGTCGGCTGCCGCAGCGAGGTCCACGCCGGCTCCCTCGTCGATATCGACGTCCATCCCGATGAGGCCTGGGGCGGTTCGCCTCTGCAGTACCTCGGCGCGGCCGGACAGACGTGGCCCGAACAGCAGCTGCTCGAGACCCGCGTCGAGCACCGCTGGTCGCGAATCACGACGCTCCTCGCCGAATCTGCGGGTCTCTCACTCATCGGCCTGCTGCCGCTGCTCGCGTTCGTGCCCGGCATCATCATCGTGCTGCCGCAGGTCATTCGCATCGACCACTTCCCCACCGTGGCGGGCATCCTCGTCGCCTGGGTCCCGCTGACCGCGGTGCTCACGGTGCTGACGTGGCTGAGCCTCATCGTCATCACGGTCCGCGCCCTGGCCTACCGGGTCCAGCCCGGCTTCTACCGGCAGGACTCGGCGACCGGATGGGCGGTGTGGCTGACTCAGGTGCTGCTCGACCGCACGCTCGTCTCCGCCTATCCGATCTATGCTTCGGTGCTCACACCGGTCTTCCTCCGGTGCCTCGGAGCACGGGTCGGGAAGGGCACGGAGATCTCCACGCTCGAGACCATCCCGCATCTGACCTGGATCCAGGATCGCGCCTTCATCGCCGACCATGCCCTCCTCAACGCACCGCGGCACTACCGCGGCTGGATCCACATCGGCACCACAGTCGTCGGGCGCGGAACCTTCGTCGGCAACTCGGCCATCGTCGGTGCCGACATCGACCTGCCGCCGGACTCCCTCGTCGCGGTGCTCGGCTCGAGCCCCGTCAAGGCACCGGTCGGCAGCTCGTGGATCGGCGGCACCGCGCAGGCGATTCCGCGGTCCCGCAGCGATGCCGGGGCGGAGCGCACCTATCGTCCGGGGCGGAGCGTGATGTGGGCGCGCACGGCCGTCGAATGCGGCCGGATCATCCCGTTCATCCTCACGAACTGGATCGAACTCGGACTGGTCGTCGCCCTCAACGCCGTCTACATGTCGACGCTGTTCGCCACGGATTCGGTGCTGCGGGGCCTCCTCATGGCCGTTCTTGCCGCATTCCCGCTGACGCTGGCCGCCGGGATCGTCTCCGTGCTCATCGCCGTCGCCGCCAAATGGGCGCTCGTCGGCAGGTTCGCCGAGAAGGAGCGCCCCCTGTTCAGCAGCTTCGTGTGGCGCAATGAGCTCGCCGACGTCTTCGCCGAATCTCTGGCGGTGGCTTCCCTCATCAAGATCAGCATCGGGTCCCCGCTGGTCGTCTGGTACGCCCGACTGATGGGTGCGAAGATCGGGCGACACGTGTGGCTCGAGACCTGGTGGCTGCCGGAATTCGACCTCATCACCATCGGTGCCAGGACAAGCATCAACCGCGGCACCGTCATCCAGACCCACCTCTTCCACGACCGCGTGATGTCGCTGGTCCCCACCCGCCTCGAAACCGGGTCGACGCTCGGGGTCAACAGCTTCGTCCTGCCCGGCTCCGTCATCGGCGCCCGCACGATTGTCGGCGACGGATCCCTGGTTCTGCGCGACGAAGAACTCCCCTCAGACACCCGCTGGCAGGGCAACCCTGTCGAATCGACCGCGAAGAAGAACCCAACATGACAGAGACCACCCACCCGAATCCGGACATCGCCGAGGCGGTCGCCTCCCGTCCGGCCCCAGGACCGCGCCGTCCCCGTGAGATCTGGACCGGACGCTCCGAGGTATGGCTCTCGGAGATCTCCTCCGACCCGGCCGAACCCATGCGCAATGTCGCCGGCGGAGGGCTGCGCACATCCTCCCAGATGCTCAACCGTGTCGTGGACCGCGACCGTAGGCGCAGACGTGCGCGGTCGGTCGGCGTCGATGCAGCCCGCGGGTTCGCTCTCATCGGCATGTTCGCTGTGCACCTGCTGCCGGCCGCACATTCCGACGGCTCCCCCACGCTGGTCTGGCAGATCCTCGCCGGCAACGCTGCCGCCCTCTTCGCCGTGCTCGCCGGAGTCTCGTTGGCCTTCGGCAGCGGAGGCGAGCGGCCTGTGACCGGTCGACCGCTGCACCGGTCCCGCGTCAATGTCGCCGTCCGCGGGCTCCTGCTCATCGTCCTCGGCTTCGGGCTCAACCGGCTGAACCTGGCGGCGTTCGACATCCTGCCGTACTTCGGGATCATGTTCCTCCTCGCCATCCCCTTCCTGCCGCTGCGGGCACGGACCCTGCTGGTGACCGGGACGGTCCTGGTCGTCACAATGCCGGTCACCCGCTATCTGCTCCACCAACAGGTCGAGGGACTCCACAGGCATCCGGCGGCCACTTTCGACACCGCCCTCACCGACCCCCTCGGCGTGACAGCCACCCTCCTGGTCACCGGGACCTACCCGGTCCTCACGTGGTTCGCACTCGTGTGCCTCGGGATGGGAATCGGCCGCCTGCAGCTGCATTTCACCACCCCGAGGATGCTCATCATCGTCATCGGCGCCTTCGCCGTGCTCATCGCCACCGCAGTGACGAAGCTGCTGGTCAACCGCTTCGACGGCTATGCCTCGGTGCAGCGGTCGCTTCCCGGTTCCGGGCCGGACGCCGTCGACGACTTCATCGTCTTCGGACCCACCGGCCCTCTGCCCACCGCAGCACCCGGCTGGCTGCTCGTCGGCGGTCCCCACACCAATACGAGCTTCGCTCTCATCATCGGGGCCGGGTTCTCCCTGGTCACCATCGGCCTGCTCATCCTCCTCGCCCGTGGCAGCAACCTGCTGCGGCCACTCGTCGACATGGGACGGATGCCGATGACCCTCTACACCACTCATCTGCTCATCATCACCGTCGCTCCCGACGACGTCGGCGAGGTTCGGCTCTTCTTCATCCAGTCCCTCGCCGCGTTCGGCTTCGCCTGCCTGTGGCGGATGTTCTTCAAGCGCGGACCTCTCGAGGCGGTCATGACCGCCATCGCCCGGAGCGCGGCAAAGATGCTCGGCCTGAGCTCAGCCGCAGGACCCTCAGTGACACGCTCCTCATGAGGAGCAGCACCTCCCGGGACCTCGAGCGGTTCCGGTGGACGCACCCGAGGCTCCCCCGCCACACCTCGATCGCAGTCTGTCCCGCCGAGGCGGTCGATCGGCTCGGTCTCGCCCGGCTGAGCCCCACGGACCGAGCAGGGGCGACGGGACTGCTGCTCGCGCTCCTGTCGGAGGAGTTCGCGGCTCCCGCAGACCGCATCAACCTGCACCGACCACGCCCCGAGGCCCATTTCCGCTACGGGCACCGCCCCGCCACGGCCACGGCCGGTCCCGGCACACCGATACTGCTCACCTCGCTGGCACGCGCCCCGGGCTGCATCGCAGCCGCCGTCAGCCGGGGCCGCATCGGCATCGATATCGAGCAGACCCAGACGGACGAACAGGGCAGAGACCTCCTCACCCTCGTCCACCCTGCCGATCGCGCAGCTGCCAGGTTCGCCGAGGCGGGACCGGGATGGGTCGCGACGATGATCTGGACGCGCATCGAAGCCGGTGTCAAGCTGCGCGGAACGGGGCTGCGTCGTGACCCCGCGAGCCTGCGAGTCGGTGTCGGACCTGCTCCCCTGCCGCTGGCCCGGGTGCAGACGCTGACCATCGGCTGCGATCGACGCGGACGCACAGCCTCCTCGGTGACTGAGAATTCGGTCTCGGACCGCTCGGTATCGGAGTATTCGGTCTCCGATTTCGCGGTGTCGGTCGCCTGGGAAAGTCGGCTGCTGCGGTCGTGACCGTATGTGCGGCTCTGTCCGGTGGTTGAGCGCAGATCTGCGCAGAAATCATGTTTCAGATCCCGCAAATTCCGCAATGTCACGAAAAAGTCACGGAATCGAACATATCCAGATGACACCTGAGTCACAATTACGTACTATCAGCAATGGCTCTCGTCATACGGATTCTCATCCCCTTAACCGACAATTCCACCGTCCGCAGACGAAGCAGCACCGGTCGGTTGAGCACCGACGGCGGGCAGCTCCGACTCCCGCCATCGGATCCCCGTGCTCACGTCCCTGCAGACGTCGAACTCGGCAATGGCGCTCTCCCATCGGTGCACTACGCCGTCGAATGATCGACAGCGGATTCCGCAAGATGATTCCAGTGCTCTTCGAGAAGTGAGACAGTCAATGACCCTGATGATCCGCGACAACGAACTCGCCGCGCTGACGCGTGTGGTTCACGGCTCCGGCCCCGCCACCATCGTCATGGCAGGCGAATTCGGCTCGGGGCGATCATCGCTGATCAACGCCGCTGCAGAGGCATCTCCGGTTCCCTCACGGATCTTCCGGGTCAGCTCGACGGAATCGACCTGGAACTATTCGGGGCTGTCGGCATTCCTGTCAATCATCGACGATCTCAACGACACCTCGTTCAACAGCCTCATGCGGTTCGACGGCGGGCCGGAATCCGCGTTCCACCTGGCCGAGGACCTTGACACCGCTCTGCGTGAGACGCTGCTGCCGCCCATGTCGCTGTTCATCGACGACGCCGACCTGCTCGACCCGCTGAGCCAGGACGTGATCGGGTACCTGCTGCGGCGCCGGTCGATGCGGAACCTGCGCACCGTTCTCGCCACCGGCTCCCTGCCCGCAGATGGGCCGTGGAGCAGCTTTCCGCAGCTGCCCCTCGACCCGCTCGGTGTGCCGTCCCTGATCAGGCTCGGCCGTTCGCTGACCTCCCCGCTGGCCTGGGACGCGGTCCTCGAAACGGTCGCCCGTGTCAGCGCCGGCAGCCCCATGTCTCTGAAATCCATGCTCAGCGTCGTCCGCTCCGAAGTCCTCCACGGCACCGCTCCGATGAGCCTCCCGCTGCCGCTGGGACAGAAGCTGTGCTCCCTTCTCGCTGCCGCACTCGACGAGTTCTCCCCCGGGCAGATGGCCTGCCTGCGCGTCGTCTCCTGCGCCGGATCCGTTCCCTCCGATATCGCAGCGGCCGTGGCCGGTCCCGATGCGGGCGAACTCGATGAACTCGTCCACCTCGGCACCCTGAACCGAGTCAACGACGAACTGCTCTTCGCCGATGCCCGCCTGCGCTCGGCGGTCTACCATGCGATGCCCGAGGCCGAACAGCTCCGACTCCACGGTGAGATCGCGGGGCTGTGCACGGGCCGGCACGCTCATCACCGACCGTGGCATGAGAGCTTCACCTCCGGTGCTGACGGACTCGTCGAGGACCTCGTCTGCGCTGCCCGCACGCACGTGCACACCGGCCGGATCCAGACCGCGATCGAACTGACCGAGAGGGCTCTGACACTGGCCGGTGACGAACTGCCGACCGCGGCTTTCGAAGCCCTCACCGAGGCGCTGATCATGAAGTGCGAATACGCGCTGGCCCGTCGTCTGCTCAGTGTGCTGCGCGGGCCGGTCGGAGACGAATCCTTAGGCCCGACGCACACCCGTCTGCAGGCCCTGCTCGACTTCTCTCAATTCGGCACCGTCACCGACCAGCACGTCGACGAGATCCTCGCCCTGCACGGTCGGAGCGCACCGGACGAATGCGCTCTGCTGCTGGCCACTCTGACGTCCTGTCAGCTGCAGCGCTGGGAAGTGCGCAAGGCCACCCGCACCGCAGAACGGATGAGAGCATTCGTCGGCGCCGATTCCCTGCAGGCTCGGGTCGTCGACTCCGTCGTCGCGCTGTTCACCGAGGCCCTGGCCGGGCGCGAACTGCCCGGTCCGGCGCAGCTGCACGCCATCGGCGAGGACATCCGCGCATGTTTCCCGGCGGAATATTCGTGGCTGCTCATCTCCCACGCGCTGGCCTTGGCCGATCGGCATGAAGACGCTCGTCCTCTGCTGAAGAACCTCTCGGATCAGTTCTCGCACATTCCGTCTCTGTTCACGCGCTACGCCCGCCGGGTGACGCTTCTCAATGAGATGCGAGCCTGCAACTTCTTCGAAGTCCGGCGTCTCGAGAAGCTCATCACCGCCGGCGAGGAGCGCGGCGGCGCCGCCCAGGACCTCATCACCTCGGCAATGATCGCGATCCTCGACAACCGCCACGACGAGGCCAAGGCGACAGTGCGCGCAGCCCGCCGCCGCATCACTCCCGGGGCCAGTCGGGTGACGACTCATCAGCTCGCGATCGTCCAGGCCAAACTGGCCATGCACGATCGGGACTTCGCCGCGGCCAACCGGCACTTCGCACAGGTCAGACACTCCTCGGCCGCAGACGGCAGTCCTCACCTCCTGCGCTTCCACGATGACTACATCGAATCGCTCGTCTACAGCGGACACACCGATCGCGCTCTCGAGGTCTTCGGCGATCTCACCGCGGCCTACGACAAGGCACCGACGGCGTGGACTGAGCACGCGATCGCGCGCACACGCCCCCTCCTCCTCACCGGCGAAGAATCGCTGCAGGCATTCGCCGAACTCGTCGAGACCTGGCAGCAGCCGGGGTTCGAGTATCTGCGTGCCCGCACCCTGTTCTCGTATGCGAACAGGCTCACCGAGCTCGGCCGCGACGGCGAAGCGAGGGACACTCGCGAGCTCGCCGGCGCAATCTTCGCCGAACTCGGACTCGACGAACTCTGCGCAGCAGATGACCAACCGGCACCGACCCTGCTCGATCGCCTCGATGACAAAGAGCTGCCCGTCGTCCAGCTCCTGCTCAAGGGACACAAGAACCATGTCATCGCGCACGAGCTGTTCGTCTCCGTGCGCACAGTGGAGCTGCGGCTGACGAACATCTACCGCAAGGCCGGAGTGAAGTCCCGATTCGAACTCATGCGACTCATCGAGGCGGAGGCCACGGACGAGGACGAACGCGTCGGCTAGTCCTCCTCAGCACGCGTCGGTCAGTCCTCCTCCGCCTCGGCGGCCGTCTTCGTCTCCTTGATGAGGGACATCTCGAATTCCAGGGTGATCTTCTCCCCGACGAGGACGCCGCCGGAGTCGAGCGGGGTGTTCCACTCCATCCCCCAGTCCCGACGGTCGATCCGCCGCGAACCCTCGAGTCCGGCGCGGAGGTTGCCGAAGGGGTCGGAGTCGATACCGAGGAGTTCGAGCGGAACGGACACGGACTTCGTCACGTCCTTGATCGTCAGGTCTCCGGTCACGACGTAGGAGTTCTCGTCGACTTCGTCGATCGCCGAGGAGACGAACGAGATCTCGGGGAACTCTCCGATGTTGAAGAAGTCCTCCGAGCACAGGTGCTGATCTCGGCCAGTATTGCGGGTGTCGACGCTTCCGGCCTGCATGATCACCGTCGCGGACGAGTCTGCGACATCCTCGGCGATGTCCGCCCAGCCGGAGACCTCATTGAAGGCTCCGCGGATCCGGGAGATCATCGCATGTCGGGTCGAGAAGCCGATCCGGGTGTGCGAAGGATCGAGGTCCCAATGCCCGGTGATCACCGGTTCGGCCGGCGCAGGGTCGGCCGATACCGGCCCGGTCGGTGCTGGTTCAGCAGTTTCGGATTCCGCGGTTTCGGACTCGACAGTCTTGTCTTCTGCTGTTTCGGGTTCTGTGGCTACAGGCTCTTTGGCTTCGGGGTCTGTGCTCATGTCGGCGGTCTCTGCCTCCTTGCTCTTATCCTCGTTCACCGCTTCCTCCTTCGGGCTCGGCGCGGACGCCGGGGCGGTCTCCGGCTTCGCCGGGGTAGCGGGCGTCGGGGCATCGGAGCCCATCGTGAACACGGCATGGCGGGTCTTCTTCAGCATCTGGTTCTGTCCTTCTTCTGTGGCTTCGTGGTGGAAGTTTCGGTCGATGCCCGCGCGGAATGCACGGTCATGCAGAGTGCACGGTCATGTGCGGATCGCGGTGATGAACAGTGCACGGTCATGTGCGGTGCTCTGTCGCGTGCGCGATCGTGGCCGCGAGCCCGAACGCCTTGTCCGCACCCGAGGCGCGGGCGAGCTGGCCGACAGCGCTCATCGTGGCCCCGTCGGTCCACACGTCGTCGACGACGATGGCTGTCCCGTGCAGGCGCCGATCCAAGGAACTCATGAGCGGGGCGCTGCCGGAGATCTGCCAGACCGGCCAGCGCAGGATGACGAGCTCCTTCTCTGTCACCTCCGCCAGCTCCTGCGCGATCTGCGTGCGCAGATTCGGTTCGTCCTCGAGCGAATCCGGTCCACCGATGATGACGGCGGCGTCGCGATAGGCCGGATGGTCGCTGATGACACGAGCCATCTCCGCAACGAGTGCGCCGATGGCCAGGGCACCCATCCGAGGGTGGGTGGTCCGTCTGCGCGCCCGCAGCATGAGTTCGCCGGGAGTCCTGGCCTGCCGTTCCTGACCGCTGTCGATCATCCGTCCGGCCGCCACCGCGGACCAGTCGAGCACGGTGACGAGGTCGAGCGAACCTTGACTGGGCAGACTGAGCGTCTGATTGAGCAGGGTGATGAGATCCTCGGCGGCATAGGGAAGCTCTGCACCACGCCACCGCGTCGCGACGTTGAACCGGGGACGGCGCCGCTCGGGCACGGCTTCGTAGTCGAAGTCACCGGCGAAGCAGTATTCGAGGTGCCGCAGCGGCGCGTCGGTGTCGGCGGACAGATACAGGCGCAGATCGGCGTGTGGACTCGACCGACGCAGCAGCACATCGTGGACGCGCCCCGGAACGGCGGTCAGGCGATCGACGGCGGGGCCGGCGATCATGAGGGCGGCTTCTGCCGGCACCTGCACACGACGATCAGTGATCTCATTGACTCCTCTTCTCCTGGGGTTCGGTCTCGGGGCACGGTCTCGACGGTGGTGCGGACAGCGGAATCGTCTGCGGCTTCTGCGCCCGTCGTTTCCGGTCGGTAACCGGCAGACCACGCTACCGAATCGACGGCGCAGAATAGGCCCGGTTGCGGAGTTCTTGCGGAGAGACTGCGCCATTCACACGAAGTCTGTGGCATCCGGCAGAACGAAACCTGGGTCATTCGCGCATGGCACGATCGTCTGCGGGCGAGCCGCCTGCCGCCCCGTCCCGCCCTTGAATTCCCCACCAACTGGAGTAGGTTGAAGATGAGTTCGAACGCATGCCCCACATCGTGGTGGTGCCTGGCGAAAGGAGTGCACGATGACGAACAGTCCGACGATCGAGGAGCTCAGCCACGAAGACCGCATCTTCCCACCTCCGGAGGAGTTTGCGGCGCAGGCGAATGCCAAGGCCGACGAGTACGACAAGGCCGCTGCCGACCGCCTCGGATACTGGGCGGAGCAGGCCAAGCGGATCACCTGGGACACACCCTTCGACACGGTTCTCGACTGGTCGGACAAACCCACTGCCCAATGGTTCGTCGGCGGGAAGCTCAATGCCGCCTACAACTGTGTCGACCGGCACGTCGAGAACGGACTCGGCGATCGTGTCGCCTACTATTTCGAAGGCGAATCCGGTGATACCCGCACGATCACCTATGCCGATCTGCTCCGCGAGGTCTCGAAGGCCGCGAACGCGCTCACCGAGCTCGGGGTGAAGACCGGCGACCGGGTCGCGATCTACATGCCGATGATCCCCGAAACGGTGTTCGCGATGCTCGCCTGCGCCCGCCTCGGCGCCCCGCACACCGTCATCTTCGGCGGCTTCTCATCCTCGGCGATCGCCGACCGCGTCAAGGACTGCGGCGTCGAGTTCGTCATCACCGCCGACGGCGGCTACCGCAAGGGCAAACCCTCAGGGCTCAAATCCGTCGTCGACGAGGCGATGGAGGACTGCCCCGAGGTGCGCAATGTCCTCGTCGTCCGCCGCACCGGCCAGGACATCGACTGGAACGATGACCGGGATCTGTGGTGGCACGACGTCGTCGACCGTCAGTCGGAGACGCACACACCCGAAGCCTTCGACTCCGAGCATCCGCTCTACATCATGTACTCCTCGGGAACGACCGGAAAACCCAAGGGAATCCTGCACACCACGGGCGGCTACCTCGTCGGCACCTCGTTCACTCACTGGGCGGTCTTCGACATCAAACCCGAGACCGACGTCTACTGGACCGCCGCGGACATCGGCTGGGTGACCGGCCACTCGTACATCGTCTACGGGCCGCTGGCCAATGGTGCCACCTCGGTGCTCTACGAAGGCACTCCGGATACTCCGCACCGCGGTCGCTGGTGGGAGATCGTTGAGAAGTACAAGGTCTCCATCCTCTACTGCGCCCCGACGGCGATCCGACAGTTCATGAAGTGGGGACGCGACATCCCCGCGAAATTCGACCTCAACAGCCTGCGCCTGCTCGGCAGCGTCGGTGAGCCGATCAACCCCGAAGCCTGGATGTGGTACCGGGAGCACATCGGCGGGAACCGGTGCCCGGTCGTCGACACCTGGTGGCAGACGGAGAACGGCAGCATCCTCATCAGCCCGCTGCCCGGAGTCACCGCGACGAAGCCGGGATCGGCGATGCGTCCGCTGCCCGGGATCGTCGCCGACGTCTTCGACGACGAGGGCAACTCGGTCGAACCCGGCAACGGCGGCTATCTCGTGGTCAAGGAGCCGTGGCCGTCGATGCTGCGCACCCTGTGGGGAGACGAGGAGCGCTTCCAGAAGACCTACTGGTCGCAGTACCCGGAGGTCTACTTCGCCGGTGACGGTGCGAAGATCGACCGGGACGGGGACTTCTGGGTCCTCGGCCGCGTCGACGACGTCCTCAACGTCTCCGGCCACCGGATGTCGACCGCGGAGATCGAATCCGCGCTCGTCGCCCATCCGAAGGTCGCCGAGGCGGCTGTGGTCGGTGCGCAGGACGAGATGACGGGACAGGCGATCGAAGCCTTCGTCATCCTCCGTGAGAGCGCCGCTGACGGCGGAGACGACGTCGTCGCAGAACTGCGGAACCATGTGCGCTCCGCCATCGGTCCGATCGCGACACCGCGATCGATCATGCTCGTGCCCGACCTGCCGAAGACCCGGTCGGGCAAGATCATGCGTCGCCTGCTCAAGGATGTGGCGGAGAAGCGCGAGGTCGGCGACGTCACCACACTCGCGGATTCCTCGGTCATGGACCTCATCCAGAAGGGCGTCTCCGAAAGCTGATCTGACCGAGCCGCGAGATTTCGTTCGACACCCCTTGCAGTGACCCACAACACACTGATGTACTGTTGAGTAACATGTGGTGGGTCGCTGCAGGTCGGTGATCGCACCCGAAGGCCGAAAGACACTCGACTGCAAGGATGCGTACGAATGACACGTGGAACCGAAATCGCCGGCGCCAAGGTGCTGATCACGGGAGCCGGAAGCGGAATCGGCAGGCTCATGGCCCTGGAGGCAGCGAATCGCGGGGCAGCCGAGATCATCATCTGGGATCTCTCCGCCGACAGCGGAGAGGCGGTGCGTGTCGAACTGGAGGCCGCTGGGACGAGAGCCCGATCCTTCGCCATCAACGTCGGTGATGCCGACCAGGTCGCCGCCGCTGCCGAGCAGACCGGACCGATCGACATCCTCATCAACTGCGCCGGCATCGTCACCGGCAAGAAGCTCCTCGACATGGACGAGGCCACGGTCCGCCGCGTCTACGACGTCAACACGATGGCGCTGTACTGGACGACCAAGGCGTTCCTGCCGGCGATGCTCGAACGCGACCATGGCTCGGTGGTCACCATCGCCAGTGCCGCAGGCCTGACCGGAGTGGCCAGGCAGACCGACTACTCGGCGAGCAAATGGGCGGCCGTCGGCTTCACCGAATCGCTGCGGGCAGAGCTGCGCGCCGACGGCAGCCGGGTGAATACGCTCGCCGTCTGCCCTTTCTACATCAACACCGGCATGTTCAAGGGAGTGCAGACGAAGTTCCCCCGCCTGCTCCCGATCCTCGAAGAGAACGATGTGTCCGTCCGCGTCCTCGATGCTGTGGAATCCGGTCGTGAGCAGTTGGTCATGCCCTCGCTCGTCCGTCTGGTCCCCGGCGTCCGGCTGCTGCCGACCCGCGCCTTCGACAAGGTCATGGACATCCTCGGCGTCAACCAGACGATGGACCACTTCACCGGTCGGACCGGACAGGACCGGACGCGGATCTCCGCTGCCTCAGCCGGCGGACGGCGGTAGGTCGAGTCGTTCCCAGGCGCCGCCTCGGCGCGGGTCCACAATAGAACGAGGGGACAAAGGATCAAGGAGGCGGACATGGCCATGACCGACCTGGTCCTCGAAGGCGGAGGGACGAAGCTGCCCGGTCTCGTCGGGGCCGTGGAGGCCCTGTCCGACGGCGGCTACGACTTCCACCGCATCGCCGGGACCTCGGCCGGAGCGATCGTCGGTTCGCTGACCGCGGCGGGACTCACTCCGCAGTCGCTGCGGGAGAAGGTGCTCGAACAGGACTTCAGCGAGTTCGAGGATCTTTCCCCCGCCTTCCGTCTCTTTCCCTGGCTGGGTCGCGTGCAGGGTCTGCTGCTGCACAAAGGCATGTACAGAGGCGATGCGCTCCATGATTTCCTCGCCGAGGCGCTGGCCGACCAGGGAGTGCGCACCTGGGCTGACCTCAAGCTCGACGATCCCGGCGGTGCGATCCCGCCGGAGCGGTCATATCGGCTCGTCGTCATCGTCTCCGACGTCTCCCGCGGGCGCATGCTCCGTCTGCCCTGGGACTACGAAGAGGCTCTCGGCGTGGACGCGGACAGTCAGTCCGTCGCCGAGGCGGTGTGTGCTTCGGCCGCGAGTCCGTTCTTCTTCCGCCCCCGCAGTCTTCCCGCCCGGCCGAGTGTGGCGGGCGGGACGTCCGTGCTCGGCGCCGACGGCGGCCTGCTGTCGAACTTCCCCGTCGACGTCTTCGACCGCAAGGACGCGAAGCCGGCACGGTGGCCGACCTTCGGCGTCATGCTCTCGGCCCGACACACGGCCGCTGCCGAATGGCGGCCCAACGCCACGACCTTCCAGTACGCGAAGTCCCTGATCTCGACGATGCTCAATGCTCATGACCGCAGGCACATCGACGATCCCTCGGTCACCGAACGCACGGTCTTCGTCGACACGTCCGGCCACAGCAGCACGGATTTCGCTCTGAGCAGTGAGGACAAGCTCGACCTCATCGCCTCCGGACGGTCGGCCGGAGAGAAGTTTCTGGCCCACTGGGACTGGAACCGGTGGAAGGAACGCTTCGACAGGGTCTAACGTGGGAGACCCGCACCCGATCAAGGAGGCAGCATGACCGAGAACCCCGACGACGACTTCATCGAACCAGGCGCCGAGGGTCCCGTGGGCACCGGGATCGAAGGAGCCGACGACGCGCTCATCGACGACACGAGTTGGGACGACGAAACCGAAGCACCCGACCTCGACGGGGAGTTCGACGCCGATCCGGTCGCCGCTGCCGAACAGGGAAACCGCGACGGCGATGAGATGGTCTCCGACGGCGACGACGACTTCGAGGTCGCCGAACTCGCCGGCGACGACCTCGATGTCGATGCACTCGCCGATGATGACATCGACGAGGTCGAAGTCATCGACGGCATGCCCGAGGTCATCGACGGCTCCCCCGACGACGAGACCTGATACGCGAGCTTCTGACCCCTCAGACGACCGCCCCGGATTCCGCCACGCGCAGGAGTCCGGGGCGGTTCCCTACCCGGCTGTGGCTCACCCGCCCTGTTTCCGACAGCTTCCCATGTGCTAAGACAGTAGGGAAAGGAGTCGCCCATGCCACCTGGATCCCCGCGTCGCCCGTCGACGTCCACGGCGACCACCCGATTCGACCTCCCCCACGTCGGCAGCGGCCGCCCCGTCCACCGCCTCGGCGTCATCGCCACGGTCGCGACCTTCGGCGGACTGCTCTTCGGATATGACACCGGAGTCGTCAACGGCGCCCTCGAACCTCTGAGCAAGGATTTCGGACTCACCCCGCTCAGCGAAGGCCTCGTCGTCGCCTCTCTCATGGTCGGTGCCGCCTTCGGCGCCGTGTTCGGCGGCCGCGTCGCCGACGCCTGGGGCAGGCGCAAGACGATCCTGCTGCTGGCCGGGGTGTTCATCCTCGGCACGCTCGGCTGTGTGTTCGCCCCCGAGGCGATCTTCCTCATCTCCGCCCGCTTCGTCCTCGGCCTGGCCGTCGGGGGCGCCTCGGCGACGGTGCCTGTCTACCTCGGTGAGATCGCTCCCTCCGAGAAGCGCGGCAGCTATGTCACCCGCAACGAACTGATGATCGTCGGCGGTCAGCTCGCCGCCTTTGTCATCAACGCGGTGATCTTCAACTTCTTCGGCCACGTCGATTCCATCTGGCGGTGGATGCTGCTCGTCGCCCTGGCCCCGGCCATCGCACTGCTCGTGGGCATGATCTTCCAGCCCGAGAGTCCCCGCTGGCTCATCGCCCAGGGCCGGTCCGATGAGGCCCTCGATGTGCTCAAGCAGGTCCGCTCCCCCGAACGCGCCGAAGCCGAGATCGCCGAGGTCACCCACCTCGCCGCCGAGGACGCCAAGGAGGCGACCGGCGGCCTGTCCGACCTCGGCACCCGGTGGGTGCTGCGGCTGGTCATCATCGGTGCCGGGCTCGGCTTCTTCCAGCAGCTCACCGGCATCAATTCCGTCATGTACTACGGCACGCAGCTGCTCACGAACGCGGGCCTCGACTCCGGGGTCGCGATCATCGGCAACATCGCCAACGGAGTGTTCTCCCTGGCCGGCATCAGCCTGGGCATGTATCTGCTCAACAAGCTGCCGCGCCGGGTCATGTTCCTCACCGGCTACGCCCTCATCGCGCTCTTCCACACCCTCATCGCTCTGACCGCGGTCATCGTCCCGGCCGGGCCGGGACAGGCCTGGACGGTGCTGGTCTTCCTCGTCCTCTTCGTCTTCTCGATGCAGGGCACCGTCGGTCCGCTGACGTGGCTCATGCTCTCGGAGATCTTCCCGATGAAGATCCGCAGCTTCGCGATGGGCATCTGCGTGTTCGTGCTGTGGATCATGAACGCCATCGTCGCGCAGTTCTTCCCACCGCTCATCGAGGGCATGGGCATGACCGCGACCTTCGGCATGTTCGCCGGCATCGCCGTCATCGCCTTCGTCTTCCTCGCGGTTCTGCTGCCGGAGACGAAGGACAAGGACCTCGCGGAGTTCGAACGCGAGTTCAAGGCCAAGTACGGACGCAGATAAAGGAGCCCTCATGTCAGTCGCCGTCGCTCTCACCGACAGTCCCGAAGGCCGCCGGGCCCTCGATGCGGCCGTCGCCGAGGCGCAGAACCTGGGGACAGGTCTGTTCCTCATCAACCTCACCCTCCACGACTTCACCGAGGAGGAGCTCCCCTCCGGGCTCGAGGTCACCGTCGTCAATCGGTCCGGACGCGGGGATCGTGACCCTGTCACCGCCGTCATCGACGAACTGGGTGACCATCCCGAGGTCGATCGGCTCGTCCTCGGGGTCCGTGCTCGGTCGCGGGTGGGCAAGATGATCCTCGGTTCGGTCGCGCAGCGGCTCATCCTCCGCTCCCCCGTCCCCGTGCTCACCGTCCGACAGGACGGACGCTGACGCTGGCTCAGTTCAGTTCGGTGAAAGACCGGTAGGAGCGCACATTCTCCGTTTCGGCCGGGCGATCGTCGGCAAGGACGGCGAGGGATCGCAGCGCCTCCGACATAGCCGCACGGTAGAGCAGCGATCCGGTGCTGATCCGGGCCACCCCCGCCTCGGCGAGCATCGTCCGCGAATAGCGCGGGCTGGCCAGCACGTTCACCGGAACCCGGCTGCGGGCGGTGATCGTCTCGATCGTCGCCAGATCGAGGTCACCGGGGACGAAGATGCCGTCGGCTCCCGCGTCAGTGTAGGCGTCGATGCGACAGAGAACCTCGCCGAGGTTGTCCTGGCCGAGCCAGAATGTGTCGATCCGTGCGTTGACGAACAGATCCGGAAACGCCTCCTTGACGGCGCTGACCTTCGCAGCCAAGACCGCGGTTTCGCTCATCCGTCCGTGCCGCGAGTCCTGGATGTTGATGCCGTCGATGATGAGTCCGCCGGTGGTGGGGACGGGGTCGGCGGGGTCGGCGGGGTCGGCGGCGAAAGCCTCGCGCACGGCGGCGACGACGGATTCCGGACTGTCCCCGTAGCCGTCTTCGAAATCGCAGGTCAGCGGCTGTTCCGGCAGCGCCCGGCGAAGGGCGGCGACGAGGTTCGCGGTCGCGGTGAGCGCCTCACGGTCCTCATCGGCGGCACCGATGGCGGCGGCGATGCCCAGACTCGTGGTGCCGACGGCACGGTGCCCCGCCTCGGCGAAGAGCTGCGCACTCGCCACGTCCCAGGCACACGGCAGGATGAACGGATCCCCTGGGATATGCAGGCCGCGGAAGGTGCTCGCGGTGTCGATGGGTGTGCTCATGTCGTGTCCCCGATCTGCGCGTTCGCTGTCCTGGCGCATTCGGCGCCTCAGAGATGGTTGTCGTGGACGGCGAGCACCCAGGCGAGGTGCTCACGACCGTCCGGGGTGATCTTCAGCGCCCGA
Organism: Brevibacterium spongiae; assembly: GCF_026168515.1. NCBI lineage: Bacteria > Bacillati > Actinomycetota > Actinomycetes > Micrococcales > Brevibacteriaceae > Brevibacterium > Brevibacterium spongiae. The sequence goes on along the minus strand of NZ_CP093443.1, from coordinate 926,246 downwards.
GAGTTCGGACGTCGCACGATCCATCCGCGGTCGAAGAATGTTCGGCAGATGTCGTCGCCGAGGTGGCCGCCGAGGTGGGAGCGGCGTTCCGTCCAGTCGAGGCACCGTCGCACGAAGGGTCGCGCCGACGACCTCGGTGGTCTGGCGTCGAGTCCGAATGCTTCGGCGAGGCCGGACCGCCCGGCTTCGGTGACGGTCAGGGACTCATCGATCCATTCTCGCTGGGTCAGGGCAGAGAAGAGCCGGGTGCCGAAGCGGCCTGCGATGTGCCTGTAGCAGGTTCGGGCGTCGGTCAGCTGGCGGTCGCGGGTCTTCGCCGTCAGCGACGGTGCCGCGGTCAGCGTCCCTCCTGCCAGCGCTCCGGTGTGTTCCAGCCAGTCCGCGATGTCGGTCGAGGCGATCTGGACATAGCGGTGCCGGCCTTCGCGTCGCTCGGCGAGGACACCGTGGTCGATGAGGATGCCGGCGTGTTCGGACAGTGAGGACATCGGAACGGACAACGCGCGGGAGAGCTCGGTGAGCGTCCAGGCACGACCGTCGAGGACGCTGGCGCAGATCATCACGCGGGTGGGATCGGCGATGGCCGACGCCAGGGCGGCGATGTTCGGCGCGGACTCCGGGAATCTCCTCGTCATGGCTCCATCGTAGGTCCGTGTCGCTTCGGTGCGGCCCGAAATGTCCCGGTTCGTGCTCGGGGCAGGGTCCGCCTCGTGCATAGCCTAGGCTTGACTGCGGGAGTTTCCGTCCGAGGTGAGGGGGCATGCGTGGTTGATACGACAGAGAGCACCGAGGCGGCCGACCGACTCGAATCCGCGCTCACCGGCCGCATCGATCCGACCGCCCTCGATGAGATCGCGACCGTGGCCCAGCAGGTGCCGCAGGCCGAGATCGCCCGCCTCGTCCACACGTCGACGCCTCTGCAGTCGGCGATGCTCTTCCGGGTGCTGCCGAAGGCCGAGGCCCTCGCGGTCTTCGAGAACCTGCCTCCTGCCTATCAGGCCGAGCTCATCGGCAATCTCCGCGAACCCGAGGTCGCCGACATCGTCGAGGGTCTTGACCCCGATGACCGTGCCGAACTCTTCGGCGAACTGCCCGCCGGCGTCGCCAGCCGCCTGATGAAGGGGCTGACCGCCGAGGAACGGGAGATGACCTCGGCGGTCCTCGGCTATCCGAAGTCCGCGATCGGTCGCTACATGTCTCCCGAGGTGCTCGGTCTCCATGAGGATTGGACGGCGGCTGCCGCGATGGAGGTCGTGCGTGCCCGCATCGACGGTCCCGAGACCGTCTACCTCCTGCCCGTCGTCGGCCCCGGTCGGGTGCTGCGCGGGGTGGTGTCGCTGCGCAATCTCATCGCCGTCGACCCCGACACCGTCATCGAGGACATGGTCCGCGATTCGATCAGCACGCATGCGCTGAGCGACCGTGAGGAGGCGGCGCGTGAGTTCCTCTCCCACCGGCTCATCGCGATGCCGGTGACGGATCAGGAGGACCGCCTCGTCGGGATCCTCACCATGGATGACGTCCTCGACATCATCGACGAGGAGGACGCCGAGGACATCGCCCGCAGCTCCGGTTCGGAGCCGCTCGATCGGTCCTACCTGTCCTCGACGATCCTGCGCCTGGTCAAGAGCCGCATCGTGTGGCTGCTCGTCCTCGCCGTGTCCGCGATCCTGACCGTCCAGGTCCTCGAGGTCTATGAGGACCGGCTCGATCAGGTCGTCGTCCTGGCCCTGTTCATTCCCCTGCTCACCGGCACCGGCGGCAATACCGGCAACCAGGCAGCGACCACTGTCACCCGGGCCCTGGCCGTCGGTGAGGTGCGCATCCGTGATCTCTGGAAGGTGATCTGGCGGGAGCTGCGTGTCGGAGCCATGCTCGGTTCGGTACTCGGAATCTTGGGCTTCGTCATCGCCGGACTCGTCTACGGATGGCCGATCGGCCTCGTCATCGGGCTGACGCTGCTGTCGGTGTGCACGATGGCCGCAACCGTGGGCGGGCTGATGCCGATCATCGCGAAGAAGCTCGGCGCCGACCCTGCTGTGTTCTCCAACCCGTTCATCTCCACGTTCTGCGATGCCACTGGCCTCATCCTCTACTTCACCATCGCCACGACGGTGCTCGGGCTGAGCTGATCGGGTTCTGGGGCTCAGGTGAGCCGGTCCGGGAGACCTCAGCCGGCCCAGGCCGCCCAGAGTTCCGCGTAGCGCCCGCCGGCAGCGACGAGTTCAGCATGCGATCCGTCTTCGACGACGCGTCCGTGTTCCATCACAAGGATCCGGTCGGCCTTCTCCGCCTGACTGAGCCGGTGCGCGACGATGAGCGCACCACGGCCGGCAAGGGCCGCCTCGGCGGAGGCTTCGAGGACATGGGCTCCGGCGGATCCCGCCTCGGCGGTGGCTTCGTCGAGGATCGCGAAGTCCGGGTCGGCGAGGACGAGGCGGGCCAGCGCGAGCGTCTGCTCCTGGACAGCGTTCAGCCGGATTCCGCCCTCCCCGATCTGCGTGTCCAATCCCCGCGGCAGCGACTGCACCCACCCGGCGCCGACAGTGTCGAGCGCGGACCACACGGTCGCGTCGTCGGCATCGGGCTTCGGCAGGGTCACGTTCTCACGCACGGTTCCGGAGAATGTGTGGACCTCCTGGGCGACCATGGCGATGTGCCGGCGCAGCGCGGATTCGTCGAGGTCGGTCAGAGCCGATCCCTTCGCCGAGGCGGCCCCACCATCCGTGAGACGTGCCCGTCCGTGACCAGGCACGGACAGGCCCGCGGCGATCCTCGCCAGCGTCGTCTTTCCGGCACCGGTGGTGCCGACGACGGCGATGTGCTCACCAGGGGCGATGCGCAGGTTCACACCGCGGAGCACGTGATTGTCCGTGCCCGGGTCCTCGTCGTAGGTGAACCACAGGTCCTCGAGCACGAGCGTGGGGGTGGCGGGTGCGGTCTGGGTCGACCGCCTCGGCGAGGTTCTCGCCTCGTCGATGACTCCGACCATGCGGGTCAGTGAGGCGCCGGCTGACTGGACCTGGTCGAACAGGCCGACGAGCGCCCCGATGGGGTTGAACAGGCGGTGGAAGACCAGGGCCGCTGTGGTCACGGCTCCGGCGGTGGACTCGCCGAACCAGACGAGGGCGAAGCCTGCGATGAGGAGCAGGGAGAGCACAACCGCTTCGGCGCGATTGTTGCGACCGAAGGCGCGGGTGACGAACCGGAAGACACCGATCGACAGGTCGCGGGCGTGAGCGGAGGCGGAGTCGATGCGACGCATCTCCCCGGCCTCGGCGCGAAAGGCGCGAAGGGTCGCGGCCCCGGTGAGGCCGCCGAGGAGCCTGCCGGCTCGCCGTCCGAAGGCTGCGCGCTCTTCCTTGTAGATGGGTTCTGACCTGGGCAGGTACCAGCGCAGGGTGAGCCAGTACATCGGCACGGCGACGAGCCCGGTCAGCCCGAGACGCCAGTCGATGGCGGCGAGACCTCCTGCTGAGACGATGACGACGAGGAGGGATTCGACGATGAGCGGCAGCACCTGGGCGGCGGCTTCGCCGATCTTCCGAGAGTCGTCGGCAACGCGGGAGACGAGGTCGCCGGTGCCGGTGGCCTCGATCCGCTGCGACTCGAGCGTCAGGGCCGAGTCGACGACCTCGGTGCGCAGTTCGGCGACGACGGGCATCGCGATGTGGGCGAGCGCCCAGGCGCCGATCCATGTGCCGGCGGCCATGACGACGCCGGCGATCGCGACGGCGACGGCGCACGTCCACACGACCTCGGATCCGGCACCGGCGGGCAGTTCGTCGACGAGGCGGCCGATCGCCCACGGTCCGACGAGTCCGGCCCCGGCATTGGCCAGTCCGGCGATGACGAGGACGACGATCCAGCCCGAGCGCCTGCGCAGCAGCGGGGCCAGGTGAGCGAACGAGGCTCGGCGGGACGCGATCGTCAGGGTGGTCTGTGTCGGCGCCGTCATCGGGTCACCGCGTTTCTGTATGCTTCAGCGCTGTCTGTGTCGGCATCGAGGAGGTCGGAGTGGTGGCCGCTGAGCACAGGCCCGTCGGTGGGGACGAAGACCACGGTGTCGGCGGCAGCGAGGAAGGCCGGCGAAGAGGTGAGGATGAGGGTGGCCTGTTGCTGTGTTCGGCGGCGCACTGTGCTGAGGCCCTCGGCGATCCGCGCTTCGGTGACGGCGTCGACAGCGGTGGTGGGTTCGACGAGGACGAGGATGTCTGGGGCGGCGTGCAGCGCACGAGCCAGTGCGACGCGCTGCCGTTGGCCGCCGGAGAGATTGCCGCCGAGCTCTTGGATCCGGTGGTCGAGGCCGCCGTCGACGAGGTCGAGCAGCTCGTCGACGCCTGAAGCGGTGAGCACTTCGGCGGAGATCGGCAGGTGGGCGGTGGTGGTCCGGGGCGTGTCGGCTGGGTGGACGGCTGTGCCGGGCTGGGCTGGGCCGGTGTCGTCGGCGGCGGCGACGACCATGGCGATGTTCGAGGCGATCGTGCCTTCGAACAGATCGACCTCGTGCGGTGCGACGAGCATCGTTTCAGGACCGAGGCTGCGAGAGTGGGCGGTCAGGGCCTGCAGCACGGCGGCTGCGTCCTCGGCATCAGCGGCGACGATGCAGGTCAGAGATCCTGTGGGGGCGGTGAGGTGACCGTCGGGTGTCGGCCAACCGGTGATGGTGACTCCGGACGCGGTGGTCGCGACTGCCGGGCGGGTGCCGGCGGCATCACGGGTGGAGGGGGCCGCCTCGGTGAGGGTGTCTGTTGCGGTGGGGGTGTCTGCTGCATCGTCGGGGTCATCTGCAGAGCCGGGGTCACCTGCAGCGTCGATGCTGGTGAGCAGGCGGGCGATGCGCTCGGCGGCTCCATGGGACTGGGCGAAGAGGCCGACGATCTCGGCGAGCGCGCGCATGGGCTCGGTGAGGAAGGCGGTCATGCCGAGGATGCCGATGAGAGCGCCGACGCTCATCAGGCCCTCGGTCAGGCGGAGGCCGGCGACGATGAGGACGATCGCCAGCACCACGGACATGACGAGCGCCCCGAGTCCGGCCAGGCGTCCGGTCCTCTCACCTGTGGCGATGCCGGCGACGGCGGCGGCATCGGAGGTGGCGCGGTAGCGGCGCACGGCCCACGGCTCTCCGCCCATCGCCTTGATCACGCGCAGCCCGTGCATGAGATCGGAGGCCGAGCGTCCGGCGGAGGCGACGGCTTCGAGCTGTGCGGTCGCTCGCTTCGACACGGAACGGCCGGGCAGGGCGACGATGACGAGGCCGATGGGGACCGCAATGAGGACGACGAGGCCGGTCACGGGATCGGCGATGAGGAGGAAGACGGCGGCGGTGATCATGCCCAGCACCGAGGCGATGCCGCGTCCGGCCTGCTGGAAGGACGCAGCCGCGGTGTCTGCGTCTGCGGAGGCGATGGACAGGACCTCTCCCGAGGTGCGGTCGGCAGGCAGGGCGGAGGCGGTCAGCGCTGCGTGTGTGATCTCGACGCGCAGGGCGTGGGCTTCGTGTTCACGGGCGGCGTTGCACAGGCGGGCACCGAACCGGTAGCCGACAACGCTGAGCACGGTGAAGAGGAGGCCGAGGCCGATGATCGAGACGATGAGCGCGGGGATCGACAACGGGATGATCGCCCGGTCGACGATGATGCCGATCGCCACCGGCACAAGCGCTTCGCAGACCTGCCACACCGACAGGGCACCTGCTCCGCCGATCAGCGGACGGAGACGCCGGCGGGCGGCTCGGCGCAGCAGCTGCGCACCGGTTTCAGGGATCTTCGGCACGAAGGCTACCCTAACATCGTCGGTATTCGAAGGGCTTCGGTTCGGACTCTGCTGTTCCGGTCATTCCTCGGTAGAATGCCCGACATCGGCCGCGAACGTTTGCAACGCCTCAGCGAGTGCTTCTGCCTGGCGACGCAGATCGGCTGTGCCTTCGGCGGCTGACATATCATCGGGAGGCGGGGTGCCGTAACTATGATGCCTAATACTGCGATCGGCCCCAGCGTCGACGTCGAAGACCACCCGGTCTCCTCTGTGCCAGGTACAGAAGTATTCGACTGCTCGGCCGCCGTCATCCTGGCTTGTACCCTCGAGTACGAGCAACGGAGTCCCGTTGGGAACTCCCATATCTGCGGCGACATTTCCCGAAGCCGAGACTGCCCTCACTTGCCGATGACCGGCCGAAACGGGAATACCGAACCGGGTGTCGAGTATTTCGTGCAATGAGGCGTTGACAAGGTCCTCGGACTGGAGCCCCGGTACGGTGGTCCTTGCCAGCCAGGTGTGGATGAGAGCTATGGGCTCTCCGCCGACTCTGCGCAGACGCAACAGTGAGACGAGGTCCGTGGTGCCCAACGCGTCCTCTGCTCGAGAGATGAGGTCCGTAGCGCCCAGTGCATCCTCGGCGCGAGGGGAGGACGCCAGACTGAAACACAGCACCTCTGTGGTCACGATATCGTCAGGACTCGCGATCTGTGCGGAGAGTCCGGACATCTTCTGCACGGCGCGGTGGTGCTCGTGCTTGGGTGCCACTACACTTCCCCGCCCACGCCCGCGTTGGATCAGTCCATCGTTAGTGAGCCCAGACAGCGCCTGTCTGACCACGGAACGAGAGATGCCGAATCGCTCTTGGAATTGCGCTTCTGTGGGTAAATGAGCCCCAGGTGGCAAATCACCTTCCAAGATCGCCCCACGCACCACATCCCCGAGTTGCTTGTGGAGAGGGAAGTCGGCGGACGGGTCGAGCAGGGTCGGTGACTGCTCATCGATCCACATAGTTACTCTTCCTCAGGGGGCTCAAGGGCGACTTCAGGGTATCTCACATCGCCTGCGCGGCCTCCCACACGACATTCCACTTCGGCGCCAGCGCAGCCGCGCGTTCGATCGACAGCACCAAACTCGCTTCTCGGGCGATGCCCTGTCCGGCGATGTCGAAGGCGGTACCGTGGTCGACCGAAACGCGCACCACCGGAAGCCCGACGGTAATGTTCACGCCGTCGTCACCATAGACAGCTTTGAACGGAGCGTGGCCCTGATCGTGGTAGCACACGACTACGAGGTTGACCTCGCCGCGAACTGCGGAGGGGATGAGAGCGTCGCCTGGCAGCGGACCGTCAACGTTGAGTCCCTGCTCTTTCGCCGCAGCAACGGCTGGTGCGAGCACATCGGCATCCTCATTGCCAAACAGCCGATTCTCCCCCGCATGCGGATTCAGCCCCGCAAGTCCGATTAGCTCGTCAGGTGTACCCATCGATTCGGCAAAGGCGCCCGCAAGTTTGAGCACGCTGAGAGTGCGGTCGAAGGAGATGTCTTCGATTGCCTGACGCATCGATACGTGCGTGGTGAGGTGGAAGAAATAGAGGTCTCCGGCTGAGAGCACCAGCGAATAGTCCTTGACACCGAACTCATGGGCCAGCAGCTCGGTGTGGCCCGGGAACTGGTGACCACCGGCATGCATGGCAGCCTTGTTCAGCGGTGCGGTGACGATGCCGTCTACTGCACCGGCCTTGGCAAGCCGGCAAGCTTCGACAACATAACGATAAGAGCCGTCTCCAGCAGAGGCACTGAGCTTGCCCACTGCAACATCCGCCAGAGACTGACCGACTTGAATAACTTCGACAGTGCCGGGAATGTTTCGAGCTTCTTCGGGAGAGCCGATCTCTCGTACTGCTGAGACATCTCCTCCGACGGTTTCGACTCCACGCCGGATGGATGCCACGTCGCCGATCACGACCGGCACGCACTTCTCTCGCAGGTCATTGTGTCCGAGCAGCGACTTCGCGGTGATCTCAGGCCCGATCCCGGCAACGTCTCCCACGGTGATAGCCAAAACGGGTAGCTTCATTATTCGTTTCCTTCTATTTCGTAGTCCAATAGATCTGCGGCGATATGTGCGACATCAAGACGACGGCCGAATCCGCCTGCCTTGGTGACGACGGTCGTCCCGTGGCGACCCCCACCGCCAATGGTGCCGATCGGAATGCCCTCTCGTACCGTCGCATGGATTTGAAGGCTATGTGCACCAAGATGGTTGAGCACAGCTCTCGCACCTTCTCCTCCTAGCAGCATTAGTCCGGCCGACGAGTCGGAGCCAACAACCGCGGCCGTCGTCTCGGCGATGAATTCTGCGACAAGGTCCGTCTGGGAGGTCCGTTCTGACGGAGGACTGATGACAGTGATTGGTGCGACAGAGCCGCTTGCTCGGACCTCCGTCAGCCACTCACGACGTGCTCCACCTTCCAGGACCTGCGCAAGCTCCGGTTCCCGAACGTCGACTATTCCAGGCAACGTCTCAGTGAGGGCGACAATCTGTTCTCGGGTCACAGTATGTAGAGAACTCGCGACGATGACCAGGCGTTTGCACGTCGGCGCGGTCCACACCCTGGGCTCAAGGTCCGACCCCCAGACACTCGAGAGGGCGGAAGCGAGTCCTGCTGAACCGACGGGAACGATGTTTCCGCCCATTTCAGAGGCCACCTCGGCGATGATTCTGAGATCGTCGTCGGTGCTGGCATCGACGGTCAGCGACATCGATGCCGACCCACGAATGCTTTCGATCGCACCCTTCAGCTGTTCGCGATCAAGAGGACCGACGAGAACGGTGCTGCCAGGCAGGATATCCGCAACAGCGGATGTCGTCACCGGAGTGACCGGGTCTGTTCGGATCGCCGTCTCGTCGACCGGGACACCGTCAACCAGGAGCCTTCCACCAACGACTGTCCGGCCCATCGCTGGGTATGCGGGGCAGACAAGGGCAACCGCTTCAGGATGCCTCGACTTCCATTCTGCTAGGGCCCCTTCGATCTGCGCGGCGACGGAACCTCGGAGCGTGGAGTCGATTTTGAGAAAGAGTCGTTGATTCGGCGCGGCTGCACCCGAGCGCACAGCATCCTGAGTCTTCTGACATGCCTCGTCGGCATTCATGGCTCGAGCGTCTGTGACTCGGGCACTGACTGTTCCGTCCTCCTGATTCTCACGTCCGGGCTCGGCCAGCTGCAGTCGGGTTTGCCAACCGGCACGAGCGAACTGCACAGAGGAGTCAGTAGCTCCCGTCAAGTCGTCAGCGACGACCAGGACCGCCGGGGAGGTCATAGCCCCTCGGGGCGCAGTGGGGCCGACTCAGTTTCCTCGTTCTGGTCTTTGAGCCCGCCCTCACGCTTGAGGACCCATGCGGCAAGCAGCGGGGCGAGCACTGCGGAAACAAGGACCGCTGAGGCGACCTGGGCGGTTGCTACCTCAACATAAGGCTCAAAGGTCGGATCAGCTCCGGCGATGATGGCCGGAGTGGCAATGGCATTTCCTGCCGTCGTGGCCGAAGCGATGCCAATTCCAGACTGCTTGCCGCGTCGAAGAATCCACCGGTAGCCGAAATAGGCCAATGTTCCAGTGAAGAGAGTTGCGAAGGCTCCGACAAGAAGGCCGGAAAGACCACCTGTGACGACGTTGCCAAGATCGATTCCGGTTCCGAGCGCAAAAGCAAAAAAGGGGATGACCATGTTCGGAATCGGCCGCATAATCTCTGTCCACTTCTCATCGAGATTGCCGACGATGACGCCAAGAACGAGCGGGATCACCGCAGCCAGCAGCAGCGTGTATGGGATGTCAGCAAGTCCTGCGGCACCGAGGAAGAGCATGGAGAAGAACGGACCGTCATTGATCGCTGAAGCCATATAGGCTCCACGATCGCGAGCATCTCCATAGCGGCCGGTAAAAGCAAGCCAGAGACCACCGTTGCTGTTGTCCATAGTGACGATCAAAGCAAGAATCGAGACCCCGAGGATTCCATCGATGCCCACGAAATGACCGAGAAGGACAACAAGGAATGCCGGGATGATCGACTTCGTCAGGAGAATAGTTCCAGCCGTAGCCAAGACAGGCCCCGACGTCTTCAGCGTGATCTGCATACCCGTAGCAAAGATAAGGATGCCGATGAGCGGCAGAGCCGAGTCCTTGAAGAGTGCTGTGGTGAAGTTTCCGAGGTCAAGAAACCCGGGGAAGAAGGTCCCGACGATGGAGCCGAGGATGAGCGGAATGAGCATGATTCCACCCGGAATCCGGTTCATTCCGTCGAAGAGCGGTACGCGGCTTCTGATCTGTGATCCGGCAACCATGACGAATCCCCTTTGCAAGAAGTGATGTGAGCACATCAATGTTTATTTGTACGTACACAGTGTACGTACAAATTAACAAAGCGCCAATACCACGTTACTGCGGACTGCAGGCCGCCAGACTCACCTCTCCCCTGTCAGCGGAATGCCTGCTGGCCGGTGATGTGACGGCCGAGGATGAGGGTGTGGATCTCGTCAGTGCCTTCGTATGTGCGCACTGATTCGAGGTTGTTCGCGTGCCGCAGCGGCGAATACTCGAGGGTGATGCCGTTGCCGCCGAGCATCGTCCTGGCTTCGCGGCAGATGGCGATGGCTTCGCGGCAGTTGTTCAGCTTGCCGACCGAGATCTGCACAGGGTCAAGGGTGCCAGCGTCCTTGAGGCGTCCGGTCTGGATGGCCAGGAGGGTGCCCTTCTGGATCTCCAGGGCCATGTTCACCAGCTTCTCCTGAGTGATCTGGTAGGCGCTCAGCGGCTTGTCGAACTGGAGGCGATTCTGCGCGTAGTCGAGGGCGACCTCGAAGGAATCGCGGGCGGCGCCCATGGCGCCCCACATGATTCCGTATCGGGCCTCATTGAGGCAGGAGAACGGACCCTTCAGTCCCGTGACCTCGGGCAGGACCGCCTCGGCGGGCAGCTTGACGCTCTCCAGGTCGATATCGCACTGGATGGAGGCGCGCATGGACAGCTTCTGCCCGATCGGGGTGGCGGTGAAGCCGGGGGTGTCGGTGGGGACGAGGAATCCGCGGATGCCGTCGTCGGTGGCCGCCCAGATGACGGCGATGTCGGCGATCGAAGCCAGGCCGATCCAGCGCTTGGCGCCGTTGATCTCCCATCCCCCGTCTGGGGTCTTCGTCGCGGTGGTCGCCATGGATCCGGGGTCGGAGCCTGCGGTCGGTTCGGTGAGTCCGAAGCAGCCGATGATCTCGCCCTTGGCCATGCCGGGCAGGTAGCGGTCCTTCTGCTCTTCGGAGCCGAATTTGTGGATGGCCGACATCGCCAGCGATCCCTGCACGGAGACGAAGGTGCGCAGACCGGAGTCGCCGGCTTCGAGTTCGAGGGCGGCAAGACCGTATTCGACGGCGGAACGGCCGGGGCATCCGTACCCCTTCAAGTGCATGCCGAGGAGTCCGAGTTCACCCATCTCTCGCACGATCTCGGTCGGGAAGATCGCGCTTTCGTACCAGTCGGCGATATTCGGGCGGATCCGAGCGTCGACGAAGGTCCGGACCTTGTCGCGCAGCGCCAGCTCGTCCTCGGTGAAGAGACCCGCGAGGTCGAGCAGGTCGGACGGGTCGGTGCTGATATCTGCGGTCATGGTTGGCTCCTGGGACGGTTGGCGGCTGGGCGGGCTTGTTTGGACTGCGAAGTCCTTCTCTTTCACTGTGCCACTCGCATTACAACAAGTCCAAGACTTAATATTGACCCTATTGATTGTTCTGATTGATCAATCCGTGGCGGCTGCGCCTCAGCTGCCGCGGAAGCCGCGAGGCGGTGCCGAGATACTGAGCCAGAGGAGCACCGGCATGGAACTGAGACATTTCGAGGCCTTCGTCGCCGTTGCCGAGGAGCTGCATTTCGGCCGTGCCGCCGAGAAGCTGCACATCGCGCAACCCGCGCTGAGCCAGATGATCCGCTCATTGGAGAAGGAACTCGGGGTACGGCTCTTCGACCGCACGACGCGTCGAGTGCGCCTGACCGCCTCAGGCGAGGCGATGCTCGAACCCGCGCAGGCAATCGGAACGCAGGTCGACGGGGCGAAGCGGATCGCACGTGCCGCCCAAGACGGTGCGGTCGGTCGGGTGCGGATCGCCTTCGGAGGGACGAGCGGCTATTCGATCCTCTCGCTCATCGCGCGTGAGGTGGCGGCCAGACAGCCGGGCATCAGCCTCGATCTCAATCCGCAGATGTACTGCGGTGAGGCCGCACAAGCCGTGCGCGACGGCGACATGGATCTCGCGGTCGTCAGTCCGCCGGCACCGGCGGGCATCGACGTCCACGTCATCCGGCAGGAGACCGTGATGGTCGCCGTACCGAGCAGCCATCGATTGGCTGACGAGGATGAGATCTCGATGGCCGACCTCGCTGACGAACCGTTCATCTCCTATGCGCCTTCGCACGGTTCACAGGTCAGGGAGGTGATGGTCCGGCTGGCCGATGAGGCCGGGTTCCTGCCGCATGTCATCCAGGAGGCGCCGGACCCCTACAGCCTGCTGGCCCTCGTCGGCGCTCAGGTGGGAGTGGCTGTGGTCGTCGAGTCCTCGGACCACATCCGCATCGACGGTGTGCGCTATGTGCGCCTCGCCGAGGGCGGTGATGCGTTCACACTGGCGCTCGGCTGGCGCCGAAACAACCCCTCGGAGGCCTTGGCACGAACCCTCGACATCGTGAAAGACCTCCTCCCCTCCCCTCTTGCTACATGACGGCGCCCCAGCAACCCGGCGCTGGGTTGCTAGGGCGCCGTCACGTAGCAATTACCAGGAGATGACCTGGGGGACGCTGACGTGCTTGAGGCCTTCGAGGCCGAATTCGAGGCCGAAACCGGACTTCTTCACCCCACCGAAAGGCACGCGGGGATCGACAGCACCGTGCTTGTTGATCCAGGTCGTACCCGCTTCGAGTCGGGCCGCAACCCGACGGCAGGCATCAAGATCTGTGCCCCACACCGAGGATCCGAGACCGACTTCGAGTTCGTTGGCCCATTCGATGGCCTGCTCGAGATCGGTGTACTTGATGATCGGCAGCACGGGACCGAACTGCTCCTCGGCGACAAGCGGGTTGTCGTTGTCGATGTCGGCGACGAGCGTCGTCGGATAGAAGTACCCGGGCTGCTCAGCAGCAGGGTCACCGCCGGTGAGCACGCGCGCTCCCCCATCCTTCGCCGCCTGCACGAGGTTCGCGACGATGTCGTACTGCTGCTTGTTCTGCAGCGGTCCGAGGACGTTCTCCTCGTTCAGGCCCACGCCCATCGGGGACTGCCCGGCCACCTCGACGAGAGCCTGGCAGACCTGGTCGTAGAGCGATTCGGGGACGTAGAGCCGCTTCATCGCCGCACAGGTCTGACCGGTGTTGATGAATGCGCCCCAGAACAGATCCCCGGCAATCGCCTTTGGGTCCGCGTCATCGAGCACGATGCCCGCGTCGTTGCCGCCGAGTTCGAGGGTGATGCGGGCGAGGTTGTCCGCGGCGGTGCGCATGATCGCCTGCCCGGTCTTCGTCGATCCGGTGAACATGATCTTGTCGACATCGGCATGGCTGGTCAGGGCGGCGCCGACGGCTCCGTCGCCGGGCACGACGGTGAGCACATCGGCCGGCAGCACCTGGTTGACCACGGCCACGAGCGCCTGCACGGACAGCGGGGTGTACTCCGAGGGTTTGAGGACGACGGTGTTGCCCATCTTCAGCGAGGGGGCGAACTGCCAGACGGAGATCATCATCGGCCAGTTCCACGGCCCGACCGCACCGACGACACCGACAGGCCTGTAGTGGAGTTCGGCATGGGTCTCCCCGTCATCGACGAGGACTTCGGGTTCGAGTTCGAAGGCGGCGTTCGCACGCAGCCACGCAGCGCACGCGCCGACTTCGAAGCGGGCATTGGGGCCGTTGAGGGGCTTGCCCTGTTCACGGGAGAGGAGCTCAGCCAGCGCCTCGGCGGAGGCTTCGATGGCGTCGGCGGCCTTGCCCAGCAGTTCGCTGCGTTCCTGAGAGCTGCGCTCGGCCCAGGCAGGCTGGGCCCGGTGTGCGGCGGCGACGGCCGAGTCGATGTCGGCGGGGGTGCCTTCAGCGGTGCGGCCGACAACCTCACCGGTGGCGGGATCAAGGATCTCGCGACCGGAGGGGTCCTCGATCGCCGTCAGGATGGCGGCCGCGGTTGTGAGGTCGGTTGCGGTGGTCTCGGTGGTCATGATGCTCCTTTTATATCGGGGACTGTCAGATCAGTGGTGGGTGCGTCGGACTCGGGTCGGTCATGCGCCTCGGCGATGGGGCGGTCTCTCATCCCAGGCTTCCACCGGAACCGATTCCTGCATAGAGGTTCGGTGAGGACGAGCGGAGGACGAGGGCCCAGATGGTGCCGATGAGTCCGGGGACAAGGACGATGGCTGGCAGCAGCCAGGACAGGACCGTGGTGCCTTCTGTGCCGATGAGGACGTTGAAGTTGATGACGATGGAAACGAAGAGGATGAGGAGGCCGACCGCCGACAGCCCCGGCGCGATCGCGCGGGTCCACAGTGAGTACTCCCCTGCCTTCGTGCGCAGGAAGCCGACGACGGCGAGGGCGGTGAGCGCCATGAGCAGGACGAGGCCGAAGGCGCCCATGTTCGTCAGCCAGGTGAAGAGGGTGACGACGGGGAACAGCAGGTCATCGCTGCCGGAACCGACCACCGCGAAGACGAGGATGATCACGAGTGCCAGTCCCGACTGAGTGAGGGAGCCTGCCACCGGCGCACCGGTGCGCCGCGAAGTCCTGGCCAGACCCGCAGGAAGGACCCGGTCGCGGCCGAGGGCGAAGACGTAGCGGGCGACGATGTTGTGGAAGGCGACGAGCGCGGCCAACAGCGAGGTGAGGAACAGCAGGTTCGCCAGGTCGACGAACCACACCGGCGCGTGCTCGCCGAGGAAGACGAACATGAGGTCCGGGCCGAACTGCTGCGACCGGACGATGACCTTCGTCGCTCCCTCGCCGACGACCATCGCCCAGGCGGAGAACGCATAGAACACCGCGATGATGGACACGGCGATGACAGTGGCCCGACCTGCGGTGCGCTTGGGGTCCTTGACCTCCTCGTTGTAGATGGCCCCGGATTCGAAGCCCATGAAGGCCGCGATCGAGAACGCCAGGGCTGCACCGACTCCGGGGGCGAAGAGCTGGTCGATGGCGAAACCGTCGGTGGTGATGCCTTCGGGGCTGTGCGCGAGTCCGATGATGTCGAAGACGATGACGACGAGGAACTCCGCACCGACGATGATCCCGAGCACTTTCGCGGAGAAGTCGACTCGGAGGACTCCCATGATCCCGACGATGACCCACGCGATGAGGGCGCAGACCCACCATGACCAGGAGATGCCGAAGAGGGAGTCGAGGAAGGAGGAGAAGACGAAGCCGAACATCCCGGCGATGCCGATCTGCATGGCGTTGTAGGCCACCAGCGCGGTCATCGCCGCACCCATTCCGACGGGCTTGCCCAGTCCTTTGGAGATATAGGCGAAGAAGGCGCCGGCGTTGTGGACGTGGCGACTCATCGCCGCATAGCCGATCGCGAAGAGGATGAGGACGATCCCGAGGACAACGAAGGACAGCGGAATCCCGACCAGCCCGGTGACGGCGAAATTGCTGGGGACACCGCCGGCGACGACGGTCAACGGCGCCGAGGCGGCGATGATCATGAAGACGAGCGCGGGGATTCCGATGCGGCGGGCATCGAGTGAGGCCGTGGCCGCAGGGGCGTGTCCGACCTCTGTGGAAGGCTGATCGGCAGCGCCGCCGATCGGGGAACCCAGGCCGCCTTTGGCCGGTTCCGAGCTGAGAGTGCTCATGTGATCCACCTAACAGTAAGAGGGAATACTGCAAGTGTGATCGCCGGAGGCCTGCCGCGTCTTGGCTTTGCAGGCAGAGTTCTTGACGATTCGCGCATCCGGGGCAGGCCGACTCGGGCCCGCGCGGCCGAACCCCGTCAGTCGGACTGGGCGCTGCGGCGATATCCGGCGGGCGGCTGACCGACTGCGCTGCGAAAGAGGCGGGAGAAGTGCGCGGGATCGCTCAGCCCCCAGCGGGCGCCGATGGCGGCCACCGGAATCTGACGCTGTCCGGGGTCGGCGAGGTCGAGTCGGCATTTCTCGATGCGGCGGCGCCGGATCTCCCCGGCCACGGTCTCCCCGCTGCCTTCGAAGATCTGATGCAGGGTGCGCACCGAGATGAAGTGGGCGGCCGCGATGGTCGACGGGCTGAGCTGCGGGTCGGAGAGATGCGCGTCGATGAAGCTCGTGATCTCGGCCCACAGGCGCTGCCGCTCATCAACATCACCTCCGGCCGCCGAGAGTTCGTCGGCCATCACCGTGGTGAGCAGGTCGACGACGTTTCCGGCCAGCCGCACCCCGGTCGCCCGATTGAGGGTCGGCAGCATGGCCCCGGCCTGGGAGATGACCTGAGCGACGACCGCGCCGAGCTGGTGGTCGGTGCCGATCGGAGTGGCCGTGAGCTGGCCGACGGTTCCGGCGGGCAGGTTGACCCGCGACTGCGGGAACATCATGACGTAGGACGAGAAGTTCGAATCGAAGCTGAGCGTGTACGGGCGGGACGTATCGTAGATGGCCAGGGTTCCGGGCGCCAGGGCGACCTCGCGCCCGTCCTGGATGAGCAGGCCGTGTCCGTCGAGCTGCAGCGAGACCTTGAAGTAGTTCGTCCCGGCAGAGCAGTCGTGCGCCCCCGATCGGGCACGGGCGATCAACTCGGGAGTGCGCAGGACGGCATGCGGGTTCGCATTGATCTGCGACATCACCACGGAGTCGTAGTCACGCGCGCTGATGCGCCCCTGGAATCCGCCGCGGCGCTGAGGCTCGGTGTCGAGGGGGACGAACGAGTCCGAGACCAGGCTCTGCCAGCCGTCGAAGTCGTTCGCGGTGTCTTCAAGCAACATCGTCGTCCTTAGATCGCTCGGCCCCGACCGCTTCGTCGAAGGCGTGTTGTCCGGTCACTCTATCCCCAACCGGCGGGGCAGTCACGACCCTGAGCCAGATTACCGACCATTCGGTCGCTTACCGACGACCCGGTGGCCTCCGGCCCCACCTTGCCGCTGCGGCGGCCCTGGGTCAGCTCTGCCGTCCCAGCCGACCGATGACATAGTCGAGCTGGGCCCGGAACCCGTCGAAGTCGAATCCGCGTCCGCCGATGATCGCTGTGGTCTGCGCCCCGAGCAGGTAGGTGAGGAGGACTTCCGTTTCGGACTCGATGTCCGCCTCGCCGCGCAGCTCACCGTCCGTACGGGCCTGTTCCAGCCACGCGACGATCCACGTCCGCCACAGCTCCATGGTCTCGGCGGTCGCGCGGGCATGCTCGGGGTTCTGGGCCACCTCGGCGAGGTAGGACAGAACAACGCGGGCTTCGTCGCGCAGCTGCGGCGTCACCGGGAGCACCTCGTGGGCGAAGGCGCGCAGAGCGCCGAGTCCGCGCTGCCCCTGCGTCGAAATCGTCACCCGGGAGTTCGTGGCCTCGAAGACGAATAGGTAGGTGGCCGCGAGGAGGTCCGCCTTCGAGCCGAAATACGTCTTGACGACCCCGTTGGCGAAGCCGGCTTCGGTGGCGATATCGCGCATCGTCGCCCCGTCGAGCCCTTGCCGCGCGATCAGGCGCAGCGTCGCCTGCACGAGGTCCCGACGACGCTGATCATGGTCGACGATCTTGGGCATGATTCCTCCGCAGCGGTGCAATTCGGGTCTTGACTTTATTTCCTACAAGTGTAGATTTTAGCGTGACTCAGCCCACAGGCCCAGATTGCAAAGGTGCATAATGTCCTGCCATTCCTCCGCTGCCGTCGCCGAGGCGACCTCAGCCACCCCTTTCACCCTGCCCACCGAAACCGAGATCGCAGGCGTCACCTCGGTGCTGCGCTCGGCCGGGCACTTCCCCGACACAGCCCGCATGGCCTATGTCGGCCTGCTCGACCCCGTGCGCGGCACAGATCGGACCGCCGCCGAGGTGGACCGCCGTTTCCGTGCCTTCATCCTCGACAAGACCGCCGGCACGGCCCGCGACATCATCGTCTCGGTCACCCGTGAGTCGGTCGAGACCGTCACCGAGGTGGACTCGACCGAGATGGGCGAGTTCCCTGTCATGGAAGAGGAGTTCGAGGTCGTCGAGGAGGTCCTCGCTTCCGATCCGACATGGCTGGCCAGCCTCGAGAAGCGCGGGCTGCCCGTCGAAGAGGTGCGAGTGGCACCGCTGTCGGCCGGTGTCTTCGAATACCCGGAGGAGAAGGGCCGCAGGATCCTGCGCGGCCTGGCCTTCCACCAGCAGCACGAGGCTGATTCTGCGTGGGCGCACCCGATCGACGGACTCGTCGCCTATGTCGACGTCACGAACAAGACCGTCGACCAGATCCTCGACCTCGAGGTCGTCCCGGTGCCTGCCGAACACGGGAACTACACGGACCCGGAGCTCACCGGTCCTGTGCGGACCACGCAGAAGCCGATCTCGATCACGCAGCCGGAGGGCCCGAGCTTCACGGTCACCGAGGGCAACCACATCGAATGGGAGAAATGGTCCTTCGATGTCGGCTTCGACATGCGCGAAGGCCTCGTGCTGCACAATATCGCTTTCGATGACGGCGAGCGCCGTCGCACGATCCTCGACCGGGCAGCTATCGCGGAGATGGTCGTTCCCTACGGCGACCCCTCCCCGGTGCGGTCGTGGCAGAACTACTTCGACACCGGAGAATATCTCGTCGGGCAGTGGGCGAACTCGCTCGAGCTCGGGTGTGACTGTCTCGGCGACATCACCTACCTCTCCCCCTGGGTGGCGAACAACCTCGGCGAACCCCGGCAGATCAAGAACGGCATCTGCATGCACGAGGAGGACGCCTCGATCCTGGCCAAGCATTCGGACCTGTGGTCGGGGGTGGCCTACACTCGCCGCAACCGTCGCTTCGTCGTCTCGTTCTTCACTACGGTCGGCAACTACGACTACGGCTTCTACTGGTATCTCTACCTCGACGGCACGATCGAGTTCGAGGCCAAGGCCACCGGTGTCGTCTTCACTTCCGCGCTGCCGAATGGGTCGACGGATTTCGCCTCGGAGATCGCGCCCGGCCTCGGCGCACCGTTCCACCAGCACCTCTTCGGTGCCCGACTCGACTTCGCCCTCGACGGCGGCAAGTGCCGGGTCGAGGAGGAGGACGTCGTCAGGCTCCCGGTCTCGGACGACAATCCGCGCGGCAATGCCTTCAGCCGGTCCCGCACCGTCCTGGGTTCGGAGCTCGAGGCGCAGCGTGATGCGGACCAGTCGAAGGCTCGGACCTGGGTGGTGACGAATCCGGAGTCGGTCAACCGCCTCGGCGAACCTGTCGGTTACAAACTGCATCCGATGGGCCTGCCGACCCTGCTGGCGGATGAGGATTCGTCGATCCATCGCCGCGCGACATTCGCGTCGAAGGCGCTGTGGGTGTCGCAGTATCACGAGGACGAACGCTATCCGACCGGTGATTTCCCGAACCAGCATGCCGGGCATGCGGGGCTGCCGGCATGGACCGCCGCGGACCGGAACGTCGATGGTGAGGACATCGTGGTCTGGCACAGCTTCGGGCTCACTCACTTCCCGCGGGTCGAGGACTGGCCGATCATGCCCGTCGACACCGTCGGCTTCAAGCTGCGCCCCGAGGGCTTCTTCGACCGCTCCCCCGTCCTCGACGTCCCGGCGCCGGAGTCCGGCAGCACCTGCTGCGACTCCTAACCTCCCCATTTGCTACTTGACGGGTCCCCAGCAACCCGGCGAGGGGTTGCTGGGGACCCGTCGGGTAGCACGGAGGGCTTGAGCAGGCACGGAATTGACGATGCGCGCACAACCGTCAGCGACGGCTTGCCGAATCGTGCACACCTCAACCGCCCCCATTCCGCCATAGTGACCGGCGTCACTAGCCTGTGGCCATGACTACTGAGCATGAAGCAGGCACCGTGGCCTCGAACACCGCAGACCACCCGGATACGTTTCCCACGAAGTTCCCGACCGAGCGATTCGACTACATCGTCGTCGGCGCGGGCTCGGCCGGGTGCGTGCTCACCCGCCGCCTCCTCGACGCCGGCAAGAAGGTCTGCCTCGTTGAGGCCGGTGAGGACGAGACCAATCCGAACATCGACCATCTCAACAACCTCGGCCTGATCTGGCACTCGGCCCAGGACTGGGACTACTACACTCCCCCGCAGCCAGCGGCGATGGACCGTCGCATTCATCTGCCGCGCGGCAAGGTGCTCGGCGGCTCGAATGCGCTCAATGCCGTCATCTGGGTCCGCGGCGACGCGTGGGACTACGAGCAGTGGGTCGAGGCCGGATGCCCGGGATGGTCATGGGACGATGTCCTCCCCGTTTTCGAAGCGATCGAGAACTATGACGGGGAGATCACTGCAGGTCGGGGCACCGGCGGGCCGATGGATGTGCGTGTCGGCTACGAACGCAATCCCCTGCAGGAGGACATGTTCACAGCCGCCGAACAGACCGGTGTGCCCGTCAACGAGGACTACAATTCCGGCAGCGTCGAAGGCGTCGGACGGATCCAGCTCAACGTCCGCGACGGCAAACGACTGAACACATGGCGCGCCTACCTCAAGCCCCGCCTCGGCGATGGCAATCTCACAATCCTCACCTCGGCTCACGCACGTCGGCTCCTCCTCGACGGGACGACGGTCACCGGTCTTGAGGTCGATTTCCGCGGTCGGGTCGGCACCTTGTCCGCCGCTGAGGTCGTCCTCTCCGCCGGTGCTCTGGCGTCTCCCGAACTGCTCCTGCGCTCGGGCATCGGTCCCGCCGCGGAGCTCGCCGAGGTCGGGATCGACTCGGTCCACGACCTGCCGGGAGTCGGTAAGAATCTCCAAGATCACTGGCTCTCGCCTGTCGTCTTCTCAACCGGCGACCGGGAAGTGCCGATGGGCGAGGTCGCACCGGCGGAGGTTCACTTCTTCGCGAAGTCCCGGCCCGAGGTGCCGGTGCCCGACACTCAGCCCCTGTTCTTCTCCGTACCGATGTACGCCCAGGATGCCGCCCCTGCCGCACAGACCGGTCCGGGTCCCGGCGGAGCCTTCACCTTGCAGGGCGGCCTGGTGCGCCCGGAGTCTCGCGGCGAGGTGCGGCTCAGCGGACCGAATCCGCAGGATCCGCTCATCGTCGATCCGCGTGTGCTCTCTGAGCAGGCCGATGTCGACGCGCTCGTCGCCTCGGTGAGGCAATGCCGTGAGATCGGCCGGGCAGAAGCGCTGTCACCGTGGCAGCCGACGGAGATCTATCCCGGCCCCGAGGTGGCCGACGAGGATCTCGAGGACTATGTCCGCGGGTCGGTCGTCACCTATCACCACCAGGCCGGGACCTGCCGGATGGGTACGGACGCCGAGGCGGTCGTCGACCCGAGCACCTTCGAGGTCCGTGGCCTGACCGGCCTGCGCCTGGCCGATGCGTCGATCATGCCGTTGGTGCCGACGGGGAATACGAACGCTCCGACGATCATGATCGCCGAACGCGCCGCAGCCGCGCTCGTCGGCTCGAGTGTGGAGGGCATCACCGCTCCCGCCTCCCACTGACTCCCTCATTTGCTACCCGACGGGTCCCCAGCACCGTGGCGCCGGGTTGCTGGGGCGCCGTCGGGTAGCAAGGGGCTGGTATCTTCTACTTCGTCGGCCGATCTGCAGACGAGAGGGACTGGGAGTGCACGAGGCAAGCGAAACGACCGTTCCCGCTCAGGAGCTGCTGGTGACCATCGGGGCCGGGCTGCTCGCCGGCGGGATCTCCTCGGTCGACGTCGAAGATGCCCTGACCGGCCTGGCGCCCGCCGTCGGATTGAAATCCATCAATGTCGCCGCCCTGCCCAAGGGGCTGTTCCTCACCGTCGGCCCCGGCAGTCCCACCCGGTTCGAACGCATCGGCCCTGATCTCCGGTTCGACCAGACCGCGAAGCTGCTCGACATCGTCGACGCTCTGCGATCCCGACGCCTCGGCGTCGAAGCAGCCCGACGCATGATCGACACCGAGGTCGTCGCCAGTGCCCCGCGATGGCCCGCGTGGGTGACCTACCTCGGGGCGCTGCCCATCGGCATCGGACTCTGCCTGCTGCTCGAACCGGGACCGGTCAACCTCGCCTTCGCCGCCTTCGGCTCCCTCATCGTCGCCGGCGTCCTGGCGCTCAACGCCAGGCATCCCAGCCTCGGCCCGCTGCTGCCGGTCGCCTCGGCGTTCATCGTCGCCGTCCTCATGCTGATCGGCTACCGACTCGATTGGCTCGAGAGTCCGCTGCGCACGATCGTCGCCACCCTCGCCCTGCTGCTGCCCGGCAGCGCTGTGGTCACGGGTCTCACGGAGATCTCGGCCGGCGCCCTATCGGCCGGCAGCTCACGGCTCGTCTCCGCCACCGTGCAGCTGGCGATGTTCATCGCCGGAGTCGCGGGTGCCGCCGTGATCACCGGAACAGGCGCCGAGGCGCTTGCGAACTCCCAGCTGACCGATTCGACGTGGTGGCTCTCCGCCCTCGGAGTGGCCGCCGCGACCGTCGGCCTCATCCTCTACCTGCACACCCCGCTCGAACACACGGTGCCGATCGTCCTGACCATCGGTGCGGCGGCGCTCGCACAGTTGGGCATCGGTGCCCAGTTCGGTGCCGCCATCGGCGGCCTCGCCGGTGCCCTGACCGCCTCGTTGGTGGCCGTCGTCCTCTCCCGCCTGCCGCGGGGTCCGATCTGGCGGATCAGCTTCGTGCCCGCCTTCCTCGTCGTCGCACCCGGATCGTTCGGGCTCCTCAACGCCTCGCAGATCGAATTCGGCAATGGTGCCGGAGTCACCGGCAGCCTGCTTGCGGCAGGGGCGACGTTCTTCACGATCGCCATCGGCACGGTCATCGGCTCGGCGCTGGCCCATGCGGCCGAACCCAAGGACGAAATCGTCGCCTGAGACCCTCCCAAACAACCCGACGGCCTCCCAGCACCGTGGCGCCGGGTTGCTGGGGGCCCGTCAGGTAGTAATGGGTTAGGAGGGGTCTTCCTGGGCGAACGGTGCCGAGGCCGAATCGAGCCGCTCGACCTCGTCCGCGCTGAGTTCGAGCTCGGGTGCGGCCATGAGCGCTTCGAGCTGCTGGGGCGTCCGGGCAGATGCGATCGGAGCCGTCACTCCCTTGGCCAGCAGCCACGACAGCGCCACGGTCGTCGGCGCCACTTCATGGGACTTCGCGATCGCCACGAGATCATCGACGGCCTTGAGGCCCTCGGCGCCCATATATCCCTGGACCATTGCGCCGCGATCGGCGCCCTCGAGGTCGGCCTCGCTGCGGTATTTGCCGGTGAGGAATCCGGCGGCGAGGCTGAAGTAGGAGAACACGGCCAGGTCGTGCTTCTCGGCTACAGGGCGCAGATCGGTCTCGTACTCGTGGCGGTAGACGAGGCTGTACTGCGGCTGGATGGCGACCGGCTTGACCAGGCCTTCGTCCTCGCAGGCGGCGAACCACGCGGCCAGGCGGGCCGGCGAATAGTTCGACACGGCGATGTGCGTGGCCTTACCGGACCGCACGATCTCATCGAAGACGCGGGCCACCTCGGCGATGGGGGTCACCTCATCGTCACGGTGGGCATAGTAGAGGTCGACGTAATCGGTCTGCAGCCGCTCGAGCGAGGCATCGATGGCGGTGCGGATATAAGCGGGATCCTGGGTTTTGTGGTCGGGGTGATCGCCGACCTTCGTGGCGATGATGACGTCATCGCGGTTGTCACGACTGGCCAGCCACGTGCCGATGATGGTCTCGGATTCGCGACCGGTCTTCCCGGGCACCCAGGCCGGGTACGACTCGGCGGTGTCGAGGAAATTTCCTCCCGCAGCGACAAAGGCGTCGAGGACGGCGTGGGATTCGGCTTCGTCGGCCGTCCAGCCGAAGGTGTTCGTGCCGAGGTTGATCGGGAAGACGGACAGGTCGGTACCGGGGATCTGCTTCCGTGACGTCAAATTTTCCTCCATTCGTCGAGTGCTCGGGCCACATACGGCCCACACTTCCGCACAACGGAATCGTGGGGAGGACTATTCCGCCGAGGCGGCCTGGCCCTCTGTCCGCGAAGCGCGGGAGGTCGTGAACGCCGCCTTTTCGTAGCCGGCCCGAGCGTCCTCCCGCACCTGCGCCACCTGGTCGGGGACCATGGCTGCGAAGACACGGTCCCTGACCGGCTGCGGCAACAGGCCGGCCACTCGGGTGACCGGGCCGATGAAGCCGGGGACAGTGATCTCGAAACGGGGCCGATGCGCGGCCGCGACGACGGCACCCGCAACATCATCGGGACGCAGCAGCGGGCCCGCCCCGGTCCCGGTTCCCGCGGCCAGGACGGTGTCGACGACGACGGGCATGACCACGGAGATGTCGACCCCGGCCCCGCGCATCTCCGCGCGCACCGCCCTGAGGTAGCCGAGCACCCCGTGCTTGGTCGCCGCGTACGTCGCCTCCCCCGGGGTGGGCAGGATCGAGGCCGCCGAGGCGACCGTGATGAGGTGCCCGCGCCCGGCCTCACGCATGGCAGGCGCGGCCGCCTTGATGCCGTTGATGACGCCGAGGAGGTTGACCTCGACCTGCGCGCGAGCTGCCGACTCCGGTTCTTCGTCGAAGCCTCCGACCCACATGATGCCGGCATTGTTGACGAGCACGTCGATGGGGCCGAGATCGCGGCGGACGTCGTCGAGGAAGTCCGTGAACGAGTCGAAGTCGGTGACGTCGAGCGGATAGGCATGCACGCCGAGCTCGGCGCCGGTTTCCCGTACGGTCGCGAGGTCGCGGTCGCCGATGGCCACTCGGGCTCCGGCGGCAGTGAGGCGAGCGGCGATCGCCTTGCCGATACCGCGTGCCCCGCCGGTGATGGCCACGACCGTGCCGCGAGATGTGCGTGTCCGGCTCATGCGGCGACCGCCCTCTTCTTCATCTCCCGTTCGATCTCCCACAGGTAGTGGTCGAAGTCGACTTCCATGGTGTGTCGGGGCGAATCGTAGAACTGCTTCTTGTTCCGGCGGTCGTCGCGGGCCATCTGCTTGACCATGTCCCGTCGGCTCGGCAGCTCGTAGGCTCCGGTGAGGATCTTCGCCACGAGCTTCGCCTGGACCTCGGACAGCGGCATGACCGCCCCCACCGGTTGGAGCAGTCCGATGAAGAACAGTCCCGGCCTGTCGGGGTGGACCATCCGCTTCCACAGCGGCAGGTCGTTGTTCTCGACGTCGACGACGTCCGAGGACAGGAACGGGAACGACACCCGGTAACCGGTGGCCCAGACGATGAGGTCGGCCGGTGCCGAGGTGCCGTCGGTGAAGACGACACGGTCGCGCTCAAGGCGGTCGATCCCCGGACGCACCGTCACGGCACCTGCCTTGAGCCGGTCCCGGATGGCATCCGACTGCACAGGGTGGGACTGGCCGGGGGTGTGCGGAGGCACCGGCAGTCCGTATCTCTTCAGTCCTCCGGAGGCGAGCGCACCGAGGCGCAGCCTGGCCGAGGTCATCCACCAGGGTGCCCATCCGGGCAGGACGACCTGGTCCGTCGCCATGCCCATGACCGTCTTCTTCATCACCCATTGGCCGCGTCTGATCGAGAGGTTGACGCTGCGGGCCCGGTGGGAGCCTTCGACGGCGATGTCCATGGCCGAATTGCCGGCACCGACGACGACCACATCGCGTCCTTCGAGCTGGTCACCGCTGCGATAGTCGTGGGCGTGGATCTGTTCGCCGTCGAACTCCCCCGGATAAGCGGGGTCGGGCCACCGGGCATCCCAGTGATGGCCGTTGGCGACCATCACCGCGTCGTAGTGCCGGGTCTCTGTTCCGGCAGCGGAGGTGATGTCGACATCCCAACCGCCGCGGCCGCCTCGGCGAACATCGGTGACCTCGGTGTTGAAGGTGATGGTGTGCCCGAATCCGAAGTGGTCGACATAGTCGCGGAAGTAGTCGAAGACCTGATCGTGGCGGGCGTAGTGCGGGTAGTGCTCGGGCATCGGGAAGTCCGAGAAGGCCATGCGCGGGCACGAGGTGTTGATCTGCAGCGTCTCGTAGCAGGCGCTCTGCCCGTTGGGGTTGTCGAAGAGCCAGGTGCCCCCGATCTCGCTGCCCTTTTCGAAGCAGTCGAACGGGATGGCCGAGGTGTAGAGGGTCTTCGCCGCGGCGATGCCCGAGGATCCTGCCCCGATGATGCAGACCTTCGGCAGTGAGGGGTCCGGAGCGATGGGAGCAGTGTGGGCCGGGGCGCGACGACCTTGTCGAATCATGTAAGCCATGACACAGAGTATGCCAGTGAAAATATGAATTTTCACTATAATGGGGATATGGATTCTCCTCCGGCCCAGCCCACTCCCCCACGTCGCTGGCACGGCACCCTGCGGGCGGAGCGAGATTCGGCCCGCCGCGAACGCCTGCTCGAGGCCGCTCTGAACCTCTACGGAACGATCGGGTTCCGCAAGACCTCGGTGCAGGCGCTGTGCCAGGAATCGGGAGTCTCCAGCCGGTCGTTCTATGAGCTCTTCCCGACTCAGGAGAGCCTCCTCGAAGAGCTCTACATCGAACTCAACAATGAGATCATCACCGCCCTCGACACCCTGCAGCTCGCCTCCACGGACACCCTCTTCGCCTCCACATACCGGGTCGTCGACACCGCGCTGGCCCCGATGCTCGACGACGAACGCAAGGCCAGGGTCCTCGAGGTCGAGGTGGTGGGAATCTCCGAATCGCTGGAGAACCGCCGCCACCTGACGATGCGTCTGCTGGCGGCCGCGATCTCCGCCGCCGTAGTCGAGTTCGATCAGGCCTATCGGGTGATCGACGAAACGACGCCGACCACCGCCGAGGAGGTGCCGACCACGGTAGGGCCGACCATCACCGAGGAGGGACCTGGCTTCGGTCTCACCAGCCTCGTCCTCGTCGGCGGGATCACCGAAGTCCTCGTGCAGAGAATCCATACCCCACCCGGCCAGCGGACGGCGAGAGGCGACTTCCTTACCGAGATCGCCGAGGTGGTTCTGCGGGCTCATGGCATCGCCGAGCGGCAGTTCCATTCCCTGCCGCTGCAGGGACCCTGATCGCGGCCCGCGCCTATTTGAGCAGCCGGTCCATGCGCCGGTCCGAGAGCTTCTTCCCGCCAGTCTGACACGTCGGACAGTACTGCAGCGATTTCTCGGCGAACGACACCTCCGCGATCGTCGACCCGCAGACCGGACAAGGCTGACCGGTGCGGCCGTGGACGGAGAATCCGCGCTTCTTCGCGGCTTTGACCTTGCTTGGCGGCAGGCCGATGAGTGCCTCACGGGCGGCGCCGAGGACAGTGTGGATCGCTGCCAGCAGCCGACCGGCGTCGACGGAGTCGGCCGGAGCGAACGGGGAGATCTTCGCGGTATGGAGGATCTCATCGGAGTAGGCGTTGCCGATGCCCGCGATGATCTCCTGATCCTCGAGGACATTCTTGATCCGCCCGTGGGAGGTCGACAGCGCAACGGCGAACTGGTCGTCATCGACCTTCAGAGCGTCGGGTCCGGACGCGGCGAGGGCGGCCACCTCGGCGCGATCGGAAACGAGGGCCACCGAGGCGTTCTTCTTCGTTCCCGCCTCGGTGAGGTCGATGCCCGCCCCTGAGGCCAATCGGATGCGCATCCCCAAAGGACCCTTGCCCATCTTCAGTGGGGCGGTCGGAACCCTGTCGTGCCAGACCAGCCAGCCGGCTCGGGCGAAGCGGCAGACGAGGTCGAGGCCGGCGAATTCGATGATGAGGGACTTGCCGACGCGAGCGGTCCCGGTGATCTCGAGACCGGCGAGTGAGTCGAGGCTCGGGTCAACGGTTTTGAGCAGGCTGAGTTCGGCGATGTCGATGCGTTCGACGAAGTCACCGACGATCTTCCGGCGCAGGAACTCAGCGAGCGCGTCGACCTCTGGCAGTTCCGGCATGGGTCAATTATGCGCCCTTGTGGCCCCACTACACGAGGGATACGGTGAGGAGAGAATTCGAATGCGTGCATCCCCACGGATTCGATCGCTGCTACAGGAGGTTGATGATGGCCGAGAATGTCGCGCAGAAACTCATCCGATCGCATCTGGAGTCCGGGGAGCTCGCTCCCGGAAACGAACTCGGGATCCGAATCGACCAGACGCTCACCCAGGATGCAACCGGCACTCTGGTCATGCTCGAGCTCGAGGCGCTCGGCCTCGATCGGATCCGCACGGATCTGTCCGTGCAATACGTCGATCACAACCTGCTGCAGACCGATGAGAAGAACCCGGAGGACCACGAGTTCCTCCGCTCTGCGGCGGGACGGTTCGGACTGTGGTTCTCTCCTGCCGGCAACGGCGTCTCCCACCCCGTCCACCAGTCCCGGTTCGGCAAACCCGGGGCCACCCTCATCGGTTCGGACTCCCACACATGCGCGGCCGGGGCGCTGGGAATGCTCGCCATCGGCGTCGGCGGTCTCGAGATCGCCATGGCCATGGCCGGTGAGCCGCTCTACATCAGCGCTCCGCAGATCATGGGCGTCGAACTCACCGGAACACTGCCCGACTGGGTCTCGGCCAAGGACGTCATCCTCGAGATGCTGCGCCGCCACGGCGTCAAGGGCGGAGTCGGCAAGATCATCGAATACCACGGCGACGGGCTGAAGAACCTCACCGCCATGGACCGTCACGTGATCGCGAACATGGGGGCCGAGCTCGGTGCCACCGCCACCGTCTTCCCTGCCGACGACGCCGTCCGCGACTACCTCGAGGCCAGTGACCGCGCCGACGATTTCACCCGACTCGAAGCCGACGAGGGCGCCGAATACGACCTCACCGACACCATCGACCTCTCGCAGCTCGAACCGCTCATCGCCGCACCGTCATCGCCGGGCAACGTCACCCCGGTGCGCGAAGTCGCCGGCGCAGACGTCTTCCAGGTCGTCATCGGCTCCTCCGCGAACCCGGGGCTGCGGGACTTCGCCGTGGTCGCGCAGACTCTGGCCGAGCGGCAGATCCATGAACAGATCTCCCTCGACATCAACCCCACCTCCCGTGAGGTTCTCGCCGATCTCATCGCCGGCGGCTGGCTGACCTCCCTGGTCGGCTCCGGGGCCCGGATCCACCAGTCGGGCTGCATGGGCTGCATCGGGATGGGTCAGGCACCGGCGGTCGGCCGCAACAGTCTGCGCACCATGCCGCGCAACTTCCCCGGGCGGTCCGGCACCGATGAGGATTCGGTGTGGCTGTGTTCGCCGGAGACCGCTGCCGCGGCCGCGCTGACCGGGAAGATCACCGACCCGCGCGACCTCGACATGGACTATCCCGGCGTGCGGCTGCCGAAGAAGTTCTCTGCGAACCGGAAGATGCTCGTGCCTCCGCTCGAGCCGGAAGAGGCGCGGAAGGTCGAACTCGTCAAGGGCTCGAACATCTCGACCCTGCCCGACTTCGAACCGCTGCCCGACGACATCGATCTGGAGATTCTGCTCAAGGTCGGCGACAACGTGTCCACCGACGAGATCATGCCCGCCGGGTCCCGTGTGCTGCCGTACCGGTCGAACATTCCGAAGATCTCCGAGTTCGTCTACATCCAGGTCGACGACACCTACGCCACTCGTGCGATCGAGCATGACGGCGGCCATGCCATCGTCGGCGGAGAGAACTACGGGCAGGGCTCGTCCCGTGAGCATGCGGTCATCGCTCCCCGCTACCTGGGGCTGCGGGTGGTGGTGGCGAAATCTCTGGCCCGTATCCATTGGCAGAACCTTGCGAACTTCGGTGTTCTCGCTCTCGAATTCACCGATGAGGCCGACTACGAGGCTCTGTCCCAGGGCGATGTGCTCGCCTTCCGCGGCCTGCGCGATGAGCTCGGCAAGGGGACGACGATCACCGCCGAGGCGGCCGGTCGGACGTTCGAATTCAGCCATGGCCTTTCGCCTCGTCAGGTCGAGATGGTCCTCGCCGGCGGCCGCATCCCCCAACGCGCCGCCCACCTCGCCTAACCCCTCCTACTACCCGACGGGCCCCCAGCAACGTGGCGAACGGTTGCTGGGGGCCCGTCGGGTAGCAATAGGGAGAGAGAAGAGACGACGGCGGCCCGGGTATCTGTTCGGTACCCGGGCCGCCGTGTGTTCGAACGGTCAGACGCTCAAAGTCTCAGAGCCTCAGCCCTTCACCTTGGCCTCGATGGCCGCGCCGACCTCTGCGTCGATGTTCTTCCAGTACTGGATCGCGTTCGACAGCACCGGCTCTTCGACTCCGTCGGAGAGTCCGCCGACGACGGTCTCGATAAGACCCTGACGCTCTTCCTCGGTGTAGACCTCGCGCACCAGGGTGTGCGCCTGACCGAAGTCATCATCCTCGGAGTGCAGGCTGTAGGCGCTGCGCACGAGTTCGCCATCGGATTCCCAGCCGTTGTCGACCGGACCCTGTTCGTCCTGGTAAGAACGTCCATACGAGTTCGGGGCGTAGACCGGTGCATTACCCGAGTGGTGGTACTGCATCTGGCCTTCCTTGTCGTACGAGTTCGTCTTCGTGACAGGGGCGTTGACCGGCAGCTGGTTGAAGTTCGTGCCGATGCGGTTGCGCTGCGCATCCGGGTACGAGAACACGCGGCCCAGCAGCATCTTGTCCGGCGAGAGCCCGGTGCCCGGCACGGTGTTCGAGGGGCTGAAGGCCGCCTGCTCGATCTGTGCGAAGTGGTTCGAAGGGTTCTTGTTGAGCGTGAACCGGCCCACCTCGATGAGCGGGTAGTCCTTCTTCGACCAGGTCTTCGTCAGATCGAAGGGGTTGAACCGGTAGTCCTTGGCCTCTTCGTACGGCATGATCTGGACGCTGAAGGTCCAGGACGGATAGTCGCCGCGCTCGATGGCCTCGAACAGGTCGCGACGGTGGACGTCACCGTCTTCACCGGCAAGCTTGCCGGCTTCCTCGTTGCTCATGTTCTCCACACCCTGATCGGTGTGGAAGTGGTACTGGACCCAGAACTTCTCGCCCTCGGCATTGACCCACATGTAGGTGTGCGAGGAGTAGCCGTTCATGTGGCGCCAGCTCTTCGGCAGACCGCGGGGTCCCATGAGGTAGGAGACCTGGTGCGCCGATTCGGGCGAGAGTGACCAGAAGTCCCACTGCATGTTGTTGCTGCGCAGACCCGAATCGGGGGTGCGCTTCTGCGAGTGGATGAAGTCAGGGAACTTCATGGGGTCGCGGACGAAGAAGACCGGCGTGTTGTTGCCGACCATGTCGAAGTTGCCCTCTTCGGTGTAGAACTTCAGCGCGAATCCGCGCACATCGCGCCAGGAGTCGGGCGAACCGAGTTCACCGGCGACGGTGGAGAAGCGGGCGAGCATCGGGGTCTTCTTGCCCGGCTGCAGGAAGTCCGCCTTCGTGTATTTGGAGACGTCCCCGGTGATTTCGAGCTCGCCGAAGGCGCCGGAGCCCTTCGCGTGCGGGCTGCGCTCGGGCACGCGCTCACGGTCGAAGCGGGCCAGTTTCTCGACGAGTGCCACATCGTGGAGCAGAAGCGGACCGTCGGCTCCTACGCTCAGCGAGTGGGCGTCGGATTCCCTCGGCGCACCCGATTCGGTCGTCGAGGCCTTCTTATCGTCGTGTCCGGCGTATTCATGATCTGTATGTTGCGTCATCACATCTCCTTCAACCGTTTGACATCAGGCGACCGCGCGCCGTCCACCGTTTCTGCCGCACCGAAGAGATGTCTGTCTCGCCGGTGCTGTGGATCGGAGGGCTGCACATGCCTCGCCTGATCTCGATTTCCCGACTTCGGCTGTGCAGCGCTTCGGCTGTACAGCGTCGGAATTACTTTCAACCTAGCGAGGTTATCCATTCAGTACAACCCAGGGTAGACTTTATTCATTCCATTTTAGGGTGTTGATCAGCTCACCCCTGCGCCGAGGCGGCCGAACCCCCGCTCGAACCGCCGGCAGACCCGCCGGTTCCCGAGCCCGACGACCCGCCGCTGCCCGCGGAGGATCCGCTGCCGCCGGTGGCCGATGAGCCGTCCGTGCCGCCGCCGGTATCGCCTGCGCTCCCGGAGGCTCCCGCACTGTCCGAGGCTGTCGATCCGGTGCTTGCATCGGTGCCGTCGGAGGTCGTCGAGCCGGTATCGGTTCCGGTGTCTGTCGTGGTGTTCGCTCCCGGGTCGCCCTGGCTGGAATCCGTGCCCTGCGAGCCGGTCTCTCCCGTCGAGGTGGACTGCCCGGGCTGCCCGCCCGAGCCGCTGTCGGATGAGTTCTGCTGTCCGTCGGCGCTCGAGCCGGAGCCGCTGCTCGAGTCCTCACCGGACGATCCGGAATCGGAGGTCCCGGTATTCGTCTCCTCGCCCGTCGTCGACTGCCCCGAGACCGATCGTGAGATCTGCGAGGTGCCCGGGGAGATGTCGGCATCGGTAAAGGATTCGGCCATGACGACGCCGCCGAGCCCGATTCCGAAGGCGGCAACGCCGATCGTCAGCGGGTAGAGGACCCGCTTGCGGCGCAGATTCTGCCACCAGGTGCGGGGTTTGTCGTCGCGTCCGCTCTCTGCTTCGCTGTCGACCGTATCGTCTCCCTGCGCCGAGGCGGCTGTCTCGTCCGCGTTGCCACCGGCGGGTTCCGGTGGGGCGAAGGCCGAATCCTCGGCTAGTGAGGGATCAACAGCGGTCGCTTTGTCGGTGGGGTTCTTAGCGATCTTCGCCTTGACGGCCGGGGCAAGTTTGGAGCCGACCTCTTGGATCTTCTCCTTGCCTTTGTCGAGGCTGCGGCCGTACAGGGTGACGGCCAGCGCCGTGACGATGCTGGCGACTCCGGCACCGACGACAGTGCCGGCCACGCCGAGCTGACCGCCGATCACCGACGAGGTGGCTGCGGCGCCCGCACCGGCGATGAGCTGGGTGGCTGAGATCCTGCCCTCGGACTTCTTCTCATCCTCGGCCTTCTCAGTGCCCTCTTCGACGTGTGTCGCAGCGGCAGTGGACGCGGTGGTCATCCCAGCCCTGGATCCGTCGGTCATGGCCCGCGTCTGCTCGGCGAGGTTTTCGTCATGGGTCGGCCCAGAGGATTGGTTCGCTGCGTTCGCGGCGTCCCGGCGGATCGGGTTGGGCGGCATCACCGGAGTGGTCACGTGTTCGGTCGGTGTGTGGGCCGCATTCGGGTGAGCTGCTGCGAGCTCTTCGGTGATCATCGGCAGGGTCTGGGAATGGTTCTGCGCGCGAGAGTCGTCTGTGGTGTCGCGCTGTCCGCTCTTCTCACTGTGGCCTGCCGTCAATGTTCCTCCAAAAGCCGGTGGAATTCCATTCTCGGACAGCGATGTTCGGGCATCCTGAAACCGTGTGACCGAAGCTGGGAAAGCCCTGATGGACGATGCCTTCGTAAAGGTTCCCACCTGGGATGATGCGTGAGAATGTGACCTGAAGGACAGCCGTCTCTCACCGATCTTTCAGGTCGGTTCGACGCCGGCGAGACTTCACTGCCCAGACTGCGGTCCGCTGAGTCCGACAACGGACCGTTCGTCGGCAAGAACGTCATCGGGCTCGAGCGCGAGAAGACAGAAGCGCGGGTGGTCAGGCGTGGGGTGCAAGGTGAGCACGAAGCGGAATTCATGTGTGGGAATCGGCACCCCGACGCTCATCGAGAGGACGTCGTCACCACCACCATCACCAAGGTCACCGACGCCGGATTCGGTCTCGTCGACCATGAGGTTGATGGCGAAGCAGCTCTCCGCCAATCCGACGAGGTTGACCTCCTGGCTGCCGTGGAAGCGTGCAGGCTCGGCAGGGCCCACCCGGCGCTCCTGCCCGTCGATTTCGAGAACCACCTCGCTGGTGGGCAGAAAGGTGCGGGCCAGTGTGGGCAGGGGTGAGAACGGGCTGGGCCTGTCCAACCGGGCGATGCTCAATCGCCACGGCCGCAATCCTGGGGTGAGTGTGGCCGACCCGGCGAGGGAGACGAGCTCGGTGGTCTCACCGGCGCCGTTGGCCCAAGCAACGGCGGGTCGGTCGGCGAAGGAGGCGAGCGCGCGCATGACTCAGCTGCGCACGGTCGGGTAGGGCCGCCTCGGTGCCGGTGAGCTCATCCCTTGCAGAGGCAGAACGGGTGACCGGCCGGGTCGAGGAAGACCCGGAACGTCTCGCCGGGCTGTTCGGGGGCTTTGCCCGCACCGATCTCGAGCACGGACTTCTCCGCGACGTCGAGGTCGTCGACGATGACGTCGAGGTGCATCTGCTGCGGGTGGGCCTGACCGGGCCAGCTTGGTGCGTGATAGTCCTCGACCTGCTGAACGCACAGCGGGGGCCAGGAATCGGAGGTGACTTCCGCCCAGGTGCCGTCCTCCTCGACGGTGACCTTCCAATCGAGGAGCTTTCCGTAGAACTCTGCGAGTTCGGCGGCGTCGGGAGCATCGAGTACGACCACAGGTTGCTTTGCGATAGCCATGACCTGAGTCTACGCCGCAGCACGGACATGGCGAAGGGGTCAGGAAACGGTGGCGTAGGCTCGTTGAGCAGATCCGCCGGGCGAGCGATCGCGCCGGCACCCCGAGCGAAGGTGCGCGATGAGTTCTCACATGCTGCCAGTCAGCGACACTCCGGCGGTGTACATCATCCACGACAATCCCGAATGGATCGCTCCATTCACGGAATCGCTCGATCACCTGGGCGTTCCTCACATCGAATGGCTGCTGCCCGAGACCACGATCGATCTCGCTGCCGAACCTCCGCAGGGCGTGTTCTGGTCGCGGTTGTCGGCCTCGGCTCACACCCGCACCGATCCGCACGTCAAGGAGTACGGGCGCGCAGTTCTCGACTGGCTCGCCGCCGCCGGGCGCCGGGTCATCAACGGTCGCGGAGTCTACGAGCTCGAAGTGAGTAAGGTCCGTCAGCATCGCGCGCTGTCCGCCCGCGGCTTCGATGTGCCGCGCACTGCGGCCGCCTTCGGCTCGCAGGCGCTCGTTGAGACAGCGCAGACCTTCACTCCCCCGTTCATCACGAAGCACAATCAGGGAGGCAAGGGGCTCGGGGTCCGCCGCTTCGACTCCCATTCCGAGCTCGCCGAGGAGGCCGCTGATTTCGCGCCCGACGGCGCGAACGCCCCGATCGACGGCATCACGCTCGTCCAGGAATACGTGCTACCGGCCGAGCCGTTCATCACCCGCGCCGAGTTCATCGGCGGCCGCTTCCACTATGCGGTGCGCGTCGACGTCTCTACCGGGTCCTTCGAACTCTGTCCGGCCGACGCGTGCGCTGTTCCCGGCACATCGGAAGCATCGGTCGATCCGTTCACCCGCCGGGAGGAGATCACCTCTGAGACTCCTCTCGTCGGCAGGCTCGAGTCCCTGTTGAGCGAGCTGGGCATTCACATCGCCGGCATCGAATTCATCGAGACTCTCGATGGGCGTCAGGTCGTCTATGACATCAACACGAACACGAACTACAACCCGAGCGTCGAGAACGCCGAGCGCGGGTCAGGTCGACTCGCTGCCGCAGACCGAATTGCGGAGTTCCTCAGCAGCGAACTCGCCGAGGCGGTACCCGGCCTCGAGGCATACGCGCAGTCCCGCTGAGTCCGGCGAGTGCCGCCCGGTTACCCTGGTCGGTATGAAGAGTGCGCGTCGAGCGGTCCTTCGCCGCCTGCTCACGGCGATCTGCGAAGTGCGATCCGGTCGTCGCACCCTCATCGCCGTCGATGGTCTCGACGGTGCCGGCAAAACGGTCCTCGCCGAGGAGCTCGTGGGGTTGGCGGCAGATGGCTTGTCCGCTCGTCCGGTCGCCTCGGTGAGCATCGACGGCTTCCACCACCCTCGAGAGGTTCGCTACGCCCGAGGACGGGGGCCCGAGTCCTTCTTCCGCGACTCCTACGACTACGCAGCCTTCGAACGCGCGGTGGTCTCCCCGTTCCGGCGGGGAGCATCGGTCACCCCAGCGGTCTGGGACGTCGACGCGGACGCGTCGATTCCGCCGGAGGCGCTCGATCTGCCCGAGGACTGTGTCCTCCTCATCGACGGAATCTTCCTCCATCGTCCCGAACTGCGCGAGCTCTGGGATGCGAGCATCTGGGTCGAGGTTCCATTCGAAGTGTCCGTGCCTCGGGGAAACCAGCGCTTCTCCCACCTCACCGACTCAGACCCGGGATGCGAGGCCAACCACCGCTACGTCGGCGGACAGCGCCTCTACTTCGCCGAGGCTGCACCGTGGGAACACGCCACCTGGGTCGTCGACAACGAGAACCTCGATGACCCACGGCTGATCACAACGCCTATCGGGAACACTCACCAGCTGCGGCGGCCCCTGATCTGACTTGGTCGATGTCTTGCGAAACGGCATTCTTACCGGCCCAGGGAAGCCTCTGAAAGACGATACCTGCTATGATCTGAGCCAGACTCTCAATGTCGGCTGGGAAAAGGTAGACGCGAGTAAGTGCAAGTAAGCCTGAATAAATATCGAGCCGGGATGTTGATGCTGTTCGTTGCCAATTGCGCCTTTCTGGTTGCTGGCATCATCATCCCGGTTATCGATGGAGTCGTCCCGATTACTCAGTTCGCGCCACTGGTAATCAGCGTGTTCATCACTGTGGCACTCTCATTCTCCGAGGATGCGGGCCGAGGATTCAACGAACGCCGCCCCGTGTATTCGACATTGTCAGCGGTCCTCGTCGCCATTGGCGCTGTCTCAGCATTCCTCGGTTTGACTAGCGCCTGGATCAGCTCTATTTCAGGGCTCTTGCTTCTGGTGCTGGTATCGATCGTCGTCGACAAAAAGAGAACCGCGCCCCACAAGGCTGGCGATCGAAAGTAGGCCACACCACTCCCCTAGACTGGCCTCATGAGCACAGGTGTTGATGCAGTCGTCGTCGGATCCGGCCCGAACGGCATGGCCGCCGCTGTCACCCTGGCACGGGCAGGACTGTCCGTGCAGGTCTTCGAGGCCCAGCCGACGATCGGCGGCGGCGCCCGCACCCTCGACCTCGGACTGGCCGCGGGCATCACCCATGACATCTGCTCGGCCGTCCACCCGCTGGCCATCGCCAGTCCCTTCTTCGTCGACTTCGACCTGCGCGCCCGCGGGATGGAACTGACCACTCCCGAGATCTCCTACGCCCAGCCTCTCGACGGCAAGCCCGCCGCGCTGGCATTCCACGATCTCGACGAAACGGTCGACCGCCTCGGCGAGGCAGGGCCGGAATGGCGTCGTTTCTTCGCGCCTCTGCTCGACCGCGTCGATGATGCGATCTGGCTCTCCCTCGGTGACAAACGGTCCGTGCCCGAGACCCTGCGCGATGTTCCCGGCATCGCGAACATCGTGAAATTCGGGCTGCGACTGCTCGGCCAAGCCAGCCCCGCCTGGAACATTCCGCTGTCCCACGAATCGACGCAGTCCCTGTTCACCGGGGTCGCCGCCCACGCCATCGGCGGGCTGCCGGCCATGGGCACGGCGGCCACGGCCACGATGCTCTCCACCGTCGCCCACGCCGGCGGGTGGCCCTCCCCCATCGGCGGTTCGCAGGCGATCATCGACCACCTCGTCGCCGACCTCGAAGCCCACGGCGGAACCGTCACCGCGAACGCACGCATCGACCACGTCTCCGACCTGCCTGCGGCGCGCGCGTACCTGCTCGACACCTCGGCGCTGGGTGCCGCCCAGATCTTCTCCGGACTGCTGCCCGCACAGGTCGACAAGGCCCTGCGCGGTTTCAAACAGGGCAATGCGGCCGCGAAGGTCGACTTCGTCCTCAACGGACCGGTCCCCTGGTCCGATCCCGAAGTGGGCCGAGCAGGCACGATCCACGTCGGCGGAACACGGGCGCAGATGGCCGCCGCCGAGGCGCAGGTGACGAACGGACGGATGCCCGCCGATCCCGTGTGCCTCGTCTCCGACCCGACCGTCTTCGACCCGTCCCGCGAGGTGAACGGCCTGCGACCGCTGTGGACGTACGCCCATGTCCCCTTCGACTGCCCACTCGACCCGACCGAGTACATCACCCGGCAGATCGAGCGCTTCGCCCCCGGTTTCCGCGACCGCATCGTCGCCCACAATGCGATCCCCGCCTCGGAGATGGCCGGGCACAACCAGAACTACATCGGCGGGGACATCGCCACCGGCGTCGTGTCCTTCTATCGCATGATGGCCCGCCCTCGCCTGAGCTGGGACAACTACAGCCTCGGCGTCCCCGGTGCCTTCCTGTGCTCGGCCGCGACCCCGCCGGCGCCGGGCGTGCACGGGATGAACGGCTGGTTCGCCGCCCGCCGAGCACTGAAGACCCGGTTCGGCATCACCGAGGCCCCGAGTCTGGCCCCGAATCCGGCCTCCTGAGACCCGGCCGTCGAGCTGATCTCGCCCGCCACACACCGTTGGCCACGGCTACTGCCGCGACGACGAGCCCGGCCCCGATCGCCTGACCGAGGGTGAGCCTCTCACCGAGGATCAGCGCAGCGAGCACGAGCGCCAGCACGGGTTGGATGAGCAGCAGACTCGCTGTCATCGTCGGTGCCAGCCGCACGCTCGCCCCGTTGATGAGCAGCCACGCCACCACCTGACCCAACAGCGCCAGGGCGATAAGCAGCATCCACGAACGCGGGCTGATTCCGCCGAGGTGAAGGCCGCCGGTGAACTGCGCGATGATCGCCGATGACACCGCCGCCGAGGCGGTCGCCCAGGCCAACGGCTGAATCGTGCCCTCGGCCTTGCGCCTCGTCCCCCGGCGGGTGAGGAACATGTACACGCCGTATCCGGTCCCGGCGATGAGACCGAGGACGGTGCCGAGGACGGCACCCTCACCCACCTCGGCGAGGGAGAGGATTCCACCCACGAGTCCGACGCCGATGAGCATCAGCGGCAGGGCGATGAGGAAACGGCGGCTCACCGGCTCACGGTCGACGATGAGGGCCAGGAGCGGGAGCACGATGACCTGAACGTTGACGAGCACGGTCGACACACCCGCACCGACGAGGTAGATCGCGGCGGTCCAAGCGATGTAGTCGATGCCCAGGGCGATTCCGGCAGCGATCGCCCAGGCGATTCCGGTCCGCGACAGCCCGCCATGGCGTCGGCGTTCGACGAGCGCCAAGGGGACGAGTGCGATGACCGCGATGGCACACCGCAGGACTGCGGTCGTCGCCGCATCCACACCCGCGAGCTTGACCAGGATGGCCGAGATCGACAGGCACAGCGCGCCGCCGAGGACCGCCACGACGGCGATCGCCTCGGGTCGCTTCTGCGGCTGGCGAAGGTCGGCGGTGGTCATCACTCGACAGTAGGTCCAAAACTCGGCCGGCGCCATGGCAGGGCGCCGCGCTTCGTCCGCCGGAGGCGACCGCCGAAGCTCAATTCATCGAAGAACGGGGTGAGCGCCGGGAACTGCCCGCACGCATGAGGGGATCGGCACTCGTCCCGTTTTTCGGCGCAGGAGCCTCGTCTTCGACGTTCACCGGCACAACCGCCTCGGCGGCCAGTATCCGGGCACCCTTCGCGGCCTTCACCCCCGCGCCGAGGACCCCGATGATGACGAGGACGGCTCCGCACAGCTCACCGAAGCTGACCCGCTCACCGAGGACGATGAACGCCGCGCTCATGCCGACGACGGGCACAAGCATGGAGAACGGTGCGACGACTCCGGCGGGGTTGCGCGACATCAGCCACGACCAGATTCCCGAGCCGAGGATCGTCGCGATGACCACGGTGTAGACCAGCCCCGCGATCGCCCACAGCCCGGTCGAGGTGGTCAGCCCGACAAACGATGCGCCGACCCTCTGCGGTCCTTCGACGAGGAGGGAGAGGATGAGCATCGGCACCGGTGAGACGACGGACATCCACATCGTCAGCTTGACCGGCTCCGTCGTGTGCGCCTGCCGGTTGCAGATGTTGCCGATCGCCCATCCGAAGGCACCGGCCAGGGTGAGGAGGAAGGGCAGGAAGCTCGCGTGCGAGTCGAAGCGCTGCCAGCCGACGACGGCGAGGCCGGCCATCGCGAGGAGGAGGAAGGCCATCTGGGAGCCTCGCACCTTCTCACGCAGGAATGTCATCCCCAACAGCACCGTGAACGGACCCGACGCCTGGAGCACGAGAGAGGCGAGGCCCGCGGGCATCCCGGCAGCCATCGCCCAGTAGAGGAAGAGGAACTGCAGCAGACCGAACCCGAGCCCGTAGCCGATGATCCACCGCGCCCTGACATCGGGTTTCGGCACGAAGAGCAGCGCCGGGATCGCGAGCAGAGCGAACCTCAGAGCGACGAGGAGGAACGGCGGGAACTGTGCCAGGGAGAGGTCGATGGCGAGGAAATTCAGTCCCCACATGATCGCCACCGAGGCGGCGAGAAGACAGTGCTTGAGCGACATGATCCTATTTTCACCGCCGCTCAACCATTAACACAATCGAAAGTTTCTTATCTGACCATGTAGCCACACTTCACAGTCGCAGTCTCGACACGTAGCCTGAGAACATGGATCCCCGCCACCTCGAACTCCTGCGCCAACTCGACGAACGCGGCAGCGTCACCGCCGTCGCCGAGGCGACGTTCCGCACCCCGTCAGCGGTGTCCCAGCAACTCAAGGCCGCGACCAGGGAATTCGGACACACCCTCGTCGAACCGGCCGGGCGCGGACTGCGGCTGACGCCGGCAGGGCGGCTGCTCGCCTCCGGGGGTCGACAGGTGGCCGCAGCGATCGCCGACGTGCAGGCGGACTGGGAGGACTACCTCGGCGAGGATTCCGGCGAAGTGCACATTGCGGGCCTGCCCAGCGCGCTCACCTATCTCATTCCTTCGGCGCTGACGGAGCTGCGGGCAACCAGCCCGGCGATCACCGTCCACACCTCAGACGTCGATATCGCCGAGCACGAATTCGCGGGCCTCCTCGGCGATGTCGACCTCGTCATCGCGCACTCGCTCATCTCCCAGCGCCCCGTCGGCACCGAAGGACTCACCGTCGATGTCCTCGCCCGCGAACCCATCGACGTCGCGGTGGCCGATGACCACCGTCTGGCCGGGCGGTCGGAGGTGAGCCCCGACGACCTCACCGACGAGCAGTGGATCGGGGTGCCGCGAGGCTACCCGTTCGATACGATCCTCACCTCGATCGAGCATGTCACCGGACACCCCCTTACCGTGACTCAGCGCATCCGGGACAACCGGCTCATCGAAGCCCTTGTCGCCGCAGGAGACCACATTGCGCTGCTCCCCCGGTTCACGACGCCGCGGAATGCCGGTCTGCGGCTGATCCCTCTGGCCGGGATCTCGGCGACCCGCTGGGTCGTCGCGGTCAGGCGCTCGGACGCGACGGGACGCCGTGCGGTCACCCGTGTGCTCGAGGCGCTGCGAAGCGCCGCGGCACGAGTCTCTCCAGGGGCAGGAACGCCGCCCAGCAGATGACGGTCGGCAGGAAGTGGATGCCCAGCGCCAGGTAGGTCATGAGGTGGAACAGGAAGAAGAAGGCGACGGCAGCGTAGAGCCACTTGCCCTTGAGGAACAGGACCACCGGTGAGAGGAACTCGAAGACCAGCGTCGCCCACTGTCCGGCGATGAGGAGGCCGGGCATCTCGAGGAACGGCTTCGACCATTCGGCGCCGCGGCGCATGAGCGCCCAGATGATCACG
Source organism: Brevibacterium spongiae (assembly GCF_026168515.1). Lineage (NCBI taxonomy): Bacteria > Bacillati > Actinomycetota > Actinomycetes > Micrococcales > Brevibacteriaceae > Brevibacterium > Brevibacterium spongiae. The sequence continues at coordinate 884,901 of NZ_CP093443.1, read as the reverse complement.
GCGCCATTGGCCCAATGCGTGATGTTGCCCGAGGCGATCCACTTCATGAGCACCGAGTAGAAGTAGGTGAGCACGACCGCGATCTGCACGACCCGAAGTGCCCATCCCGCCTTCGCCGAGGTGGTGCTGACGTCCCGGAAACGTGCGGGTCCGATCGTCGGCAGGACGAGGGCGGCGATGACGAGGGCCATATGGTCGTGCGCGACGTAGCCGTATCCCTGGGTGTAGAACATCCACGCCCCGAAGGTGATCGCCACCGCCCAACCGCTGAGGCGCTGCAGGATTCCTGCCGCTGCGAGCAGGGAGAAGACGATGATGAGGGTGAGGAGGATCTGGGCGCCGAGGACGCTGACGGCGGGGATGTGGAGGAACCTGGCCAGCCACAAAGGTTGGTAGAACTCGGGAGTCCAGCCGTGGGCGATGACGTCACCGGAGATGGTGAGCACGTCGATGATGATGAAGACGTAGATGAACACGCGGAACACGGCCACGCGGGCGAGGGGGACCTCGGGCATGAACCAGCGCAGGAACGCATTGGTGGGGGCCGCCTCGGCGGGAGCATTCGTCAAGGTCGGGGTGCGGCTCATCGGACCTCCCACGTCGCCAGCGTCGTCTCTTCGGGTTCGCCGACGCTCAGGCCGTTCTTCAGCTGCGTGGTGGTGCGGCAGAGGATCATCTTCTCCGGCTTCGGCTCATTCGGGTGCAGGCGCTCGTAGGAGTCGGCCATGGACTGCATGAGCTCGGGGTGGGCGATGACCCGGTCGAGCTGGGATTCGACGTCGCCGCGTTCGATGCCGACGGTGGCGGTGTTGAAGCCGAGCCGGCGCGGTTCGTCTTCCCCGGGGAACTGGGCGGCGATGCAGGTCGAGCCGACCGTGCCGTTGAGGTCCTTGGCGGTGGCGTACTGGGTGAGCGAGCCGAGCGGGAAGAAATCGTTGGTGTTGAGGAACTGTCCGCAGGTGAGGATGACGAGCGCCACGGCCGGAACGGCGATGCGCCAGCCGATCGAGAGCTTCGACAGGGGTTTCACGCGGGTCGCAGGCTTCGAGGAGTGCGTGTCGGTGCGACCGGTGCCGGTGGCCGAGGAGGGTGCGGAGGTGGACCCCGCGGGGTCTGCTGCGGACGCGGCAGGGTCGTGTCTCGTCAGGAGACGACGCTTCTTCTCTTCCATACGCTTGCGGAGCTCGTCCTCTCGGGTGCGGATCGTTCGCAGACAATCCTATGCCCACCACTACCCGACGGACTCCCAGCACCCTGGCGTGGAGTGGTCCCCGAAAGTTGGACTGTGATCAACACAAGACAACTTGAAGGGACCACTCCATGCGTAAGGACTGTCTGATCACAGACGAACAAGCCAGGGCCGCGATCGACCTCTTCGACAAAGGGCACGGCTATGCCGCGACAGCCACGAAGCTCGACGTGCATAAACCCACGCTCAAACTCCTCCACGACCGGTGGCTGGTGCGTGGAACAATATCGGTCATGGAACCGCACCAGCCCCGCCGCATACCGGCAGAGACGAAGATCGCGACTGCGAAACGGTACCTCGACGGCGAACACAAAGTCGTCCTGGCTCAAGAGCTCGGTTTGGCGTCCTCGCGTACCGTGGTTGATTGGGCGAAGAAATACCGGGACAAGGGCGAAGACGCGTTCGTGACACCGCCGCCGGCCAAAGGCAAGACAGCACGAATACGAGCCCTCGACAACGGTCAGGACCCCGATGCTGATCCGGCACCGTCGAAGCCAGACCTGATGGCGAAGAAGACGCATGTCGAGGACATGAGTGTGTCAACCCCATTTGGCCCCACTGTGATGCTTTGATTTGGCCCCACCCCAGCATGTGTGGTCGTGCTCGCCGCGCGTTGGTAACAGTCGCGGCCCAGCGGGGTCGGGCGGTGTTGTGTTGCGAGCCTTTCTCCGGCCACAGGAGTGGCCGGGCCTCTCAGGTTCCAGTGTGGTCAGAACGGCGGATCGCCAGGGCCGTAGTCGGGTTCGGTTGGTCCGAATCGGCGACGCAGTCGCTGAAGGTCCTCAATAGCCGAATCGATCAGATCGGCGGCATGCTCGCGGCCACTGGGCTGAACAGACTCGATGGTGACACTGATCCCGTCCAGGAGATCCTGGGCGTCATTGAGGCGTTGGCTGATGTAGGCGACCCAGTCCTCGGTGGCATCGATGGCATTTCCGCTGGCTGGTTCCTGATCCTCGGTGGTGATCATGGTTGATCTCCTTCCTGCAAAGTGGCCTCTTCGCTCCTGGCCCGGGTGGTGCGCAGCCGGTAAGAGCTGGTGCCGGTGTTGATGATGTGGGCGTTAAACGTCAACCGATCGACAACGGCCGCGGCCAGCCGCGGGTCGGTGAATGTCTGCCCCCACTCGCTGAACGAGGCGTTCGAGGCTGTCGCAATCGAGGCTCGTTCCTCACGTTCGGTGATGATCTGGAAGAGTAACTCAGCTCCACGAGAATCGAGGCTGACATACCCCAACTCATCCAGGCACAGCAGGTCCAGGCGAGCATAGCGGCCCACTACCCGGGAGAGCTGCTTGGCATCGGCGGCCTCGGTGAGCTCGTTGACCAGGGCCGCCGTCGTGACGTAGCGGACTCTGCGGCCCTGCTCGGCCGCGGCGGTCCCCAGACCGATCAGCAGATGCGTCTTCCCTGTCCCGGAATCACCGAGTAGCACCAACGGCTCACCGGCATCGATCCACGCTCCGGTGGCCAGAGTCGCCAACCGGGCCGGCGGCAAATCCTCGATGGCGGCGGTATCGAAGTCGGACAGGTGCTTGGTGCGAGGAAACTTCGCTTCCTTGATCCGCCGGATCCGACGGCGGGCATCACGATCATCACACTCCGCGGCCAACACCTCAGCCAGGTAGGCCTTGTGCGAGAGCCGTTCTCGGGCTGCTGCCTCGGCCATCGGTGAGGCCTGGTCACGGATCGTGGGCATGAACAGGGTCCGACAAGCCGTGGCGATCGCGGCCTCAGCCGCCTGATCACCCAGAGCAGTCACTGCCGGCGTCGATGCCGGGATGGTTTTCGCGTTCATGCTCCCACCACCGAGACCAGTTCGTCATAGGCGCCCAGGCCCGGCACCGGCCTCTCCCCGACTGGTCCGACGTGGGCCGGGACGACCACCGCCGGTGGCGCAGTCATCGCCTGACCGGCCCGGCGGGCCTCGACCGCGACCACATCAGCATCGAAGCATCCCAACCCGGTCGCGGTTGTCAATGCGGTGACAATGTCACCGTTGGGCAGGCTGCGGTGCAGTAGCAGCACACCGATGAGCGCCCGGGTCCCGGCCGTGTCGCCGAGTTGCCCACGCGCAGCATCCCAGAACCGTTGATGAGCGTTCGTGAACATCCCGGACTTCCGGGCAGCCGCCAGCGCGGTGGCCCCGGCGAATGCTCCGGGCTTGCGTATGAGGACTTCCAGGTAGTGATCGAGGACCAAATCTTCGGTGTACTTATGCAGCGACCGGGTATGGACAGCGACCACCCCCGACTCAGCGATCACGGTCACCGTCGTGGCCCCCAAACGCACCTGGAGGCGTCTGCCAGCCAACCGGGCCGGCACCGAGTAATAGGACTGACGTACGCACACTCTGGCTCTCGCATCGACCCGACACGACAGGGTCTGCGCGGCATCGAAGACCTCATCGGGCAAACCCCGCAGGCCAGGCAGCTCCCGGGCCGCCGCGGCCCCGACCGTCTCGACCCGGCCGGTGATCTTTCGGTCGTCATCACCAGCATCGGCAGCGACCATGAAAGCGTTGAGCTCGGCTAAGGAGGCGAACTCGGGCACCGGCACCAGATGACGGCGCCGGAACCGACCGACCTCCCCCTCGACGCCACCCTTCTCATGAGCACCCTTGATCCCGGGCTGGCAGAAGAAGCTATCGAACCCGTAATGCGACCTCAGGGCGACAAACCGGGGATTCTCCTCCCGTTCCCGACCCAGCAGCACCCGCACCACCGCCGGAGTCAGGTTGTCATACCGGATCATGCCCGTCGGGACTCCACCGAGCCGGTCGAAGGCCTTCACATGACCGTCGAGAAACGACTCCTGAGCCTGGTTGGCGTAAGCAATGTGCACGGCTTTACCCGAATGCGATAGGCGCAGAATGAACATCCACAGCTTCAACCACACCCCACCGATGAGGGCGTAGAACTCCCCGAAGTCGACCTCGGCTTCAGCCGCCGGGGCATGGGTTTGAGGAACCTTGACCTCCAACGACTGATCGAAAATGTCCCGGCGCAGCTTCGCGACCAGGGTTCGCACACTCGACTCCGCAACCTCGACTCCTTCCTCCTCGACGAGGCGCTGCCAGACCCGCCGGGCGGTATGACGCTGCTTCCGAGGGACCTCTTTGTCAGCAACTAACCAAGCCCGGACGGTGGCAACGTGCTCACCGAGGACTGGTGCTACCCTCTCCGGAGTCTTCCGCCGCGGTGGTACCGCATCCGCCAACGCCTGACGTACCGTCCTGCGGTGGACCTTGTACTTTTGGGCTAACTGTCGAATCGACATCTCATGGTCTCTGTGGTCTCGTCGGATATTCTCGAATTGCTCCACTCTCGACATCTCCTTCATATGCCCCACCTCTTCGTGAACGTCTTGGTCGACATCACGAACGGTACGGCTGGTAGGTCGGGGGTGGGGCCAAATCAGAGGATCATTTTTGCTCCAAGTGGGGCCATTTCAGACTGTCACACTCAAGGACATCAGCCTGGCCGAGTATCGGCAGCTGCAAGACCGGCTGCTGCGGGCTGAAGCGGAGAACGCTTACTTGAAAAAACTGCGGGCCTTGAGGCAAAAAGGGCAGCTGTGAAAGCACGCATTGTTGCCAGTCTCAAGGCAGACTATCCACTGCCATTGCTGCTGCAGGTCGCGGGTTTGGCCCGGTCGACGTTCTTCTACCACCAGAAACGATTCGACGTGAGACCCGACCCATACGCGCAGGTGAGAACCCTCATCGAGGACATCTTCGAGAAGAGTCACAAACGCTACGGGCACCGCAAGATCTGGGCTGTCTTGGTCAAACAGGGCATCACGATCGCGAAGAAGACCGTACTGCGATTAATGCGTGACATGGGTCTGCAGACCGAGGTGCGGAAGAAGAAATTCGACTCCCATCGCGGCACGGTCGGAGCCGTTGCTGACAACGTACTCAATCGGGAGTTCACCGCTGATGAACCGAACGAGAAATGGGTTTCCGACGTCACGGAATTCGCTGTTGAAGACAAGAAACTGTATCTGTCACCAGTGATCGATCTGTTCGATGCCGGTGTGGTGTCGTACTCGATGTCGACGTCACCGAACACGGCATTGACGAACGAGTCGCTGATGCGAGCCTGTCAGGGACTGCGTCCCGGGCAGACACCGCTGGTGCACACGGACCAGGGGTTTCAGTACCAGCACGTGTCCTGGGCGTCGATTCTAGCTAAGCATGGTGCTACACCGTCGATGTCGCGGAAGGGAAACTGCTGGGATAACGCGATGGCGGAGAACTTCTTCGGGCAGTTGAAGTCCGAGATGTTCTATCTGCAGAAGTTCGACACGGTCGAGGACCTCAAAGCCGCGATCAATGAGTACATTCATTGGTATAACTACGAAAGGATCTCGACACGACTTGGCGATCTTGCCCCGATGGAATATCGGAACAAGACCGCCAAGGATGGTGAGCCTATTTACGAACTATGCTGACCTCACAGCAGTCCAACTTTTGGGGACCAGTCCAGCGCCAGGTTGCTGGGGACCCGTCGGGTAGCAAATGTCAGGAGCTGCGGGCGTAGAGGTTGAGCTGCTCCCAATTCGCCGCGTACTTCTGGAACGCGGCGACCGCAGACTCGGAGTCCTGGTTGCTCAGCCCGGTCACCCACGAATCGACGAGCTCCGGGGCTTCGGTCGGCCACAGCACATCGGACATTCCGCCGAGGTCGAGTTCGAGGATCGAGTTCATGTCGAAGCTGTCGACCCACTCGGCGAGCACCGAGGTCTGTTCGACCATGTCGACGACTTTCGAGTTGTCGGCGATCGTCTCCGCCGCCCATTCCATCCGCGCCGAGGCGGCCAGGATGTCCGTGCGGACGAGCACCCGCAGACCGGCATCGGTCTCGTCGGTGATGATCTGGTCTTCGGACAGCGAAAAGAACAGCCACCATGCCGGCGGCACGTCCCACGCCGAGACGCGGGTGAAGATGCGAGTGTCTTTTGCGTCCTGGAGCCACTCGGCACGACGGCTTGCCGCACGTCGGCGAACGGACTTCGGAGCGATGATGTCCAGCGTCGCCTTCGAGGTGTGCTCGGTCAGCGATTCGAGTGCCTCCCACCCGCGGATGTCCTCTTGCGCGGGACAGAAACGATCGACTCCGTCCGCTGTCTGAGACGCCGGAAGATAGACGGGAGTGCGGCGGAAGGAGTCCGCCACAGGGCTCGGCGGCAGGGAGATCAAGCGGTTGTCGGCGTCTTGGGAGATCTGCGCTTCGATCCGCTCCCGGTTGTCTTCCACCTGCCTGTCTTGCAATTCGGAATGCACCACAATGGGCTCGAAGATCCGCAGGGTGACGACATAATCGCGACGATAGGACATGGGTCAAGCCTATCCAAGGTCGCCTCGCAAAATGGAACTTCCCAGTACGAACAGGTAGGATTTAAGCGCATAGCAGAGATCTAGTCCGGGGCCAGTCGCCCCAATGACGACGGAGGGGGTCACGCCAGTGGGTCGCGGCCGCGCAAAGGCAAAGCAGATCAAGGTAGCTCGGAAGCTGAAGTATTACAGCCCGGATACCGACCTTAATAGACTCCAGCAGGAGCTGGGCGCCGACTCGCGCAAGTCCGGTTCGTCTGATCCGTACGATGACGAGCCTGATTACTCGGCCTACGCCGACAAGTACAACGTCGACGATGATGACGAGTACGAGGACGACTGAGCACAGGCGGGACTGGCCGGATACGGCTGATACGACTTCTCAGAGGGCGGGGACTTCGGTTCCCGCCCTCAGTCGTGTCCGCGCAGTTCCCGTGCAGGTTCGTCCCTTCACCGAGGCGGCCCTGTACAGGCCAACTCCCCCACCGAGGCGGCTCCGCGCAGTGGTGCCCGCTCCAAAGCATCCATCACCGTTACCCTCACCGCCAACAGCTGGCGCCAGCACCTACCGGAAGCAGCACACCCCCGCGTAGGACCACGGGGGTGTGAAGCTAAGGGTGAGGGATGCTCCCGGGGCGGGCCGGAAACACCTCCCGGGGCAGAACCAGAACCGGAACCAGCGCAGACGGCCAGGCCGCGGCCTACTGCAGGATCGCTGCGCCGCCGTCGACGCCCTTGGCGCCCTGCACATAGTAGGGGTCGGAGGCCAGCGCACCATCATCGGCAGCCACCTCGCCGAGCACCCAGGCGCCGGGGCTGGCAGCGAGCACACCGTCGACCGCGGACGGGTCGACGACGAGGACCATGCCGACGCCGAGGTTCCAGGTGCGTTCCCGATCGGCCTGCGGCACTCCGCCCAAGTCTCCGAGCACGGAGAACACTGCCGGGATCTCCCACGAGGAACGCGACATCGTCGCGACCAGTCCCTGCGGGAGCACGCGTGCGACATTGGCTGAGAGTCCGCCGCCGGTGACGTGGGAGACCGAGTGCACGGCTCCGGGCAGAGCGTCGAAGAGGGCCGCGAGCTCACCGGTGTAGACATGCGTGGGAACAAGCAGCTCCTCACCGAGGGTGCGTCCGAATTCCTCGACGTGCCGGTCCAGGCCCCATCCCGCCTCGGCGATGATGTGGCGCACCAGCGAGTAGCCGTTGGAGTGGATTCCCGATGCGGGCAGCCCGATGAGCACGTCTCCGGCACGGACCTTCTCAGGTCCGAGCAGATCGGCGGCCTCGACGACGCCGGTGGCGGCACCGGCGACATCGTATTCGTCGACGCCGAGCAGACCCGGATGTTCGGCGGTCTCCCCGCCGACCAGTGCCACACCGGCCGAGGCGCAGGCGTCGGCGATGCCGCGCACGATGTCGGCGATGCGTTCGGCCACGACCTTGCCGCAGGCGATGTAGTCGGTCATGAACAGCGGGCGGGCACCGCAGACGATGATGTCGTCGACGACCATGCCCACGAGGTCGTAGCCGATGGTGTCATGCTTGTCGAGAGCCTGGGCGATGGCGACCTTCGTGCCCACTCCGTCAGTCGACGAGGCCAGCAGCGGACGGTCGAAGTCCTTGAGCACGGATACGTCGAAGAGTCCGGCGAATCCGCCCATTCCGCCCACCACATGAGAGTTGTGGGTGGCCGAGACTGCGGCCTTCATGAGTTCGACGGCGCGGTCTCCGGCCTCGACATCGACGCCGGCTGCGGCATAGGTGGTGGACTTCGGCGCGGTGGCCTGCGGGTTCGCGTCGGAACTCAACTCAGCATCCTTTGTCGGCAGGGGTGTTGTTGACGGGAATCGGGTACTCGCCCGAGAAGCAGGCCGTGCACAGCTGGCTGCGCTCCTGCTGGGTGGCGGCGATCATGCCGTCCAGTGAGATATAGCCCAAGGAGTCCGCGCCGAGGTTCTCGCAGATCTCATCGGTTGTCAGCCCGTTGGCGATGAGTTCGGCCCGGGTCGCGAAGTCGATGCCGTAGAAGCACGGCCACTTCACCGGCGGGGACGAGATGCGCACATGGACCTCTGCCGCTCCGGCTTCCCGCAGCATCCGCACGAGGGCTCGCTGGGTGTTGCCGCGCACGATCGAATCGTCGACGACGACGAGGCGCCTGCCTTCGATGTTCTCGCGGATGGGGTTGAGCTTGAGGCGGATGCCCAGCTGCCGCAGGGTCTGCGAGGGCTGGATGAAGGTGCGTCCGACGTAGGCGTTCTTCATCAGCCCCTGCCCGAACGGGATGCCCGAGGCTTCGGCGTAGCCGACGGCGGCGGGGGTGCCCGATTCGGGGGTGGCGATGACGAGATCGGCGTCGACCGGGAACTCTTCGGCCAGCTGCCTGCCCATCTGGGTCCGCGCGGCGTGGACGTTCTTGCCGGCGAGCATGCTGTCCGGGCGGGCGAGGTAGACGTATTCGAAGACGCAGCGAGCCTGGCTCGGTTCGGCGAAGCGGTGGGAGCGCAGCCCGTCCTCATCGATGGCGATGAGCTCGCCGGGTTCGATGTCACGAACGAACTTCGCACCCACGATGTCGAGTGCCGCGGTCTCCGAGGCCACGACCCACCCGTTTTCCAGCCGGCCCAGCGAGAGGGGACGGACTCCGTGCCGGTCGCGGGCGGCGTAGAGGGTGTGCTCGTCCATGTAGACCAGCGAGAACGCTCCCTCGACATGCGGCAGCAGGTTGAGAGCCGCCTCGGTGAGGTTCTCTCCTTCCTCTGTCGCGAAGAGTTCGGTGACCAGTGAGGTGTCGTTTGAGGAGTCGCGGAAGGGTCGGGTGCGGGAGGTCTTCCTCGTCGCCTCTTCGACGACCTTCGTCGCGTGGTCGCGGCGGGAATCGGCCATGGCCTCGAGCGCGTCGAAGTTCGTCAGGTTGCCGTTGTGGGCCAGCGCCACGGTGCCGAACGGGGTCGGTCCCAGGGTGGGCTGGGCGTTTTCGAACGACGGTGATCCGGTCGTCGAATACCGGGTGTGTCCGACGGCGATGTGTCCCTGCAGAAGTTCGAGGTCGCGTTCGTGGAACACCTGGGAGACCAGGCCCATATCGCGGTAGATGAGGATCTGCTTGCCGTTGCTGGCGGCGATCCCGGCGGACTCCTGTCCGCGGTGCTGCAGGGCGTAGAGCCCGAAGTAGGTGAGTTTGGCGGTTTCCTCGCCGGGTGCCCAGACTCCGAACACACCGCATTCATCCTGCGGTCCGCGGTCCTGGGGGTCGATTTCGTGCGTCAGCTGCCCGTCTCCTCTAGCCACGAGTGAAATTGTCTCATACCCGCAACCGAGCTCAGACCGCTCGATCAGACTGTGGAATCGGGGGTGCTTCCGCGCCTGGAATCCCCATTGTCGACCGCGTCATCGACGTCCACGGACTCCCCCGCCGAGGCGGTCGGATCGTCGGTCGAAGCGCCCGCCGAGGCGGTCGGATCGTCGGTCGAAGCACTCGCCGAGGCGGCCGGTTCGTCCGTCGCAGCACTCGCCGAGGCGGTCGGTTCGTCCGTCGCAACGTCCGTCGCCGCGTCCGCAGTCGCCCCCGCATCCGGGTCCTCTCCGCGGGCTTCGGCGATGCGCCGGCGGGCGACTTCCTTCGGGTCGTCGACCATGTCGATCTGCGCGTCGACGCGGTATTCCTTCGCCCGCTTCTTGCCCGTCCAGTCGAGGATGAGGGCGACGAGCCCGCCGAGAAACAGTCCGCCGATGCCGAGTACGAGCAGCAGCAGACCCAGCCCCTTGGCCACCGTGTAGCCCATCGGCATATCGGTCGGGTCGACGAACATCGCGAGGATTCCTGCGACGATGACGCCGAGCACCGCACCGATGCCCATGAACACCGAATACTTGGGGCTGCGGCGGACGGCGACGTCGATCTGGTCCTTCATGATCTCCTCGGGCGGGGGCCGCTCACGGCCGATGGCTCACCGGGCAGGGCCCGGCACTACAGGTCGCGAACATTCTAGTCGAGTCACCCTGAGCCGCTTCCCAGACTGTCTCGGGGACGCACTTCCCAGGCAGTCTCGGGTCCGTGCCCATAGACTGGACTCATCCAGTTGGGCGGTCACAGCAGACAGGGGTTCAGACATGGCACACACGATCATCGTCGGCATCGACGGTTCCGATAACGCAGCATGCGCACTGCAGTGGGCGACCACGCACGCGCAGAAGACCTCCGCCGAGATCCGTCTCGTCGCCGCCTACACCGTCCCCGGCGTGAACATGAGCCAAGCCGATATCGTCTACCCCGCCGACTTCGATGCGGCTGTGAAGAAGACCGTGGAATCCATCGCCGAGGCGGCCGCCGACTCCGTCTCGGACGCCGGGGTGCCCGTGTCGACGACGATCGTTCCCGGTGACGCCTCGGGTGTCATGGTCGAGCATTCGAAGAATGCCGATCTCGCCGTCGTCGGTGCCCGCGGCCGCGGCGGATTCGCCGGGCGTCTGCTCGGTTCCGTGGCGCTGGCGATGCCCGCGCATTCGCACTGCCCCACCGTCGTCGTCCCGAGCACCTGGCCGACCCGGGTCATGCCGACCTCTCCCCTGCCCATCGACGATCCCGTGCGGGCGAAGGAGGCCAGGACCGCCGAGGCGGACGGAGGGCAGCGTCCCGACTTCTCCGGTGAGATCGTCGCCGCCGTCGACCCGTTCGAAACGGATACTCCGGTGCTGCGGGCCGCGGCTTCGCAGGCGGCGATCTACCAGCTTCCGCTGCGACTGGTCGGCGTCACCGCCACGCACATCCTCTCGCCCGAGTGGATGCCCAGCGAGGAGCATCTCATCACGATGTATGACGAGGCGGCGAAGTCCTATGAGGCTGCGGCGGAGTCCCTGACCGGGGACTTCCCCGATCTCGAGGTTCGCTATTCGATCTTCGATGCTCCCGCCACCGAGGTGCTCGTGTCCTCCACGTACACCGCCGAACTCATGGTCATCGGTTCCCGCGGTCGCGGCGGCTTCGTCTCGACGATCCTCGGGTCGACGTCGCAGGGAGTCCTCTCCCACGCCGTGTGCCCGGTCCGGGTCGTGCGGGTGAACAGGCGTCAGCCCGGCCGTCGCCGCTGAGCCGGACCCGAGCGCCGAAACCCAGCCCCGAGCCCCGAGAACGGTCGGCTCCTCAACGAGCCGACCGTTCTCAGCCGAGGGCGATGAGTCCGATGCCGGTGACGACGACGAGGGCGCCGAGGAGTTTGAGCACGACGTTCTTCTCACCGAAGAACCACCAGGCGAGCAGAGTGCCGATGATGATCGAGGTCTCCCGCACCGGGGCCACGAGCGCCACCGGCGCCTGCTGCATCGCGTAGAGGACGAGCACATAGGCCAGCGGTGAGAGGATCGCCACGGTCACCAGCGCGCGTTTGTGCGCCCGGAGGATCTCTCGGAAGTCAGCGCGCCTGATCGCCCCGCCCGGCAGTCCGAGGATGCCGGCGGTCATGAGGATCCCGACGCAGGCCTCGGAGACGGCGAAGTACAGCAGCGGGGAATCGCTGATGTGGTTGACTGCGAAGTCGTCCCACAGAGTGTAGGAGGCGATGAACGCCCCGATCAGTGCGCCCCAGGCGAGCCCGCGGCGCAGCCCGGAACCGCCTCCGATGCCGTCGCCCCCGCTGCGGGGACGGATGGTCACCACCGCGATGCCGGCGATGACGATGAACGCACCAGCCGCCTCGGCGAGGGTGGGACGTTCACCGAGGAAGGCCACGGCGATGATGATCGTGACCACCGGTCCGGTGCCTCTGGCCGTCGGGTAGACCACACCCAGGGGCGCATGGTCGTAGCCGGACTGCAGGGCCACGGAATAGGCGATGTGGAAGACCGCGCTGAGCGCGGCCGCTGCCACCAGCGTCCAGTTCAGCGCTTGGATGCCGGTGGCGATGATGGCGACTGCGACCGGGGCGAGCAGGATCGCCGAGAGCCCGTGGTAGGCGAGCACGAAGGCATAGCCCTTGCCGGTGACGGACTTCGCGGCGAGGTTCCACAGGGCGTGGGCGACCGAAGCGATGAGGACGAGGCCGAGCACCGGGAAGGTCATCGGCGCACCGCGCCCCAATCCCAGCCCACGACCGAGCCGCGCTCAGCGGCCACCCGCGTTGTCACAGCTTGATGGCGACGGTCTTCGTCTGCGTGTATTCGTCGAGGGCTTCGATGGACTTCTCGCGGCCGTAGCCGGACTTCTTGAATCCGCCGAAGGGCAGCTCCACTCCCCCGCCGGCGCCGTAGGTGTTGACGAAGATCTGACCGGCGTCGACCTCGGCGGCAACCCGATGCGCCCGGGAGATGTTCTGCGTCCACAGGGCGGTGACGAGACCGTAGTCGGTGCCGTTGGCCAGCTCCACGGCTTCGTCCTCGTCGGCGAACGGCATCGTCACGACGACGGGGCCGAAGACCTCTTCCTGAGCGATCCGCGACTGCGGGTCCACGGAATCGACGAGGGCCGGGGTGATGAACGCCCCCTCGGCGAGGTCATCGGCCAGACCCTGCGGCCGCGTGCCGCCCGTGACGATCTCCCCGGAACCGGCCGACCCAGTCCCGGCCGCCCCGGAACCACCCGACCCGAAGCCACCCGACCCGGCACCGGCCGAACCCGAACCGGCCCCCACCTCGGCGAGGAACCCTGCCACCCGGTCGTGCTGCTTGGCCGAGATCAGCGGTCCGAGCATCGGATCGTCGAGGCCGTAGCCGATGGTCACACTCGACATCGCTGCGGTCATCTTCTCCACGACTTCGGCGTGGACGTCACGGTGGACGAGCAGCCGGGATCCGGCTGAGCAGGTCTGTCCGGCGTTCTGGATGATCGAACGCAGCAGCGACGGGATGGCCGTGTCGATATCGGCGTCGGGGAAGACGATGTTCGCGGACTTCCCGCCGAGTTCGAGCACCGTCGGCACGACCCGATCGGCTGCGGCGTGGGCGATCGCGGACCCGGTCTGCGTCGATCCGACGAAGCCGAGGTGCGCCACTCCCGGATGCGCGCTCAGGGCGGCTCCCGCTTCGGCGCCGAGCCCGGTGACGACGTTGAACGCTCCGGCCGGGAAGCCGACGGCGTGGATGAGTTCGGCCAGGCGGACCGTCGACCGGGGTGTCTCATCGGCGGGTTTGGCCACGGCGCAGTTGCCGGTGGCCAGCGAGGTCGCCGCGGCTCGGCCGATGAGCTGGAGCGGATAGTTCCAGGCGACGATGTGCCCGGTCACGCCGAAGGGTTCGCGCCGAGTGTAGACGTGCATGTCATCGGCCATCGGGATCTGGTGCCCGTAGTACGACTCGATGGTGTGGCCGTAGAACTCGAAGTAGCGGGCGCACACGTCGACGTCGGCATATGCCTGCGTCAGCGGTTTGCCGGTGTCCTCGGATTCGAGGCGGGCGAGGTCATCGCGGTGGGCGGTGATCATGGCCGCAGTGGCCACGAGCAGTCGGGACCGCTGTTCCGGACTCGACCTCTTCCACTCCTGCTGCGCCTTCGCGGCCGCCTGGACGGCCCGGTCGACTTCGTCCGCACCGGCGCGGGAGACATCGCCGAGGATGCCGCCGGTGGCCGGATCGACGTTCGCGTAGGTGATGAGCGAGGGCACATGCCGTCCGCCGATGAACGACGTCGTCTGCGTGATCTGTGCGCTCATCGTCGGTCCTCGAGGTCTGCTGCGGTGAACAGCGGAAGGTGATCGCTGAGGTCCGCGCGAGTCCCGGAGGCCTCGATACCGCCGTCGGCGAGCGCGGTCGCGAAGTCGGTGCGGCCGGCGACGAGGTTCAGCCACACCTCGGCGGAGGTTTCGACGACGTTCGGCGGGGTGCCGCGCGTGTGGCGGGGCCCGGCGATGCATTGGGTGACCCCGAACGGCGGAACCCGGACCTCGACGCTGTTGCCTTCGGCGCGGGCGGCGAGCTCCTCGAGGGCGAAGCGGACGGCGGTGGCGATGGTCGGCCGGTCGACCGAGCCCGCGTCGAGCGACGTCTGCCGCGACCACATCTCCAATGCGCTGCGACCCTGATCGGGGTCGATCCTTCTGCGAATCGCCATCAGTCCCACTTCCTCTCACTGATATCGGCTATATCTTTCCCGAGCTCCAGCCGTCCGACAACGTCCGTCCGCCCATCGGAATCGGTTCCGCCGGTGACCGGGTCCGTGATCGCCGCGATCGTCGCGTCGATCTCCTCATCGCTCACCGAGGCGGTGCGGCCGTCCGTCACCGAGGCGTCCTCCCTCACCGAGGCGGTGCTTGCCGTCCCCTCCCCCACCGAGGCGCCGCGCTCCCCCGCCGAGGCGGTGCCCGGCCCGGCGTCGAAGGCGCCGACCAGTTTGAGCAGGGTGAGAGCGACGAGGCCGGTGGCGCGGGAGGATCCGTCGAGGCACTTCACCGCCACCGAGTATCCGGCGGGCGTGGCCATGACGATGACGCCTTCGGCCCCGCCCTTGGCGAAGATCCCGAGGCGTTCGATCACCGTGGTGTTCGGCCTCCCGTGGCCCTCAATCGCCCACGGATCGGCGAAGACCGCCTCGGTGAGGGTGCGTGCTTCACCCGCATACGCAGTCCAGTCCTGTCCCGTCGCCGAGGCGGAACCGAGGTCGGCGCCCCCGCTGCCGAGTGCCATGACTCGGCCGATGGCCCGGGCCAGCCCGGTGAGGCTGAGTGCGAACACGGGAGCTCCGCAGCCGTCGACGCCGACCGCGGCCGGGTCTTCGGAAGCGAAGGCGGTGACCACCTCGGCGACCTTCTTCTGCACGGGGTGGTCGGGGTCGAGGTAGGTGGCGGTGTCGGCGCCGATGGCGCGGGCCGCGGCGAGGAACGCCGTGTGCTTGCCCGAGCAGTTGAAGTACAGGGGCGAGCGCGGGTCGGTGTTCTCGTCCCCCTGTGCCCGTGCGCGTTCCTGCAGTTCGCGGCGGAAGGCTCCGTCGGCGGGATGGGCGGAGGGACACTGCAGATCGGACACGCTCAGCCCGGCGGACTCGAGCATCGAGGACACGACCGACACGTGCCCGGCTTCGGACTTGTGCGAGGCCGTGGCCAGGGCCGCGGCGGGCCCGGTCAGCTGCGCGCCGAGGCTCATCGCGGCGATCGCCTGCAGCGGTTTGAGGCTCGACCGGGTGAAGACGGGAACCTCGGGGGCACCCAAGCGGATCACCGGTGATCCGTGCGGGTCGAGGACGACGGCGGACCCGATGTGCCGGGATTCGATGAAATCGGAACGGATGACCACGGCGAGCTCGGCGGCGTCGGCGGCGGTGAAAGTCGAGAAGGTCACGCACTCAAGCCTACGACCCTTTAGGCTGGTGGCGTGAAGGTTCTTGTCATCGGTTCGGGCGCCCGTGAACACGCCCTTGTCCTCGCCCTTTCGCGCGACCCGCAGGTCGACGCCGTCATCGCCGCACCCGGCAATCCCGGGATCGCACAGATCGCCCACACCGAGGCGGTCGATGCCTCCGATGCGGCCGCCGTGACTGCGCTGGCCGAGTCCCTCGACGTCGATCTCGTCGTCATCGGACCCGAGGCTCCGCTGGTCGCCGGCGTCGCCGACGCTCTGCGCGAAGCCTCATTCCCGGTCTTCGGGCCCAGTGCGGAAGCCGCCCACCTCGAGGGGTCGAAGGCGTTCGCGAAGGAGATCATGGAGTCCGCGAACGTGCCGACGGCACGCACCGTGGTCGCGTACTCTCCCGATGAGGCCTCTGCAGCGCTGCGCGAATTCGGCGCCCCGCACGTGGTCAAGGCCGATGGACTGGCCGCCGGCAAGGGCGTCGTCGTCACCGACGACTTCGATGCCGCGCTGGACCATGCGCGCTCCTGTCTCGAGGTCTCCGATCGTGTCGTCATCGAGGACTTTCTCGACGGCCCCGAGGTCTCCCTCTTCGTCCTCTGCGACGGCAAGACCACGGTCCCGCTGGCACCGGCGCAGGACTTCAAACGCATCGGCGACGGCGACACCGGCCCGAACACCGGCGGCATGGGTGCCTATTCGCCGCTGCCGTGGCTGCCGGCCGGCACTGTCGAGGAGATCATCGACACCGTCGCCCAGCCCGTCGTCGATGAGATGGCTCGCCGCGGCACCCCGTTCACCGGGCTCCTCTACTGCGGACTGGCCATGACGTCGAAGGGGCTGCGCGTCGTCGAGTTCAACGTCCGCTTCGGCGACCCCGAGACCCAGTCCGTGCTCGCCCGACTGCAGAGCCCGCTGGGTCAGACCCTGCTCGCAGCCGCCGAAGGCCGTCTCGAGGAGGTCGGTGACCTCGACTGGGATCCGCGCGCCTCGGTGACGGTGGTCATGGCGGCGGAGAACTACCCGGGCACACCCGGCACCGGCGACATCATCCGCGGCCTCGACACGGCAGGAACACTGCCCGACGTCAGCGTGCTGCACGCCGGCACGAAGCTCGCGACCGGCTCCAGCGGCGGTTTCGCCCCCGAGGATGCTGTGATCACGAAGGACATCGCCGAGACCGGTGACATCGTCACCGCCGGCGGACGCGTGCTCTCCGTCGTGTCCTTGGGCGATGGCCTCGACGATGCCAGGGCCCGGGCGTACGCGGCGATCGATGAGATCAAATGGGCCGGTGAGCAGCACCGGACCGATATCGCCGAGGCGGCCGCCGCCGGCCGAATCGCACTGGCCGACATCTACCCCGCCCCCGAGGTCGCTCCCACTCCTGCAGGTTCCCGCGCGGCAGGCACCGGCACTGCAGGTACCGGCGCGGCAGGTTCCGGCGCTGCAGGTTCCGGCGCTGGCGCCGGCCTGTCCGCCGCGGCTCCCGAGCTGCCGGGCTGGAAGCACGTGTACTCGGGCAAGGTCCGCGACCTCTACATTCCTGCGGACGCCGCCGATGCGGCCAGCGCGGAATCTCTGCTCATGGTCGCCTCCGACCGGATCTCCGCCTATGACTGGGTGCTCGATTCTGAGATCCCGGACAAGGGCAAGGTGCTCACGGGGCTGAGCCTGTGGTGGTTCGATCAGCTCTCCGAAATCATCGGCAACCATGTCATCAGCTCCGATGTTCCCGAGGCCGTGCGCGGTCGCGGACTCATCGTTGCGAACCTGTCGATGTTCCCCGTCGAATGCGTCGCCCGCGGGTACCTCACCGGTTCCGGCAGGGCCGACTATCAGGCCACCGGTTCGGTCTGCGGCATCCGGCTGCCGGCAGGACTCGTCGAGGCCGACCGCCTCGAACCCCCGATCTTCACCCCGGCGACGAAGGCCGAGCTCGGTGAGCACGATGAGAACGTCAGCTTCGACGCCGTCGCGAAGACCGTCGGCGATGACACTGCTGCGAAGCTGCGGGACCTGACCGTGGAGATCTATCAGCGCGCCGAAGCCATCGCGCGCGAACGCGGAATCATCCTCGCCGACACGAAGTTCGAGTTCGGCACCCTGGCCGATGGCACGATCGTCCTCGGCGACGAGGTGCTCACCCCGGATTCCTCCCGCTTCTGGGATGCCGAGGGATATGAGCCCGGGCAGACGCAGTCGAGCTTCGACAAGCAGTTCGTCCGCGACTGGCTGACCACCGAGTCCGGCTGGAACAAGTCCTCGGACACCCCGCCCCCGGCACTGCCCGACGAGGTGGTCGAGAAGACCCGCGCCCGCTACATCGAGGCCTTCGAGAAGCTCACCGGGCAGACCTTCCCCGCCTGAGTCCAGTCCTTCCCCGGCTGAGCCCAGACCTTCCCCGCCTGAGCCCAGACCTCACCCATCTGAGTCCCGCCTTGCCGGGCCCGCGGCCCCACGCCGCGGTCTCGCGCCCAGCTGGGACCCGCACCTCACCGTCTGTGGTCACAGCACCGAGGAGATCCGCCGAATTCGGCTGAGTCGCCTCGGCGCTGTGACCACAAACGCATTCAACAGCCTTCGCGCTGCGTCCTTCACGCCGACCCACGAACGCGAGCCCCCTCGCGCCCCGACCCCTACGCGCATGTTCCTCGCCGACCCCGTGCGCACTTGCCGCACGCCCTGCGGAAAACGCACAGCGCGACACTGATTCAGCGGCCACCGGTGCAGCCGAGTAGAAATAGTTCAGCATCAGCCGTCTCAGCCAACGAAATTGGTGGAATTCGCCTCTGCCATCGACTACTGTTCTTCAACAGTGACGCGCGCCACAAATCGTGGCGGTCACTCGACGGGAACGAACGGGTAACGGCTGAGCGGAAGCTCTTCTGGCCCCGACCGCCCCGCCTTAGAATGACAGCCTGCGGAGCACGTCCATCGTGATTCCGCCTGATCTTCGACAACGCAGTCGGGAGGCAGCTTTGGATATCGACATCCTCGACGTCACGATCTTCGACGGGGACTCGATCCGGCCGGAGAATCGGGTGAGCATCCGCGACGGCCTCATCACCGAGCTCGGCACCGGCCCCGCACAGTCACCGGCGGATCGAGTCATCGCCGCCACCGGCCGCCTCCTCACCCCCGGCTTCGTCGACGCCCACGTGCACACGACCTTCGGCGGGCAGGAGTCCCTGGCCTGCGATGTCAGCGGCGCCGACGGCCTCACCGAGACCCTGAACATGATCCGTGACTACGTCGCCGCAACGAACGCAGAGAACCCCACCTCCGCCGAGGCGGACGCCACCGATATCCCGGATCCCACGAACTCGCCCGCCCCCACTGCCAACTGGGTCATCGGCGGCGGATGGTCGATGGCCGACTTCCCCGGCGGCAACCCGACCGCAGACCTCCTCGATGCCGCCTGCCCGGACAGGCCGGCCATTCTGCTCAGCGCCGACCACCACTCCGCATGGGTGAACACTGCGGCACTGACCATCGCGGGACTCGACGCCACGACTACGGCACCGGCCGGCGGCGTCATCGTCACCGACTCCCACGGCACTCCCACCGGATGTCTGCACGAATCGGCGATCGACCTCGTCTCCGCCCACGTACCCCCAGCCTCCGACGCCGAGGTCCACGCGGGTCTGCTCGCCGGGCAGTCCTACCTCAACTCCCTCGGCGTCACCGCGTGGATGGACGCCATCGTCGGTGACTACGGCGGGCACCGCGACCCCTATGACACCTATGTCCGCGCCGCCGCCTCGGACGATCTTCACTCCGAGGTCGTCGGCAGCCTGTGGTGGCCGCGCGAGGTCACGGACATCGACGCCGAGGTGGCCGAACTGACCGCTCGGGCCCGCACCGAAGGACGCTTCCGCACCACCTCGGTGAAGTTCATGCTCGACGGCATCGTCGAATCCCGGACCGCGGCTATGAGCTCGGAATACTCGTGCACCTGCGGCGGCCGCGGCACGAGCTACTTCACGAAGGACCACCTCGAAGCCTCGTTCGCCGCCCTCGATCGGGCCGGTTTCGACATCCACTGCCATGCGATCGGCGATGCCGCGGTCAGGGCCGCCCTCGACGCGTTCGCGGCGATCGGTTCGCCCCGCGCCGACGCCCGTCACCACATCGCCCACGTCCAGGTCGTCGATCCCGTCGACGTCCCCCGCTTCGCCCAGCTGGGTGTCACCGCGAACCTGCAGGCTCTGTGGGCCTGCTATGACGAGCAGATGATCGACCTCAACCTCCCCGTCCTCGGCGACGAACGCACAGGGTGGCTCTACCCGTTCGGCTCCTTCGCCGCCGCCGGCACTCACTTGGCGATGGGCTCGGACTGGCCGGTGTCGACCGCGAACCCCTGGGAGGCGATCCACGTCGCCGTCAACCGTTCCCATCCGGGCGCCGCCGACACCTCACCGCTGCTGCCGGAGCAGGCCCTCGACGTGGAGACCGCACTGCGCGCCTACACCTCGGGCTCGGCTCACCTGCTGCGCTCCCGCTCCAACGGCGGCATTCGCCGCGGCGAACCGGCGAACCTCGCTCTGACCAGTGCGAACCCCTTCGAAGTCGCTCCCGGCGAGATCGCGGCCATCACGAACGACCTGACCA
This sequence comes from Brevibacterium spongiae, assembly GCF_026168515.1. NCBI lineage: Bacteria > Bacillati > Actinomycetota > Actinomycetes > Micrococcales > Brevibacteriaceae > Brevibacterium > Brevibacterium spongiae. Next base: position 864,422 of record NZ_CP093443.1, on the reverse strand, counting down.
TCTGTGCCGGCCGGATCGTCCACGACGCCCTGCCGGCGCAGGCACCGACACTGCCGCCGCAGGCACGAACGCAGGCACCGCCGCACCGGCCCACGCCGCCGCCCGCTCCCACCGACTCCGCTCCCGCCTGAGACGAAAGGCCCACCATGACCAGCACAGCGACCGCAGAGACGACACCCGCCGCCGGACTCGACCACCTCGAGATCCAGGGTGTGAAGAAGGTCTTCGGCGACAACACCGCCATCGCCCGTCTCGACCTGTCCGTCCACCGCGGTGAGTTCCTCTCCTTGCTCGGCCCGTCGGGCTGCGGGAAGACGACCCTGCTGCGGATGATCGCCGGCTTCGAAACCCCCACCGACGGGGCGATCTTGCTCTCGGGCAAGGACATCGTCTCGCTGCCCCCGCACCGGCGTCCGGTCAACACTGTGTTCCAGTCGTATCTGCTGTTCCCGCACATGAACATCGCCGACAACATCGCCTACGGGCTCAAGCAGGCGAAGGTGCCCAAACCCGAGATCGCCCAGCGTGTGCGCGACGTGCTCGCCCTCGTGCAGATGGAGGACTTCGCCGGGCGCAAACCCGAGCAGCTCTCCGGCGGTCAGCAGCAGCGCATCGCCTTGGCCCGCGCCCTCGTCAACCGACCCCAGGTCCTGCTCCTCGACGAACCGATGTCCGCACTCGACCGGAAGCTGCGCGAGGAGATGCAGCTCGAACTCAAACGCCTCCACACGAAGCTCGACACGACCTTCGTCTTCGTCACCCACGATCAGGACGAGGCGTTGGCGATGAGTGATCGCATCGTCGTCATGTACGACGGCGTGATCCAGCAGATCGGTTCCGGTGAGGACATCTACGCGAACCCGCACAACGGCTTCGTCGCGGGGTTCATCGGCAAGCAGAACTTCATCCCCGCCGAGGTGGCCGCCGCCGAATCCGGGTCCGTGACCCTGCGGACGGCGAACGCCGTCCTCTCCGCACCGACGACTGCTGCCAAGCCCGCCACCGCAGCCGGGGAGGCCTACGAACTCCAGGTCGGCGACAGGGTCCGCGCGGCCATCCGCCCCGAACGGATGACCGTCGGACCCGCCCGGCAGGGTGAGCAGGCGACGAACACCGCGCGCGGGCGGGTCATGTCGTATTCGTTCCTAGGCGATGTCATCCAGTACATGATCGTCGTCGGCGACAACGACGAGATCCTCGCCCGCGTCCCCGCCGCCGGGCGGGAGATCTTCTCCGCCGACACCGAGGTGGAGCTGAGTTGGGACGCCACCGCCGTCGCCGTCTACTCCGGGGACACCGGAACCACTGCCGGGCAGACCGGAACCTCTGCCGGAGAATCCGGATCGCTCGGTTCCGACCGTGAAGGCGGTGCCTGAGATGGCGCGAACGAGACCCGATGTGACATTCCTGGCTCCGCGGGCCGCCTCGGAGAGGTTGTCCCGGCGAGCGCTGTTGGCCGGTTTCGGCGTGGTCGGCCTCGGTGCGCTGAGCGCTTGCGGGAAGACCACGAAGATGGCCGCGTCCCCGGCCACCGACGGAGAGCTCGAATCGAAGCTCAACCTCTACTCCTGGGGTGACTACGACAATCCCGAACTCATCGAGGCCTTCAAATCGAAGTACGACGTCCTCGTCCAGGTCGACGCCTACGGGTCGAACGAGGAGCTCGTCGCGAAGCTCTCGACCTCACGCGGCACCTCCGGCTATGACGTGGTCGTGCCGACGGGGTCGAACATTCCGCAGATGCTCGAACACGATCTGCTCCAGGAACTCGACCTCAGCCTGATCCCGAACTTCGAGCACATGGACCCGAACTTCACGCATCAGTACTTCGACCCCGACAACACGTACTCGATCTGCAAGGCGTGGGGCACCACGGGGTTCGTCTACAACACGACGAAGATCGACCGGGAGCTCACGAGCTGGCAGGACTTCCTCGACACCGCGCAGAAGGAAGCGGCCGGCACGACTGCGCTGCTCGAGGACCCGTGGGAGGTCTCAGCGATCGCCCTGGCCGCGCTCGGCTATGGTCTCAACACCGAGGACGAGGGCGAGCTCGACAAGGCCCGGAACATCATCGTCGATGAGCTGGCCCCGAACGTGAAGGCCTACGTCGGCAACGCCGCCACCAGCATGATCCAAGGCAGCTTCACCCTGCTGCACGCCTACAACGGCGACGCCCGGCAGGGTCTGACCGAGGTCAAGGATCCGGAGAACTGGAAGTTCGTCTTCCCGACCCCCTCGGCGAATCTGTGGATGGACTGTTGGGCGATCGCCACCGGTGCTCCGCACCCGGATTCGGCGCACGCGTTCATCAACCACATGATCTCTCCGGACACCGCCGTCGAGCAGCTCGACTACATCGGCTACCCGATAGGGACGAAGGGTCTGGCAGAGCAGGCGAAGAAGGCCGATCTCGACGAACAGGACCTCATCTTCCCCGCGCAGAAGGTCCTCGACCGCCTCGAACCGAGCAAGCAGACTCCGGCCGATCAGATCCGGACGAAGATCCTCACCGACGCCCAGGCCAGGAGCGGAGCATGAGCACTCAGCCACGACCGGAACAGTCACGACCGCAGCAATCACGACCGACGCAGTCACGGCGTCAGAAGTCTCGGCCGCAGAAGCCGGCGACGAAGTTCTTCGGCGCCGCAGCCATGTCGTTCCCAACGTGGGCCTATGCGCTGTTCTTCTTCATCATTCCCCTGGCGCTGGTCGTCTTCTACAGCTTCGGGTACAAACCCGACCAGTTCACGGCCATCGCCACCGACCACCTGTCCTTCGACCGGTACCCGGAGGCGATGAGCTCCAGCTTCGTCTCGACGTTCTTCGCGACCCTGCGCATCTCACTGCTCGGCACCCTGCTGTGCCTGCTCATCGCACTGCCGTTCGCGTACTGGCTGGCGATCAAGGTCGCACCCGCCCGCAGGTCCCTGGCACTGGCGTTGGTGATGGTGCCGTTCTGGACGAACTTCCTGGTCCGCACCCTCGGCTGGCAGATCATGCTCTCCCCCGACGGGTTCCTCTCGAACTGGATGCAGAGCCTCGGACTGCTCGACGGACCGCTGGACATCCTCTACACCCGCTCGGCGGTGCAGATCGGCGTCGTCTACAACTATCTGCCGCTGATGATCCTGCCGCTGTTCGTCGCCATCGACGCCTCGGGCAAGAAGCTGCGCGAAGCCAGCTACGACCTCGGTGCCGGGAAGGTGAAGACGTTCATGCGGGTGACGCTGCCGATGGCGATGCCCGGAGTCGTCTCCGGGTGCCTGCTCGTGTTCATCCCACTCAACGGCGACTACGTCACGGCGACCGTCCTCGGCGGGGCGAGCGGGTCGATGGTCGGTCAGCTCATCGCCAACCAGTTCAACACCGCTCAGAACTGGGCGGTCGGTGCGGCCATGGCGATGATCCTCATCATCTCCACTCTGGTCGTCGTCGGGATCGGCTTCGCCCTGCTCAAGCTCGGGCAGGCGATCACGGCCAGACTCAACAGTGTTCCGCTGCACGACGGGAGGGCCTGAGATGCCGAAGAAGAACACGTTCGCGCGCCGGACACCGACCGATATCGCTCTGCACGTCTGGGGCATCCTCGTCTTCGTCTACCTCTTCGTGCCGATCGCGGTGATCATCGCCTACTCGTTCAACAACGGCAAGGTGCTCGCGAACTTCCACGGCTTCGGCCTGCACGCCTATATCAGCGGCATCAACAACGACATCATCGTCTCCTCGATCGTCACGAGCCTGCAGGCCGCGGTGGGCACCGCGATCGTCTCGACGATCTTCGGCACCCTCGGCGGGGTCGCTCTGGCCCGAGCCCGCAAGGGCGCCTGGTGGGCGCTGGGACTCACGGCGATCCTCGGTCTGACCTTGGTCACCCCCGAGATCGTCGACGGCATCTCGTTCCTGCCGTGGTTCGTCACCGTCGGCGTCGATTGGGGCATCACTCCGCTCAACAACGGCCTGGTCAGGCTCATCATCTCCCATGCGATGTTCTCCATGGCGATCGTGACGTTCATCGTCCGGGCCCGGCTGGCCGGAATGGACACCCAACTCGAGGACGCCGCCGCGGACCTCGGAGCGACCCCGTGGAACCGGTTCAAGGACATCACCCTGCCGATCGCGGCCCCCGGCATCCTCGCCGGTGCGCTGATGTCGTTCACCGTCAGCCTGGACAACACGATCCTCTCGAGCTTCGTCCAACAGCCGGGCTACACCCCGTGGCCGGTCTACATTTTCTCCGCCGTGCGTGTGGCCCTGCGCCCCGAGGTGGCCGCGATGTCGACGGTGATGTTCGTGCTCACCCTCGCCGCCCTCGGCTTCGTCGGATTCGTCCTGCGCAAGGCCGGCGGCAATACGACAGAGATCATCAAGACGATGGCCGGATGATGCCCACCCACGCCCTCGCCGAGGATGGGCCCGGGTTCCAGCCCTCCCCGCGCCTCGGGGAGGGCCTCGAGTGCCGTCCCACCCGCACCGAGGTGGCCCATCAGTCCCGCACCACCTGCCCCTGCCGTCTGGCAGAGTTCACACCACCAGCACCTGCCGCCCGGCAGAGTTCGCGCTAACCGCACCAGCAAGAAAGTGAAGTGACATGGACGTGCACGCCGCACTGGCCGAGGCATCGACCGTTCCGTTCTGGCTCGACTCCGATGAGCGCCCCACCCCGCTGCCGCCCCTGACCGAAGACTGCGAGGTCGACCTCCTCATCGTCGGCGGCGGGTTCACCGGGCTGTGGACGGCTCTGCAGGCGAAGGAGCGGGATCCTGACCGGCACGTCGTCCTCGTCGAGGCGAACACGATCGGGTGGGCCGCCTCGGGGCGCAACGGCGGTTTCTGCGCGGCCAGCCTCACACACGGCTATGACAACGGGAAAGCCCACCTGCCCGATGAGAACGAGCGTCTGGCCCAGCTGGGTCGGGAGAACCTCGACGCCATCGAAGCCGCTGTCGCGAAGTACGGGATGGACTGCGAGTTCGAACGCACCGGTGAGCTCGACGTCGCCACCGAGGACTACCAGGTGGCCGAGCTGCGGGAGGCCCACGATCCGGACGCCGGCTTCATCTTCTACGACCAGCAGCAGCTGGCGCAGATCGTGAAGTCACCGACCTACAAAGCTGCGCTGTGGGATTCGCGAGAGGTCGCCCTGGTGAATCCGGCGAAGCTGTGCTGGGAGCTGCTGCGGGTCGTCCGCAACCTCGGTGTCGAGGTCTTCGAGGGCACGAAGGTCACGGATGTCCGCGACGCGAAAACCACTGTGCGGGTGCAGACCCGGGTGACCGCTGAGACGATCGAGGACTGCGCGACCGCCCGTTGCAGCACGATCACGGCGAAGCGTGTGGCGCTTGCGACGAATGTCTTCCCGTCCCTGCTCAAGCGGGTGAGCCTGCACACCGTGCCGGTCTACGACTACGCGCTCATGACCGAACCGCTCAGCGATGAGCAGATGGCGGCGATCGGTTGGGAGGGCCGGCAGGGCATCGGCGACTGCGCAAACCGATTCCACTACTACCGGCTGAGCGCGGACAACCGGATCCTCTTCGGCGGGTGGGACGCCGTTTACCACTTCGGGCGGCAGATCTCGTGGAAGTACGATCAGCGGCCGGAGACCTTCGAGACCTTGGCCGAGCATTTCTTCGCCACCTTCCCACAGCTGGAGGGACTCAAATTCACGCACAGATGGGGTGGCCCGATCGATACGTGTTCGCGGTTCTTCTCGTTCTTCACCAGCGCGTATGGGAAGAAGGTGGCGATGGCGGCGGGATTCACCGGTCTCGGCGTCGGTGCCTCCCGGTTCGCCGGGACCGTCATGCTCGATCTGCTCTCCGGAGATTCGACCGAGCTCACCGAGCTCGAAATGGTTCGGAGACTGCCACTGCCGTTCCCGCCCGAACCCGCCGCGTGGCTGGGCATCAAGGCGACGACGAACGCCCTGATCAAGGCCGATGAGAACGCCGGCAAACGCGGCCCGCTGCTCAAGGTTCTCGACGCCGTGGGCATGGGCTTCGACTCCTGAGTCCGGCGAGCGGACTGCGGGCCGGGGCGCACGCCATGCTTGATAGACTTTGGGCGAGCGCGGGAGGAACTCCCGAACACTTTCACAAAGGAGCAGAACACGCATGGCACGTGTCGTCGTTGAGGTGATGCCCAAACCCGAGATTCTTGACCCGCAGGGCAAGGCGATCTCCGGCGGGCTGACTCGCCTCGGCTTCACCGGGTTCGGTGAGGTTCGTCAGGGCAAGAGGTTCGAACTCGAGGTCGCGGGCGAAGCCACCGACGAAGTGCTCGCCCAGGCGCGCGAAGCCGCGGAGAAGCTCCTGTCGAACCCGGTCATCGAGAATGTCGTGGCCGTGCGGGTGGCCGAGGACGCATCGTGACCGCTGTGGCCGATGATCCCACCCTCGCCGAGGCGGGGGCTGAGTCCGGAGTCTCCGTCGGAGTCGTCACGTTCCCCGGAACACTTGATGACCGTGACGCGGCCCGTGCCGTGCGTCTGGCGGGTGCGAACCCGGTGAACCTGTGGCATGCGGATTCGACGCTGTCCGGTGTCGACGCCGTCATCCTGCCCGGCGGGTTCTCCTATGGCGACTACCTGCGCTGCGGCGCGATCGCCGGTTTCGCCCCGATCATGGAATCGGTCGTGGCCGCGGCGAATGCGGGCATGCCCGTGCTCGGCATCTGCAACGGCTTCCAGATCCTCTGCGAATCCCACCTGCTGCCCGGTGCGCTCATCCGCAACGACCACCAGCATTTCATCTGCCGCGACCAGGACCTCCTCGTCGAGAACGCAGACACCGCCTGGACCGGCGACTATGAGCAGGGCCAGACGATCCGCATCCCGCTGAAGAACGGCGAAGGCGGATACGTCGCCACCGACGAGGTGCTCGACGAGCTCGAGTCCACCGGTCGCGTGGTCTTCCGCTACCAGGGATTCAACCCGAACGGCTCTCTGCGCGACATCGCCGGCATCACGAACGAAGCCGGCAACGTCGTGGGTCTCATGCCCCACCCTGAGCATGCAGTCGAGGCCGGATTCGGCCCTGAGGACGGCGGCGGTATCGACGGTCAGGGATTCTTCTCCTCGGCCGTGCGCACACTCGTCGCCAAGGGCTGAGTCGACTACTTCGTTTCCAGCCGAAGACACCTCAGGCCCCGAGCCTCGGTTCCAAACCGAGCTCGGGGCCTGAGCTGCATTCACGGTCGATCCATGCGGCCGATCGGCTCCCACCGACCGCTCTCAATCCTTGATAGTGAACGTTCCCTCGGACTTGAGGTCACCGCATTCAGTCATGACTGCGTATTCGCCTGTGTGGTCCTCGACCCCAGCCGGAGGCACCACGTGCACCGATGCGGATTCATCCTCGCCGACCAGCTGCGACTTCTCCTTCAACACCTTATTCGGTGCGTCCTTCTTCGCCACCTTGAAGTTGGCCGTGCTGTCGGCCGGACATTGCACCACTGTGAGATCGATTCCAAATTGTTTGAAATCGGCGACTGTCAGCTCATCGTTGTCGATGATGACGTCCCCATCGGCGGAGGCACCGCGATCGCCTTCCACCACGTCGATGCTTGCGGGGAACTCCTTTTTCCTCTCACCGTCTCGCTCCACTGTGACGGTGAAATCGACAGTGGTGTCGGCTTCGGGCTCCCTGTCAAACATGATCGAACCGTCATAGGGGCCGTCTTTGTCCACTCGATCGATCTCGTCGGTCAGAGTATTGGTGACGATGTCTCCCTCTTCCAATGAATCAATGGTGTATTGAATCCCGCCGAAACTCGAAAACCCCATCGGATTCATATACGAGTATTTGAGTGCAAGGCTGGCCTCGACTGGATTCGACTCTTCGCCCGAGTCTCCATTCTTGGCGCTGTCGTCCTGCGCATCGGCCGCTGGGACTGCCAGAGCGGCGTTGCTGGAATCAGTGTGATCGTGTCCGGCGGCCGCCGCGGGACCGGCGGTGAGAGCGGAGAGGCTGATTGCTGCGGTAGCGGCGAGAGCGAGTGTCTTCTTCATTGTGATCATCCTTCTTTCGGCGTTGAAATTCTGTTGACCGGTGATTCCGTATTCGGTTATGCCAACGACGATACGAACCGAGGACGACGCTTGTAGAGTTCTGATCATTGTGGTCATGACAACTTCGAAACAGAGATCTTATGCCCATGTGATGCCAACGCGACCTGTTGAATCGTACGTTGAGACGACGTTCAGAGTCGGATTCCATTCGGAGCCTCAACCTCGCCGAGGCGGCTTCATCGGTCCAGGTCAACACGGTCGTTCGAGCTCGTCTGCGCCAGAGCGCAATGATCATCCACGCACGCCCACTCATCTGTGCACAGGTCATGATCAGATTGCCGATCACATCGTCATCAACCCGCAGGATTCAGCAGGGGCAATTGTTATCGGCAGTTTCGGTGGTTCCCGGGAGAACAAGCGTTCGACGAGATGCACGTCAGCGCGCATGCAAACTCGTTCATCAACGTTTTCGGCGGCGGATTCAAGCTATCGTTGCAACACCTGTCGAATCGTCGTGTTCGTTCAATAGCTTAGCCAGGGCCTCGGCCGGTGTCTTCCAGCCCAGCCGTTTCCGGGGTCGGGCGTTGAGCTCAGCAGCGACCATATCGAGGTAACCCGACCCCCACTGGCTGAGGTCAGTGCTCTTCGGGAAGTACTGCCGATACAGCCCGTTGGTGTTCTCATTCGTTCCCCGCTGCCAAGGCGCATGCGGGTCACAGAAGTAGATATCAAAACCCGTGGCCTCAGCGATGCGTACATGTTCAGACATTTCACTGCCCTGATCCCAGGTCAGTGAGCGCTTCAACTCGGCCGGCAGCTGCGCCATCTTCGCGATCATCGCCTCGGCCACTGCGTTGGCTGTGTGTGACTCAGGCAGATGCAGCAACATCGAAAACCCCGTGGCACGCTCGACCAGAGTCCCGATCGCTGATCCCGATTCGACTGTCCCCAGGATAAGGTCGCCTTCCCAGTCGCCCGGCACGGCCCGGTCCTCGACCGCCTTGGGCCGGTCGGCGATGTTGACCATGTTCGGGATCCGTCCCCGCCGCTCCTGACTGGTTCTGCGCGGTTTACGCAGGCTGCGGCCCGTACGCAGATGCTTGACCAGTTCGCGCTTGAGTCCGCCTCGGCCTTGGACGTACAGGGACTGGTAGATCGTTTCGTGCGACACCCACATCTCCGGATCATCGGGGTAGTCCACGCGCAGTCGTGACGCGATCTGCTCGGGACTGTGGTTCAGTGCCAATCGTGCCTGCACCTCACGGCGCAGGGCAAGATTGGTAGTCAGCTTCCGGTCCCGGTGCCGATGGCGTTTCGCATCAGCGTCTTCCTGGGCGATCCTGGGCCGATAGGCCGGTCGGGAGGGTCTGACGTGTTCCGGGGCGCGTGCGGCGCGGCGCAGTTCGCGACTGATCGTTGACGGGCTTCGATTCAAACGCTCAGCGATTGCTCTGACGCCCAGCCCCTGACCCCGATAAACCGCGATGTCTTCACGGTCATCGATGGTCAGGAACCGGGTTGGGTGACCATAACCGATTGGTGGTTTCACACCTCCACGATGGCGAAACCACCGCCGAAGGATCGATACCGACACGCCCAATACCTCGGCGGCCTCTTCGACGGTCAATCCTGTCCTGATCAGGTCCCAGAATTGGGCCTCGACTGTTCTGGGCAGGGAACGGGGTCCGGGACGGGCCATGGCAACATCCTCCTCACTGGAGGTGTTGCGACGACTCCTTGAACCCAAGGGCAAGAACGCGACACAGATCGACCCCGGCGCTCGACGTTGAATCGAGGGCCGGGGCCGATCTCTTCCTCCAGGACCGGTTCGCGCCGTCGGGCCGGGTGGAGTCACCAACCCGACGGGTCGCCGGTCACTGTCAGCTCTTGTTCTTCCGACGTGCCACGGTGATAGCTGCGGCGCCGCCGAGGATGAGCAGTGCTCCGGCAGTCAGACCGGTGAGTTCAGCACCGGTGCGCGGCATCGACGAGCCGCCTCCGGAACTTCCCGCCTCACCAGAATCTCCGCCGTCTCCACCACCGGATTCGTCACCGGTGACGACGAACTTTCCACTCCCGGGGATATCCATGCAGCTGGTGTGCACGTTGTAGGTGCCGACGTAGTACGCAGGATCATCACCGAGGCCGTAGACCTGGACTCCGGCCGTGCCTTCGTCGTTGGCCGTCGCCGTCTGCTCGTAGAGCTTCTCGCTCATGTCCTCGGAGTACACCTCGAACTGAACGTCGGCGTCTGCGGCACAATCGGTGACGGTCAGCTGCACGCCTTTGTCGCGGTTGATGAAGTCCTGTCCGGAGAGTCGTTCTGGCTCGATCGACAGCTTCGGATCGACGACGCTGCCGTCGTCGGTGACGGTGAAGGTGGTCTCTGCTCTCTTGTCACCGCAGGATGCCGTGACGAGATATTCGCCTACCCATGCGGCTCCTCCATCGCCGTCTGGTGTGAATTGCACGGATCCGGCCGCATCTTCACCGGCCTTCTGAGTCTCGTCCCAGATCACGGTGTCGGGGTCGTCCTTGGCGCTCACTTGGAACGTCACGTCAGAATCGACGTGGCAGTTGACCAGAGTCATGTTGACCCCGTTCTCGAGGAAGTCCTGCAGCTTCTGAGATTTCGGCGTGACGGTGAGATCCGCATCCGCCTCAGCTTCCTCGGTGACCGAGAACGTCGTCTCTGCGGTCTCATCGCCGCAGCTCGCGCTCACGACATAGTCGCCGATCCAGTCCTCGCCGCCCGTTCCCGGCACGAAGGTGGTGAACCCGGCAGCATCCTCACCGGCCATCTGGGTGTCCTCCCAGATGGTCGCGTCCTCTCCCTTGCGTTTGACGGTGAAGGTGACTTCTTCATCCATCGTGCAGTTGGCCATTGTGATGCCGACGCCGTTGTCGAGGAACGTGTCGAGACCCTGCGTCTTGGGATCGACGCTGAGCTCGGCATCGGAGCCGTCATCGGCTGCGGTGATCTCCACACTGCCAGTGAAGGTCTTCGACTCCCGCCCGTCTCGGGCGACTGTCACTGTGACCTCGAGGGTGTCGCCCGCTCTGAGTTCGGTGTTGCCGCGAAGCTCGCCGTTGAACGTTCCGTCGCTGTCGACAGTGATGGAGCCGTTCCCGCCGGGTCCGGCGGTCACGGTGTCTCCGGCCTTGAGACCGGTGATGGTGTACGGGATCGCTTCAGCCGCCTCGTCGACGGTCATCGTCGCCTTGTCGAGGGAGAACGACGCCTCGATCGGTGCCGAGTCCTCGGTCGGCTCGTCCGAACCGTCGTCAGGGTCGGCCGCTTCTTCACCGTCACCAGGGTCCGTGGCATTCTCGTCGCCGCCGGGATCGGTGGCATCTTCGTCCTCTCCCGGGTCGGTGGACGCGGCGCCCTCACCGGGGTCCTCAGGTGGCGTCTCGGTTCCCGGGGGGTCCGCTTGAGCGTCGCCTGCTTCTCCCGCAGCTTGGACGTCTGCCGTTTGAGGTGCCGTGCTGTCATCTGCCTGTGCGGCCGCCTGACCCCACCCGCCGAGCGAGAGAGCCAGGGCGAACGCTGCCGCCATTGCCAGCCGTTTCATGATGGTCCTTCCAGAGTTCTGGCCGGTTGCCGTCTTCAGTTGTGGCTCGGACATTACGCAGGTGACGACGGACACACGACTTTTGGTCATTTAGATCATGACAGAAGTGATATTGCTGATTTGCCGAATGTTTATCACTTCGCAACTCTCGGCTCTCACCGTTTGACTGCTGACCGACTGTAACCGGCGTCCGGCTGAAGCCTGACCAGGGCAAGCGACAGTCGTCAAGCCGATTGGAGCCGACTGTCGACCAGCCGGAACTTTGTCACGGAATCATCGATTTCGACATTTCCGGCTGAAAAAACGTTATGCGGGAATTCCGTCTGCGGGGAGGGAGTTGTGCCGGTGCGACACAGCTGTCGACGTTGCAGCTTCTCGTGAATGCGCCGCGGGGTCCCCGAGCTTGAGCTCGAGGACCCCGCGGTTTCATGGCGTTTCTACTGCTGCGGCGTCGGACCGGTTCTCGACGACGACTCCGCGTCTCCGTCCGAACCGGCCGTGTCGTCGGCAGCAGAACCGCCGCCGTCCGAATCTGCCTGGCCGCCCGAGGCCGCCTCGCCGTCACCGGCTGCAGCATCCTCGCCGCCATCAGCGACATCGGTCTCGGCGTGCGCATCGGCGTCCGTCGCGGCGAGCACCTCAGCATCCGTCTCGGCGAGCACTTCGGCGGTGAACTGCTCTTCAGCGTCCTCACCGCGGAACTGCGACATGTAGAGGCGGTAGTAGGCTCCCTTGTCCGCGAGCAGCTCCTCATGGTTTCCGTGCTCGACGATCGCGCCGTCTTCCATCACGAGGATGGTGTGGGCATCGCGGATCGTCGAGAGCCGGTGGGCGATGACGAACGATGTCCGATCGGTTCGCAGCGCTGCCATCGCCTGCTGCACGAGCACCTCGGTGCGGGTGTCGACCGAGGAGGTCGCCTCATCGAGGATGAGCAGCGACGGGTCGGCCAGGAAGGCGCGGGCGATGGTGATGAGCTGTCGTTCACCGGCGGAGACGCTGCCTCCGTCGGAATCGATGACGGTGTCATAGCCGTCAGGCAGCTGCCGGACGAACCTGTCGACCATCGTCGCCTTCGCTGCGGCGATGACCTCGTCGTCGGTGGCGTCGAGCCGACCGTAGCGGATGTTCTCGGCGATCGTGCCTTCGAACAGCCACGCGTCCTGGAGCACCATGCCCACGTGCGAACGCAGATCGGCGCGACTGAGCTCGCGGACGTCGATGCCGTCCAGGATGATCGTGCCGCCGGTGATCTCGTAGAAGCGCATCACGAGGTTGACCAGGGTCGTCTTGCCTGCGCCGGTGGGGCCGACGATCGCGACCGTGTGGCCGGGTTCGGCGGTGAATGACACCTTCTCGATGAGCGGGGTCTCCGGAACATAGCGGAAACTGACCTCGGAGAACTCGACCTTGCCCGGAGTCCGCGGAGGTAAGGACTGGCGCACCTCGTCAGGTTCCTCCTCATCGGCGTCGAGCAGTTCGAAGGTGCGCTCGGCCGAAGCGACTCCGGACTGGAGCATGTTCGCAACGCCGGCCATTTCGGCGATGGGCTGCGAGAACTCGCGGGAGTACTGGATGAACGCGGTCGCATCGCCGAGCGTCATCTGCCCCGTGGCGACTTTCAAGCCGCCGGCGACGGCGATGAGCACATAGCTGAGGTAGGACACGAACTGCATCGACGGCATGATCATGCCGGAGACGAACTGGGCTCCGGCCGATGCCTTGAACAGCGATTCGTTGCGGCGGTCGAACTCTTCGAGCATGACCTCGTCACGGCCGAAGGCCCGGACGATGTCGAGTCCGGAGAACGACTCTTCGACGTGTCCGTTGACCTCACCGGTGTGCTTCCACTGCGCTTTGAACATCTTCTGCGACCGGGTGCCGATGACTCCGGCGATGATCGCTGACAACGGCAGTGCGATGAGTGCCAGCAGCGCGAGCTGCCAGGACACGATGAACATCATCACGCCGATGCCGATGATCGTCAGCGCCGATTGCACCAGCTGCGAGAATGCCTGCTGCAGCGCCTGCTGGATATTGTCGACGTCGTTGGTCACTCGAGACATCACGTCGCCGCGCTGCCTGGTGTCGAAATACCGCAGCGGCAGGCGATTGATCTTTCGTTCGATGTCTTCACGCAGCCGGTAGACCACGCGCATGACGAGTGCGTTGAGGATGTATCCCTGCGCCCACATGAGCATCGAGGCCACGAGGTACATGAGCAGGACGATGATGATGATCTGCCCGAGTGCCGTGAAGTCGATGCCCTGTCCGGGCACGACATCGGCGGTGGAGAGCATGTCGGCGAAATCGTCGCGGCCTTCGGCCCGAGCACCGGCGATGATGTCGTCGATGTTCGCCCCGGCCGGCAGCTGCGCGCCGATGATTCCCGAATAGACGACGTCCATGGCCTTGCCGAGCACCTTCGGTGCGATGACGGTGAGGACGACGGAGCCGACGACGAGCGCGACGACGTTGATCAGTCCCATCTTCTCGCTGGCCATCAGCCCGAAGAGGCGTTTGACCGAGGGCCAGAAGTGCTTGGCCTTGCGCGGAGGAGCACCTCCGCTCATCTCGAGTTCTTCACCGCTGGGAATGTATTCGTCGTCCGAGGACACGACGGTCTCGGTCGAGGTGTCGTTCGTCATGTCAGTTCACCTCTTCCGTCGTCAGCTGAGATTCGATGATCTCGCGGTAGGTGGAGTTGGATTCGGCGAGTTCCTCATGGGTGCCGCGTCCGACGATCTTGCCTGCTTCGAGGACGATGATCTGATCGGCGTCACGGATCGTCGAGACTCGCTGGGCGACGACGATGACGGTGGCATCGCCCGTCGATTCGTCGAGTGCCGCGCGCAGACGCGCGTCGGTGGCGACGTCGAGGGCGGAGAATGAGTCGTCGAAGACGTAGATCTGCGGTTTCGCGGTCAGCGCCCGAGCGATGCACAGTCGCTGCCGCTGCCCGCCGGAGTAGTTCGTGCCGCCTTGGGCGACGCCCTGATCGAGCTGGTCCTCCTTGTCGGCCACGAAGTCATCCGCTTGGGCGATGCGCAGAGCTTCCCACAGCTCGTCATCGGTGGCCTGGTCATTGCCGAAGCGCAGGTTCGAGGCGATCGTGCCGGAGAACAGGTAGGGCTTCTGCGGGACCAGTCCGATGAGCTGCGCCAGTTGGTGGCGGTTGAACTCGGTGACGGGAATTCCATCGATGAGCACCTGTCCTGCCTGCGGGTCGATGAGGCGGGGAACGAGGTTGACGATGGTCGATTTTCCCGCGCCTGTGGAGCCGATGATCGCCGTCGTCGTGCCCGGCTTCGCGGTGAAGTTCAGTCCCTCGAGGACGGGAACCTCGGCACCGGGGTAACCGAAGGTGACATTGCGGAACTCGAGTTCGCCTCGGCGAGGGAGTTCGTCGACACCGTCCGGAATCGTCATGGTGGTGCGGGCGTCGAGGATTTCGGCGATGCGTTCGGCGCAGACGACGGCGCGGGGGATCATCATCATCATGAATACGCCCATCATCACTGCCACGAGGATCTGCAGCAGGTACTGCAGGAATGCGGTCAGCGAACCGACCTCCATCTGGCCGGCGTCGACGCGGTGTCCGCCGAACCACAGGACTGCGGCGGTGGCCAGGTGGAGGATCATCATGATCGCGGGGAACATGAGGACGAAGAGGTTCCCGACCTTGACAGAGGTCTCGGTCAGGGCGCGGTTGGCGTCGGCGTAGCGGTCGGTTTCGAAGGGTTCGCGGACGAACGCACGGATGACGCGGATGCCGGTGATCTGTTCGCGCAGGACGCCGTTGATGTCGTCGACCTGTCCCTGCATGCGGCGGAACAGGGGCATGAGGAGGTAGACGAGGATGGCGACGACCACGAAGAGGACGGGCACGGAGACCCAGACGAGCCACGACAGGCCGACGTCCTCACGCAGGGCCATGATGATTCCGCCGATGCACATGATCGGAGTGGAGACCATGAAGTTCAGTGTCATGAGCACAAGCATCTGGACTTGCTGCACATCGTTGGTGTTGCGGGTGATGAGGGTCGCGGAGCCGAACTTGGCGACCTCGAGCATCGACAGGTCGTCGACCTGACGGTAGATGGCGCGCCGCAGGTCCCGTCCAACACCCATGCCGGTGCGCGCACCGAAGTAGATCGCGATGATCGCGGTGATGACTTGGACGAAGCAGACGAGCAGCATCGTCATGCCCGTCGACCAGATGAAGTCGGTGTCGCCCTTGGCCACACCTTCGTCGATGATCCGGGCATTGAGGCTCGGCAGGTACAGGGCAGCGATGGTCGAAGCCAATTGGAGGATGACGACGAGAACGATGAACAGCCAATAGGTTTTGGCATATTTCAGGGACAGGCGGAGTAAAGCCACGTTGAACGTCCTGAGTGAAGAGTGACTGATAGATGAGTCGTGAGACTTGCGAAGCGCAACAGGCTATCTTACATGTATTCCCCTTCCAGCGATAGATGGCCGACGTCACTCGGAATTGCCCGTCGGCGTGCTGTCGCTCAAGCACACCATGCGGCACTGACACGACCGCTCCACCGCGTGCCTCCTCGATTCTCGTGCGCTCCGGCATAGGCTGGAATCATGAGCTCAACTCTGCAGGACCTGGTCAATCGCGCCGTCTTCTACTCCACCGAGGTGCAAACGCATTTCGGTGGGCTCATCGCCGATGCCGAATGGGAAGTCGACTTCGGTGCCGACCCGCACCTGACGTTCAGCTCCTCCGACGGTGTCGTTCTGCGCGCACGACCGCACCTGCTCGGCTCCGAATCGAGCCGGGACAAGACCTGGCTGTGGGGTTGGGAGAATGTCAACGACTTCCCCGAGGCAGTCGTCGGTCTGTCCCATGAGGTTCGCAAGTTCGGTGCCGCCGAGGAGGTCGCTGAGCTCACGACCGCCGAACTCGACCTCGATGAGGAGTTGGCGCTGCGCCTGACTCTCGCGGCGAAGGAAGCGACCGGCAAGTGGGCGCACTACCCGGCCGGTGCCGGTGCCGGCACGACCGTGTGGCTTCTCATCGAGTCCCCCGAGATCACCTTGCCGGAACCGCAGGTGAAGGTCTCCGTCCGCGCGTTGATGCAGGGTCTCACACAGACGACGGTCAGCGATCATCGCGCCGCCATCGACGCGTACGTGGCAAAGCGCGGAATCCCGGTCCGCGAGCTGCCGGACGGCGGCCTGCGGATGCTGTTCGCTGACGGTTCGGCTGACTTGTCATTCGATTCCGAGCGACGCATCTCCAACTGCGATATGAATACTCCGCTCGAGGGCGAAGCCGCCGAGCAGTTCGCGGTAGCAGGGCACACGCCCGCCGAGGCGACGCCGAGCACACCGACACCGTCTGCAGGTGCGTCTGCCGACACCCGACCGGCTGTGCAGTCCTCCCCTGCCGGGTCGGCGACGACGCCGTCCCCCGCCGAGGCGGCCCCCACCTCCGGCGCGGGCGCGGACTCCGCGACAGGACCCGGTTCGAGGGACTCGGTTCGCGAAGAGCCTGCCGCACCGTCGGCAGAGGAACACTCCCCCGCCGACTCCGTCCCCGCCGAAGAACCAGCTGCCGATGACTCGGTCGACTCCGCTGCCGCAGAACGGGCGGCTGCGGAGCCTCAACCGCAGTCTTCCGGTGAGGACGAGCACAAGGCCGAAGAACCATCGGCCAAGGAAGACAAGCCGAAGAAGAAGGGCCTGTTCTCCAAGCTGTTCGGACGTTGATTCGAGCTGTAGACACCAAAGTTGTGGGCCCGCAGATCTCTGCGGGCCCACAGCTGTCTTTGGTGTCCTACCGGTTCACCGGCGCCTCCGGTCCCCATCGGAATCCGCGGTCGAAGAGGAACCGTCGTTCTTCGTCGCTCTTGATCGTCAGTTCGCTGTCATCGACCTTCAGGGAGTAGGTGCCGTCACCGATGTCCTCGTAGTCGAACTCGAGTGTGCCTGACGCGTCGCGTATGAGCGTCTGGGCGCCTTCTCGGATGGGATAGAGCTCCGCGGTCAGTGATGATCCGTCGACGCTGTACAGGCCGTCCTGGAAGTCGCCGTCGGCGTAGCGGATGCTCATCCGTTTGCCCTTGCCTGAGCCGACTTGGCCGAAGGCGATCTGGGTGATGTCGTCCGTCGTGTGGCCGGTGCCGTCGATCTTCGCCGGCTCTCCTTCGGCGGTGACTGTATAGACGCCCGAGATCTCTTCTGGTCCACTGGTGCGGCCCCAGCCGAAGCTCAGCCCGGAGGCCACGCCGCTGCCGACGATGATGACGACAGCGAGGGCTGGTGAGATCCAGCGGGTGATGCGTACGAAGGTGCGGTTGCGCCAGATGAGCCCGCTGACGGCCGGTCCGACACTGCGGCCGAGCAGGAACTTGGCAACGCGCGGGACATTGGGAATGAGCAAGATGAGGCCGACCAGGGCCATCGCGCCGGACAGCTGCTTGACGGGTACGTCGAAAGTCAGGTTGAGCAGGAACACGACACTCATGTCCAGAGCTGCGATCAGGGCGCCGAGCCAGGCGGTCCGGCGGAAGAGCAGGAGGATGACGGCGATGAGCTCGGCAAGGCCTGCCAGGAGCTGCACTGTGGGAGAGAACGCCATGAAGCGCCACAGCAGTCCCATAGGACTCATCTCTCCGTATTGGACGATCGCGTCGGCATAGTCGGCATAGCCCATCTGCACGTGGAAGACCTTGGTCCATGCGTATGGCAGGAGCGATACGGCAAGTCCGATGCGCAGCAGCCAATGGAGCGCCCACAGCACTCCGAACAGCCGAGGGCGGTCACTGCCGGAGGTCTCCGCCGCTGAGCCGATTTGGGGATTGTGGGGAATGGATTCTGATGGTTCGGAAGCCGATGATGTGTCGGTCTCAGTAGTCGTCATGGATTCCACATTACCGACAACATTGCATGTTGGAACTGTGGTTTTCCCGAAGGCGTTGTCGGGTGATCCCATGAGAGCACAAAGGGATGAATGCAAAAAAGGAGAGTGTGGGACACAACCCCTAAAAGGTTGTACCCCACACTCTCCAAAAGAATATTGCGGCAGTCACTTACTCTCCCACAACCACCAAGTTGCAGTACCATCAGCGCGCATGGGCTTAGCTACCGGGATCGGAACGGTTAACCGGGCGTTTCCCCACCACTATCACCACCGCAAAACCACACAGACCACCACCACACACCCCACAAGAGGGGTTATGGGCGGTAATGGTCCAAGAACCGCACAGCGAACGCGAACACCAAACAAAAGGCTACATAACACGCACCCCGTCAGGGGTGAAACAATCTTGTCAACACTCTCTTATATGTGTGACCACAAACAAACTCCACGCACACCACCCCAACCAAATAGTTAGAGTGAGTGAGTGATCGGTGTATTAGTACCAGTCAACTCCACACCTCACAGTGCTTCCATACCCGGCCTATCAACCCCATCATCTATAGGACACCTCTCCCGTGCAAAACACGGATGGAAATCTCATCTCGGAGCAGGCTTCCCGCTTAGATGCTTTCAGCGGTTATCCATCCCGAACGTAGCCAACCAGCCATGCTCCTGGCGGAACAACTGGCACACCAGAGGTTCGTCCGTCCCGGTCCTCTCGTACTAAGGACAGACCTCCACAAATTTCCTACGCACGCAGCGGATAGGGACCGAACTGTCTCACGACGTTCTAAACCCAGCTCGCGTACCGCTTTAATGGGCGAACAGCCCAACCCTTGGGACCGACTCCAGCCCCAGGATGCGACGAGCCGACATCGAGGTGCCAAACCATGCCGTCGATATGGACTCTTGGGCAAGATCAGCCTGTTATCCCCGAGGTACCTTTTATCCGTTGAGCGACCACGCTTCCACAAGCCATGGCCGGGTCACTAGTCCCAGCTTTCGCTCCTGCTCGACACGTCCGTCTCACAGTCAAGCTCCCTTGTGCACTTACACTCGACACCTGATTGCCAACCAGGCTGAGGGAACCTTTGGGCGCCTCCGTTACTCTTTAGGAGGCAACCGCCCCAGTTAAACTACCCATCAGGCACTGTCCCTGAACCCGATCAGGGTCCGAAGTTAAGGAATCCACTATGGTCAGAGTGGTATTTCACCGATCGACTCCACATGATCTAGCGACCACGCTTCAACGTCTCCCACCTATCCTACACAAACCACACCGAACACCAATACCAAACTATAGTGAAGGTCTCGGGGTCTTTCCGTCCTGCTGCGCGTAACGAGCATCTTTACTCGTAATGCAATTTCGCCGAGTTCGTGGTTGAGACAGCAGAGAAGTCGTTACGCCATTCGTGCAGGTCGGAACTTACCCGACAAGGAATTTCGCTACCTTAGGATGGTTATAGTTACCACCGCCGTTTACTGGGGCTTAAATTCTCCGCTTCACCCACAAGTGGGTTAACAGGTCCTCTTAACCTTCCAGCACCGGGCAGGCGTCAGTCCGTATACATCGACTTACATCTTCGCACGGACCTGTGTTTTTAATAAACAGTCGCTTCTCTCTGGCCTCTGCGACCACCACCAGCACATCCAGGAGCAAGTCCTGTTCACCGGGATGGTCCCCCTTCTCCCGAAGTTACGGGGGCATTTTGCCGAGTTCCTTAACCACGATTCTCTCGATCACCTTAGTATTCTCTACTCGACCACCTGTGTCGGTTATAGGGTACGGGCAACACACACCCTCACGTCGATGCTTTTCTCGGCAGCAGAGGATCACCAGATCACCCCACCAATGTGGGGCGCCCATCAGCTCTCACACACTTGTGGGGACGGATTTGCCTACCCCCACGTGCTACAACCTTAGACCGTGACTACCATCGCACGGCCTGGCTACCTTTCTGCGTCACACCTCACGCTTACCGACTCCACACTCAGGTCCCCCACTCAGTCCCAACCACAGACCCGAAGGTCTGACGGGGACATCACAGGGTTAGTATCGTGTGTTTTGGTACTGTCGGTTGTGTGTCGGTACCAGAATATCAACTGGTTGTCCATCGACTACGCCTGTCGGCCTCGCCTTAGGTCCCGACTTACCCAGGGCGGATTAGCCTAGCCCTGGAACCCTTGGTCATCCGGTGGACGGGTTTCTCACCCGTCTTTCGCTACTCATGCCTGCATTCTCACTCGAATCGCCTCCACCACTAGTTCACACTGCAGCTTCACCGGCAACTCGACGCTCCCCTACCCAACACCACACCATTACGGCTATTCGTGGTGCTGCCACAACTTCGGCGGTGTACTTAGCCCCGCTACATTATCGGCGCTCAATCACTTGACCAGTGAGCTATTACGCACTCTTTCAAGGGTGGCTGCTTCTAAGCCAACCTCCTGGTTGTCTTCGCAACTGAACATCCTTTCCCACTGAGCACACGCTTAGGGGCCTTAGTTGATGGTCTGGGCTGTTTCCCTCTCGACAATGAAGCTTATCCCCCACTGTCTCACTGCCACGCTGAACCTTGACTGGCATTCGGAGTTTAGTTGACGTCAGTAACCCGGTGGGGCCCATCAGCCATCCAGTAGCTCTACCTCCAGCAAGAACCACGCAACGCTGCACCTAAATGCATTTCGGGGAGAACCAGCTATCACAGAGTTTGATTGGCCTTTCACCCCTAACCACAGGTCATCCCCTCCATTTTCAACTGAAGTGGGTGCGGGCCTCCACGCGCTCTTACACACGCTTCACCCTGCCCATGGCTAGATCACTCCGCTTCGGGTCTAGGACACGCGACTCATACGCCCTATTCGGACTCGCTTTCGCTACGGCTACCCCACACGGGTTAACCTCGCCACGCACCGCTAACTCGCAGGCTCATTCTTCAAAAGGCACGCCATCACAGTCATCTAGATACTGCTCTGACGGATTGTAAGCACATGGTTTCAGGTACTCTTTCACTCCCCTCCCGGGGTACTTTTCACCATTCCCTCACGGTACTATTCCGCTATCGGTCATCAGGAAGTATTTAGCCTTACCAGGTGGTCCTGGCAGATTCACACGAAATTCCACGAGTTCCGTGCTACTCGGGCACACGCACACTGACAGTCGATCGATGTTTCGTCTACGGGACTCTCACCCACTCCGGTCCTGTTTCCCACCAGGTTCGACTACACCCACACACTGACAGACTGGCCATGCTGGACCAGACCATGCGAACCCCACAACACCGTGTACACAACACCAGCACGCTTGACACGCACACGGTTTAGGCTCATCCAGTTTCGCTCGCCACTACTCCCGGAATCATTGTTATTTTCTCTTCCTGCGGGTACTGAGATGTTTCACTTCCCCGCGTTCCCCCCACATGCCCTATATATTCAGACACGGGTCACCACCCTCACGAGTGGCGGGGTTCCCCCATTCGGACACCCTCGGATCAACGCCTGTTTATCGGCTCCCCGAGGCTTATCGCAGATTTCCACGTCCTTCATCGGCTCCTGATGCCAAGGCATCCACCATGCGCTCTTAGACACTCACCACACCCCTACACAAAGGTCGGGTTGATGGGCGTGCGCGAAACAATTGTCTTTCAATCACACAAGATGATGACAAGAAAAATCACATTACATAACACCACAACCCACAAGAGGGTTGCAGCATTGATGCTCGCGTCCACTATACGATTCTCAAACCACTACCAAACACCCACCACCCGCGCCAGCATTCCTGCTGCACGGATCCTGGGGTTGGTCCTGTTGGTTGAAACCACACCCAACACATATGTGTTGGGGTTTGTGATTCCAGGACCCAATAACGTGTTCGTTCTAGCCCACCCGAAAACCACAACCGCACCCGGGGCATTGACCCCAGCCAGGCTGTGTGGGCGAGCGAAGAAAAGTGATGTTCCACCCTTGAGCTCCCAACCGGAAACACGTTCGGCTTCCGCTGTTGGGGTTCTGATGTGTGCTCCTTAGAAAGGAGGTGATCCAGCCGCACCTTCCGGTACGGCTACCTTGTTACGACTTAGTCCCAATCACCAGTCCCACCTTAGACGGCCCCCTCCCCATAAGGGGTTGGGCCACCGGCTTCGGGTGTTACCGACTTTCGTGACTTGACGGGCGGTGTGTACAAGGCCCGGGAACGTATTCACCGCAGCGTTGCTGATCTGCGATTACTAGCGACTCCGACTTCACGTAGTCGAATTGCAGACTACGATCCGAACTGAGACTGGCTTTAAGGGATTCGCTTACCCTCACGGGCTCGCCTCTCTCTGTACCAGCCATTGTAGCATGCGTGAAGCCCAAGACATAAAGGGCATGATGATTTGACGTCATCCCCACCTTCCTCCGAGTTGACCCCGGCAGTCTCCTATGAGTTCCCACCATCACGTGCTGGCAACATAGAACGAGGGTTGCGCTCGTTGCGGGACTTAACCCAACATCTCACGACACGAGCTGACGACAACCATGCACCACCTGTACACCAGCTCCAAAGAGAAGAACTGTTTCCAGAACGGTCCAGTGTATGTCAAGCCTTGGTAAGGTTCTTCGCGTTGCATCGAATTAATCCGCATGCTCCGCCGCTTGTGCGGGCCCCCGTCAATTCCTTTGAGTTTTAGCCTTGCGACCGTACTCCCCAGGCGGGGCACTTAATGCGTTAGCTACGGCGCGGAGAACGTGGAATGTCCCCCACACCTAGTGCCCAACGTTTACGGCATGGACTACCAGGGTATCTAATCCTGTTCGCTCCCCATGCTTTCGCTCCTCAGTGTCAGTTACAGCCCAGAGTCCCGCCTTCGCCACCGGTGTTCCTCCTGATATCTGCGCATTTCACCGCTACACCAGGAATTCCAGACTCCCCTACTGCACTCTAGTCAGCCCGTACCCACTGCCCGCGCAACGTTAAGCGTTGCGTTTCCACAGCAGACGTGACCAACCACCTACGAGCTCTTTACGCCCAATAATTCCGGACAACGCTCGTACCCTACGTATTACCGCGGCTGCTGGCACGTAGTTAGCCGGTACTTCTTCTGCAGGTACCGTCACTTTCGCTTCTTCCCTGCTGAAAGCGGTTTACAACCCGAAGGCCGTCATCCCGCACGCTGCGTCGCTGCATCAGGGTTTCCCCCATTGTGCAATATTCCCCACTGCTGCCTCCCGTAGGAGTCTGGGCCGTGTCTCAGTCCCAGTGTGGCCGGTCGCCCTCTCAGGCCGGCTACCCGTCGTCGCCTTGGTAGGCCATTACCCCACCAACAAGCTGATAGGCCGCGAGCCCATCCCCGATCGAAAAACTTTCCACCAGAACAGATGCCTGTACTGGTCATATCCGGTATTAGACCCAGTTTCCCAGGCTTATCCCGAAATCAGGGGCAGGTTACTCACGTGTTACTCACCCGTTCGCCACTCATCCACCCACAGCAAGCTGCGGGCTTCAGCGTTCGACTTGCATGTGTTAAGCACGCAGCCAGCGTTCGTCCTGAGCCAGGATCAAACTCTCCATAAAAAAATTATGTTACGAATGAATCCCAGCAAGACAGTCAACCCACTTCACGGGGTGAAGAAGGTTGACCAAATAAATAACAGACCCGAACACACAATCAGGGTGCCAGCCGGCGAGGGCTGCCACCCGAGTGTTCGAACCTGTCGGTTGTCTCACCAGAAAATATAATTATCTGGCATCACTTATTGTTCAAACAAACACGCTATTGGATTCTCAAACCACAAACACTCACCCATCACCACAACCCACCATTTTGGGCGTGTTCACTGGGGGCGCCAGTTTCATTGTGTGTCACCCACCCGAACACCCAACCACACTGACAAACCCTGTTTGTCCTGGTCAGGTCCGGTGGAAACCATGTCTTTCAGACCGTGTTTCCGGCCGGGCAACGAGATATAACTCTAGACCAGGC
Organism: Brevibacterium spongiae; assembly: GCF_026168515.1. NCBI lineage: Bacteria > Bacillati > Actinomycetota > Actinomycetes > Micrococcales > Brevibacteriaceae > Brevibacterium > Brevibacterium spongiae. Next base: position 839,987 of record NZ_CP093443.1, on the reverse strand, counting down.
AATCCCGACCACGCAAATCCAAACCCGACTTCCACCACGTGACACCCACCACACACCCCACACAAACACCCACCCACCCCGGAATCACGCGGCAGGACAGGGAATGGACTCCCCCGGAGCTCAGAGTGTCGACGTGGATATTGCTCGAAGGTGCTCACTCTGGGACTCGATGACTGCACCAACCGCGTCCCGCTCCGTGCTGCCGATCCCCTGGCCGGCTGCCACCGAGTTCCATTCGGCGACAGCGTCTACGACCTCGTGGATGATCATCCGGGCCGCCGGTGCAGTCAGGTGACACAGTGGCGCGAAGTCGAGGAGTGCTTCGGGTTCGTCATCTGCTGAGACCGCTCCGTTGATCGCAGTCTGCCGTTCGACTGCCGGCTCAGGTTCGATGTTGATATCAAATGCCGGGCTCAGCTGCCATCCCGCTTCTGCTCGAAGGAAACCGTGGTTGCGCAGATGGTCGTCTGTATTGTGCACCGCGGCAGAGAACACCACTCGTCGATACAGTTCGGCACAATCTTGTCTCCAGCGCCGGCTGTGATCTTCTATTGCCTCTACGACGTCGAGGTAGTCGGCAGCTTCTCCGTCGCGCCGCCCGGCCGCTGTCATTGCACTGATGTACCCGATTCGTCTGTCGGAGGCCCTGTCGAACCGCTCCAAGAGGAGGACCGATCGGTCCTCGATGCTGAGGACTCTGCTCTTTGGGACTTCGATACCCGCCATTCGAGCGAGCTCGAGCGCCACTCCCTCCCACGCGATCACGTCCCACTCATCCGTGGGGCGCGTGAACTTAGCGATCTGCAGTCGTCCCGCGTCGTCGGCCACCGATGCCTTGGGGCGAGCACCACCCAGTGATCCGGTCCCTGCATCGAGGAGGCGCTTGATGGCCGCAGCGGACCCCTCTGTGACGCCATCTGCTGCGCGTTGGAGTTCGGGCAGTGCCAGCAGCTTCGGTACCCGGCTGTTGTCGCTGAGGAATGGTCCGTCAGCACGGCGGCGGAACCGAAGCGCTCCTTGGCGGGTCGAGTCGCTCACTCCGAGTAGGTAGTCGATATCTGTGAGACGGCGGTCGCTGACCATACCTGCGGACACAAGTCGCCGATGTTCTTTGGCAACGAGGTTGCGACCCCACCGGTCTGGTGCGCAGTCAGCGAAAGCACCAGGCAGGCTCGGAACACTGAAGGGTGCCGTCGACAGTGGGAGCTCAGGATCTATCGAGTAGGCCCACCGGGACGATGCATACTCGTCGGAGTACTTGAACGTGGTCGAGGTCTGCCCGCGACCGATGTGGAAATAGGCGGTCCCCACGAAGATCGGAGCACCGTCGTGTTCCATCTCAACCCGGACCTGCTCACTCATCGGCGGACTCGCTCGGGCAGCGATTCTGTCGACCGCAGTCGTCCGACATCGGTGCTCAACGGGTCGAACGAAGCTGCCACGTGGTCGAGCTGCCCCAATGCCTGCATCACCGACATGACTGCGCCGAGGGAGACGCCGGCGTCTCCTCGTTCGATCTTCTGCAGCGTCGATCGTGAGATCCCGGCACGTTCAGCGACTTCGGCAGCTTTCAACGACTGCATCAGTCGCCACCGTCGAATCGATGAACCGATTTCATCGAGGCGGCGTTCGACCTGACGGGTGACAGACATCTTTGCCCCTAACGGTGCGTATCGAACTCGCTACATCATCTAACGACTATGATACGCGTCATTACTGAGGTCAACAAGAGTGCATCCAGCCGGCTGCCCGAGGGTTTCGGGTGTACCTGGTGAATGCAAAAAAGGAGAGTGTGGGACACAACCCCTAAAAGGTTGTACCCCACACTCTCCAAAAGAATATTGCGGCAGTCACTTACTCTCCCACAACCACCAAGTTGCAGTACCATCAGCGCGCATGGGCTTAGCTACCGGGATCGGAACGGTTAACCGGGCGTTTCCCCACCACTATCACCACCGCAAAACCACACAGACCACCACCACACACCCCACAAGAGGGGTTATGGGCGGTAATGGTCCAAGAACCGCACAGCGAACGCGAACACCAAACAAAAGGCTACATAACACGCACCCCGTCAGGGGTGAAACAATCTTGTCAACACTCTCTTATATGTGTGACCACAAACAAACTCCACGCACACCACCCCAACCAAATAGTTAGAGTGAGTGAGTGATCGGTGTATTAGTACCAGTCAACTCCACACCTCACAGTGCTTCCATACCCGGCCTATCAACCCCATCATCTATAGGACACCTCTCCCGTGCAAAACACGGATGGAAATCTCATCTCGGAGCAGGCTTCCCGCTTAGATGCTTTCAGCGGTTATCCATCCCGAACGTAGCCAACCAGCCATGCTCCTGGCGGAACAACTGGCACACCAGAGGTTCGTCCGTCCCGGTCCTCTCGTACTAAGGACAGACCTCCACAAATTTCCTACGCACGCAGCGGATAGGGACCGAACTGTCTCACGACGTTCTAAACCCAGCTCGCGTACCGCTTTAATGGGCGAACAGCCCAACCCTTGGGACCGACTCCAGCCCCAGGATGCGACGAGCCGACATCGAGGTGCCAAACCATGCCGTCGATATGGACTCTTGGGCAAGATCAGCCTGTTATCCCCGAGGTACCTTTTATCCGTTGAGCGACCACGCTTCCACAAGCCATGGCCGGGTCACTAGTCCCAGCTTTCGCTCCTGCTCGACACGTCCGTCTCACAGTCAAGCTCCCTTGTGCACTTACACTCGACACCTGATTGCCAACCAGGCTGAGGGAACCTTTGGGCGCCTCCGTTACTCTTTAGGAGGCAACCGCCCCAGTTAAACTACCCATCAGGCACTGTCCCTGAACCCGATCAGGGTCCGAAGTTAAGGAATCCACTATGGTCAGAGTGGTATTTCACCGATCGACTCCACATGATCTAGCGACCACGCTTCAACGTCTCCCACCTATCCTACACAAACCACACCGAACACCAATACCAAACTATAGTGAAGGTCTCGGGGTCTTTCCGTCCTGCTGCGCGTAACGAGCATCTTTACTCGTAATGCAATTTCGCCGAGTTCGTGGTTGAGACAGCAGAGAAGTCGTTACGCCATTCGTGCAGGTCGGAACTTACCCGACAAGGAATTTCGCTACCTTAGGATGGTTATAGTTACCACCGCCGTTTACTGGGGCTTAAATTCTCCGCTTCACCCACAAGTGGGTTAACAGGTCCTCTTAACCTTCCAGCACCGGGCAGGCGTCAGTCCGTATACATCGACTTACATCTTCGCACGGACCTGTGTTTTTAATAAACAGTCGCTTCTCTCTGGCCTCTGCGACCACCACCAGCACATCCAGGAGCAAGTCCTGTTCACCGGGATGGTCCCCCTTCTCCCGAAGTTACGGGGGCATTTTGCCGAGTTCCTTAACCACGATTCTCTCGATCACCTTAGTATTCTCTACTCGACCACCTGTGTCGGTTATAGGGTACGGGCAACACACACCCTCACGTCGATGCTTTTCTCGGCAGCAGAGGATCACCAGATCACCCCACCAATGTGGGGCGCCCATCAGCTCTCACACACTTGTGGGGACGGATTTGCCTACCCCCACGTGCTACAACCTTAGACCGTGACTACCATCGCACGGCCTGGCTACCTTTCTGCGTCACACCTCACGCTTACCGACTCCACACTCAGGTCCCCCACTCAGTCCCAACCACAGACCCGAAGGTCTGACGGGGACATCACAGGGTTAGTATCGTGTGTTTTGGTACTGTCGGTTGTGTGTCGGTACCAGAATATCAACTGGTTGTCCATCGACTACGCCTGTCGGCCTCGCCTTAGGTCCCGACTTACCCAGGGCGGATTAGCCTAGCCCTGGAACCCTTGGTCATCCGGTGGACGGGTTTCTCACCCGTCTTTCGCTACTCATGCCTGCATTCTCACTCGAATCGCCTCCACCACTAGTTCACACTGCAGCTTCACCGGCAACTCGACGCTCCCCTACCCAACACCACACCATTACGGCTATTCGTGGTGCTGCCACAACTTCGGCGGTGTACTTAGCCCCGCTACATTATCGGCGCTCAATCACTTGACCAGTGAGCTATTACGCACTCTTTCAAGGGTGGCTGCTTCTAAGCCAACCTCCTGGTTGTCTTCGCAACTGAACATCCTTTCCCACTGAGCACACGCTTAGGGGCCTTAGTTGATGGTCTGGGCTGTTTCCCTCTCGACAATGAAGCTTATCCCCCACTGTCTCACTGCCACGCTGAACCTTGACTGGCATTCGGAGTTTAGTTGACGTCAGTAACCCGGTGGGGCCCATCAGCCATCCAGTAGCTCTACCTCCAGCAAGAACCACGCAACGCTGCACCTAAATGCATTTCGGGGAGAACCAGCTATCACAGAGTTTGATTGGCCTTTCACCCCTAACCACAGGTCATCCCCTCCATTTTCAACTGAAGTGGGTGCGGGCCTCCACGCGCTCTTACACACGCTTCACCCTGCCCATGGCTAGATCACTCCGCTTCGGGTCTAGGACACGCGACTAGGTTCGCCCTATTCGGACTCGCTTTCGCTACGGCTACCCCACACGGGTTAACCTCGCCACGCACCGCTAACTCGCAGGCTCATTCTTCAAAAGGCACGCCATCACAGTCATCTAGATACTGCTCTGACGGATTGTAAGCACATGGTTTCAGGTACTCTTTCACTCCCCTCCCGGGGTACTTTTCACCATTCCCTCACGGTACTATTCCGCTATCGGTCATCAGGAAGTATTTAGCCTTACCAGGTGGTCCTGGCAGATTCACACGAAATTCCACGAGTTCCGTGCTACTCGGGCACACGCACACTGCTAGCACATCGGTGTTTCGTCTACGGGACTCTCACCCACTCCGGTCCTGTTTCCCACCAGGTTCGACTACACCCACACACTGACAGACTGGCCATGCTGGACCAGACCATGCGAACCCCACAACACCGTGTACGCAACACCAGCACGCTTGACACGCACACGGTTTAGGCTCATCCAGTTTCGCTCGCCACTACTCCCGGAATCATTGTTATTTTCTCTTCCTGCGGGTACTGAGATGTTTCACTTCCCCGCGTTCCCCCCACATGCCCTATATATTCAGACACGGGTCACCACCCTCACGAGTGGCGGGGTTTCCCCATTCGGACACCCTCGGATCAACGCCTGTTTATCGGCTCCCCGAGGCTTATCGCAGATTTCCACGTCCTTCATCGGCTCCTGATGCCAAGGCATCCACCATGCGCTCTTAGACACTCACCACACCCCTACACAATGGTCGGGTTGATGGGCGTGCGCGAAACAATTGTCTTTCAATCACACAAGATGATGACAAGAAAAATCACATTACATAACACCACAACCCGAAAGGGGTTGCAGCATTGATGCTCGCGTCCACTATACGATTCTCAAACCACTACCAAACACCCACCACCCGCGGCAGCATTCCTGCTGCACGGATCTTGGGGTTGGTCCTGTTGGTTGAAACCACACCCAACACATATGTGTTGGGGTTTGTGATTCCAGGACCCAATAACGTGCCTGTTCTAGCCCACCCCACACCAACGATGACACGGCAGTCACCGGACAACGCTGGAAGGTATGAGCGAAATGAGTGATGTTCCACCCTTGAGCTCCCAACCGGAAACACGTTCGGCTTCCGCTGTTGGGGTTCTTATGTTTGCTCCTTAGAAAGGAGGTGATCCAGCCGCACCTTCCGGTACGGCTACCTTGTTACGACTTAGTCCCAATCACCAGTCCCACCTTAGACGGCCCCCTCCCCATAAGGGGTTGGGCCACCGGCTTCGGGTGTTACCGACTTTCGTGACTTGACGGGCGGTGTGTACAAGGCCCGGGAACGTATTCACCGCAGCGTTGCTGATCTGCGATTACTAGCGACTCCGACTTCACGTAGTCGAATTGCAGACTACGATCCGAACTGAGACTGGCTTTAAGGGATTCGCTTACCCTCACGGGCTCGCCTCTCTCTGTACCAGCCATTGTAGCATGCGTGAAGCCCAAGACATAAAGGGCATGATGATTTGACGTCATCCCCACCTTCCTCCGAGTTGACCCCGGCAGTCTCCTATGAGTTCCCACCATCACGTGCTGGCAACATAGAACGAGGGTTGCGCTCGTTGCGGGACTTAACCCAACATCTCACGACACGAGCTGACGACAACCATGCACCACCTGTACACCAGCTCCAAAGAGAAGAACTGTTTCCAGAACGGTCCAGTGTATGTCAAGCCTTGGTAAGGTTCTTCGCGTTGCATCGAATTAATCCGCATGCTCCGCCGCTTGTGCGGGCCCCCGTCAATTCCTTTGAGTTTTAGCCTTGCGACCGTACTCCCCAGGCGGGGCACTTAATGCGTTAGCTACGGCGCGGAGAACGTGGAATGTCCCCCACACCTAGTGCCCAACGTTTACGGCATGGACTACCAGGGTATCTAATCCTGTTCGCTCCCCATGCTTTCGCTCCTCAGTGTCAGTTACAGCCCAGAGTCCCGCCTTCGCCACCGGTGTTCCTCCTGATATCTGCGCATTTCACCGCTACACCAGGAATTCCAGACTCCCCTACTGCACTCTAGTCAGCCCGTACCCACTGCCCGCGCAACGTTAAGCGTTGCGTTTCCACAGCAGACGTGACCAACCACCTACGAGCTCTTTACGCCCAATAATTCCGGACAACGCTCGTACCCTACGTATTACCGCGGCTGCTGGCACGTAGTTAGCCGGTACTTCTTCTGCAGGTACCGTCACTTTCGCTTCTTCCCTGCTGAAAGCGGTTTACAACCCGAAGGCCGTCATCCCGCACGCTGCGTCGCTGCATCAGGGTTTCCCCCATTGTGCAATATTCCCCACTGCTGCCTCCCGTAGGAGTCTGGGCCGTGTCTCAGTCCCAGTGTGGCCGGTCGCCCTCTCAGGCCGGCTACCCGTCGTCGCCTTGGTAGGCCATTACCCCACCAACTAGCTGATAGGCCGCGAGCCCATCCCCGATCGAAAAACTTTCCACCAGAACAGATGCCTGTACTGGTCGTATCCGGTATTAGACCCAGTTTCCCAGGCTTATCCCGAAATCAGGGGCAGGTTACTCACGTGTTACTCACCCGTTCGCCACTCATCCACCAGGTGCAAGCACCGGGCTTCAGCGTTCGACTTGCATGTGTTAAGCACGCAGCCAGCGTTCGTCCTGAGCCAGGATCAAACTCTCCATAAAAATTTATGTTACGAATGAATCCCAGCAAGACAGTCAACCCACTTCACGGGGTGAAGAAGGTTGACCAAATAAATAACAGACCCGAACACACAATTCGGGCAACCAGCCGGCGAGGGCTGCCACCCGAGTGTTCGAACCTGTCGGTTGTCTTACCAGAAAAAATTATCTGGCATCACTTATTGTTCAAACAAACACGCTATTGGATTCTCAAACCACAAACACTCACCCATCACCACAACCCACATTTTGGGCGTGTTCACTGGGGGCGCCAGTTTCATTGTGTGTCACCCACCCGAACACCCAACCACACTGACAAACCCTGTTTGTCCTGGTCAGGCCCGGTGGAAACCATGTCTTTCAGACCGTGTTTCCGGCGGGGCAACGAGATATAACTCTAGACCAGGCAATCCCGACCACGCAAATCCAAACCCGACTTCCACCACGTGACACCCACCACACACCCCACACAAACACCCACCCACCCCGGTTTCCACCGGCCTGACTTCGCTTGCTGTTAGCGTCCTTCTATGAGCTTTCAGCCTGATGAGACGGCATCCGCGAACGCCCGGGGAGCCGATGCCGCCCCCACCGCCTCCACGAGCTATGACAACGGTGCGGATGCCGCAGCCCGCGCACCGGTTGCAGCGGTGGCCGGGGCCTCCGGCTTCATCGGCGGAGAGGTGCTCAACGCGCTGAGGTCCTGGGGATATACGACACGAACGATCGGCCGCTCCCCTGCCCGTGCCGACGTCACATGGGATGCCCCTGAGGCGATCGCCGAGCTCGTCGATGGCTGCGATCTGCTCATCAACCTTGCGGGTCGCAGTGTCGGTTGCCGGTACACCGATGCTAACCGGCAGGAGATCTGGGATTCGCGCATCGCCACCACCCGCACGCTCAATGACGCGGTGCGGGCCGCCTCGGCGCCGCCGCGACTGTGGATCAACTCGAGCACGGCAACGATCTATCGCCATGCGATCGACCGGCCCCAGACCGAAACGGACGGGGAGCTCGGGGAAGGGTTCTCCGTCGATATCGCGAAAGCCTGGGAGAAGGAGTTCTTCGCCGGCAGCCTGCCGGCCACCAGACGGGTGGCGCTGAGGATGGCGATCGTGCTCGGTGACGGAGCCGCCCTGAACATGCTGGCCACCGCGGCCAGGTTCGGTGCCGGCGGGCCCCAGCACGAGGGACGCTGGTTCCCGCACCGGCGCTATCGCGGGATCGGCCCGGAGGCGTCAGGTCCGACAGTGTGGCACGGGCACCCGTCGACTCACGGGCGGCAGCGGTTCAGCTGGGTCCATATCGATGATGTCCTCCGCGCCATCCGCTTCATCGACACTCATGAGGACCTCGACGGCCCGGTCAACGTTTCGAACCCGCAGGTCACGGACAATGCCACCTTGATGAAAGCACTGCGCACAGCGGTGCGCATGCCCTTCGGGATCCCCGCGCCCCGGTGGCTGCTGGAGATCGGGATGATCGTTCTGCGGCAGGAGTCGGAACTGGTGCTCAAGAGCCGGTGGGTTCTGCCCGAACGGCTCGAGGCCGCCGGATTCGACTTCCGTTGGACTGACATCACAGCGGCGGCGAAGCACCTGCTCCGGTAGGGGACGGTGAAGATCAGCCCGCGGACGCCTCGGCGGGGATTCCCTGTTCGACGCAGTCGGTGCAGTAGGGCTGCAGACCTTTGTCGGTGCATGAGGCGCACCTCAGGTACTGCTTGCGGCACTCGAGGTTTGCGCAGTTGACGAACTCCGGGGTGCTCTCTCCGCAGGAGACGCAGTGCCCGATCGATTCAACGTTGTCACCGAATTCGACGTGCATGCGTTTGTCGAAGACATAGAGGGAGCCGTCCCAATAGCCGGAGCTGCCGAAGGTCTCGCCATAGCGGACGATGCCGCCATCGAGCTGGTAGACCTCTTCGAAGCCGCGGTTCTTCATGAGCACGGACAGGACTTCGCACCGGATCCCGCCGGTGCAGTAGGTGACGACCGGCTTGTCTTTGAGGTCGTCATATTTGCCGGATTCGATTTCGGCGATGAAGTCGCGTGTGGTGTCAGTCTCGGGGACCACGGCATCGCGGAATTTCCCGATCTGGGCCTCCATCGCATTGCGGCCGTCGAAGAAGACGACATCGTCGCCGCGCTCGTCGAGCAGTTTGTGCAGGGCTCCGGGCTTGAGGTGCTGTCCGCCGCCCTGGACGCCGTCCTCGGTCACCGTGATCTCATCCGGAGTGCCGAAGGTGACGAGCTCGTCCCGCACCTTCACGCTCAATCGCGGGAAGTCATCGCCTTCGCCGTTAGACCATTTGATGTCGGCCTTCTTGAACGGAGCATAGGACTTCGTCGCCCGCACGTACTGCTTGACGTCGAAGATGTCCCCGCCGATCGTCGCGTTGATGCCGTCCTTCGACACGATGACCCGGCCTTTGAGGCCGAGGCTCTCTGCCAGGGTGTGCTGCCACAGCTTGACCGCCTCGGGGTCGGGCAGCGGGGTGAAGACGTAGAACAGGACGATTTTCGGGGTTGCCATATCCCCCATTCTAAGGCGGCGCACCGCGCGGAGCTCGCCGAGGTGGTCCACCGGTGGACGCGCTTCGTCGCCGATGCGGGGACACGGCTAAGATTGGCCGTGAGTGCCGTGTCGTATGAAAGGGCCCCGAAGAGGACATGACGTCAAACCTCAGCCCTGCGGATTCCACGCAGGTCGATTCACCGCAGAACGCTTCGAAGAAGGTCAAGGAGACGGTCGAGTTCGCTGCGGCGAACCCCGACGTCGAACAGCCTTACGCCGATCTCGGTCTCACAGCCGACGAATACGAGAAGATCAAGGCGATCCTCGGACGTCGCCCCACCTCGGCGGAGTTGGCCATGTACTCGGTGATGTGGTCCGAGCACTGCTCGTACAAGTCCTCGAAGGTCCACCTGTCGAAGTTCGGTGACAAGGTCACCGAGGACATGAAGAAGCACCTGCTCGTGGGCATCGGCGAGAACGCCGGCGTCGTCGACATCGGCGACGGCTGGGCCGTGACCTTCAAGGTCGAATCCCACAACCACCCCAGCTATGTCGAACCCCACCAGGGTGCGGCCACGGGTGTGGGCGGCATCGTCCGCGACATCATCTCCATGGGTGCGCGCCCGGTCGCTGTGATGGATCAGCTGCGCTTCGGAGCCATCGACCACCCTGACACCGCCCGCGTCGTCCACGGCGTGGTCGCCGGCATCAGCAACTACGGCAACTCCCTGGGGCTGCCGAACATCGGCGGCGAAACCGTCTTCGACTCCGTCTACCAGGGAAACCCGCTGGTCAACGCCCTGGCCGTGGGTGTCATGCGACATGAGGATATCCGCCTGGCCAACGCCTCGGGCCTGGGCAACAAGGTCGTGCTCTTCGGTGCGCGCACCGGCGGTGACGGCATCGGCGGCGCCTCGATCCTCGCGTCCGAGTCCTTCGACGATTCGAAGCCCTCGAAGCGTCCGGCCGTGCAGGTCGGTGACCCCTTCGCCGAGAAGGTGCTCATCGAATGCTGCCTCGAACTCTTCCACGCCGGTGTCGTCGAAGGCATTCAGGACCTCGGCGCGGCGGGCATCTCCTGCGCCACCTCGGAGCTGGCGTCCAACGGTGACGGCGGAATGCACATCGCGCTCGACGACGTGCTGCTGCGCGATGAGACCCTGACGCCCGAAGAGATCCTCATGTCGGAGTCGCAGGAGCGGATGATGGCTGTCGTCCGCCCCGACCGCCTCGAGGAGTTCCTCGAAATCGTCGGCAAGTGGGAGGTCGAGACCTCGGTGCTCGGCGAGGTCACCGACTCGGACCGTCTCGTCATCGAATGGCACGGCGATGTCATCGTCGATGTGCCGCCGCGCTCGGTCGCTCACGACGGCCCCGTCTACAACCGTCCGTTCACCGAACCGTCATGGACCGCCGAGGTGGCTGCGAACACCGTTGCGGCCGCGGGCCTGGCAAAGCCGGAGTCCGATGAGGAGCTGCGCTCGACCGTGCTCGAGCTCGCGGGTTCGCCGAACCTCGCCTCGAAGTCATGGATCACCTCGCAGTACGACAAGTACGTCCAGGGCAACACTGCGCTGGCCTACCCGGACGATGCCGGAGTCGTCCGCGTCGATGAGGAGACTGGGCTCGGCGTGGCGATCGCCACCGACGCCAACGGTCGCTACAGCTTCCTCGACCCAGCGCGCGGCGCCCAGCTGGCTCTGGCCGAGGCCTACCGCAATGTCTCCACATCCGGTGCCATTCCGCGTGCGGTCACCGACTGCCTGAACTTCGGTTCCCCGGAGGATCCGGAGATCATGTGGCAGTTCGCGCAGTCCGTCGATGCCCTGGCCGGAGCCTGCCAGGATATGGGCATCCCGGTCACCGGTGGCAATGTGTCTCTGTACAACCAAACCGGCGGAGTGGCCATCCACCCGACCCCGGTCGTCGGTGTGCTCGGCGTCTTCGACGACGTCACCCGCGCCACCCCCAGCGGCTGGAAGGAAGCGGGCCAGACCATCTACCTGCTCGGCACCACCGAGGATGAGCTCGACGGTTCGGCGTGGGCCGACGTCACGGCGGGCCACCTCGGCGGGGTTCCTCCGCAGTACAAGCCGGCAGCGGAGAAGGAGCTCGGCGAGATCCTCATCAACTGCTCGCGCGACGGAATGATCGATGCTGCGCACGATCTGTCGCAGGGTGGACTCTCGCAGGCGCTCGTCGAGTCGTCGCTGCGGTATGGCACCGGTGCCCGGATCTGGCTCGACGAAGTCTGCGAGCGTGACGGCGTCGACGTGTTCACCGCACTGTTCTCCGAGTCCTCGGCACGCGCGATCGTCGCCGTCCCGCGCTCGGAAGAGGTCCGGTTCAAGGACATGTGCACCGCGCGCAGGTTCCCGTTCGTGCGTATCGGCATGACCGATGCCGGCGATCCGGAGCCGAGCCTCGACATCGTCGATCATTTCTCCATCGGCCTCGACGAACTCGGTCAGGCCCACGAGGGCACGCTGCGTGATCGCTTCGGCGGCAGCGTTGCCGCGGTGACCGAGGCCGCCGTCTGAGCGACGGCGGTCTGCGATATATCGAACAGACCCCTCAGCACCGAGCTGACCAGCTGCAACTGGTCGGTTCGAGGCTGAGGGGTCTGTCTTCTGTGCCCAGTGAACGGGTCAGTGCTCGGAGGTTCGCTGCGCATCGGCGTCGGCTCGGTCCCCGTTGCGGTTCGGGTTCCGACGTCTGCGCCAACGGTCACGGACCGGCCCGACCACTGCCCACGACACCGTGGTGAAGACGGCCACGATCATCCAGTAGATCAGCCAGAAGGAGTCTGCCAGGCCAGCGATCACGATTCCGCCGATCAACAGGGCGATCGTGATCGAGGACGCGGTCAGACACCGCAGCCAATACGCCAGACTGGTCTTTGAAGGCACAGCCGGCGCCGACTCCTGAGCCGAATACCGCTTCGCAAAACGCCGGTCGACTCGAGCAATCAGTTCCGGGCCGAACACGACGGAGAAGCCGACGTAGAACGCGGCCAGACCGTGGCTGAAATCCGACGTAGCACCCCGGTACAGATCGATATACGTCAAGACGATGATGACGATGTCGATGAGTGGTGTGGCAATGAGGAGAATCGTCGACGCCGTGCGCCATCGCAACAGGTATCTGGCGCACACCCCGGCCAGCAGGAAGACCCAGAACAGTGCTTCTCCGATGACAATGTACGGCAGCATCAGGCAACTCGCTTCCGTGTGTGGGCTTCTCGTGCCGCTTTCTCGTATGGATCGAGTGGTCCGCGGTCGAAACTAGTGATGAGGATTCTGGCGAGGATTCTGTCGAGAGTCCCATTCAGGAGGCCACTGGTTTGTGGAGGGCTGGCTGGGGCGAGCCTGCTGACTCGGCGGCGAGACCGTTCCTCCGCGGATTCGCCCGAGCAGATGGCAGAGTCCGAGGACACCGAACATGATGACCAGCCACACAGCCTGAACGGCCACCGCAACTGTCACTCCGCCCGCCCGCTGAGCTGCCAGCACGTGATCGAAAGACGTGTTGAGGATGTTGAGCACCACTGCGATCGCGACGGCGATGACGAGGATCCACCACCGGCGATTGCGGGCGATGCACCATCCGCAGAACACAGCGGCCAGATAGATCGTGCTCAACACCCCCTGGATGATCGCCACGGTCAGCATCGAATCGGCGGGCCCGGCTCCACTCATGCCCATGAACATCGATATCAATGGGGTGAGGACAACCAAGGCGAGGCTGCCGATCAGGTAGATCCCGGCGCCGACGATTCTGCGCGCCCATGTTGTGTTCTTCACCAGCAGTATGGCGATCGTGCCGAGGACGAGTCGCAGAACTCCTCCCACCAGTGTCCCGGCGGAATAGAAGACCACGGCGTCCGGTCCTCCGGCGTAGGCCATCGGGGCCAGCACCAGCGCCGGGAGCGCTCCGATGATGAGCGCCGCCCAGAACAGCGACCGGGCAAGCCACCCAGGATGCCGCGAAGCCTGCCCAGTCGATCCCGCAGAGTCCTGATATCGCCGCGCGGCGTCCAGATCGCCGGGAGGCTGATGTCCGCTGTTGAGCTGAAAGTCGCCTGCACCCGACTGCCACGACTGATTCGGCTCAGGCCAGTTGCCCTGATTGTGACTGCTCTGTCCGCTGCTCATACTCCCAGCTTAAACATCAACTGCCCCCTGTGCGGACCGGGCAATGTCGATCGATTGCGCTCTGACCATCGGGTGAATTGCTCATAATTCCACTCTAGGAACCTGAGCGGTTCACTCGTGTGGCAATGCTGACACGGGTACAGCTGCGTCCGGCCCCGCAGCCCGCCCCCGTCCGGCCGCGCAGCATGCCCCGTCCGCGTCCACGTGACGCGCGCCCACGTGACCCAAGATGACGCCGGACACACATGCACCACTGCGAATGTGATTGCCTGAAAGGGATCGCTGCGGCGCACCGGCCGCAGCCATACCGCACGATCGACCAGAGGAGTCAGTTATGGCGACCATTCGCACATCACACGCAGGATCCTTACCCCGCACCCCCGAACTCATCGAGGCCAACAAGGTCAAGCAGCAGCAGAACACCGCCCGCCTTGCCGGAGAGTCCGTCTCCGATGCGGATGCACAGCAGTTCGAGGAACTGCTCGCCGCCAGCGTAACCGACCTCGTCAAGCGTCAGAAGGACCTGGGCATCTCGCTGCCCAACGACGGCGAATACGGACACGCCATGGCCGCCGAGTTCGACTACGGGGCGTGGTGGCACTACTCGTTCGCCCGCACCGGCGGACTCGAACTCCATGACCTCAACCTGTTCGAAGAGCCCGCGAATCGGTCGACTCCCGACAACGTCGTGCTCACGAGCTTTTCCGATCGCCGCGACCGCAACCTCTTTCCCAATGTCTACACCGATGCCAACGCCGGCACCGACACCGGGACCCAGCCTCAGTTCCCGAAGGCGACGGGACCGATCAGCTACATCGGTCAGGACCAGGTCAACCGCGATATCGCAAACCTCAAGGCAGGTCTGGCAGCGGCAGGCTACGACGAGCGCGCCGGCTACATCAACGCCCTCTCCCCCGGTTCGGCCTCCCGCATCGCCAACGAGTACTACAAGACCGACGAGGAGTTCATCTGGGCGTGGGCCGATGTGCTGCGTGAGGAATACCTCGCCATCACCGAGGCGGGGCTGACCGTCCAGATCGACGATCCGTCCCTGGCCGAGAACTTCGACCAGATCAACCCGGAACCGTCGTTCGACGATTACCGCAAGTTCATCCAGGTCCGCATCGACGCGCTCAACCATGCGCTGCGCGGCATCGACCCGGCTCAGGTGCGGGTTCACACATGCTGGGGTTCGTGGCACGGACCTCACGTCACCGACCTGCCGTTCATCGAGATCGTCGATCAGGTGCTGTCGATCAACGCCGCAGGCATCACGTTCGAGGCCGCCAACGTCCGGCACGAACACGAATGGCGGATCTGGGAAGAGAAGAAGCTGCCCGAGGGCAAGTACATCATCCCCGGCATCGTCTCCCACTCGACGAACGTCGTCGAGCATCCCGAACTCGTCGCCGAACGCATCGGTCGCTTCGCCAAGCTCGTCGGCCCTGAGAACGTCGTCGCTTCCACCGACTGCGGCCTGGGCGGACGTGTCCACCCGGACATCGCCGTCGCGAAGCTGCAGTCGCTGACCGAAGGTGCGGAGATCGCGTCAAAGCGCTTCTGAACCTGCCCTGCAGAGACTGCAGAATCTGCAGAAACATCGGTCCCCTCCGCTCGGCTCACGTGCCGGACGGAGGGGACTTCTGCATTCCTAGACTCTGCCGGGCAGACCCTCACGCCCCGTGACCGAGCTCCTCGTCGAAGCATTCCGCCAGGGTCGGGTGGGCGAACTGGTAGCCGGTTTCCTGCAGCTTCTCCGGCACCACTCTCTGATCGGCCAAGGCGAGTTCCTTCGCCCCGTCACGGCCGAGCATGAGCTCGGTGATGAAACCAGGCGTCGGGATCCACGCAGGTCTGCGCAGGTGGGCGGCGAGCGCCTCGGCGAATTCCGCCTGCGAGACGAGCTCGGGGGCGACGGCATTGACCGGACCCCGCACATAGTCATAGAGGACGGCGTGCACATAGGTCCGCGCAACATCGTCGAGCGAGATCCACGCCAGGGCCTGCTCCCCGCTGCCCAACCGCCCGCCGGCACCGGCGAGGAACAGCGGCGCCTGCAATTTGAGCAGCCCGCCCAATGAGCTGAGCACGACCCCGGTGCGGATCGACACGTGCCGGATCCCGGCCTCTTCGACTCCGGCCGCGGTCTCTTCCCACTTCTGACAGACCTCGGCGAGGAATCCGTCACCGGCCGGACCCGATTCGTCGACCGGTTCGTCCGCCTTCGCCCCGTAGTAGCCGACCGCCGAAGCACAGACGAAGACCGCAGGCCGCTTGGCCTCGGGCAGACCGCGCATCGTTTCGACGAGCAGCCTCGTCGAGTCGATGCGGGAGGACCAGATCTCATCCTTCGCATGCTTGGTGAACCGGGTGGCGATGGATCGCCCGCCGAGGTGGACCACCGCATCCGCCCACGCGAGGTCCCGTGGGTTGAGGATTCCCAAGTCCGGATTCCAGTGCACCTCGTACGGAAACTTCGGCGTCTCGCGCACGAGGAGGCGGACGAAATGTCCCGCGGTGGAGAACAGTGCGGCGACCTGACGCCCGATCAGACCGCTGCCGCCGGCGATGAGGATGTGTCTGCCCTTCTTCCGGGTGAGCAGCGGCGCCCTCGTCGATTCGAGGAACTCGATGTCCTGGAGCATCCGCCGGTGTCGGGCTTCGAAGGTGGCCTCGAGGTAGCGGGTGAGTCCGCGATCGATGACGTCGAAGCCCTGTGGTGCCATGGAGAATTCGACGTGGTCGTCGATCTTCGTTCCGCCCGCCACCGAGGTGAACTCATGAGTGTGCTTCCACTGGCTCAGCGGCCCCTTCTTCAGTTCGTCGACGAAGGAGAACCGCGACGGCCCTTCCGAGTGCACCGAGCTGAAGGGGCGCCGCACGAGTCCGTAGGTGCCGGGCACACTCGTGCGGACCTGAGCGACCGAGCCCGGGGCGATCGGAGGATAGCTCTCCTCGACGATCTCCTGCGCCCAGTGCGGTGAGAGGCGGGTCAGCGCCCCCGGCCGAGCATGCCAGTCGAATGTGGTCTCCGCGCCGAGCGGAACCTCAGATGTCCACTCAAAGTTGGTCATGGCATCCCTCCTACCTCGAATGATGCCACCAGAATCTGAGAATGTGACCTACAACGCACCCAAGTCCAAGTGAATTGTTCGCGCCGAGGCGGCTCACCCTGACAGCTGCCATGCTGCGACCGTCCGGCGGGGTCCGAATCCTGCTTCCGCGGGTTCGAAGAGTGCGCGCAGTGATCTGGATCAGGGCGCCCGCACTTCGAACCCGCGGGTGCGGCTCGGTCAGTCGGCGGAAGGAATCTTCCCGAAGCGGAACGCCGACCAGAAGTCACCGCGCACATAGCCGTGTTCGGGTTCGGGGTCGAAATCCCAGTGGCGGACCCGCCCGACCTTGAGCGCATCGGCGACGAGCTGCCGGCTGCGCTGTGACCGCAGCACGTGATCCTCGAGGTGGTCGAGGTCGTAGCGGGATTCGAGCTCGGCTCGCATCGCCGCCAGCGTCTCGGCATAGGCGGGATCCTCGGCCCGATTGACCAGCTCGTCCGGATCGGCGGCGAGGTCGAAGAGCAGCGCGGGATCGCCCGGGCACAGGGTCAGCTTGCAGTCCCCGCGGACGAGCGTGACCTGCGGTCGGTAGGTGCCCTCGGCGAAGTATTCGATGACGACGTCCCGATCCGCAGGTCCGGCCTCACCGGTGACTTCCCGCCGAGCCGACTCGAGCAGGGAGGTTCCGACGAGCCCCTCATCCAGCGCCGAGGCGGAACCCGAGTCTGCGTCCCCGACCGTTTCGGACGGGGCAGAGCCATTCCCGCCCGTGGCGGTCCCCCGAGCGATCTCGAGCAGAGTGGGCGCGAGGTCGACGAGGCTGACGGGGTTCGCATAGCGACCGGGAGTGACCACCTCGGCGGGTCCGTTGATGATGATCGGCACCCGCGAGGACTGTTCGTACGGCGACATCTTGAACCACAGTCCCTTCTCCCCGAGCATGTCGCCGTGATCGCTGGTGACGATGATGACGGTGTTCTTCGCGAGGTCGAGCTCCTCGAGCCGCTTCCGGATCGCACCGATGTGGTCGTCGATGTAGTTCACCGCCGCATAGTAGGCGCGCCGGGCCCGGCGCACGTCTTCGATGCCGGGTTCGCGCTGGTCGAAGCCGCACATCGTGCGCAGCCGGTGGCTGTGCGGGTCCACGGCCGCGTCGGGAACCTCGGGGTGGGCTGGGTCCGGGATGGCCACCTCGGCGAATCGGTCCCAGTTGGCCTTCGGCGGCTCGTACGGGTCGTGGGGGTGGATGAACGAGGTCACCATGAGGAATGGCTGATCGGTTCCGGCCGCCTGATTCGCTCGTTTGCGGTCATTGAGGTGACGCAGGCTCTTGAAGATCACCTCATCGTCGAAGTCCTGCTGGACGTTGGCCGTCGCCGCGCCCGCGGTGAACACGGGGTCGGCCTCGTGGTACCACTGCAGCTTCTCCTCCAGCGGTCGCTTCCAGTCGGGAACCATGTCGAGGTCTGCCGGGTAGACGTCAGTGGTCAGGCGCTGTTCGAAACCGTGGTGCTGATCAGGGCCGATGAAGTGCATCCGTCCGATGAGCGCCGTGTGATAGCCAGCCGTGCGCAGACGGTGGGCGAACGTCGGCACCGAGGCGGCGAAGTCGTCACCGTTGTCGAGGCAGTCGACGTCGGCGGGCATCCGCCCGGTCATCATCGACGCCCGCGACGGCGCGCACAGCGGAGTGTTGCAGTAGGCGCGATCGAAGACCGCGCCGTCGGCGGCCAGGGCGTCGATGTTCGGCGTCAGTGCTGCCTCGTCACCGTAGGCGCCCAGCGCCTGAGCTGCCATCTGATCGGCTTGGATGACGACGATATTCGGGGTGGTCAAGGTGTGTCCTTCCTGGTCAGCCACGGGAATCGGTGGTGCTGTCTGAGTCATCGGCGGAGGCGGTGCCGCTCACCGAGGTGGAATCGTCCGCCGAGGTGGTGCCTGAGTCATCGGCAGCGGTGGAGTCACCGGCAGCGCTGGAGTCGGCGTCGGCGTCGCCGGCGTCAGCCTCGGCGGAGTCGGAGGACTCGGGTTCCGGAGTCCATCCGTCAGCCCACTCGCCCGTCTCGTAGTCGAAGCCGACGGGGTCGCCGTTCTCGTCCGTGCGCTGGTACCAGCCGGTGTAGTCTTCGTGCTCGGAGTCGATTCCGCCGTTCGCACCGTCACCGGGCTCGGTCGGCACGACCTGGAGGGCGAAGTCGTCACCGTAGGCATCGGCACCTGCAACAACGGCGTTGTCGACCGCGTTGAGTGCATACTGCCGGCGCAGGGCCCGCGGATCCGTGCGCAGCTCCTTGAACCACGCGACGATGATGAAGAGCATGACGATCGCGAACGGCACCGCGGTGACGATGACGAGCTGTTGGAGCCCTTCGAGTGCACTGGCGTCGCCGAGCAGAAGCATGACCACGGCGATGCCCGACATCACCAGACCCCAGAACACGACCACCCACTTCTTCGGTTCCTGATCACCGCGGCTGGTGAGCATGCCCATGACCACCGAGGCGGAGTCAGCGGAGGTGATGAAGAAGATCGCGAGGACGAGGATGACGACGAACGGCAGCCATTCGACGAAGGGAAGGTTGTCGATGAGGGTGAAGAACACCTCGGGGGCTTCCATGCTGTCGCTGAAGCCCGAAGCACCGGAACGATACATCCAGATCGAGGTTCCGCCCATGATTCCGTACGCGACGAAGAGCAGGGTCGAGGGGATGAAGATCGTGCCGAGGATGAACTGGCGAATGGACCGGCCACGGGAGATGCGGGCGATGAAGGTGCCCACGAACGGCGACCAGGAGATCCACCAGGCCCAGTAGTACACGGTCCAGATCGACTGGAATTCCTGGGTCTCGGCACCCCAGGACAGGGACCTGCCCATCATGTCGAACATCGAGCCGAGGTATTCCATGAACGCCGAAGGCAGCAGGTTGAGCAGGTAGAGCGTGGGCCCGAGGAAGAGCACGAGCGCGACGATGCCGACGGTCAGCACGATGTTGATCGACGAGAGGTAGCGGATTCCGCGGGAGACGCCGGAGACTGCGGAGATGATGAAGCCGAGGGTGAGGACGAGGATGATGATGACGAGCATATTGTTCGTCATCGGTCCCGCGCCGGAGACGATGCTCACGCCGGTGCCGATCTGCATGGCAGCGATGCCCAGGGCCGCGGCCGTGCCGAAGAGGGTCGCGACGATCGCGAAGATGTCGACGAGTTTGCCGGCAAAGCCCTCGGTCTGTCGTTTGCCGAAGAGGGTGACGAAGATCGAGGACAGCAGCAGGGAGCGGCCGCGACGGTAGGCGGCGTAGGCGATGGCGCCGCCGACGAGGGCGTACATCGCCCAGGCATGGAAGCCCCAGTGGAAGTAGGTCTGGGCCATCGCACCGTGGAGCGCCTCGGTGGTTTCGGGGTCGTTCGTCAGCGGCGGCGGAGAGATGAAGTAGGTCAGGGGTTCGGAAGGTCCGAAGAAGAGGACGCCGATGCCTATGCCGGCCGCGAAGAGCATGGCGACCCAGGAGAAGGTGCTGAACTCCGACTTCTCCCCGTCCTTGCCCAAGGGGATCTTGCCGTAGGGAGAGAACGCGAGGATGAGCAGCGAGACGAGGATGATGATGGCCACGAGGTTGAACAGCCACCCGACGTTGAGGGTGGCCCAGTCGTAGGCGGCCTGGGCGACGGTGGCGACGCTGCTGGGGCTGGAGATGCCCCAGATGACGAAGGCGACGGTGAGTGAACCGGCGATCGCGAAGATGATCCGATCAAGTGAGTAACGGCGTCGCTGCTCGTCGATGGCGATGCCGGGGACGAGGATCGGGTGGGTGTCGTGCGGGTAGTGGGTGTTGTTCTGCTCGGCCGCCTCGGCGGTGCGCTCCCTGTCGTCGGGCCGGCGATAGTCGAATTTGCCGAGCTGACGGCCGGTCTCGCGACTCACCCGCCCCGCTTCGGCGCTCACGCGCTTCGCGTCAGCCTTGATCTTCTCGCGCGGGGCCGAGCGGGGATGTCCCGCCCGATTGCCCTGCTGCCTCGAGTGCTCGCCCTCCGGCGTTGAGTGCGCCGAGTCGGTGTTCGTCACCGACTCGGTATCGGTTCTCTTCTTGCGGGCATCGGTCATGCGTCAGCTCTTTCCGGTGGAGGTGGTCAATGGTGAGAGGTGACCAGCCACCGGCCGCTGCGGTATACGCAGTCTCGCCCGCTGACAATCGATGGTCGGCGGGTCGGCTGAGCGTAGGCGAATGGAGTGAAAAGCGGCCGGACTGGTCTCTGCGTCAGCGGCTCAGGGCTCTCCGCCCCACCAGCCGATGGCTGCCTCTTCCCAGGAGTCATCGGCGAAACCGCAGCTCGGGCGCTCCGCATTCGGGGTCGCAGTTCCGCAGTATCGCGGAAGGACATCACCGATGGGGGCCATAGTTCTGGACGATAACAGCTTCATTGCGGCTTCTCAACAAATTCTCAGCAACCAGCAGGCGAACGCGGGCCCAGCGAAAGTCGTGCGGAAACCAGACGCAGAGCCCTCCGACTCGGGCTGAACGCGGGCCGCAGTCGCTGCACTCGGTCGATCGGAGGTCGATCGGAGGTCGATTCAGTCGGTCTCAGCCGAGGTCCGACCGGGCTCGGGCCGGATGACGACGCAGCACCGACCTTCTCGCGGGCACAGTTCGGCCCGCTCGGCATCCTCGCCGCGCCCTTCGAGGACTCCGCCCAAGAGCGCATGATTGAGTCCGCAGACGAGATCGGTGTGGCTGCGGCTGAGCCGATGGAACGGGCAGTTGCGCAGGCCGATGCTCCCGTTCGCCTCGACCATCGGCTCGTAGCCGCGCTCTTCGAGCAGGTCGCACAGTTCGTCCTGGGGGCTCGATTCGCTCAGGTCGCTCGACGGGTCCGAGCCTGCGGCACCGAAGCGGCGCCCTTCGGCACCCGCGGCGCGGAGCAGCGCGGTATGGACGATGCCGTCGTCGTCATCATCGAAGGCCGTGGCAAGCAGATCCGCGAGCAGCTCGTAATCACGGGGAGGCACAGACACAGCGCGCTCCTGCTGAATCCGAAAGTAGTGCTTGGCCGGACGCCCGGCACCCGGCCCCGCGGCTCCGCCGGGGCGAGCGAACGACGTGCCCAACAGGCCGGCGTCGACGAGCAGATCGAGGTGGTAGGCCGCCAGGGTTCGACTGATCCCTGCGGCCTTGGCCGCCGCGTCTCTGGTGATCGGCTCGTCGGATTCGGACACCGCGGTGTACAGGCTCTGCCGAGCCGGGTCCGCCAGGGAGCTCAGATCGCGCAGGGCTTCCGCTCTCGACTGCCCGTCCGGGCTCGACTGCCTGCTTGTGCTCATGCCGAAATTCTATCACCAAAAAAGTTTGACAAAAGGGTCGGGCGGGTGAAGTCTATAAATAACAACTTTTAGTTTTAGAAGGTGGTCATCATGTCTCACACATCCGCACCGATCAGCTCCTCCCCCACGAGAGCCGAGGTCGGGAAGGACCCCGCCCACAGCGCCTACGTGCTGCTGCGACTCGGGTTCATCGCCCTCCCGCTGCTCATGGGCCTCGACAAGTTCACCAATCTGCTCACCGATTGGCCGCACTACTTAGCACCGTGGCTGACCGACCTGCTTCCGTTCTCGGCGCAGACGGCCATGTACCTCATCGGCATCGTCGAGATCGTCGCGGCCATCGCGATGGTCATCCGTACGCGGTGGGCTGCATGGGTCGTCGCCGCATGGCTGGCGGGCATCATCATCAACCTGCTCACGTACTCGGGCTTCTACGATGTGGCGCTGCGGGATCTCGGCCTGCTCATCGCCGCGGTCACTCTCGGCCTGCTCGCACGGAAGTACAACCGTCCCCGCAGGCCGGGAAGCGGCGCATGAGCTCGCCGGAGCACCTCAGCCTCGACGTCGACCGGGATATGGCCGGCGCCGAGGCGGCCGCTGCCGATCTCCTCACTGCACTCGGTCTCGACTTCAGCTCGACGCACCTGAGGGAGACTCCAGGCCGTATGGCCCGGGCGTGGGCCGAGATGCTCACCCCGCGGCCATTCGATGCCACCGTGTTTCCCAATGACGAAGGCTACGACGAGCTCGTCCTGGCCCGCGATATTCCCTTTCGGTCGATCTGCGAGCACCACATGCTGCCGTTCGTCGGCACTGCCTGTGTCGCATACCTGCCGGGTGAGCAGATCCTCGGGCTGTCGAAGCTGGCACGCCTCGTCGAGTACTTCGCGTGCCGCCCGCAGACGCAGGAGCGCCTGACCAGGCAGGTCGCGCTGTGGCTTGAGGAGCATCTGCAGCCGAAGGCCGTCGGCGTCGTGGTCCGCGCCGAGCATTCGTGCATGACGCTGCGCGGCGTTCAGGCCACCGGTTCGTCTACGGTGACGTCAACGCTGCTGGGTGGCCTGCGCAGCGATCCGCGCTCCCGTCAGGAGTTCCTGGCGCTGGCCGGGGCTGGCCTGTGACTGAATACGCCAGCCTGACAGCACGTTCCCTTACGCCGCCCTCGGCGCCTCAGCCGGCTTCGACGAGGATGACTCCGACGACGATGCAGCCGATGCCGATGAGCGCGCGCCGCGTCAGCGGGTCCTTCCAGATCGCGCGGGAAAGCAGACTGACCAACGCCACACCACAGGCGGCCCACAGACCGTAGGCGACGCCGAGCGGCATCCCCGCGGCAAGAGTTCGACTGAGGAACCAAAATGCCGCGAGATAGCTGACTGCCACGGGGATGACCCAGATCTTGCGCTGCAGACCGGAGCTGGCGCGCAGACACAGGGTGCCGGCGACTTCGCTGAGAATGGACAGTGCGAGCCAGATCCAACTCATTCGGTCACCTCTGCTTCCACGGATTCGGATTCCTCCGGTGATCCGGATTCGACGAGGATGACGCCGATGATGATGACGGCGATGCCGATGATCGCGCCGATGCTCAGGTGCTCGCCGAAGAACACCACACCGAGTGCGGCGACGAGCGCGACTCCGCTTGCCGACCAGGTGGCATAGACGGCGCCGAGCGGCATGCCGAGGCGCTGAGTGAGGCCGAGGATGAAGAACGCGATGGCGTAGAAGACGACGACTCCGGGAATCCAGATCGGATCGACGACGGACGCGCGCAGCATCAGGGTGGCGGCCACCTCGGCGAGGATCGCTGCCACGAGGAGGAGAATTCGGCGCGCGGTCATGCGGCCCCCTTTCCTTCTGCCGCATCGATGAGGGCGAGCGCGTGCTCGCGCACCAGAGCGAGATCGGCGGCAGGGAAGACGCCGGTGGCCTCGGACATCCATGCTCCGTCGGCACAGAACCGGGCCGCGGTCAGCAAGGCTGCGTTGCGCGGCTCGAGGCCATCGACGTCGAACCACGAATTCAGGTGGTCACTCCAGGCCTGCGCCAGCTTCGGGTGGTAGAGCGCGTCGGAGAAGATCCAGTAGTCGGCGCGCGAGACCTCCGCGGTCGTGGCGACGGCGACATATGCGCGGTGCCGGTCGAAGCTCGAGAGTTCTTCGGCGGGCCGTCCGGTGTGCTCGCAGAGCATGAGCGCCCAGTGTTCGGCGGCGTGCTCGACGAGCCCGACCATGAGCGCTTCCTTCGACGGGAAGTGGTACATGAGTCCCGGCTTGGTCAGCCCGGCCTCCTGGGCGACCGACTCGAGTGAGATCGTCACACCCTGCACCGAATCATGGGATTCGGCCAGGGCCTTCGCCGCCTGGAGAATCCGTGTCTTCACATCTTTTGCCATGGCTCAACTTTACCAACCGGTTGGTAAAGTACACCAGTCCGTGCATCGAAGATCACAGCCCGAGGGGCGGCCCGCACTCCTTCAGCGCGGACCGCCCCTCGTCGGCCGACTCTCGTCTCAGCCGTGACCTCAGTTGAGCAGCGCCCGGTCCCCCAGGCTCGCACCCTTGAGCTTCGAGAATTCCCCGAGCAGGGTCTCAACGGTCAGGTCCTTCTTCTCCTCGGCGGTGGCCTGGTAGATGATCCGGCCCTCATGCATCATGATCAGCCGGTTGCCCAGGGCGATCGCCTGCTCCATATTGTGAGTGACCATGAGCGTGGTCAGCCCGTCGGCTTCGACGATCTTCTTCGTCAGCGCCGTCACGAGGGCCGCACGCTGCGGGTCGAGAGCCGCGGTGTGTTCGTCGAGCAGCAGGATCCGGGGTTGGGTGAAGCCGGCCATGAGCAGACTCAGTGCCTGCCGCTGTCCGCCAGACAGCAGCCCGACCTTCGTCTTCAACCGGTTCTCGAGACCGAGTTCGAGGGTGGCCAGCTCTTCTTTGAAGTGCTCCCGCCGCGCCGAGGTGGTTCCCCGTCCCAGCCCACGACCGCGGCCGCGTTTGAGCGCCAACGACAGGTTCTGTTCGATCGTGAGGTCCGGTGCGGTGCCGGCCATCGGGTCCTGGAAGACTCGCCCCAGATACTTCGACCGCTTGTATTCGGGCATCCGGGAGACTTCGGCACCGTCGATCGTGATCGATCCGGTGTCGATGGGCAGCCGTCCGGAGATCGTGTTGAGCAGGGTCGATTTGCCGGCTCCGTTGGAGCCGATGACGGTGACGAAGTCGGATTCGTCGAGTTCCAGGGACAGTTCCTGCAGCGCCTTGCGCTCATTGACGGTGCCCGAGAAGAAGGTCTTCGAGATGTTGTCGATCTTGAGCATGGCCCTCAGCCTTCCTTGCCCGTGGGAGCACCGGTCGCCGCAGCGGGGATATCGGCGATCTCGGCGGGGTCCTTGGTGTCGGTCGTTCCCTGCGGCACCGAAGAGGCCGCGCGATTGCCGCGGCCGCGCAGCGACGGGATCCGTTTGAGGAAGCCCCATCTGGGCAGCAGCAGTGCGATGACGACGAGCAGCGCGGTGGTCAGCTTCATGTCGTTCGTGTCGAGTCCGGCACGCAGTGCGAGGAAGATGATGAGTCGGTAGATGACCGAACCGAGGAGCGCGCCGAGGCTGGACATGAAGATGTTGCGGCTGCCGAACACGGCTTGACCGAGAATGACCGAGGCCAGTCCGACGAGGATGAGACCGATGCCCATGCTGATGTCGGAGAATCCCTGGTACTGGGCGACGAGCGCACCGCAGAGTGCGACGAAGCCGTTCGACAGGGCGAGAGTGAGCATCGTCGTGTTGTCAGTGTTCACGCCGAGGCTGCGGATCATCTCTCGGTTGTTGCCCGTGGCCTGGATGGCCAATCCCAGATCGGTGGTGAGGAACCAGTCGATGGCGAACTTGAGGATGAGGGTGAAGACGAGCAGGATCGCGATCGAGATCCAGGTGCCCAACCACATGTTCTCCCGCAGGAAGGTGAACACGGTGTCTTCTCGCAGCAGCGGCAGGTTCGCCTTGCCCATGATCCGCAGGTTGATCGACCATAGGCCGATCATGGTGAGGATTCCCGCGAGCAGTCCGTCGATGCCGCCCTTGGTGTGGAGGAGACCGGTGATGTAGCCGGCGATGAGTCCGGCTCCGATCGCTGCGGCGGTGGCCAGGTAGGGGTTGACCCCGGCGATGATGAGGGAGGCTGCGGTGGCGCCGCCCGTGGTGAAGCTTCCGTCGACGGTGAGGTCGGGGAAGTTGAGGACCTTGAAGGTCAGATAGACCCCGAGCGCCATCGCGCCGTAGATGAGCCCGAGCTCCAATGCTCCGAACATGGGTTTCCGTTCATATGGTGGTGTGGTGGTTCGCAGTGACTCCTGGGGCCGCCGACTCTGTGTCGTCGGCCCCTGGAGCCTGTGGCCCTCACCCGGCGATGCCGACCGTGGGCCACAGCGGTCGAGCCGGAGGCGCAGACCGGATCATGCCTGCTGCGCCTCCGCCCGCGGTGGTCACTCGATGACGTTGTCGGCTTCGTCGATGAGCTTCTTCGGGATTTCAGCGCCCTGGGCCTTCGCGGCCTTCGGGTTGACGACGAGTTCGAGATCCGAGCTGGTCTCGACCGGCAGCTCTGCCGGCTTCTTCCCGTCCTGAAGGATCTGCAGAGCCATCTTTCCGGTCTGTTCGCCGAGCTTCGTGTAGTCGATTCCGCGCGTGATCGCCGCACCCGATTCGACCTGTCCTGCCTCGGAACCGACGAGCAGGGCCTTGTTCTTCTCAGCGGCCTGGACCATGGTGGACACGGCCGAGACGACGTTGTTGTCGGTGGGCACGTAGTAGGCGTCGACCTTGCCGAGTGAGTCGACGGCCTGAGCGAGTTCGCCCGAGTTCGCGATCGTCGCTTCCTTGATCTCGACGCCGAGTCCCTTGGCGGCCTTCTTCGCGAGGTCGACCTGCACCTGGGAGTTGACCTCACCGGAGCTGTAGACGATGCCGACGGTCTTCGCATCGGGTTTGACATCCTTGACGAGCTTGAGCTGCTCCTCGACCGGGTTGAGGTCCGAGGTGCCGGTGACGTTTGCGCCGGGCTTGTCGTTGCTGTCGACGAGTCCAGCTTCCTCCGCGTCGGTGACGGCGGTGAAGAGCACGGGCTTGTCCGTGATCGCCTGTGCCGCGGCCTGGGCGGCCGGGGTGGCGACGGCGAGGACGAGGTCGAGGTCCTCGTTCGCGAAGTTCTGGGCGATCGACGTCGCGTTGGCCTGCTCACCCTGAGCATTCTGCTCATCCCATTCGACCTCGACTCCAGCGTCGTCGAAGGACTTCTTGAAGCCTTCGCTGGCGGCGTCGAGCGCGGGGTGCTGGACGAGCTGCGAGATGCCGATCTTGAACGAGTCGCCCTCGCCGCCTTCTCCGCCGCCGTCACCGCCGGAGCAGGCCGAAACCGCAAGAATCGAACCGACCGCCACGATCGCTGTGGCCAATTTCCTGAGATGCATAGTTCTCCCCTTTGAAAATCCGGTCCGCCGGTGCGGATCCGTCACAGTATCCGCGTCAGATGCCGCCGCCCGCGCGCAAGGACGGTCGGCAACGCAGATCAGTGATGTGTCGGTCCTGCCCAGACCTTTCTGGTTCAATGACGCACATCACGTCGAATGTGATGATATCCACCTTATGGCCCGCCACTGACACGGGGTGCCGTTTGCGGGTTTTGGAGACAATCGTCCCAGTATCGTTATCTCTGGCGACAGACGTCCTATCAGGGTTCGATTTCGACGTCCGATCGTCCCAGAACATCGAGGATCCAGGCGAAGTCGAACGCGGTCTCCCTCCACGCGTCATAGCGGCCGGAAGCGCCTCCGTGGCCGGCGACCATTTCGGTCTTGAGCAGGGCATTCGCACCGACTTCACGCAGCCGGGCGACCCATTTCGCGGGTTCGACGTAGAGGACCCGGGTGTCGTTGAGCGAGGTCACGGCGAGGATCTTCGGGTAGTCCGTGTCGGTGACGTTCTCGTACGGGGAATACGAGCGCATGTACTCGTACACGTCCGGATCGTGCAGCGGATCGCCCCATTCCTCCCATTCGATGACGGTCAGAGGCAGCTCCGGCATGAGGATCGAGGTCAGGGCGTCGACGAACGGCACATGCGCACTGATTCCGGCGAAGATCTCCGGAGCCATGTTCGCGACCGCGCCCATGAGCAGCCCGCCTGCCGATCCGCCGGTGGCGACGAGCTGATCAGGCTGAGTCCACCCCGCATCGACGAGGTGGTGCGCGGCGGCGACGAAGTCCGTGAAGGTGTTCTTCTTCGCCGTGGTCTTGCCCTGGTCGTACCAGTGGCGACCCATCTCCCCGCCGCCGCGGACGTGGGCGATGGCGAAGACGACCCCTCGATCGAGCAGCGACAGCCGGGAGACCGAGAAGTACGGGTCCATGCTCGCTTCGTAGGAGCCGTATCCGTAGAGGACGAGCGGTGCGGGTTCGACCGGCGCCGAGGCGGTTGTGCGCTGACCGGCGCCTCCGAAACGATGCAGATCCGACCGGTAGACCACCGAGATCGGCACCTGCGTGCCGTCCTCGGCAGTGGCCCACAGGAGGGTCTCGTCGTAGGCGTCGAGGTCGACGGAACCGAGCACGGGCTGACGTTTGAGCACCGTGTCTGTGCCGTCTGCGACGCTGTGGGAGTAGAGCACAGACGGGGTCGACATGGAGGTGAAGAGCAGCCGGATGGCAGTCTGTGCGAACTCGGGATTGCCGGAGAGCATGAGGGTTCCGGTCTCTCGACCGAAGGGCAGCTCTTCCAGGGCGGCAAAGGGCGAGGCGGAGTCCGTGCCGAGTTCGATGATGCCGACGCGGGCGAACCCGCCGCGGCGATAGCTGAGGACGATGAAGCCGGCGAAGGCGTCGACGTCTTCGATGCGCAGGCCGTCGACGTCGTCGAGCACGGGGCGCGGCTGCGCGGTCGGGTCGGCGGCGGGGACGTCGACGAGTTCGAAGTCGGCGCGGTTGCGGTTATGGGTGATGAGGAAGCGGTCCTCGCCGCCGATGACAGCGTGTTCGACGTTGTATTCGACGCCGTCGACTCGCGGCCAGACTGCCTGCGGTTCGGCTTCGAGGTCGTCGGTGCTGATGACCCAGTAGCCGGTGGTCGTCTTCGACCCGGTGACGACGAACATCATGGTCCCGGAACGGGAGAATCCGGAACCGACGAAGTAGCGTTCGTCGGGCTCTTCGAAGATGCACACATCCTCGACAGCGGCGGTGCCGACGCGGTGGCGCCACACCTTCTCCGGACGCCATGCGTCGTCGACGGTGGTGTAGAAGACGTAGCGGCCGCTCGGGTCGATGGAGGCTCCGGCGAAGGTGCCGTCGATGACGTCGTCGAGGTCCTGTCCGGTCGACAGGTCCCGCAGACGCAGCGTGTAGCGCTCGTCGCCGGAGGTGTCGACGCCGTAGAGCAGCCACCTGCCGTCGTCGGAGAGTGAGAAGGATCCGAGTGAGAAGAACTCCTGGCCCTCGGCAGCGATGTTCGAGTCGAAGACGACCTCTTCACCGGGCAGCGCGTCTTCGCCGACCTCCGGAGGAGTCCAGTCGTCGGGGCCGGAGACGGGGACACGGACGCTGATGCCGTAGTCGAGTCCCGCGCGGGTGCGTGAGAAGTACCAGAAGTTCCCGCGCCGGCTGGGCACGGACATGTCCGTCTCTTTGATGCGGGTCTTGATCTCGGTGAAGATCGATTCCTGCAGCCCCTCGAGATGAGCGGTCTGCGCCTTCGTCCAGGCGTTCTCCGCTTCGAGGTGGGAGATGACCTCCGGCGATTCCTTCTCCCGCATCCACTCGTAGTCGTCGACGAAGGTGTGCCCGTGGTGGGTCCGCTCGAAGGGCACCTTCTTCGCCACCGGAGCGGACGGGATCGCTGTGCCGGAAGAGGGTGTCGCCCTTGCCTCGGGGACGGTGTTCGCAGAATCGGAATCAGTCATGGTCCCACCCTAGTCACTCCGCTCCGCGGCTCCCAGACGCTCCGACACCCACCTGCGCAGAATGCACACAACGCGGTCAATGAGCAGAACGCGCAGAGTGCGCATAATCTCGCAGTGGACACTCAGCAACCTCTAAGGTGAGTCTCACATCACACCTGCCTTCAAAGGAGAAGTCCGTGCCACAGGCGCCACCTCCCGAGGATTCGACTGTCGAATCCTCCCATCCCTCCCGACGAATGTTCGGCCGCATCGCCTACGGCGTGATCGCGGTGGCCGCGATCGGAACGGCGACGACCTACTCGGTCAGGGCCGCCTCGGCGAAGGGAGACCTGACCTCGAACCTCACCCTCATCGCCCCGGCCGGCGCCGGCGGCGGTTGGGACGGCTTCGCTCGTGAGACCCAGCAGGCCATGCGCGTCGAAGCGCTGGCCAACAACGCCCAGGTCGTCAACATCCCCGGAGCCGGCGGCACCATCGGCCTCGGCGAATTCTCGACCATGGACGGCCAGGCCGATACGCTCCTGGCCACCGGCACCGCCATGGTCGGCGGAATCGCGCTGAACAAGTCACCGGTCGGATTCGACGACACCACTCTGCTGTCCCGCGTCGCCGAGGACTACGACGTCCTCATCGCCGCCGCCGACTCCCCGCACGACACCATCGACGATGTCATCTCGGCATGGAAGAAGGACCCGAAGGGCTTCGTGTGGACGGGCGGCTCGGCCGGATCCGTCGACCACCTGACCATCGCGCAGCTCGCACTGCTCGGCAAGATCCCCGCCTCGGACATCACCTACATTCCGAAGTCCGGCGGCGGCGAGGCGATCCAGACGCTGCTCTCGGGCACCACCGACTTCGCCTCCTGCGGCTTCAACGAGGTCTCCGACCAGATCGAAGCCGGACGGGTCAAGGCCATCGGAGTCGCCGCGCCCGAACGCATCAAGGGCTTCGACGATGTGCCGACCATGTCCGAGCAGGGCTATGAGGTCACATTGACGAACTGGCGCGGCTGGCTCGGGGCACCTGGAATCACGAAGGACGAATCCGCTCAGCTGCTCGAGGTGCTGAGCAAGACCCGCGACAGCGCCTCGTGGAAGGACGCTCTCGACCGAAACAAGTGGACAGACGTGTGGCTGACCGGCGACGAATTCGCCGAGTTCGTCAAGGAGGACACCTCGCGGGTGGAGAAGCTTCTGAAGGAGTTGGGACTGTGAGCGTTCCCACGCAGATGACTACGACCAGGACGGGCCACCTCGGCGCGGGGACCTGGTGGCAGGGCCGATCGGGCCTGATCGTTCCGCTCATCATGGGCGCATTCTCGACGTACCTGCTCGTCGGCATCCTCACGATGGAGGTCGCCGAGGATGCCGACAAACCGGGCCCTCAGTTCTTCCCGATGCTCATCATGCTCGTCGGCTATGCGCTGACGGTCCTGCTGACGATCGCCTATATCCGCACCCCGGAGCCGGTCGAAGTCGACGACGAAGTGCCGGCGACCGCGGAGGAGGACAAGGCGTTCTCGACGCCGGTCACCTCGGCGGTCTCGGCCTCTCGGCTGTCCCCGCACGAGGAGGACGAACCGGAGGACGATCGCCAGGCTCTGGCCGCGGCACGGGCCGCCGATTCGAAGCATCGCACGCACAGCGACTTCGTGTCCCTGGCCTGGGGCGCAGGCGGTTTCGCGGCCTTCGCACTCATCCTCGAGTTCGCCGGCTGGATCATCGCAGCGGCCCTCCTGTTCTGGTGCGTGGCGAGGTCGATGGGGTCGAAGAAGCCTCTGTTCGATCTCACCCTGGCACTGACCTTCTCGTCCCTGGTCTACATCGCCTTCGCGGTGATGCTGGGACTCAACCTGCCTTCGGGCATTCTGGGAGGCGGGTTCTGATATGGACGCTCTCATGTCCCTCTTCGAGGGCTTCTCACATGCTCTGACGCCGATGAACCTGCTGTGGGTCGTCGTCGGCTGCTTCCTCGGCACCGCTGTCGGCGTGCTCCCCGGACTGGGCTCGTCGATGGCCGTGGCGCTGCTGCTGCCGATGACGTTCGCCCTCGACCCGACCGGCGCGTTCATCATGTTCTCCGGCGTCTACTTCGGCGGTCTCTTCGGCGATTCGACGATGGCGATCCTCATGAACACACCGGGTCAGGCCTCGGCGATCGCCTCGACCTTCGAAGGCCACAAGATGGCCCGGGCCGGACGGGCTCCGCAGGCTCTGGCCACGGCTGCGATCGGTGCGTTCATCGGCGGGCTCGTCTCCTGTTCGCTGGTCATCTTCGTGGCACCGGCCCTGGCGTCGCTGTCGACGAGCTTCGGCCCGGCCGAGTTCTTCGCTCTCGCGCTCTTCGCCTTCGTCGCGACCTCCTCGGTGGTTGCCGATTCGGTGCTCAAGGGCCTCATGGCACTCGTGCTCGGCATCGGAATCTCCGTCATCGGCATCGATTCCGTCTCCGGCACCGAGCGCTTCACCTTCGGTGTTCCCGAGCTCTTCGACGGGGTCTCCCTGGTCACGGTGACTGTGGGCATCCTGGCTCTCGGCGAGGTGTTCTTCATCGCCTCGCGGATCCGTCGGAAGGCCACGGACAATACGATCAACGCCTCCGGCCGTCCCTACCTCAGCCGCAAGGAGTTCGGCCAGGCCGTGCCCGCGTGGCTGCGCGGCACCGCGATCGGCCTGCCCTTCGGCGTCATCCCGGTCGGCGGAGCCGATGTGCCGACGTTCATGGCCTACGGACTTGAGCGCAAGCTCGATGCCCGCCGGAAGGATCCGCAGTTCGGCAAGGGCGCGATCCGCGGACTTGCCGCCCCCGAGGCGGCCGGTTCGGCGACGACGGGCATTGCCATGGGTGCCCTGTTGGCTCTGGGTCTGCCGATCTCGGCGACCGCGGCGATCATGCTCGCAGCGTTCCGCCAGTACGGCATCCAGCCCGGCCCGCTGCTCTTCGACCGCTCCCCCGAGCTGGTGTGGGGTCTGCTGGCGAGCTTCTTCCTCGCGATGATCGTTCTGCTCATCATCAACCTGCCGTTCGCTCCCCTGTGGGCGAAGCTGCTGAAGATCCCGGACCCGTACCTGTACGGCGGCATCGCGGTGTTCTGTGGTCTGGGCATCTACGCCACATCCGCATCGACGTTCGAGCTGCTCATCCTGCTGGGCATCGGCATCATCAGCTTCGTGCTCAAACGCTACGGCGTGCCTCTGGCACCGCTGATGATCGGCATGGTGCTCGGACCCTTGGCCGAGTCGAGTCTGCGGGATGCACTGTTGGCTGCCGGCGGCGACGCAGGGACACTCGTGTCCTCGCCGATTACGATTGTGCTCTACCTTGTGCTCATCGCCGCCCTCATCTACACCGGTATCGGTAGGGTGCTGGCCCGCAGGCGGCAGAAGCAGACGACGCAGGATCAGGTCGCCGTGGCAGAGGATGCTGTCCACTGATCAGCGGCGCGACTCCGTTCCTGTCCTGACGACGAAGGCGGCCGGCCCACTGCGGGGGCGGTCGCCTTCGTCGTTCTCGGGCCCTCATTCCTGAGGCTCGCCGCCTCTCACTTCACGGTCTGTCGCGTCGGTTCTTCCTCACACCGGCTCTTCCTCGCGACGGTGCGGAGTTCGGCGATGCGATAGGTGAAGGTTCCGGTGTATTCATAGACACGTCCGATCATCGGCACATCGACGACGAGGTCGATTCTCTGCCGGTCGATTGTGTCGTCGAAGCGCTCGTTCAGGGCAATGGCGGGGCGAACGGCTTTCGGCACGGACACTCGCAGCCGACCGAGCCGGAGGGCGATTCGAGAACTGTTCAACCGCAGTCCCCCATCGACGACGTCGACGGAGAATTCGGCCTCGACGATGGACGGCATCCCGAGCACGTCGACGACACCGCCTCGAACGACGGACACTGCGTCGACCATCGACCATTCACCCGAGTCCAACCGCATGGTGCGCGTCGCTGTCTGCCGACCGCTCACAGTCCGGTTCTCGACGCGGAACGGCACCCCACGGTGCATGCCTGGCACGATCACCCTGCACCGCCTGGCCACGGCCAGGAGCGGGCGCAGCCACCGTCGCTCGGAGCCAAAGACCTCGAAGACCCCTTCTCCGATTCCGACGGAGCCTGCGGGAATCGCAGCGAAATAGCGGCGGAGCGCCGGATGCAGTTCGTCGACTCGCGACCCGAGCGCCCGCTCGTACGGGGATCGGGTCTCGCGGCTCATGTCTGCGAGTGTAGGGCATCCTTCTCGCCCTGCGCCGTAGCGTCAGCACCGGGCATGAGCCGTCCTGCACCCTTGAGACCGAAGCTCGTGAGCACCGCGGCGACGAGGACGAGGACGACTGCCGAACCTGCCGCCCACTGCACGCCGAGTTCGAAGGCGGGAACGACCACCTCGGTGATCCGCTCCCCCGCGGCCGCGCTCAGGGTTCCGGCGTGTTCGAGGGCCGAGCCCAAGGTCTCGAACTGCGGCCGGTCCGCCCTGTCCCCGAGAGTGGACTGCAGTGCGGATCCGTAGACAAAGGTCGACAGTCCCCCGAGGACGGTGGTGCCGAGCACCGATCCGAACTCGTAGGCGGTTTCCGATATCGCCGAGGCGGCTCCCGCCTTGCGAGCCGGGACCGCGGAGAGAATGAGGTCGTTCGTGATGACCTCGGCCCCGCCCAGCCCGATGCCGAGGACGAGGAAGGCGAGCAGCATGCCCACCACCGAATGCTCGGGGGTGAAGGCGACGATTCCCATTCCGACGGCGTTGAGCGCGAGCGCGCTCGGCACGACGATTCTCGGTTCGAGGCGGGCGACGATCGGGACGACCAAGTAGCCTGCCGCGATCGATGTCACCAGTCCCGGGATGAGCACGAGGGCGGCCTCGAGCGGGGAGAGTCCCAGGACGAGCTGCAGGAGCTGGGTGCCGAAATAGAGGAATCCGGCCAGCCCCATGACGCTGAGCAGGTTCGAGACCACTGCCGAGGTGAAGACCCGGTTGGCGAAGAGCCGGACGTCGAGCATCGGATTGGGAGTGGCGAGCTGCCGGAGGACGAAACTCGCACCGGCGATGATCGCCACGGACAGGCTGGCCCAGAAGAGGATGTCGACGCCTTCGGACATCGCGTGCTTGATGGCGAAGACGAGCGGAGTGAGCGCGAGCATCGACAGAATGATGGAGAACGGGTCGAACCGGCCGGGGTTCGGATCGCGGGATTCAGGCAGAAGCAGAGCGGCCGCCGGGATGAAGAGCGCGATGAGCGGCAGGTTGATGAAGAAGATCGAGCTCCAGTGGAAGTGCTCGAGCAGGATGCCGCCGAGGATGGGCCCGAGCGCCGCTCCGCCGGAGAACATCGCGGCCCAGGTGGCGATCGCGATGCGACGGTCCTTGTCGTGGGCGAAGATGTTGCGGATGAGTGAGAGCGTCGAGGGCATGAGTGTGGCACCGAATACGCCGAGCAGCGCCCGGGCGACGATGAGCATCTCCGCCGAGGTGGAGAATGCCGCGAGCAGCGATGCCAGCCCGAAGCCTGCGGCTCCGATGAGGAGGAGGCGTCGGCGTCCCAGCCGATCGCCGAGGCTGCCCATGGCCACCAGCAGACCGGCGAGCATGAGCGCGTAGATATCGACGATCCACAGCAGTTGGACACCGGTCGGGTGCAGCCCGGTGCTGATGGCCGGGATGGCGAAGCCGAGCACGGTGTTGTCGATGGAGATCAGCAGCACAGGGATCATGAGCACGGCCAGGCCTGCCCATTCGCGGCGGCCGGCACGCAGCTGTGGAGCGAGTGTCGTCGTCATGCGTTCCACTGTACCGTCCGGACGGTACAGTTGAAAAGCTCGAACCCGTGTCTGAGTCGAATGCTCAGCGAATGCGCAGATCGGCTGCACCGACGCGGCCTCCGCGCCCGATCGACTCGGCCTCTGCGCCTGATCGACTAGGCTCGTGGTCATGGCACGCAATCCGTCCGAGACCAAAGAGAAGCTGCTCAACGCGTTCGACGAACTCCTCGACGAGCACGGCACTGCCGGTGCCACCCTCGACGCGGTGGCAGCTCGCGCAGGAGTCTCCAAGGGCGGACTGCTCTATCACTTCGGGTCGAAGGCCGAGCTCATCAGAGGCAGCCTTGAGCGGCTCGAGCTTCTCGTCGCCGAGGACGTCGAGGAGATGAAGGCCGCCGGCGAGCGTCTTCACTATCACTACCTCGAGACCTCGGCCGAGGTCGGCACCGCACTTGACCGCAGCCTCATCGCCGCAGGGTGCCTGGCCCTGGAGAACGACGATGCGAAGGCCGCGCTGCGCACGACCAGGGAAGCGTGGTTCAACACGCTCAACGACCACCTCGGCGATGCTGATCTGGCGATGACGATCCAGCTTATCGGCGACGGCATGTACTTCAACCAGAACTTCGGACTCTCGCAGGACGATGCACTCGCACACGTCAAACGGATCCTCAAACGCCTCGGACTCTAAAGCACCTGCCTCTGCACACCTCGGCTTGGCACACGCACTAGGAGGTCGAAATGGTCACGTTCCGTGCTGCAGAACGTGACCATTTCGACCACCCAAGAGCCGATTTTCCGACCGCCCCAGTTTGGGAGTCAGCCGCACCTGTCAGCTCACGTGATGGACCTCCTGCAGCCCGTATACCGGGGTGTCCATCCCCTCGTAGCGGGCCTTGAGCTGGAGGGCCAGGTAGAGCGAGTAGTGCCGGGCCTGGTGGAGGTTGCCGCCCATGAACCACAGATTCTCCTGCTGGGTGGGCTTCCACATATTGCGCTGCTCGCCCTCCCACGGACCCGGATCCTTCGTCGTCTCGGAGCCCAGTCCCCAGCACTTGCCGACCTTGTCTGCGGTCTCCTGGTCGACGAGGTCGGCGACCCAGCCGTTCATCGAACCGTAGCCGGTGGCGTAGACGACGAGGTCTGCCGGAAGCTCGGTGCCGTCGTCGAGTACAACGGCATCCTCGGTGAGGTGGTCGACCTGCCCCTTGACGAGCTTCACCTTGCCGTCGGCGACGAGCTCTGCCGATCCGACGTCGATGTAGTAGCCCGAACCTCGGCGCAGGTATTTGAGGAACAGACCCGACTCATCGTCTCCGAAGTCGAGGTCGAAGCCGGCGGCTTCCATCCGCTGGTAGAAGTCCTTATCGCGTTCCTTGATCTGGTCGTAGAGGGGGATCTGGAATTCGTGCATGATCCGGTACGGAAGCGAGGCGAAGATGAGATCCGCCTTCTCCGTCGTCACACCGTTGTCCAGCGCTCGTTCGGAGTACAGGTCGCCCATCGCGATGTCGACGAGCGAATCGCTTTTGACGATGTGCGTGCTCGAACGCTGCACCATGGTGACGTCGGCGTCGCTTTCATACAGAGCACCGCAGATGTCGAACGCCGAGTTGTTGCTGCCGATGACGACGACCTTCTTGCCTGCATATGCGTCGGGCCCCGGGTGCTGGGAGGAATGCTGCTGTTCGCCCTTGAACACGTCCGAGCCGGGGAAGGTGGGGGTGTTCGGTTTGCCGGACATGCCCGTGGCCATCACCAGGTGGGTGGGTCGCAGCGTCAGCTTCTCCCCGTTCCGTTCGACATCGACCGTCCACTGGCCGGCCGCTTCGTCATATTTCGCCGAGGTGGCTGACGTGGCCGACCAATACGGGATCTCCATCACCTTCGTATAGAACTCCAGCCAGTCCGCGATCTTGTCCTTGGGTGCGAAGACCGGCCAGTTGTCCGGGAACTTCAGGTACGGCAGGTGGTCGTACCAGACGGGATCATGCAGGCACAGGGATTTGTATCGTGAGCGCCACTGATCACCGGGGCGGTCCCACCGATCGATGACGAGTGCGGGAACACCGAGCTGGCGGAGGCGAGCGCCCAGAGCGATTCCGCCCTGTCCCCCACCGACGACGAGGATGTACGGGTCGGCGGTCTTGCCCCAGGCCGCATCCTCCTCGGCGAGCTTCTCCGACCAGCTCTTCCGTTCAGGATCGACTCCGTGTTCTGCACCTTTGACCCTTCGGGTGCCGCGTGGCTCTTCGTGGCCGGCGATCTCCTGCAGTGAGGTCAGCATGGTCCATGCTTTGGTGCCGTCCTCGTCGATGAGCCGGACGAGGCCTTTGCCGCGTCCCACCGAGGTGGTGAAGGTGAACCAGGCTTCGGTGACTCCGTCTGCCGTGGCCGCGGGCTCGGCAAGACCGAAGTCCGCTGGTGAGACCCGGTCGAGATTGTGGGCCAGCAGGTCGGTGACTCCATCGGGGTTCTCAACGGTCTTGAGGTTCCAGGTGAAGGACACAAGGTCGCGCCAGTAGCTGTCTGTGGCGAACAGGCCCGCCGCGGCGGGGATGTCGCGGCTGGCCAGCGCGGCCTCGAATTCCTGGAGCCATGCCGTGGCGATGTCATCGGCAGTCAGTCGCGGACGGTCAATCGTCGTTGTCATCTCATTCCTCCTCATTGAGTTCAGTGACTCCAAGCTAATCCCGGCGATGCAGCGGAGGAAGAGTTGCATCGAGTTGCATCGGTGTCATGGTCAGGACCGTTGTCCCGACCTATACTCAAGTCATGCTTCAGCCGGATCTGGCGCATCTCGCCAGGGATCTGACACGCATTCACGATGCTGTGATCGCCGGGGCCTCGCCCCCGGTGCAACCGCGCGCGCTCGTCAGGCGCTCGTGGGATCGGATGCTGCGCTTGGGGCTCGACCCTGCGGGGGCGAACCGTCGAATCGTCGATGACACTGCGGAGGTCGAATCCCGCCGGCAGAGATCGAAGCTGCGGCTGGTCGTCGACGAGATGCGATCGGTGCTGCTGAGGGCCCCGGATGCCGCGCCGTTCATCCTCGTCGTCACCGATGCCGATGGGGTCATCCTGTGGCGCGACGGAGCGGTCTCAGCCAGGCGGCAGGCCGATGATCTCGGATTCGTCGAGGGTGCCCATTGGGCCGAATCGACGGTCGGGACGAATGCCATCGGCACTGCACTCACCGAGGAGGCTCCGGTCCAGCTCTTCTCCGCAGAGCATTTCGAGTCCACGCAACATCCTTGGTACTGCAGTGCCGTACCAGTTCATGATCCTGACGACGGGACGCTCCTCGGCGTCGTCGACATCAGCGGACCGGCGATGACTCTGCACCCGGCGGTGCAGTCCCTGGTGACCACTGCGGTCCGCCTGGCCGAGGCGCGGCTGATGATCGCTCAGCAGGAGCAGCTGAATACCCTGCGTGATCGGATGTCGGCGATGCTGGCGGGGACGCCGGGTCCCGCGCTTGTCGTCGATGATGCCGGGTGGGTGGCCTATCAGCAGGGAGTGCGCAGCCGCGACCGCATCGAAGTGCCGGCCGCTGACCGTTCGATCCTCATCCCCGGTGCAGGACTGTGCCGACCGGAGAAGATCACCGGCGGCTGGCTTCTGCGGCCCGCAGGTGACCGCCGCGCTTCCGTCACCCTGAGAACCTCAGCGGATCCGCCCGTGCTCGAGATCCACTCGGGTGATGAGCCGTTTGTCGTTCCGCTCACGCCACGGCGGGCGCAGATTTTGGCAGCGGTCACCTCGGCGGGTCCATCCGGGATCACCACCGGCGATCTCAGCCGGCGACTGCACGGGGACTGCGACCATGTGGTCACCGTCCGCGCCGAGGTGTCCCGCCTGCGCCGCTCGATCGGCGCCATGCTCGCCACTCGGCCCTATCGGTGGGCCGATGGGGTGAGCGCGCGGGTGGAATGAGGACCCCGGCCCGACGATCCATCAGGCGGAAACGGCCATCACCAAGCTGTCAGTTCCCTGCCGCGTCGAGCCACCAGCGGTATCGCATTCGCAGCGCCCTTTCGGTACTCGCCACAGCGGTCACGACGGCGATGCCGATCGTGACCCACAGAGGCATCGTGAACAGCGGCTCGATGGGGCCGATCCGTTCGGCGATCGGAGGAATCCGCAGGACTGGCACGGCGATCTCCTGTAGCAGCAGTGCGACTCCGACCAGCAGAACCACGACTGAGATCACTCCCATCGCACGGCTGAGGCGCGGGCGACGCTCATCCAATTTCGCTCGCCTCCCCTCTGCGGACCGGCCATCCGGCTGCAACTGCTTCTCGGCCCCGTCTTCGGCGACGAAGTGGCATCGCTTCAATCCGAAGTTGCT
Organism: Brevibacterium spongiae; assembly: GCF_026168515.1. Classification (NCBI taxonomy): domain Bacteria; kingdom Bacillati; phylum Actinomycetota; class Actinomycetes; order Micrococcales; family Brevibacteriaceae; genus Brevibacterium; species Brevibacterium spongiae. Next base: position 799,655 of record NZ_CP093443.1, on the reverse strand, counting down.
CGCGGCGACTTCGATGCTCCCACCCTCGACCGGAAAAACGGCAGGAACTCGCGAAACCGCATGCTGGCGACCATCCCGATAGAGGAAGACCTTGAGATAGCCGTTCTCGTCAGTCTTCCACTGGCGGACGTCGACCGAATAGCGGACCGGACGGGCTTCGGAATCGTGATGCTCGAGATGAAAGAGCGACCGGCCGAGCAGCTGCCACCACCGGAACGGCGACAGCACCCTCCCGTCCCCGTGCTCAATCCGCTCGATCGCTCGACGACGTCTCCACTGTCGAAGCATCTGGGTGCTCCTTCGGCACTCGAAGTATTTCCAACACAGCGTATTGGTGAGTTCACGAGTATACTAACACGGTGTATTGGTCAGCGATAGGGGAACGGAGTCGGTGCACGTATGAGTGGGACTGAACGTGGGGACACTCGAGATCGCATCCTCGCCGCAGCGGCGGACATCATCGCCGAGGAGGGAGTGACGGCCAAACTGAGCGTGCGGGCAGTCGCAGCCCGCGTGGGTGTGAGCACAGGCTCCCTGCGGCATCATTTCCCCACCCAGCAGCTGCTGCGAGATGAGGTCATGCGGCGCGTCTACGACTGGTTCCTGCCGCGCACTGACATCCACGATTCCGCGGTTCCGCCGCGTGATCGCCTGGTCGGATGCCTTCGCCAGGTTCTGGCCATGGCTGGGATCGGCGCCGAATCTCGCGCGGCGATGACGACGGTCACGGAGAGCTTCATCTCCGCTGAGCAGACCGACGATGTGCGCGAGGCGTATCTGGCCATGCAGCGCGACGGGCAGCGCCGCGTCGAAGCATGGCTTCAGGTGCTTGCCGATGAGGGAGCGCTCACCGACAGCACCCGCATCCCCCAGTCGGCGCGCTTTCTCTGCACCGTCCTCTCCGGACTCTCGCTCGAACGAGCTCTGCCGTCCGAAGACTCGCTCGTACAGTTGGAGACCGAGACGCTCTACATGGCCGCAGACGCCGTCCTCAGGTCATAGCGCCCCCGGTGCTCCGGCACGCCGACGGGCGGACGCCTCGGGGCGGTGCCCCGCGAACGGCAGAGGCATCTCCACCTGTCGGCCCGCCAGCACCCGTCAGTCGCCCTGCGCCCCGCGGTAGCTGCCGATCGACCACAGCACGCCCTCCGGATCCTGGATGCTGAAGTCGAGGGATCCGTAGTCCTGTTCGGTCAGGCCCATGACTTCGGTGGCACCTGCGGCGAGCGCACGCGCATGGAGTTCGCGGACGTTCCCGGCGGCCAGATACACCGACCCCGAGGCGACTCCGGTCTTCGTCATGGCCCCGCCGTCATCGCGGACGGATCCGAGCATCACTCCCCCGCCTTCGGGCCACGCCAGTTCAGCGTGGTCGACGCGGTCGGGATCGTCGGCGTTCGTGTACTCGGCGACGACGTCGAAGCCGAGTGCTTCCTGCAGGAAGGTGATCGCCGCTTTGGCATCGCGGTAGCGGAAGGTGGGCCAGACATTGGCATTCGTGTCGGACATGTTTACTCCTCTGATCGTCTTGGCTGGATCTCCATCATCGACGCCTCCCCCGCGCCCGGTCTTGGACGAATGGGAACAGATCATTCGCTCGACGAGGCGGCTCCCACAGAATCCGACCCCACCGCGGCCCGTCGCGCCAGGTCATCATCGGCCAACCACTGGCGCGGGCTGAGTCCGACGAAATCCTGGAAGTCCCGGTTGAGGTGCGATTGATCGGCATAGCCGCAGATCACAGCGATCTCGGCCAACGACGTCTGCCCCGTCGACACCAGTCGCCTGGCCCGATCGAAGCGGACGACGCGCGCCGCGTCCTTCGAACCGATCCCATATTCCGAGCGGAACTGGGTGGTGAGGTGGCGTCGGCTCCAGCCGATGCCATCGGCCAGCAGCGACACGGGCAGCCCGCCATGGCTGTCGGCGATGCGACGCCAGGCGGCGACCACCTCGGCGCGGGGACGGATGGCGTCATCGATCGTGCGCATGAGCACCTCGTCGACGGCGGCGAACCGTGCGGACCATTCGGTCTCGGCATTCACCCGTTCGTGGAGCTCGGCGGCCAACGGCCCGGAGATGTGGGCAAGGTCCACGCTGTGATGGGCGAATTCACCGGCGGGTATGCCGAAGAAGGCACGCGGCGCCAGCGGATTGAAATTGATCTGGATTCCGGCCATCGTCCCGGGATGAGCGATGTGAGTGGGGCGCAGGTGGAGACCGGCCAGCAGGACGTCGAAGTGCTCGCTCGTGCCGGTCTGTGCATCGACCTGGCACAGCGGTTCGTCGATCGAGACGATGAAGGTCAGCGTTCCCGACGGCAGCCCGAGATGCGTCCCCGCGGGGACGCCGGAGATGTCGTAGCCGGCGTAATCGCCCACGAACGGTCGCAGCCTCGGGTGAGGCTTGCGGGTCAGCTCGTCACTGCGCGACGCGGACATGGCGCCAGTGTAGACCCGACGCAGCTGTGGCCGTGGGACAGAACCGTACGGCCAGTCAGGACCGCCGGGCGATGTCCCAGATCGGGTCGGTGAAGGAACGGTCGAGGTCGAACCCGAAGTCCTCACCGAGCACTGCGGCGAACTCGGCGGAATCAGTCAGGGTCCGCTCGGAGAGTTCGGGCTCGCTGCCCGGTCGACGACTGCGCAGATGACGGCCCTCGAGCGAGACCTTCCCACCGTTGTCGAGAGCCCTCGCCACCACCGGCGCCCCGGTGAAACGTGTGCTGGGCTTCGTCGCCGTGAACCAGTTCGACACTTCGAGGTCGGCCTGCTCACGTGCGATGTCTGCGAAGGCATAGACGGTGCGGAACTCTTGGTCAGCGCTGGTCCGGGATTGCAGTGCCCAGTCGGCTTCGGCCCGCATCGTCGGTTCCAGCACGGTATCGGCCGGGACCAGTCGGTGCTCTCCGTGCTCGGTCATCCGTGGCCCAGCCTCCGCGTCGAATGCGAGTGCAGCCTCCGGAGTCCCGCCGCCGAATCCGGGATCGACGAGGTACCGCCGACCGTCCAGATCGACGACCGTCGCCTGATGCGTCAGCCCTCCCGGTGAGGTTCTCCCCTCGCCGAGGTGGACGCGGGCGAGGATCGGATAGGCACTCAAACCGAGCTCGGTGAGCACGGCACGGATGAGTATCGCGTGTTCGTGGCAGTAGCCGCCGCGACCGGCATCGAGGAGCTTCGCGGTCAGGGAGTCGAGCTCGATGGGGATGCCGCGAGGCTCACCTGCCGCACGTACGGCGATGACGTCGAGGTTCTCGAAGCAGATCGACCGCACGTGGGCGCTCAGCAGCTCGTCGATGAGGTCGATGACCTCGGCAGGCGTCCCTTCCGCCCGACGCCGCAGCACCTCTTCCGAGCTGTCGAGTCCGAGCCGATGGGCATACCTGGCGACGAGCGATGACGATGACAATGCGGTTCCTTTCGCAGGTGGGGCCATGTTCAAACCCACGGCCGTGCTCCGGGCACGGGTGAGTTCAGGCCCACGGTTGGGGGCGGAGTCCGTGTCCGCCGCGATAGTTCGGTGATGCCGGTTCGGTCCACTCGCCGAGGAGGTGCTCGGGCAGCCGATAGACCGTGACCTGCAGAGGATGGCAGTTCTCGACCGCGTCGTCGCCGTCCTCGCCGAACATGGGCGCGGACAGGTCCCCTCCGGGGCAGGTGGACAGTGCCGCGAGCAGGTCCTGCTCGGCGAAGAACTCAAAGTAGTCCCCGGGTTTCGCCGGGCAGGTCTTCATGAAATATTCGTCGTTGTCATTGAGCCCCGTGCATTGGAAAACGTTGAGCACATCGTGGACGTCGAACTCGGTGAGCCCGAACGGCACGATCGCGCGGACGAGGTTCGAATGGCAGTGATAGTCGAAGTCCACGCCGCTGAGCATCTGTGACACGTAGGGATCGCAGCGGGTGCCCAAGGTGTCATGCAGGCGGCCGCCCTCAGAGTCGGTGCCGTAGTCGGCCAGGGTGTCGCCGACGATCGTGGCCATCGGGCGCAGAAACGGCAGTGTCGACCACAGCCGGTCGAAGGTCGAGACGTGGGCGGCCTGCAGCTGCCGGGTCCGGGCCGCCCAGAACCGTTCCCTGGGGTCGCGGCGGTTCCACAGGTTGAGGTCACCGACTTGTGGGCCGTCGACCGTGGAGATCCGACAGACGTGTCCGGCTGGGATCTCCCACGCCTGACCGGACCGGATCGGAATGGTGAACGTGTCGACGGTGTCTCGGTCGCCGGTTTCCTTGCCGATGCGTGAGTAGAAGTCTTCGTCGACGTCGAGTGCGGCACCTTGATAGGCCGCTTCGGTCAGGCGTGAGGCCTGTGGCATGACTGTTCCTTCCCTGCTGCGGTATCCGCTGTCCTGCCTGCCACGATGCCACCTTCTGCCGCCGGACCCAAGAGGCTGCGATTCGGGTCTATGCTGAAAAGAGAGCCTTCACGCACCGAATATTGGGAGGTCGGCATGGCTGAAGAGACCATTGACGTCGAGCTGCAGGACACAGGAGAGTACCTGGCCAGCATCCACACTGACACGGGCACCGATGAGATCGATCTGATGCTCTCCGATGCAGAGGAGGTCTCCGACGGCGTCCTGGGCAATGACGAAGCCACGGCCCGCGCGACGGTGGAGTTCCTCCTGCGCCACCAACACTCCGGCGACTTACCGGAACGCATCGACCTCGTCGACATCTCCGCCGCCTATGACGGAGCGATCGAGTCCATCCGCCAGCTGCGCGGATAGCAGGACCCAGTCCAGCAGTCCCAGCACACTGCACACAGTGAAGGGCGGGACCGACACACAGTCGGCCCCGCCCTTCACTCGCTCCTCAGTCCTCAGGGGCCGAGTCACCCAGCCCTCAGGGCCCGAGTCTTTCAGTCCAGCAGGTCGTGGCGCACGATCGACTGTTCGCGATCAGGGCCGACACCGATGACCGACATCCGGCAACCCGAAAGCTCCTCGAGGGCGAGCACGTACTTCTGCGCATTCTCGGGAAGGTCGTCGAAGGTTCGGGCCTTCGTGATGTCCTCGCTCCAGCCGTCGAAGTACTCGAAGATCGGCTTCGCGTGGTGGAACTCGGTCTGGGACACCGGCATCTCGTCCTTACGCACTCCGTCGACGTCGTAGGCGACGCAGACGGGGATCCGGTCGATTCCGGTGAGCACATCGAGCTTCGTCAGCACATAGTCGGTGAAGCCGTTGGTGCGTGCGGCGTAGCGGGCGATGACCGCGTCGTACCAGCCGCAGCGGCGCGGGCGTCCGGTATTGACTCCGAATTCTCCGCCGGCCTTCTGCAGGTATTCGCCCATCTCGTCGAAGAGCTCGGTGGGGAACGGGCCGGCTCCCACGCGTGTGGTGTAGGCCTTGACGATGCCGACGACGCGGTTGATCCGGGTCGGTCCGATGCCCGTTCCGACGCAGGATCCGCCGGCGGTCGGGTTCGACGAGGTGACGAACGGGTAGGTGCCGTGGTCGACGTCGAGCATCGTCGCCTGGCCGCCCTCCATGACGACGACCTCACCGCGGTCGAGCGCCTCGTTGAGCATGAGCTCGGTCTCGGCGACGTAGGGGCGCAGCCGTTCGATGAAGGGTTCGAAGTATTCGACGATCTCCTCGACAGACACAGCGCGACGGTTGTAGACCTTGACGAGCAGTTCGTTCTTCTGCCGCAGGGACCCTTCGATCTTCTGCCGCAGGATGGATTCGTCGAAGACATCCTGGACGCGGATGCCCAGGCGCCCGATCTTGTCCATGTACGCCGGGCCGATGCCGCGGCCGGTGGTGCCGATGGCGCGCTTGCCGAGGAACCGCTCCGTCACCTTGTCCAGCGTCTGGTGGTAGGGCGCCACGAGGTGGGCGTTCGCCGAGATCCGCAGCTTCGAGGTGTCGGCTCCGCGGGACTCGAGTGCATCGATCTCCTCGAAGAGCGCCTCGAGGTTGACGACGACGCCGTTGCCGATGACCGGGGTGACGTTGGGTGAGAGGATACCGGCGGGCAGAAGCTTGAGTTCGTACTTCTCTCCTCCGACGACAACCGTGTGGCCGGCGTTGTTCCCACCATTGGGCTTGACCACGTAGTCGACGCTGGTGCCGAGGATGTCGGTGGTCTTACCTTTACCTTCGTCGCCCCACTGAGCGCCGACGACAACGATTGCTGGCATGAGAGTGCTTCACCTCGAAGTGAAAAGGGGATGTCATTACTCGCTAAGTCTACTGGGTCACACCGACACGGCCGCGAACGGGAGGCCTCAACCTCCCGCCCGCGGCCGAATCGAGACAAGTGGCCGATTCGAGACAAGTGCCCGAATCGAGACACGTGCCCGAACCTGGCTCCGTGCCCGGCGCCGGGCACGTACTCACTCCATGCTCATCCCCTTGGCCGGCGCGATCCGCGACATCGACCTCGCCGGAATCGCCGAGGCGAGCACTGCGGCCAGCACCGCGGCGACGCCGATCAGTCCGATCTGCGCCCACGGCACCGACAGGACGGGGTCCGCGGCCGCAGGCATCAGCGACGCCGTTCCGACCCATCCGTAGAACGTGCCCACCACGGCGCCGGCGACCAGCGCGATGAGCGTCATCAGCAGCGATTCGATCGTGATCATCCGCGACATCGCCGAGCGGGTGAAGCCGAGCGCCCGCAGCAGCGCGCCTTCCCTGCGCCGGTCGATGACAGAGAGCGTGAGCGTGTTGCTCACCCCGATCACCGCGATGACCACCGCGGCGGCGAGGAGCCCGAGCACCACGGTCAGAGCGACCTGGAACATCGAGGCGAACTCCGCCCGATGCTGTGCCGCAGTCGCATCACCTGTGGCACCGACGGCGTCGAGTTCTGAGGTCAGGACCTCGATCTGCGAACTCGAAGCGTCATCGGCGATCTTCGCCCACGTCTGTTCGGCCACATCGTCGCCGCCAGATGTCTTGAGGGTCTTCGCATCGGCGCCGCTGACCAGAGCCGTCCCCGCGGGGACGTCGTACGAGGTCTCGATCGTGAGGTCGAGGTCCTGCTCGCCGAGGCGGACGGTCGCGGTCTGGCCGTCGACGTCGGAATCCGCGTCGTCGAGTCCCATCGATCTCGGGTCGATGAGGATCGTGCCCTCATCGATGTCGTACCCCTCACTGCGCAGGACTGGGGAGTCGGCGGCCGCCTCGGCGCTGGTGATCGCCACATCGCCCGAGCTCTTCGTTCCCTCGACGCCCACCTCGGCGGTGGGAGCAGGGACGTTCACGCGCTCCTCGACGATCGGCGAATCATCGAGCACGGAGGCGATCTTCGCTTCGTCGCCACCGCTGTGGCCCGTGGTCGAAACGACGAGATCGACGGGGGTGTCCTCGGCGGTGGCGAGTTCGAGGGTCCGCTGCAGGCTTGCCGACCCGACGACGACGGCGGTGACGAGGGTGACGCCGATGAGCAGCGCCCCCGTCGTCGAGGCGGTGCGGCCTCCTGCCGTGCTCGCCGATCGTCCGGCCAGCTTCACGGCAGGCGAGCGCCGGGTGAACAGGCCGACGAACCCGGCCAGCAGCGCCACCAGCGGCGGGACGAAGACGCGGGCACCGATGAGGAGGGCGACGAAGAGGGCGAAGCAGCCGGCGATGCCGAACAGCACGTTGTGGCTGGTGGCACCGAGCAGGCACAGGCCGATTCCGGCGATGCCGAGCACGAGCGCCAGAGTGAGTCGCACCCACCGGACTCGCGGTACGGCGGCAGGCACGTCGACCGGGCGCATGGCCTCGATCGGGGAGACCCGGGAGGCGCGGATAGCGGGGATCAGCCCCGCCGCGAGGGTGACGAGGATGCCGACGACCGGACCGACGATGAACGCCGCGGGGGTCAGCGACATCTGGGCGAACTCCGGCATCCACAGGGCCCGGACCAGGGAGGACAGTCCCCAGCCGATGAGGAGACCGAGCCCGACGCCGAGCACGGAGCCGACGATGCCCAGGCTGAGACTCTCGACCACGGCGGCTCCGCGCACCTGCCGGCGTGAGGCACCGACGGCGCGGAAGAGCGCGAGGACCCGGATGCGGGAGGCGACGAGGACGTTGAAGGTGTTCGAGATGACGAGTGCTGCGACTCCGGCGGCCAGCAGTCCGAAGGCGATGCCGATCGTCGAGAGGATGTCCGAGCTGTCAGAGAGCGATTCCATCTGCTCGTCGACGACCTGGTCGACGGTCTGGACCGTCACGCCCTGCTCATCTCCGGTGTCGGCGAGCGCGGATTCGACTGCCTCGGCGAGTGCCGTGCGATCGCTGCCGTCGTCGGCGACGATCCGGATGGAATCGGCCATGAGCTCACCCGGTGCGGTCTTCAGCCCGCCGTCGGTGAGGTAGAGGTTCATTCCTGCGGCCGAGGAGCCGGGCATGATTCCGGAGACGGTGTAGCTCGGTCCGTCGCCGGAAGGACGACCGGCCCCGTCGAATTCGTCGAGGCTGATGGTGTCGCCGACTCCGGCCCCGAGGGTCTTCGCGTCGGCTTCGCGGAGCATGAGTTCGTCATCCGCGGTCGGGACCGCGCCCTCGATGGTCTCGACGTGACCCTGTGGGAGGTTCGTCGCCGATCCCGTCACCGAGGTGGACCCCGAGGTGACCGAGACGAAGGCGGACTCCGTGAGCTGGGCGGACTCGACCCCGTCGACCTCGGCGACCGTCTTCGTCAGGGACTCCGTGAGAGGTGAGGAGGCAGAGCCTTCTGCGGCAGCGGCAGGGTCGTCGGGGGCAGTCGCGGTGACGGCGACGTCTGCTCCGGCCCATTCGGCGCTGACCTGGTTGCGCAGGGTGTCGCCGAAGGACTGGGAGAACAGGAGGGCCGCGACGATGAAGGCCACGGACACGGCGATGGCGATCATCGCCGCAGCCAGGCGCCCGGAGGCGCTGCGGAGGTTGGACCAGGCGATGCGGATCATCGGGCACCTCCGTCCGACTGCGCAGCGGTGCCGGCAGCATTGCCCGGCGATGCCGTGACGTTCATCAGTGCGGCCGCCACGGATTCCGGGTTCGGCTGAGTGAGTTCACCGGCGAGGCGACCGTCGGCGAGCAGGACGACACGGTCGGCACGCGCGGCTGCGCGGGGGTCGTGGGTGACCATGACGACGGTCTGGCCGAGTTCGTCGACGGAGGCGCGCAGGATGTTGAGGACCTCTTCGCCGGCGTTCGAGTCGAGGTTGCCGGTGGGTTCGTCGGCGACGAGCACATCGGGTTGGGACACGAGGGCGCGGGCGACGGCAACTCGCTGCTGCTGTCCGCCGGAGAGTTCGTGGGGTCGGTGTTTGAGACGCCCCCGCAGACCGAGCAGGTCGACCATGCGGTCGAAGACCCGGCGGTCGGGCTTCTGCCCCGACAGCTGCGAGGGCAGCAGGATGTTCTCCTCTGCGTTCATCGCGGGCACGAGGTTGAACGACTGGAAGACGAAGCCGATGCGGTCGCGACGCAGCGCCGTGAGCTTGCGGTCGCTGAGACGCGAGATCCCCGTGGAACCGATGTAGACCTCACCCGAGTCCGGGGTGTCGAGTCCGGCGAGCATGTTGAGAAGCGTCGATTTGCCCGAGCCGGAGGGTCCCATGATGGCGGTGAAGCGCTCGGCTCCGATGTCGAGGCTGAGGTCGTCGAGCGGCCTGACCTGCGCATCCCCTGTGCCGTAGGTCTTGCGCAGCCCGATGGCCTGGATGGCCAGCCTCGGTGCAGGGTTCTCTCCCTGCCCGCGGGTCGAGCCCTGGGCGGGGTTCGGCGAGGAATTCGGGGACGGATGGGCGTCGGTGTGCGTCGCTGATGTGTTCATGCCTCCAGCTTCGCCTCCGACCCGCCCTCGCACATCGGACCTGAGGATGGTCTTGTTCCCCAGCGCCGAGGCGGCCGTGACCCGGCCGTCATACCTGAGGATGATCTCGGTTCCCCCGAGGATGGCTCCGGTTCGGATCGATGAGTTCCGATTCAGCGCCGGTGCCCGACGAGGCCTGCTTCGTAGGCGAGCACGACGGCCTGCACGCGATCACGGGCCTCGAGCTTCATGAGGATACGACCGACGTGGGTCTTCACCGTCGGCTGCGCGAGGAAGAGCCGTTCGCCGATCTCAGTGTTGCTCAGGCCGGTGGCGATGAGCACGAGGACTTCCCTCTCCCGCGGAGTCAGAGATTCCAGCCGCCGAGCTTCTGCCTCGCTGAGCCGGCTGCCGCCCACCTCAGCCGATGCAGATGCCGCGACGTGGGCCCCGGTCCCCGAGGTTGTCGGAGCCTGCCCGGTCCCCGAAGTTGCCGGAGCCTGCCCGGTCCCCAAGGATGCCGGAGCTTCCCCGGGATGAGACGGGTCCTCCTCGCGGAGGTGGGGCAGCAGTCGGGTGTCGAGCAGACGTTTCGTGGTGGTGGGGGCGATGACCGCGCCGCCGTCGACGACGGTGCGGATCGAATCGAGGAGCACCTCGGGCAGGGTGTCTTTGAGGAGGAACCCTGCCGCACCGGCCCGCAGCGCACGCAGAGCGTATTCGTCATCGTCGAAAGTGGTGAGCACGATGATCTTCGGGGCCCGAATCGTCCCTGCGTCGGCGAGGGCGAGGATCCGCTGAGTCGCTTCGATTCCGTCGACGCGGGGCATCCGGATGTCCATGAGCACGACATCGGGTTCGTCCTGGGTGACGATGTCGAGGCCCGCGACACCGTCGCCGGCCTGTCCGACGACGGTGAGGTCCGGCTGGGAATCGATGACCATGGCGAACCCCGCCCGGACGAGGGCCTGGTCGTCGACGAGGACGACGCGCAGCGGTCCGGTCCTCGCCTCATCACAATCGCTCATCGGCTGCCTTCCTCGGCTCCGGGGTGAGCCGCCTCGGCGAGGTTCCCCTCCGCAGCGGAATCTGCGCGGGCAGCGGAACCCGTCCGGGCCGCGGATCCTGCCCGGGCAGCGGAATCTGCCCGTGTTCCGCCTGCTTCCGGGGCGGGCAGCGGGAGCCTGGCCTCGACGAGGAATCCCGTCATCGATCCGAAAGCGCTGCCGGGGACCGCACCGGAGGAGAACCCGGGCGTCGCATCATCACGCTTCTCGTTCCGATCGCTCAGTCCCGTCGACCGGATCGGTCGTGCGGTGAGGGTGCCGCCGTAGAGGGCGACGCGTTCCTGCATGCCGACGATGCCGTGCCCGCGTCCGTTCTTCCGCGTCGAATCATCGGTTCCGCGAACCGAGGCGACCCCGCTGCCTCGTCCGGTCCCGATGTCGCCTCCGGTTCTGCTGCCGCGTCCGGTTCCGTTGTCGCTGATGCGCGCGACGAACTCCTCATCCTCGACCTGCAGTTCGACATGTGCCCGCGCGCCGTCCCCGGCGTGCTTGAGCACATTCGTCAGCGCCTCTTGGACGATGCGGTAGACGGCGAGAGAGGCTCCCTCGGGCAGCTGTCCGCGGTCGAAATCATCCACACCGGCGACCGAGACCGGAAGGCCCGCCGCCCGCACATCGGCGATGAGGGAGCCGATGTCAGAGATGCCCGGCAGCGGCGCCGAGGGACGGTCGTCGTCGCCCTCGGCACGGAGGAAACCGAGCAGGGAACGCGTCTGCGCCAGCGCCTCCCGGCCCGTGTGTGCGATGGTCTCGAGCGCTCCGGCTGCGACGGAGGGATCGGTCTTCGCCGCATAGCGTCCCCCGTCGGCTTGGGCGATGACGACGGACAGGGAATGGGCGATGACATCATGCATCTCCCGGGCGATGCGCATGCGTTCGGCATCGGCGGCCAGCCGGGTCTCGGATTCGCGTTCGCGCTCGAGCAGCCGGTTGCGTTCCCAGATGTCCTCGATCCTGCGGCGACGGCGGTAGCCGGCACCGCCCCACAGCCAGGCGATGAGCACGATCGCAGCGCACAATGCCACGACCACGGCCATGAGCACGTATTCGCCGGTCTCCATGGGCCGCGGATCGGCTCCGATCGTCGTCTGCAGGAAGATGAGGTAGAGCCAGCCGCCGAGGAGGACTGCTCCGATCAGCCCCAGAACGAGCACGATGCGACCGTGGAGGCGGGTGCCCCAGGCCGTCGTCGAATACACGGTGATGGGCACGGCGACCATCCCGAATGTCGGTCCGATCATCGTGAGCACGGTGAGCAGACTGCCGATCGCGATGAGCGAGGAGCTCCACAGCGGGGCCGCGCGTCGCAGGCCGAGCGGCAGGGTCTGGAGCAGAACGATCCCGATCTGCACCCAGGTGGGCACGAGGGCCAGCGCGTTCTGCTCCGCTTGGGAGGCGGCGATGACGACCGAGAGGTACGCGATCGGCAGGGCCCAGAGCAGAGAGTCGACGATCCAGGGCCGAGCGGTGACGAAGCGACGGAGGCGATCGAAGCGGTCGGGGGTGCGCTGCTGGGGCTCTGGCCGCCCGCCCACGGCCGCAGTCGATCGATTGCTCATGCCAGCCATGGTAGTTCTGAGCCGGCGGGGCTCACATCATACTCAGGGCTGATCCCCGTTGATCGCTGCCTCGTACAGCCGCTCCCTCACAGCACCCCGCTCAGCCGCGGCGAGAGCGATCGGCCAGGATCTGTTCGCGGAGGATGTCCGCGTGACCGCAGTGCTGAGCGAGCTCACGCAAGACATGGAGAAGTACCCAGCGCAGCCGCAGCGGCCCCGACCTGTGTCCGGTGAGCACGGTGTCCAAATCCAGCCCCTCGACCGCGGCGTGTGATCGTTCGACCGCGGCCCGGTAGTCGGCGCTCACCGAGGCGATGGTGTCCGTCGACTCGAGCAGGAACGAATCCCGCGAGTCCTGCGGCAGCCCGTAGTCAGTTCGGTTCCTACCCGTCACGGCCTCACCGAACCAGACGGTTTCGACGAAGACGGCGTGCTTGAGCAGCGACAGGAGCGTCGTCCGGCTCGGCACCAGGTGCCGTCTGGCCTCCTCCTCACTCAGGTCGTCGAGGCACCCGAGCAGATGGCGCCGATGTTCATCGATGAACGCGGCGAACTGCACATCGAGCTCGGATCCACGCACATCGAAAGGGCTGGGTTGGTGCTCGACCAGCTCGGTTTCGCGCGCATCGAAGGGGTTGGACTCTGAGACTCCGCTGTCTGTCATGGCTCAAGCGTAGAGCCGCCTCGGCGAACACACCCCACATCACGGGCACCGCAACATCCTTGTTCGGCAGGTCACCCGGCCCTATGCTGAAGTCACCCACGTATTCCGTCGTTCGGGCAGGAGCCTTCTGAACGTCGCCGGAGCAGTCGACTTCAGGGCATCACCGCTCTTAGGAGGTTGCTCATGTCCACCACCTCAATGCATTCGGCCGCGAATTCCCCTCAGGGTTCGACGCAGAGTTCGCAGCAGACCCCCGCGCTGCCTTATGCCAGCCGCCACGACCAGCTCATCGGATCCGTCATCGACGCCTCCACCACGCTGCTGGCCGCCTACGATCACGACATCGTCAAGTTCGGCATGGGTGCGCCGGCCCCGGACATGCTGCCGTCGAAGGACTTCGCGCGCATCGCCGGAGACGTCTTCTCCCCGGAGAACTTCACCTACGGGGAGACCAAGGGCGAACCGATCCTCCTCGACGCCCTCCACGAGTACCTGTCCTCGACGGGACAGATCCCGCCGGAGCAGCAAGGCAATCTCGACCGGCTTCTCATCACCTCGGGAGGTATGCAGGGCCTCGATCTCGGGTTCAAGCTCTTCGTCAGCCCCGGTGACCTCGTCGCCTGCGAGTCCCCCACCTACACCAACGGTTCGGCCACGGCCATGAGCTACGAGGCCGAGATCCTCGAGGTCCCCGTCGACGAGAACGGCATGCAGGTCGAGGTCCTCGAAGAGCACACCGCCCGCACCGGCCGAGCACCGAAGGTCATCTACACCGTTCCGACCTTCCAGAACCCGGCTGGGGTGACGATGTCCCTGCCTCGGCGCGAACGCCTGCTGTCCTTCGCTCACAAGCACCGGTCGGTCATCATCGAGGACAACCCGTACGGCATGCTCCGCTTCTCCGGCGAGTCCCTGCCGGCGCTGAGCGACCTCAGCCCGAACGATCCCCTCATCTTCGGGGTGCGCACGTTCTCGAAGTTCGTCGCCCCCGGTCTGCGGGTCGGCTGGATCGACGTCGACCCGGAGGTCCGCGAGCTCGCCGTCAATGCGAAGCAGACGATGGATTCGTGCGCGGCCGTGCCCAACCAGCACCTCATCGCCCGGTGGCTGGCCGAAGGCGGTGCCGAATCCCACGTCGAAACCCTGCGCGTGGCTTACCGGGAGCGCAAGATCGCGATGGCCGAAGGTCTCGAACGTCTCTTCCCCGGCGAGATCAGAGCCACCGACCCCGACGGCGGGTTCTTCCTCTGGGTGACCTTCGATGACGAGACGATCGACACCGAAGACCTCATGCCCACCGCCTTGGAAGAGGGTGTCGCCTACATTCCGGGGCCCGCGTTCTCGCCCGCCGGGAACTTCTCGAATGCACTGCGTCTGTGCTTCGCCTCGGCGACGCCCGATCGCATCGACGAGGGGCTCGAACGCCTCCGTCGTGCCGTCGACCGGTACCGTTCCGAACGCTGACCGCGCACGGCGACACAGAGTACAGAGTCCCTCGCCGAGGTGGCCCGCCCTGGCCGCGCCACCTCGGTGATCGTCGGCGACCGCCTCGGGCCGATCCCTGCCGGCGGTCGCTGTGTCCGTGGCCTGTGACAGAATGATCCTGATGGTCATCCGTCACGGTGGTGGGGCTCACCGTTCCCAACCTCGACGCGGACCTCATGGTCTGCGAGCGACAACAGTCCCTACCTCGACCGGCGTCAGCATGCCCGAAAGGTAGGAGAGTCCTTGGCCGAAGCACGCCCCCTCCATCTGCGTCTGCCCTATCTGGGCCTCGCCGTCCTCGGCGGCACTCTCGGCACGGCCGCCCGCGAGGCGATCAGCCTCTCTGTTCCCGACCTCGCTGGGATTCCGATGGCGATCCTCGGGATCAACATCCTCGGTGCGTTTCTGCTCGGTGTGCTCTTGGCCGGCCTGTCACGGCTGGGACCTGATGCAGGTATGCGACGGCGGGTGCGGATCATGCTCGGCACGGGTTTCATGGGCGGGTTCACGACATACAGTGCACTGGCCGCGGATACTGCGGGCCTCCTCGGCGAGGGTCGGGTGGGTGCCGGTGTGCTCTACGGTCTCGCGACCGTGGTCATCGGCGGCCTCGCCACGTGGGCGGGAATCGCGACTGCGTCGGTGCTCGTGAAAAGGGGCGCGAGGTGAGCCCGCTGCTCTTCATCGCCATCGCCGTGGCCGGTGGACTCGGAGCCGGTGTGCGCATGCTCTTCGACGGCGCCTATAAGGTATGGAGCCCACGGTCGACGCCGTGGTCGACCCTGCTCATCAACGTCTCGGGCTCGCTGGTGCTCGGGTTCCTCACCGGTCTGGCGGGCGCCCAGCTGCTGCCCGAAGCCTGGCATCTCATCCTCGGCACGGGTTTCCTCGGCGGGTACACGACGTTCTCGACGGCCAGCTTCGAGACCATCAGCCTCATCGAGGAACGCAAATGGGGATCGAGCCTGCTCAGCGGCCTCGGTACTTTGGTCTTCGCGACTGCAGCGGCCGGCCTGGGACTGTGGCTGGGCGGATTGGGCTAGGCGCTGTCCGCGCACACGCCGCACTGCCAACGCCAAACGGCCCAGGTGAAAGCGAACAGCACACGATTGAACGTGGCCTATTCACCATCCCCTGGGCCGCCGGCCTGGGCCGTCAGCGCGCGAGCGTCAGCTCAGTTGTACGCGCGGTGGTACTGAGCCGGGCGGTAGTCGATGTCGAAGCGCAGTGCGTCGGCGGCTCTCAGCGCGAAGTTCGGGTCGCGCAGGTACTCTCGGCCCACGAGGATCGCATCGGCCTGTCCGGTGGCCAGGATGTGCTCGCCCTGGAACGGCTCATTGATGAGTCCGACTGCCGCGGTCGGCAGACCCGATCCTTCCCGCACGCCTGCGGCCAGGTTCGTCTGGTAGCCGGGGCCGACCGGGATCTTCGCCATGACGTTGCCGCCGGAGGAGACGTCGATGAGGTCGACTCCGTGGTCCTTGAGCCAGCCGGCGATTTCGACGGTGTCCTCCAGATTCAGCCCGCCTTCGGTCCAATCCGTGGCCGACAGGCGCACGAACACGGGAACGTCCTCGCCCACCTCGGCGCGGGTGGCGTCGACGATCTCGAGCAGCAGACGGGCCCGATTCTCAGAACTTCCGCCATAGGAATCAGTGCGGGTGTTGCTCAGCGGGGAGAGGAACTCGTGGAGGAGGTAGCCGTGTGCGGCGTGGATCTCGACGAAGTCGAACCCGGCCTCGATCGCCCGGCGGGCCGAATCACGGAAGGCCGCGACCACCTCGGCGATCTCCTCTTCGCTCAGGGCACGCGGTGCGGCGAGCCCGTCGAAGGCGAGCGCCGACGGGGCGACGGTCTGCCAGCCGCCTTCGCTTTCGGGAAGGCTGCCGGACTGGTCATTGCCCCACTCCGGCCAGGTCGAGGCCTTGCGGCCGGCGTGGGCGAGCTGGATGCCGGCGGCCGCGCCCTGGGAGTGGAGGAAGTCGACGATGGGGACGAAGGCGTCGCGCTGCTCGTCGTTCCACAAGCCCAGGTCCTTTGCCGAGATCCGCGCCTCCGGGGTGACTCCCGTGGCTTCGACGATGACGGCACCCGCTCCCCCACGGGCCATCGAACCGTAGTGGACGGTGTGCCACGGCGCGGGAACGCCGTCGAGGGTTTCGACGGAGTACTGGCACATGGGCGGGACCCAGATGCGGTTGCGGAACGTGAGTCCGCGCAGGGTGAGCGGTTCGAACAGCAGATGAGACATAAGACCTCGTGATCTCGTCGAGAATGGTCGTTCGGAAGTATGAGATTCTTCGTACTTCGGGTTCGCACTTTACTACGAGATATTTCGTACTACCAAATGTTTCGTACAATGGAGGGAGACGACAGTGAGAGGAGGTCACCGGATGCGCCTACTCGAACATCCCACCCGGGAAGAGATGAGACTCGATACCGTGCTGGCTGCCCTCGCGGATCCCGTGCGTCGCTCGGTCGCCTGCCGGCTCAATGACGCGTTCGGCGATCACGCCTGTGCGACCTTCGAGCTGCCCGTGTCGAAGTCGACGGCGACCTACCACTTCCGCACCCTGCGCGAGGCCGGAGTCATCCGCCAGGAGTACGAGGGCACGAAGATCATGAACACCCTCCGCAAAGACGACCTCGACGCTCGGTTTCCCGGCTTGCTCGACGCCGTCTTCGCTGCCCAGGACATCGAACGCGGCGATTCCTGAGCTCAGATACGGCTTCTGCCCGCATCGGCTGAATGCAGCCCCCGCATCGGCCAAAGATAAGTGGGGCCAGATTGCACGCCTACTCGCAAGTAGCGGACAATCTGGCCCCACTTAATTCGCATTCAGCACGGCTACCGGCGTCGCGGCACCGTGAAAGCAGGCAACAGCCGTGAGCGCAGGTCACAGTGCCGTCAGCTCACCGGGTGGAGCGTCTCACTCCCCGCGGCCGATAGCTTCCACAGCCGTCGGGTCGGAGGAGTTGAGGAACTCTTCGATGCGGGCGGCCTCTTCGCCTTCGCCGATCGCTCCGGCGGCGCGGCCGAGGGCGTAGAGGGCGCGGAGGAATCCGCGGTTGACTTCATGCGAGTACGGGATCGGTCCGGCGCCGCGCCATCCGGCGGCGCGCAGGGCGTCGAGTCCGCGGTGGTAGCCGACGCGGGCGTAGGCATAGGCGTCGACGAGGCGGCCTTCCTTATGCGCTTCATCGGCGAGTTCGGCCCACGCCAGGGACGAAGCCGGCAGTGCAGCGGCCACGTCGATGGGCTCCTCACCGGCGTCGATGCGCGTGCGGGCTTCGACGTCCGGGTGGTCCTCGGGCAGGTAGGTCGGCTGCGGGCCGAGCTGGCTCGCATCCAGGTTGCCGATGTGCGATGGGTTGCCGATGGGCTGAGTCATGGATTCTCCTGAATCGTTGTCGGGGGCGTTTTCGTCATCGTCTCGCCGAGGCGGCTGCTCGCCCCGGCATCATGGTCAGTCGGTCTTCACTTCGGAGGGCAGGACCTTGTACGGGTTCGTGCTCAGCGCGCCGACGACTCCGGCGTCGGCAAGCGTCTCGAGCTGCTTCTTGTCCTTGACGTCGGTGGCCCACACATCGAGGTCGACCCCGGTCCACTTCGCGGCGATATCGGCCTCGACGGCCATGGCCGTGTATCCGTCCCCGGACAGCGACTCGTTCCCGGTCGCCGTCACATCGCCGGTGAACATCGCGTCGATGTTCGCATCGGCGGCAGCACGGGCCACCTCGGCGTCGTCGGTGCGCACGATCGTCGAATCCTCGAGCCCCGCCTCGGTGATGGTCTTCAGTGCCGGTTCGGCCACCTCGGGGGAATCGATGGCGGGCAGGAACACTGTGTCCCCGCCGATCTCGTCGACGAGATCGTCCCAGGTGATCGTCTCGCCGCTCGCTGTGTCCTTGCGTGGGGGTGTGATCGTTGCGTCGTCGAACTCGGACACCGTGACCTCGTCAAGGCTCTTCTTCAGGCCCATCTGATCGGCTGCGGTCTCCGGATTCGCGGCGACGATCGTGCCGTCCTTCAGCGCGAACAGGGTCGGGGCGGGCAGGTAGCCGAACTTCACGTTCTCGGTGAAGGCGAGCTTCGAGTTCGCCGGGTACACCGCGGATCCCCCATCGAGCGCTGCCACGGCCGGAGGATTGAGCGATTCGACGGTGAGCTGGTCCTTCGACCCGAAGACGTTGAACAGGATGACGCCCACGACGAGGAGGACGACGATCCCGCCGGCCCACAGGGGTGCGTAGAACTTCTTCGGCTCCGGCCGTTCGGGGACGGGGATGCGCTCATTGGATTCGGGGTCGACGCTCGGCAGCGGATCGGTGAGCCCGCGACCGTAGCGGTCCTTGTCGATGCGACGCTTCTTCTTGCTCATCGGCTGCTGTCCTCTGTCGTTCCGGCCCCGGTGACCAGGCCCTTGAGGAAGCCTGCGCCCCAGCACAGGTGCATGGTCGGCAGGATGAGGCCGAACCAGAATCGCTCACGTCGGCCGCAGTCCTTCGCCGCCGAGGCGGTCGCGAGGATTCCGGCAATGTAGCCGAAGCTCGGCACGTGGATGAGGGAGGTGAAGCGGCGGAGGAACTTCGGCCACGTCTTCGTTGTGCCAGTGAGCTGGAGCAGGGTTTCGATGACTGCCGCGCCCATGCCGAGCACGAGCAGCGGCGGGGCGAAGTAGCGGATCGAGTTCTGCGCACCGTAGCGGCGGATGAGTTCGGCCCGCCAGATGCCGGTGGCCCAGAACTGCTGGGCGATCTTCGACCAGGTGCCGCGCGGCCAGTAGGTGACTTCCATGTCCGGGTTGAACCAGATGCGCCCGCCGGCGGTGCGGATACGCAGGTTCAGCTCCCAATCCTGCCCGCGCTTGATGCCTTCGTCGAAGCCGTCGAGGATGTCGAAGACTTCGCGGCGGTAGACGCCGAGGTAGGCCGATTCGGCTTCCTGCGCTTCGTCACCCGAATGGTAGGCGGGACCGCCGAGGCCGACCGGGGACATATACGCCCGAGCCACCGCTTTCTGGAAGGAGGTCTTGCCGCGGGCGAGCATGAGTCCGCCGCAGTTCGCGGCCTTCGTCTCGCGCAGGGTGTCGATGGCCTGCTGAGTGTATTCGGGGCAGAGTCCGGAGTGCGCGTCGACGCGGATGATCACTGGATGATGGGTCGCGGCGATCGCGAGGTTGAGGCCGATCGGGGTCGCGGCCTGCGGATTGTCGACGGTCTGGATCCGCGAATCGGTCGCCGCCATGGCCGCGATGATGGCGTTCGTGTCGTCGGTCGACGGGCCGAGGGCGAGGACGGCCTCTTTGTCTCCGTCGTAGTCCTGGGCGAGGATCGTGGTGATCGCCTGGCGGATGTGCTCGGCCTCATTGAGCACCGGCATGATGTAGGAGACGCCGGGCTTCTCGGGCAGCGGCGGCAGCCCGTCCGGGGTCAGGATCTCAAGTACTTTCGACACGTCCTCAATCTTCCCACATCCGCACGCACGCGGCCTTGAGGGGGCGCTCAGGTGACCACCCTCACCGAGGCGGCCGGCCCTTGCCCTGCATCGTCGCCAACGTGATCCGAGGACCACTGGCAAATAAATAGAATAAATATCGTTTGGATGCTCGATCGGGTTGCGTTGGATTCCGTCGTGAGCACATGGTGGACTTCCCGTCGCAATTCCAGGTAGGCAGGCTCGTTTTGGGTGAGTCACCCGAAGGGCTGGTGGTCTCCGCACCGTTAAAGCATTGCCGCCGACAAGGTCCTCAATCCATCTGGCGCGAGGTGTTAAAGTAAATAAAATAAATACGATTCCTCCGAGTCGGCAGGAGACTGCAGTGGCTGACCCAAATGTTTACGGCCCAAGCCCATTTACACCGGGCTACAGTAAGCCTCCGCTAGTGTTCGGCGGCCATCAGTCTGAACTCAACGAAATAACTGAGGTCTTCCGTACGCTCGATTTCGGGGAGAACGATTCCCTGTTGGTCTCGGGACTCCGCGGCTCCGGCAAGACTTCCATGCTGTCCCGGCTTCAAGACGCCGCACGCGAAGCCGGATGGATTGTCCTTGCAGACGATGCAAGCTCGGGCCTGATGGAGCGGATCACTGAGTCATCCATCCCGCGAGAGATCAACCGACTTACAGAGACTACGCGCGCCAGGCTCAGCAGCATAGGAATTTGGAAGTTCTCAGTTGGCTTGGAATACGTCGACCGGAGTCGCACCGTAAAGCCGCTTCTCCGCGATGACCTTATTGCACTTTCTACTGCGCTGAACGGTGAAGCCGGAGTCCTCATCACCATCGATGAAGTATCGTCAGGAAAAGTCCGGTTGCGCGAGCTGTCTCGGTTTGCACTTGAGGTCGCACACGCAAAAACTGAAGGCGCCAACATCATGATCGCCTTTGCCGGAATCAAGGTGGATCTGGACGAACTGGCGAAGAACGATCACACAACCTTCATCCGGCGCTCTCGCGATTTGGATTTCAGACGTCTGAATCCCAAAGAGACTAGGCATGTCCTCGAAGAGACCATTCGAATCGCCGGCAGATCTATCGCGCCTGAGGCTTTAGAACTCCTTGTCCGAGTCACCCAAGGCTATCCATACCTGATCCAGTTAGCAGGCGACTATGCATGGAGAAATACTCCCACTGAGGATACGATCTCAGTCACCGACGCACAGATCGCCCATGATAAGGCGATCAAGTCTGTGCAGCGTCGAGTCATCAGCCGAGTTTACGAAGATCTGTCTGACCGCGACAGAGATTTTGTCAACGCAATGGCAGTAGACGAATCTGGACGAAGCAAGATCTCCGATATCGCTGACCGAATGGGCACTTACGGACAATATGCACAGATCTACAAGACCCGCCTGATCAATAGTGGATATGTTCAATCCGACGGGTGGGGATACGTTGCATTCTCCCTGCCCTACCTTGGCGACTATATACGTTCAATGACCCCACAGAACCCCGCGACTTCGGCAAGTGTCAACGACTGGAGTGCATACCCGCCACCACCAACCGTGTAGGTGCGCACACTTCGTCACTTACTTGAGCGGCGCTCGACCACCTCAGTCGGCGAAGGCGGCCCGCCAGGGTCAGTCGGTCGTCTCCGGTGTGAGTGCGTGGTGGAGTTCCCGGCGCAGCTCGAGAAACGCCGGGTCGGCTTCGATGGCGTCACGGTCACGCGGCCGAGCGAACGGCACGTCGAGTTCGGCTTGGATGGTCGCCGAGGGGCCGTGGGAGAGGACGAGGATCCGATCGGCCAGCAGCAGCGCCTCGTCGACGTCATGGGTGACGAGGACGAAGGTGCGTTTCTCGTGCTCCGAGAGTTCGAGCAGCTGCTGCTGCAGCGCATACCTCGTCAGTGCGTCGAGGGCACCCAAGGGTTCGTCGAGGAGCAGGACCTCGGAGTCGAGTGCGAAGGCGCGGGCGATGCCGACCCGCTGGGCCATGCCTCCGGAGAGCTGGTGCGGCTTGAGATCGGCAGCCTCACTGAGCCCGACACGGTCGAGCCACTTGTCCGCGATCGCCTCCCGTTCCCCAGCGGAGCGTGCCGACGTCCCGACAGAGCGTGCCGAGCCTCCGGCCGCGTCGAGGGCGAAGAGCACATTCCCCTTGGCGCTCAACCACGGCAGGAGGACGTGCTGCTGGAACACCATGCCCATACGTCGGCTGGGGCGGGTCACGGGCTGACCGGTCAGCGTGACCTGCCCGCGGTCGGGGGTCTCGAGACCGGCGAGGATGCGCAGCAGCGTCGACTTCCCCGACCCCGAGGGACCGATGACTGCGACGAACTCGCCGGCACCGATCTCGCAGGAGACGTCGGAGAGGATCTGCTGCGTTCCGCCCTTGGGACGGCGGAAGCTTTTGGAGATCCCGGTCAGACGCAGCTGCGGGGCCGCCTCGGCGAGGGTGCAATCCTTGGGATCGGAATCGCTCAGGGTGTCAGTGGAGGTGTTCATGCGGCGGGCACCAATCGGTGGAGTTGGGCGACGGCGCGGTCGAGGAGGAACCCGACGACGCCGATGATGAGGATGGCGACGACGATCGAATCGATGTTCATGGCGTTCCATTCGTTCCAGACGAAGGTGCCCATGCCGCGGTTGCCGACGATCATCTCGGCGGCGATGATGACCAGCCACGCCGTCGACAGGGAAGTACGCAGTCCGGTGACGATCGCGGGCACGGTGGCGGGCAGGACGATGCGCACGGTGTGCTGCCAGGCGGTCGCCTCCAGGGTCCGGGCGAGGTCGAGGAAGTGGGGGTTGACGCG
Organism: Brevibacterium spongiae; assembly: GCF_026168515.1. Taxonomy (NCBI): domain Bacteria; kingdom Bacillati; phylum Actinomycetota; class Actinomycetes; order Micrococcales; family Brevibacteriaceae; genus Brevibacterium; species Brevibacterium spongiae. Next base: position 776,877 of record NZ_CP093443.1, on the reverse strand, counting down.
GCGGACGCCGTCGATGGTGTTGATGAGGATGATCCACAGCGAGGCCATGAAGATGACGAAGACCGCGGTGGCTTCGGAATCGCGGAGGATCGCCAGGCCGATGGGAAGCCACGCCAGGGGTGAGACCGGGCGCAGCACCTGCACGATCGGGTCGAGGGCGGTCTCGAAGAGGCGATTGCTGCCGAGGAAGAGCCCGAGCGGGATCGCGATGGCCGCGGCGAGTCCGAAACCGAGGAGCACTCGACGCAGCGAGGCGAGGAGGTGGAAGACGATTCCGACGTTGTTCGGCGGTTCGAAGACGAACGCGGTCGACACGACTTCGACGAGGCGGTGCCAGCTCGCGGCCGGTGTCGGGGCGAGTCCGCCGTCGTCGTACCCGGCTGTGACCAGCTGCCACGCGAGGATGAAGGCGGCGGCGAGGACGATGAAGAGTCCCCCGGCCTTGAGCAAGCCGCGGATTCTGAGCACACTGCCGACGCCCGCGGTCGCGTGCGTCTGCCCCTGTTCGGAGATCTGCCCCTGCACCGAGGTCTCCGACTGGCTGCTCAGCTGACCTCTCGTCTGACTGCTCATCGGTCTAGATGCTCCACTTCTTCGGATGGCGAGGGTCGAAGGTGCGGCCGAGCACGGTCTCGGACAAGTGTTCGCGGGTATCCCCGCCGAGGCGGTCCAGCACTGTCGCAGCCGAGCGCGAATCGAAGACGGATCGCACTGCCGTCGAATAGTCAGCCGCCTGCGCAAACTTCTGCGTGCCGGTGAGTCCGCCGCGGTTCATCGCGTCGAGCATCCACACTCCGTAGGATTCGTGTGGGTACGGCTGGAAGCCGATCCTGTCGGGCACGGACCTCTTGCGACCGGTTCCGTCGGCGAATTTCCCGGTCAGCACGGCTTGAAGTACGGGCTTCGGCATTCCCAGCGCCGATCCGGCGGCCATGAGGTCGGCGGTCTGTGCGCGGTGTGCCGGTTCGTCGATCCACAGGGACACATCTGCCAGTGCGCTCAGCAGTGCGGCGTAGCTGTTCGGGTTCGCGCTCGCGAAGTCCTCGCCGACGGCGAAGCTGCAACACGGGTGGTCGGGCCACAGGTCCTTGGTGAGCAGGTGGATGAACCCGACCCCTTCGGCAACGGCGCGCTGGTTGAACTGGTCGGGCAAGCAGAACGCGTCGAGTTCGCCCACGGCGAGCGCGGTGACCATATCGGCCGGGCGCATGATCCGCAGGTCGACATCACGCTCCGGATTGAGGCCGCCGGAGGCGAGGTAGTCGCGCATGAGCAGGCTGTGCACCGAATAGTCGAAGGGAAGGCCGACGCGCAGCCCGGCGAAGTCCTCCGGGCCCTTGACCGTGCCCCGCAGCGACCGGGCGACGGTGACCCCGTTGCCGTTCGTGTTCGTCACGAACGGCAGGCGCAGGTTCCGCTGCCCGGAAGCGAAGTTGTGGTGGATGGCCAGCGGCATAGGCGCGAGCATCTGTGTGGCGTCGAGTTCACCGGCGACGAACGCGATCCACAGTTCCGCCCAGCCGGTATAGCGGCGCAGCGTCACCTCGAGTCCGTACTTCTCATAGACGCCGAGGCCTGCGGCAGTGACGATCGGGGTGCCGCAGGTGATCGGCACGTACCCGACCGTCAGCTGCCGTTTCTCGAGCCCCGTCGGCGGGTCGAGGGAGGGCACGAAGTCCGCCGCGGCGATGCCGGTGCTTCCAGCCTGCGTCGCGGTGCAGGCGCTGAGCAGGGCCGCAGCTCCCGCGGCCCCGCCGAGTCCCAACAGCCGTCGTCGTGACAGCGCCGAGGCGGCCGGCCCCGTTCTCATGATCGTGTTCATCCGTGACGCTTCGTCCTACTCCGCATCGTCCGGGTCAGCCCAGACGGTCGAGCTCCCACCGCAGCTGCCCTTCCGAGGGCGACTGGACGGGGATGAACGTCGCTTCCCGGAAGCGGCGGTTGGCGTGCGAACCGACGGCGTAGCCGCGGCCGCCGGCCGTGCGGATCTCGAGCCCGGAGGCGGCCGTGGCCACTCGACCGGATTCGAGACGTAGGGACAGGACCTCGCTCGGCTCGGGACGATTACCCGAGGAGATGCGTTCGATGACCTCGCCGAGGCGGCTCTTCGCTTCGTTGAGCGCCTGTCCTTCTTCCTCGACGTCGTCGGTGAAGACTTCGTTGATGCCTCGCAGTCCCGCCTCGGCACCGGTGTGGGCCGCCGCCGCCAGGCCGAGGCAGAAGCTCGACTGGAGGACTGCGGCGACGGGACGCCAACGGGCGAGCAGGCCGGTGAAGTCCTCGCCGATGACCTGCCCGTGGTCGAGATCGCTGATGTCGACGCTCACCGAGGTCGACGCTGTGCCCTTGAGTGCGAGCAGGTCGAGTTCCGGGCCGACGGTGACGCCGTCCTCGGATACCGAGAACGCGACGATCGACTTCGGTCCGGACTGTCGGTCGGCGGAACCGATGGTCTCGGACGGCGAACCATAGGCGGCCGAAACGATGACCGCGCCGGGATAGAGGTTCGAGGCCCACGCGAGCTTGCCGCGCAGCGCGAGCCGGCCGGTATCCGTACCGCCCGCACCAGTGTTGCCCGCATCGGTGCCGCTCGCATCGGTCCCGACTTCGAGTCCGAGTTCGCCGGCACCGGCGGAGGCCTTGAACGCCGGGGCCATTCCGGACACGCCGATAGTCTCACCGCGGCGCAGACTCTCCAGATGCCGGTCGGCGAAGTCCCCACCGGTGGTCGCGAGGTAGTCGATGGCCATCCGCTGCCCCCACACGGAGAAGGCGAGGCTCAGCGAGTGCCGGGCGATCGTTTCGATCACTGCGGCCTGGTCGGCCAAGGTGCCGTTGGCCCCCTGCCCGTCCCTGCCGGCCACACCGAGGTCGAGGAGTCCGGCACGACCGAGTTCGGGGAGGAACTCGGAAACCTGCCGGTCTCCCCGATCAAGGGCAGGAGCCGCCTCGGCGATGGTTTCAAGCAGTTCGGCCGGGACGATCTCAGAGGTGAGTGCGTCGGTCGGGCTGCTGATGGTCTCGGTGCTCATGGTCAGGCGTTCGACCCGGTGGTCGTCGCGGTCTCGAGTTCGACGGGGCGGATGAAGGTGTTCGCCACCGGTGACCACTTCACGGCGTCGTCGCTGATCTGCTTGAGCGTTGCGTCATCGGCGTCACCGTCGAGCGAGATATTCGCGCGCACCTTCGTGATGCCCAGTTCCTTCTCCGGGTCGAGGTCGCCGACGCCCCAGACGGCGGAGATGTCGATCTCGCCCTCAAGCTCGATCTCGATCTTCGTCAGGGTCACGCCGCGGTAGGTGGCGATGGCCTGGATGCCGACGTTGATGCAGGAGCCGAGGGCGCCGAGGGCGATCTCGGTGGGGTTCGGGGCCTGATCATCGCCGAGGAGGGGGTGCGGTTCGGAGATGAGGAACGGTTTGTGGTCGCGGGCGTAGTTGAGGTTGCGGAATCCGGACTCGGTCACGGACTTGACCTGGATCTTCTTGCGGCCCTGTTCCGGGGTGGCCTTGTTCTTCTCCGAGAGGTCCTTGAGGCGGTCGACGTCGATGTTCTTCGTGGTGTCGATGCCGTTGTTCGTGTCAATGCTCATGGGGCTCACACTCCGTACTTTCAAACGCGGTTGGTGAGGCCCAAGCTATCGACGAGTGGCAGAACGTGAGCCCGAATCGTCATCTTTCGACACATATTGCTCAACAGTTCAGAATCTACTCAAGCGAAGCTCACGTTTCTCGGAGGCTTTCTCAAGGGGCATTCAGGAACAACGTCATGCAGTCCGGTGCATCGGCGGACTTCTCGGCCGTGGATGTGCTCAACTATTCACCGAGGCGGCGACGGTGAGATGAATTCCGCCGTCGCCCCGAGCCGTGCGGCTGCGAGGGCTCGCCTTCGACGCCTAGTCACAGCCCGCGGGCGATGAGCTCCTTCATGATCTCGTTCGTTCCGCCGTAGATCTTCTGCACCCGTGCGTCGGCGTACATCCGGGCGATCGGGTATTCGAGCATGTAGCCGTACCCGCCGAAGACCTGCAGGCACCGGTCGATGACCGAGTTCTGAACGTCCGCGGCCCAGTACTTGCCGGCCGATGCCTGCTCGGTCGTCAGTGTGCCGGCGGTGTGGGCGGCGATGAGGTGGTCGACGAAGCTGCGTGCGGCGAAGGCTTCGGTCGCGCATTCGGCGAGCACGAACTTCGTGTTCTGGAAGCCGAGGATCGGCTGCCCGAATGCCTCACGCTCCTTCGCATAGTAGATGGCCTCGCGCACCGCGGCCTCGGTGGTGGCGGCGGCGCCGACGGCGATGGACAGGCGTTCCTGCGGCAGCTGCTGCATGAGTTGGACGAAGCCGCGTCCCTCTTCGCCGCCGAGGAGGTTCTCGATGGGAACCCGCATGTCCTCGAAGAACAGCTCACGAGTGTCCTGACCCCGCTGCCCGATCTTGTCGAGTACGCGACCGCGCGAGAATCCGGGCAGGTCGGCCACCTCGGCGACGATGAGGGAGAGTCCCTTGGCGCCGGGTGCGTCTCCGGTGCGGGCGACGATGACCACGAGATCGGCGTGGGTGCCGTTGGAGATGAAGGTCTTCGCTCCGTTGATGACGTACTCGTCGCCGTCGCGGAGTGCCTTCGTCTGCACGTTCTGCAGGTCCGAGCCCGTGCCGGGCTCGGTCATCGCGATGGCGGCGACGAGCTCGCCGGAGGCCATGCCCGGCAGCCATCTGCGCTTCTGATCCTCGGTGCCGAAGGCGTTGATGTAGTGGGAGATGATCGTCGAGTGCACGCTGTTGGCCCATGCGGCGTCGCCGATGAAGCCCTGTTCCTGGAGGATGACGGCCTCGTGGGCGAAGGTGCCTCCGCCTCCCCCGTATTCCTCCGGGATCGAGATGCAGAGCAGCCCGGCCTCGCCGGCGCGGTTCCACAGTTCGCGGTCGACCTGCTTCGCCTCGGCGAAGCGGGCCTGGTTCGGCACGATCTCCTTGGCGAAGAATCCGCGTGCCAGATCGCGCAGATCGTCCGTCTCCGCGGTTTCCCATCCACCGCGGTATCCGTCAAGAATCATGCTCTCGTCTCCTGTCTGGTGGGGTCATCTGTTCCAGTGGGTCGCTGCGTCCGGTGAGGCGACTCGACCCGGTGGGGTCACTCGTCCTGGTGGGGTCATTGGTGCGCGATCTCTTCGATCGGCAGATCGTGCTCTGCGGCGAAGTCGGTCCAATGCGCCGTCGGCTGCGCCGCGAAGGCCCGTTTCAGCTGCTCGTGCTCGGACCCGAGCTGCGTGGCCAGCGCCTTGGCGAAGTGCGGTTCGATGCACGCGACCGCAACGTGCCCATCGGCGGTGGCATAGGTGCGATAGAACGGGGAACCCCCGCCGAGGTGGCCGCCCGGAGAGCTCAATCCGTGCCGTGCCGGCCCTGCCGCCCAGGCTGCCGCCTCGTCGAGGACGACCCGGCGGACGATTCCACCGCCCTGTCCGGGGGCGCGCAGGTCTCGCTGTCGCAGGTCTCGCTGGCGCAGACCGGCGAGCGCGGCGACGACGGCGTTCTCCGAGCCGAGGACATCGGCGATCGGAACGGTGGGCATGGTTCCCGGGACGAGTGTGGCGTGGGCGGCCTGGTAGGTCAGGTCGTGGCCGGGAACATCGGCTCGGTCGCCGGAGAAGCCGACGATTTCGACGTGGACGAGGTTGTGGCGGTCGATGAGTTCGGGCAGACCGAGTGCGGCTGCGGCGCGTGGCCGCATGGCGGTGAGGACGATATCGGCCTCGGCTGCGAGAGTGTCGAGGCGTTCGCACCCGGTCGGATCTTTGAGATCGATCGTCACGACGTCCTGCCCGACCGTCAGCTCGTCGTAGTACTCGCGGACCGCGAAGGTCAACGGGTCGCCCTGCGGCGGTTCGACCTTGATGACGCGCGCACCCAAAGACTGTAGGCGGGCAGCGGCCAGTGGGCCCGGTAAGTTCACCGCCAAAGAGATAACTGTGACGCCATCGAGGGGCTCCCGATCCTGCATTCCGTCTCCTCGCCTCTCTGCAAGCTGTATTTCCCTGAAAGCGCGTCTCTCTGAAAGCTGCGCTTTTGAATGAACGTACAGTAGATTGAAAGAGTGTTCAATAGCGGGCACGGAAGAACCGATGTCGCAACACCGCAGCGAATGAGATGAGGACCGTGGCAGAAGCAACCGGCACAGACCCGATCGACAACGGCACGGCCGACACCAGCACAGATACGACCGGGGATCTCGCCGACTTCGGCGAGCAGGACCTCACGAGCCGTGCGCGAATCCGCAACGCCGCACTCCAGCAGTTCGCCGCCCACGGCTTCGCGGGCACCCCCCTGCGCGCCATCGCAGCCGAGGCGGGGGTGGCCATCGGGCTGATCTCCCACCACTTCGGGTCGAAGGCCGGACTGCGGAAGGCACTGGAGACCTGGATCGTCGGACTCTTCGAAGCGGCCATCGATTCTGCCGATGAGCGGACGACGGGTTCGGTCGCCGACGCACCTGCACGTGATGCCGCCGTCGCGCAGATGCTCAGCGACCACCCTCCGGTCGTCGCCTACCTGCGCCGCGAACTCCTCGAACCGCCCGAGGATCGCACCCTCATCACGCGCCTGAGCAGGGCCTCGCAGAAGAGCGTCGATGCGATGCGCGCCAACGGCCTCGCCTCGACGAGCCGAGATCGCGTCGAGCAGGTCGTCACCGTCATGGTCCGACAGCTGGGAAAGCTATTCATGCAGCCGCTCGTCGATCAGATCGTCGACTCGTTCCCCGAGGATGAACGCCCCACTGGCACACCCGAGATCAGCGTCGAGGTCAATTCCACCCGCCCGCACGACTGACCTACGCACGGCAGCCACACACCCCTGACCTGCGCAGACGTCACCCACACCCTGCACCGGGTTGTGCCGTGTCGCACATTCCCGTAGATTCACAACATAGGACATCATACGTCCTACGTGTCAGTTGGGACTCGACGCTCTCACCGGTCCCCCTACGAAACTCACTGTGAGGAGGGAGCATGGACGCTCCGGGACTCGGCGGCCTCAACTGGGCCGTGATCATCATCTACCTCTTGGCCACTCTCGGCATCGGGGTCTGGTTCACCAAACGCGCCAGCGGAGGAACAGAGGAGTTCTTCAAGGCCAGCGGCCGCATCCCGGCCTGGGCGGCCGGCTTCTCCATCTACGCGACGACGCTGTCGGCCATCACCTACATGTCCACACCCGAGCAGGCCTTCCTCACCGACTGGTCGTATGCCGCCGGAAACATCGCAATCTTCGCGATCGTCCCGCTGCTCGTGCTCTTCTACATCCCCTTCTTCCGCAAGCTCGACGTCACCACGGCCTATGAGTACCTCGAGGAGCGCTTCGGCCCGAGCATCCGCGTGCTCGGCTCCGTGCTCTTCGTCCTCTTCCACATCGGCCGCGTCGCCATCGTCATCTACCTGCCGACCCTGGCCATCAGCTCGGTCACCGACATCAACCCGGCGCTCGTCGCCGGCGCCGTCGGCGTGCTCTCGGTCGTCTACACCTTCCTCGGCGGCATCGAGGGCGTCATCTGGTCCGACGTCGTCCAGGGCATCATCCTGCTCGTCGGCGCGGCCGTCATCCTCGTCTTCGGCATCATGGCCCTCGACGGCGGGCTGGCGACAGTGGTCTCCGATGCCGCGGCCGATGACAAGTTCATCTCCGCGGACAACTGGAAGTTCGGCGGGGCCGCCGCGGCGATCCCGATCGTCTTCCTCGGCTCGGTGTTCAACAACCTGCACCAGTACACGGCCAGCCAGGACGTCGTCCAGCGCTACCAGACCACGGACTCGCCGAAGTCGACGGCACGTTCGCTCATCGTCAACGGCTTCCTCGCCCTGCTGACGATCCCTCTGTTCTACGGAATCGGCACCGTCCTCTACAGCTTCTACCAGCACTCGGAGGCCCTGCCGGAAGGGTTCAACACCTCGGCGCTGGTGCCCTACTTCGCGGTCACAGCACTGCCGGCAGGCGTCTCGGGGCTGCTCATCGCCGCGATCTTCGCCGCCGCACAGTCGACGATCTCCTCGAGCCTCAACTCGATCTCGGCCTGCGTGACCGTCGACATCCGCGACCGCTTCTTCCCGCCCAAGGACGGCAAGCCGCGCACCGGAGTCGCCTTCTCCCGCGCCGTCATCGTCATCGTCGGTGCACTCTCCGTCGGGGTCGCGCTCTATCTCTCGGCCACCGATCAGGCTCAGACCTGGGACCTGTTCCTCTCGATCACCGGACTCTTCGGTGTTCCGCTGGCCGGTGTCTTCGCGCTCGGCATCTTCACGAAGCGGGCGAACACCTCGGGCGTGCTCGCCGGGCTCCTCCTCGGTGCGGGCCTGGCCTGGATCGTCCAGGAGCAGGCCGGCCTCACACCGTTCGCCGTCTCCACCGTCGCATTCGTCGGCGCCATGATCTTCGGCTATCTCGTCTCGCTGCTCACCGGCGCCATCGGCGGCCGCAGCGACCACGATGTGCTGCCGCTGACGATCTACGGCAAGCGCGCCAGCTACACCCGCCGAGTTCCGACTCAGCCCACCAACCCCGCCGAGGCGGTCTCCGCCTCCGCGGCCACCGCCGAGTCCACGTCATCGATCGGATCGGATCCGACCCGCCCGACGACCACCTCGGCGACAGTCAACACGCACGATAGGCAAGGACACGATCATGACTGACTTCCACGGAATCATCCCCCCGCTGCTCACCCCGCGCACCTCCGACGGAGAGATCGACCGGGCGGGCATCGCCGCCCTCGTCGACCACCTCGTCGCAGGCGGAGTGCACGGAGTCTTCGTGCTCGGGTCCTCCGGCGAGGTCCCCTACCTCACCAATGATGAGCGTGACCTCGTGCTGGCCACCGCGCTCGAGGCCGCGGCCGGCCGGGTGCCCGTGCTCGTGGGCATCAGCGAGCAGACGACGACGCGCGTCATCGACGAAGCCGACCGCCTGCTGGCGATCGGCGGGGACGCGGCCGTGGTCACCACGCCGTTCTACGCCCTGTCCGACGCCGCCGAGGTGGAGCGCCACCTGCGTGCCGTCGCCGCCCATGTCAGCGTGCCCGTCTTCGCCTACGACGTGCCCGTGCGCACGCACATGAAGATGCCGCTCGACCTGCTCGTCCGCCTCGCCGAAGAGGGCGTCATCGCCGGCGTCAAGGACTCCTCCGGTGACGACGTCGGCTTCCGCCGCCTGCTGCTGGCGACGAAGCACCTGCCGGACTTCGCCGTGTTCACCGGCCACGAGGTCGTCACCGACGGCGCGATGCTCGGCGGCGCGGCAGGCATCGTCCCCGGCCTCGGCAACGTCGACCCCGCCGGGTACGTGCGCACCTATGACGCGGCGAAGGCCGGCGACTGGACGGCCGCGGTCACCGAGCAGGACCGTGTGGCTCGCCTGTTCGACATCACCGGTGCCGCGACGCCGGGCCGCGTCTCCGCCGGTGCCGCGGGCCTCGGCGGGTTCAAGACCGCACTGCAGCTCATGGGCATCATCGATTCGAACCGGATGGCCGAGCCGATGGAGGCCCTCGACGCCGCAGAGACCGAACGCGTCCGCGAGATCATCACCGCCGCAGGACTGCTGTGACCCTGCCCGCCACTGTTGCCGTCGATATCGGAGGCACGAAGATCCGTGCCGGTTCCGTCATCGACGGGCACCTTGCGCACGTGCGCAGCGTGCCGACGCCTGCGACGTCGGGTGCGCAGGCGGTCCTCGACACCATCGCCGAGGTGGCCGCCGCCGTGATCGCGGAAACGCAGGCTTCCCGTGACGGATCCGTTGACGGTGACGGTTCCAGTTTCGGTTCCGGTGACGGCTTCGGTTCCGGATCCGGTGCCGATTCCGGTGCTGACTGGGCGGGTCCCCCTGCCGGTTCGTCGGGCTCTTCCGCCGATCCCGTGTGGCGCATCGGCGTCGGTTCGGCCGGGGTCATCGACCCCGCGACCGGGGTCGTGATCTCGGCGACGGATTCGCTGGCCGGTTGGGCCGGCACCGAGCTGACCGTCGAGCTCTCCGCCCGCACCGGACTGCCGGTGCGAGCTGTCAACGATGTCCATGCCCATGCGCTCGGCGAGGTCGTCGCCGGAGCCTCCCACGGTTCGAGCAGTTCCCTGCTCGCTGCTGCCGGGACCGGAATCGGCGGCGGGTTCATCACGGATGGTCGCCTGCTCACTGGCAGGAACTCGGCCGCCGGACATATCGGCCATCTGCCATCGGCAGCCGCAGCCGGACTGCCCTGCCCGTGCGGCGGCACCGGACACGTCGAAGCGATCGCCTCGGGACCCGCCATCCTGGCCACCTACCACCGCCTGCTGCGGACTAACGGACCCGCAGCCCCAGAGCCGAGCGCACAGCCTGCGACCGCATCGCCCGCGCCCGACCCGACGGCAACGAGCACCCGATTCTCAGCGTCATCCCCGGCGAACACCCGCGAATTGGCGGCGACCGCCTCGGCGGGGGATGCTCTCGCCGTCCGCGCCTTCGATACGGGCGCGCGAGCCTTGGGATCGGCGCTCGGCGGGATCGTCAACGTCCTCTCCCCCGAGGTCGTCGTCATCGGCGGCGGCCTCGCCGAGATGGGCAGCATCTGGTGGGTGCCCCTGCGCGAGGCCTTCGCCGCCGAACTCATCCGCGCCACCGCAGGGGCCGAGCTGCGGAAGGCAGAATTGGGACAGGACGCCGCCCTCATCGGCGCGGCAGGACTATGGGCCGACACCGTCTCACCGCACGCCGCCACCGCCGCGCACGCCACCTCCGGATCCGAGGATGCCCCACCCGATTCCACCACGAAAGAGACTCACTGATGCTGTCGAAGACCGAAATCCTTGAGGCTCTGCGCGGGCGGCTCATCGTCTCCGTGCAGGCCTACCCTGGCGAGCCGATGCGGGATCCGAACACGATGGGCCAGATCGCCGCCTCGGCGGTGGCAGGCGGCGCGGCGGCTGTGCGCGTGCAGGGACTCGGCGATATCCAGGCCTCCCGCTCAGCGGTCGAGGTGCCTGTCATCGGACTGTGGAAGGACGGGAAGGACGGCGTCGTCATCACCCCGACCTTCCAGCACGCCTATGCTGTGGCGCTGGCCGGATCCCACATCGTCGCGCTCGACGGTACCCGGCGCGAACGACCTGACGGGCTGAGCCTGGCCGAGACGATCGGACGTCTCCACGAGCAGACGAACGCCCTGGTCATGGCCGATTGCGGCAGCCTCGATGATGCTCGGGCGGCGGTCGAGGCCGGTGCCGACATCATCGGCACGACCTTGGCCGGCTACACCGACGAACGCCCGAAGACCGACGGCCCCGACCTCGACCTCATCAGCGAAATCCGTGACGCAGCGCTTCCCGCGATGCTCGTCGCCGAAGGCCGCATCCATTCCCCCGCCCAGGCCGCGGCCGCGCGTGACGCCGGTGCCGAGGCCGTCGTCGTGGGCACCGCGATCACTCACCCGACCACGATCACCTCATGGTTCGCCGAGGCGGTCGAGGGCTGAACGAACCGCCCTCGACGACACCGGCGACCGCTCGATCGGCGACCCATCAGAGGGCGCGCGTCATTTGCGGCAGTCGCACCGCTCAGAGGTCCTGCCAGTCCGGTTTGTTCTCGTACGCGTGGCGGTAGTAGTCGGCAAGCTGGAGCCTCGAGGCCGCCGCATCGTCGAGCAGCACCGTGACGTGCTGATGCATCTGCAGCACCGACGCCGGCCACATCGCCGAGATCGACCCCTCGACCATCTGATGCACGGCCTCGGCCTTGTTGCCGCCGGTCGCCACGAGCACAAGGTGCCCGGCCTCCATGATCGTGCCCATCCCCTGCGTCAGGCACAGCTTCGGCACCTGCTCGACGTCACCGTCGAAGAACCGGGCGTTATCGACCCGCGTCTGATGCGTCAGCGACTTCACCCGCGTCCGGGACGCCAGGGATGAGCCGGGTTCGTTGAACGCGACGTGGCCGTCGGTGCCGATGCCCAGGATCTGCAGATCGATTCCGCCCGCCGCGGCGATCTGCGCCTCATAGTCCGCCGAGGCGGCCGCCAGATCATCCGCGGATCCATCGGGTCCGTGGACGGCCCCCTCGGCGAAATCGACGCGCGAAGCGATCTGCGCCTCGATGACGTTGCGATAGCGTTCCGGGTGGTCGGCGGCGATGCCGACGTATTCGTCGAGCATGAACGCCTGCGCATGAGCGAAGGACAGTCCTTCGTTCTTGTGGCGGGTGGTCAGCTCGTCGTAGATGCGCAGCGGACTCGAACCGGTCGCCAGCCCGAGGACCGGTGACGTCTGCGTGCGCAGCAGCCGCTCGATCGCATCGGCGGCGAGCTCCGCCAGGGTGTATTCATCGGCGATGACAACTTCCATCAGTTCTCCTCGAGGGCGCGCATGATCGGCTCGTAGTGGGCGGTGATTGCGTCACGGAACGCTTCGGCATCGCCGGATTCCGCGGCGTCGAGCATGAGTCCGTGCGATTTCGCCGTCTGCTCCAGGTCGGCGGCCACGGCGACGTTGAGTTTCGGCAGCACTGCGGTGTGGACGTCCCAGAAGGCTGCGACGAGTTGGCCGACGAGTGAGTTGCCGAGCTGGGCGAGCAGCCCGGTGTGGAAGGCGCGGTCCTGCTGCGGGAAGGTCTTGCCGTCGGCTGCCAGGGCGGTCATCTCGTCGACGAGGGCGTGCAAGTCGGGGTTCGAGGTGCCCTGCAGGGCGCTGACGATCTGATCGGCCATTCCGTGGTCGAGGGCCTTGCGGACGTCGACAACGTCGCGCAGCGGATCGAGGTCGTCGCCGGGGCTGAGCACTCCGCGGAAGACGAGGGCTTCGACGAGGGCGTCGAGGCTCATCTCGCCGACATAGGTGCCGTGTCCGTGCCGGACGTCGACGATGTCGAGGGTGGAGAGCTTGCGGATGGCCTCGCGCACGTTCGATCTGGAGACTCCGAGGCGGTTGCACAGTTCGCCTTCGGTGGGCAGGAGGTCGCCGGGGCGCAGTCCGTCTGAGAGGATGAGATCCTTGATTCGGTCGGAGGTCGTCACCTTCCGACCGGCCGCTGTCGCCTCCGTCATGAGCACCTTCCGCCATCGATTCCGTGCTGAGTCTCCAGTATACGTCTGACATCAGATGTGTGGGTGATCTGTTGCAGGTTCCGGACACGCTCCAACTGCCTTGTCATATTCCGTATCCCGGTCGCAGCCCGGCAGCCTTGTCGCATTCCAGCTGCCTTGTCATATACGGAAGCCGGTTCGACTACTAAGGTGGTAGGCACCAGCGGTCGTCCTGCGGCCGAACTCTACGACGCATTGGAGCACTCATGACTGGATTAGTGGCCACAGTCGCCATAATCATCGTCATCCTCGTCATCGCCGTTCTGCTCTTCGGCAAGCTGCGCACCAGCATGTTCTTCACGGTGAAGACGCAGGAGAATGTCATCGTCGAGCGATTCGGCAAGTTCAAGAAGGTTGCGAAGCCGGGACTGAATACGAAGGTGCCGTTCGTCGAGACGACGAGCCGGCCGATCTCGCTGCGAGTCCAGCAGCTCGAGGTCAATATCGAGTCGAAGACGAAGGACAATGTCTTCGTCACCGTTCCCGTCGCCGTCCAGTACGTCGTCGAAGAGGACAACGTCGCTGATGCCTACTACCGTCTGGCGAACTCTGAGGAGCAGATCCGCTCCTACGTCTTCGACACCGTGCGCTCGGCGCTGTCGGGGCTGACACTGGATACGGCGTTCGAGTCGAAGGACGATATCGCCGAGAACGTGGAGCGTCGGCTGTCGGAGTCGATGAAGCGCTACGGGTTCAAGATCGTGAGCACCCTCGTCACGGACATCACGCCTGACCCGAAGGTGCGCGACTCGATGAACTCGATCAACGCCGCACAGCGCGACCGGGTCGCGGCACAGTCGCTGGCCGAGGCGGACAAGATCAAGCGTGTGACCCAGGCTCAGGCGGAGTCCGAAGCGATGCGCCTGCACGGTGAAGGTGTCGCCGCTCAGCGGAAGGCGATCGCCACCGGTATCGCGGAGCAGTACGCGAAGCTGCAGGAGGTGGGCATCGACAAGACGGCCGAGCAGCTGCTGATGATGACTCAGTACTTCGACACCATGCAGAACGTCGCTCAGGAGGGACGCTCGAACGTGCTGTTCATGCCCTCGAACCCGGGTGGTCTGGGCGAGATGGGCCAGGAGATCCGCAACGCCCTGTTCGCCGCCAACGCCGCCGAGGACGGAGCGACCTTCACGGCACCGGAGAGCCGCTACAGCTCGAGCCCGAGCCATCGCTCCGAGCAGCCGGCAGTCCCGCAGCAGCCGACCAACCCACCGAGCTCAGGTGGGTCCGGCGGGTCCGGCCAGTCGAACTCGCAGTCGGGCCGGTCGGCAGGCCAGGCCGTCCGGTCGGCGGCACAGTCCGCGAAGTCGGCTGCGCAGCAGTGGAAGCAGGGCCAGCAGCCGCCGCAGAATCCCCAGCAGTAGTCGCAGACGCAACCGGGGACTCAGTCGTTGCGGTCGTTCACCTGCCACTCACCACGAACGGAAGGAAGAATCATGCAAGCTCTCTACACTGCAGAAGCACTGGCCACCGGCGAGGGCCGTGATGGCCGTGGACGGACGAAGGACGGAAAGGTCGAGGTCGATCTCGCCACTCCCACGGAGATGGGCGGCAGCGGCGAGGGCACCAACCCCGAACAGCTCTTCGCGGTCGGCTACGCGGCGTGCTTCCACTCGGCGCTGCGCCTCGTGGCCGGTCAGACCAAGGCGAACATCGAGGACTCCTCGGTGGGCTCACGCGTGAGCATCGGCAAGAACAACGAGGGTGGGTTCCAGCTCGCCGTCGAGCTCGAGGTCACTCTCCCGCACGTCGACACGGCCGAGGCCCAGGCGTTGGCCGACAAGGCGCACAAGGTGTGCCCGTACTCCAATGCCACCCGCGGCAACATCGACGTGACCATCACCGTCACCGACGACTGACCATCGGCGGGGAGGCTGCCAACTGCGGGGCCGCCCGCCCGGAGCCCCGCGTCGGGAACTCAACTGAAACTCCGCGCACAACACAGCTGAGGGGCGGGTGAAGATCTTCCTTCATCCGCCCCTCAGCTGTGCGCGGGCCCAGCCCTATCCGGACCGAACGGCCCGCGCACGCGAACGCCGCGTCAGCGCTTGGTCGAACCCAGCGTCAGCGCTTGGTCATCGCTTCGAGCGCGGACTTCTCGACCGCCTCGGCGACGGCCGGGGCCACACGGGGATCGAGCGCACCAGGCACGATGTACCCGGGAGCCAGGTCATCCCCGACGAGGTCGGCGATCGCCCGAGCGGCGACGAGCTTCATGTCATCGGTGATCTCGTCGGCGTCGGCGTCGAGCGCACCGCGGAAGATCCCGGGGAACGCGAGGACGTTGTTGATCTGGTTCGGGAAGTCGCTGCGCCCGGTGGCCACCACGGTGGCGTACTTGGAGGCGATGTCGGGGACCACCTCGGGGTTGGGGTTCGATAGGGCGAAGATGATCGCATCATCGGCCATGTTCTCCAGGTGCGCCTCGTCGATGGTGCCCCCGGAGACGCCGATGAAGGCGTCGGCTCCGTCGAGGGCTTCGCCGATTCCGCCGGAGATTCCGCGCGGGTTCGTCGACTCGGCGAGGAGCTGCTTCGTCTCGGACAGGTCGGGGCGTCCGGATTCGACGACGCCCTTCGAGTCGAGGACGACGATGTCGTTGACGCCGGCGTCGGCGAGGATCTTCACGACGGCAACACCGGCGGCGCCGGCACCGGAGACGACGACGCGGACGGAGTCGAACGACTTCTTCACCACGCGCAGCGCATTCGTCAGCGCGGCGAGGACGACGACGGCGGTGCCGTGCTGGTCATCGTGCATGACGGGGATGTCGAGGGCCTCCTTGACCCGGTCCTCGATCTCGAAGCAGCGCGGGGCGGAGATGTCCTCGAGGTTGATCGCACCGAAGGTCGGAGCCATGCGGATGATGGTCTCGACGATCTCGTCGGTGTCGTTGGTGTCGAGCACGATCGGGATCGCGTTGAGTCCCGAGAAGGACTTGAACAGGGCGCACTTGCCCTCCATCACCGGCAGCGAGGCGGCCGCGCCGATGTCACCGAGGCCGAGCACGGCCGACCCGTCGGAGATGACCGCGACGAGGCGGCCCGTCCAGGTATGGGTGCGTGCGAGCTGCGGTTCGTCCTTGATCGCGGTGCAGACCTTGGCCACGCCGGGCGTGTAGGCGATCGACAGATCGCGCTGGGTCTCCAGCGGGCTGGTGAGTTCGGCGGACAGCTTGCCGCCTTCGTGTGCGGCGAAGATCTCCTCATCGGTGATGGGAGTCGGCGCGTTCTGGCCCGAGCCGGTCGAGTTTTCGGCGGTGGTCGTCATGTTTGATCCTCGTGGTTGATGCGGCGACAGGTCGTATTCGCTGTTGCCGGCAGTGATCGTCTGAACGTGCGCCGTCGGGGGCGCGGTCTCGGCTGCACTCGCGCGGGTTTACGTGAGCCCGCAGGGTTCGCATGTTCACATGAGCCTGCGCAAATTCGCATGAACCTGCATGGGTCCGCGTGAACCCTGGTCGGTTCGCCGAGGCGGTCCTGACGAAGAACTGGTCACCAGTGAAGGATGGTGCGGTGACGTCTGCGCGTCCTGTGGTGCAGACCCTAGGTGAAGGGCGCCGCAGGTGCGCGCTGTGCGGATACGGCTCGCATAAGGGCGAGTGTCGACCTCATGGGTCGCATCCGGCAACCCCCACAGCATAACCGATGGCGTGACTCACTTCACCCGAAAATCCACCCCTCGCCGAGGTTGTCCGTCGTTTCGGTGGCATGTTCTCCAGACCATTGGCCGGAGTTCACGGCGCCGGTCGTCGGCAGCGACCGGCACTCCTACTCCTGGTCGGCCTTCCTGTACCACTACCGCTCCAGCCACCCGGTCCGGTCTGTTCCCGACACATGCACCTCCCCGACCCCGGGTGGTTCATGTGTCACCCCCTGCCTAAGTTCTCGTGTCAGTGCCGAATGGGAAGATGGTCAGACATCGAAATCATCGAGCGCAGAAAATCGACAAAGATTCGAACTATTTGAATATTTGCTATTGTGCATTGTCGTTCGATGCTCTACTATAGAATTAACAACTTTTCAATTCAGCTCCACTTCTCCGACGATGAGGTCCGAGGCAGGTGAAATCGCAATGAAGGGCACCACAGATTCGACACAGGCGAGCGCCGCCGAGGCAGCGTCGTCCGACTCCTCGCTGCGAGTCACCATCCGGTTCGAATCGAACATGACCCACTTCGCCGAGGCGGCCATGGTCTCTGATCGCGCCCGCTTCGAGGTGCTCGAGTCAGCTTCGGCGACTGTGCTCGAACAGGTTCTCCTCGGTTTGGACTTCGCCGTTCCCGAGGGAGCTCAGCCGTTCCGCTGTGCAACGATCGCCGGGACCTTGGAGCGCCGCCACCGGGAAGCCCAGGCCGAATACGACGCTGAGGAGCGTCGTCGCAAGGATGCAGGCAAGACCGTCGCCGGCGCGAGGTGCGTCGCTACCAAAGACGCGGGCAGCAGCGACGCGACCTCGACGGAGATCGAACTCTATGACGAGGAGTTCGCCCGCGCTCAGCAGGTTGCTGCGGACAAAGCCGCGGCGCTGCAGCTTCCCGACTTCCCGAACTTCACGCCCACGTCGTGGTTCGCGCAGTGGGTCTATGACAATGTGGAAGCGGACGACCTCGTCGAGATCTCGACGATCCTCGGCACGAACAGCGCCCGCACGTACAGGCAGCTGTCGGGAGCAATGACGGTTTTCTACGGGCTCCCCCGCTTCGCCGATCGCGTTCGCGCCGGCGAATTCACCCAGGCACACGTCGACGTCGTCACCCAGCTGTGCGCGACCGTGAACTTCGAGTTCCTCCCGAAGCTCGACGAGTTCCTCGCCGCCAAGCGCGCGGACATCACCTGCGAGACCCTTCGCCGGTCGCTGGCGAAGATGATCAGCATTCTCGTTCCTCCGGTTGCCATGACGGAGATTGCCGCCAAGCGCCGCCGCGTCGACGTCGAGGGTTTCAAGGACGGTTCGGCCTGCCTCACCGTCAGCGGCCCCTCTGCCGAGATCTTCGCCTGCTACAACCGCGTCCAGGCCATGGCACTGACCATTCATGGGAAGAACAAGTCGGCTCTCAACCTTCCTGTCGGGATGGCGATCTGCGACGAACGGTCCATCGACCAGCTCCAGTATGACCTGTTCGTCCGCCCCGTGCCTGAGCTGAAGGTCAAGGTCGTGTCCATCGACCCGGTCACCGGAATCCAGACGACCGACGAGAAGTCGATGCTCGACGCTGACGGAGAGCTCATTCCCGGCGTCGACACTGACGAGGGGCTCGCCGAGTTCGCCAAGACCGTGGGCGCAGAGCCCACGGACGCTGACGACGATTCGTCCAGCAAGGCTGCCGGCTCCGCTTTCCGCACTGCCGACTGCGGCGACGATGGCGACGGGCTCGGTCCGGCCGAGCATTGGGTGAAGGTGCGCATGCCCACCACTCAGTGGTGGCTGTCGAGCCAGGCGGCCACCGTCGCAACCGTGCCCTTCCTGTCGCTGACGGGTGACTCGGACCTGCCCGGTACCTTCTCCGACGGTTCGCCGATGCCCGCCGAAGTGGCACGCACGATCGCTGGACGTTCCAAGACCATCCAGCGGATTCTCACCGACCCGGCCACCGGAACCCCGATCGACGCGAAGGCCACGAGCTACCAGATTCCCAACGACCTGCGCAGGACGTTGGTCGAACAGTGGACCGTCTGCTCCGTCCCCGGCTGCCAGCGCAAGGCCGAGAAGTCGGAAATCGACCACGTCGTACCGTTTTTCCACCTCAACCCGCTCAAAGGCGGGCTGACCCGGTTCGGAAACCTGCACCCGCTGTGCAAAAAGCACCACGCGCTGAAGACCGCCGGTCGCTACGGCGTCACTATGCCCAAATCCGGAGAGGTCGACTTTGAGTTTCGGCACGGGATCTCGGCGAAGGCGACGGCTCCCGAGCAGCCGATCAACATCGCCCAAGCTCTCGAGCTCGAGGCTTTGGCGCAAGTCCACCTCAAGCGGTGGAGTCTGCCCAAAAGCATGGTTCCGCCTGCACCGCAGGTACTCGAACTCATGCCCGGCGAGTCGACGATTCGTGCGAGGGACGAAGCGAAGCGCCTCCAGGAGGAGCTCGCGGCACGGCAGCAGCGGCTGTCGAAGGCGTTCAAGGCCCAGCGGCTCGCGCGAGCGCGGCTGAGGCTCGAACGCTGCCTCGACTGGGAGAACTCTGTCTTCCAGCTCTGTCTCCCTCCCGGTTCCGACCCTGCCGCGATGAAGCAGCTGACAGGGGACGCCAGGTACGCCAAAGAGGTCAGGTGGGCGCGTCTGAACCACCGCGACCTCGACTCCATCAGCTACGACCCGAACAAGCCCGAAGAATCCGATCCCCGCAACACGGCTGAAACCAGCGCCGCGACGTTCAGCGGCACTGCGCAGTCCAAAGCGGCTGGAGCTGTTGACCCCTGGGACCACCGCTTCGTCTCGAAGAAGGTGAACTGGGACCACGACCTCGAGGCCGATCCCCCGCCGTTCTGACCGCGGGCCTCCCAACGGCGTCGAACCATCGAGAATCAGCGGGATCGAGGTAGCGAAGTCCCGCGTCGTTGAGGCAGCGACTGGGAATCACGCCCAGTTGCGAGGTGAATGCCTATCCCACTGCAGAACAATCGCGATCAGTGGAACGTCGCGCACGGTTACTTCGTCACCGGATAGGTTGGGTGTAGAAATCCAACCCCATTCGAGTTTCGACGTGGCTTCCCGACTGCAGGAGTGGAACATGAGTGTGCTCTATCTGATCCGACATGGACAGGCGTCCTTCGGCACCGACGATTACGATCGGCTCTCCGACCTCGGTAAGGAGCAGAGCCGCATCACCGGCCGGTTCCTCGCCGCCCAAGGCGTCGAGCCCGACCGGATCGTCCATGGTGAAATGCTGCGGCAGCGACAGACCGCGGCAGGCATCATCGAGGGTCTCGGCGGTGGCGCCGACCCTGACTCTGACGGCGGGCAACGGAGCACTCACTTGCCCGAGGCTGACGTCGACGCCGGGTGGAATGAGTACGCTGCGTGGGAACTCACTGGGGTATTGAAGGATCTCGACCCGCGGTCGAAGCACGACTCGAAGATCTTCCAGGGCGAGCTCGAACGCGGCGCCGCACGCTGGGCCTCAGGCGAATTCGACGGGGATTACACAGAGACGTATGCACGGTTCACATCACGCGTCGACCGTGCCCTCAGCGACGCGGTCGCAGCCATGAGCTCAGGCCAATCGACGATCGTCGTCTCCAGCGCCGGGGCCATCGCATGGACCGCAGCCAAGCTCATCGGCGGCGGCTTCGACCAGTGGATGGCGTTCAACCGCGTGACGATCAACACCGGCATCACGAAGATCATCACCGGCAGCGGCGGCACCAGCCTCATCTCGTTCAACGACCACGGCCACCAGGCCCCGAAGGACGCGACCTACCGCTGAGTCGCGCTGGTCGCACCACTCCGCGCCAGCCGAAGCCGTACCGAGCGAACTGAAATAGCGAGTCAGCTCAATCCCGACCGCCCGTGCTCCACCCCGGTGGGGATCCCGAGCACAAGCGGTTCCGCCGGTCCGCAGCAGCTTCCCCCTGCGGCCTGCGCTTCTGCTGGCGCATCGATCGTCGCATCGCACGAAGTCCCGATATCGGCCGAGCACACCCCTGTCTCGGGCAGGACGAGTTCGACTCTGTCGGCGGCTTCCTGGTCACCGGCGAGCGCTGCGACGACGGAACGAACCTGTTCGTAACCGGTGTACATGAGGAATGTGGGCGCTCGTCCGTAGGACTTCATTCCCACGATGTAGAAGTTCGGCTCCGGATGCGCAAGCACCCGGGCACCATGCGGGGCGACCGTTCCGCAGCTGTGATGTTCGGGATCGATAAGCGGACCCAACTGCCGAGGAGCTTCGACCACCGGGTCGAGGTCGAGTCGAATCTCACGCAGGAACCCAAGATCAGGGCGGAATCCTGTGGCCGGAACGACCCGATCGGCATGAAGCGTCACCGACTCACCCTCGGTTTCAGCCGCAACGGACCCGGCGCCGCCAAAGGCAGCAGCAACGGTCCCAGCGCCATCCGTGCCGAACCCGGTAATCGTCGTCGAGGCATGAACCTCGATGACTCCGGTTTCGACGAGGTGGCGAAGCCGCGCCCCCAAAGCGCCTCGCGCAGGCAGACCGTCCTGGTCTTCTCCGCCGTAGACGGATGCGGGATCTGCCCGTCTGAGCACCCAGCTGATTCGCGTCTTCGGTGCCTCGTCACGCAGTTCAGCCAAGGCCAAGAGTGTGTTCGCTGCCGAATGTCCTCCCCCGACGACCAGAATCCGGCGCCCGGCGAACTGCTCACGATCGCGGCCCACCACATCGGGCAGAGGTGAGGTCACGAACCCGCTGCGACGAGCCTCGACCTCACCGGGAGCTGGAAGTCCGCCCTGCCCGATCGGGTTCGAGCTCTCCCAGGTTCCCGAGGCGTCGATGACAGCCCTGGCGTGAAGATCGGCCAGTGTTCCGTCGGAGTTCTGAGTGCGGATGAGGAAAGGAGCCGACTCTCGCTGAGCCGTACCCGTTCGGTCCTTGCCGACGCGAGTCACTGCCACCACACGGGTCTCGGTGAGGATGGAGTCCCGGAGCTCAGTCGTCTCAGCGAGAGGCCTGAGGTAATCGCGGACGAGCTCGGCACCCGTGGGCAGGGAGTCACCGTCGGGCTCCTGCCAGCCGGTGGGCTTCAGCAGACCCCGCGCCGCCTCGTCGATATTGTATTTCCACGGAGAGAACAATCCGATATGACCCCATTCGGCCACTGCCGCCGCTGGGGTCGAACCCGCCTCGATAACAAGCGGACGGATGCCGCGCCTGACCAGCTGGGCCGCGGCCGCGAGGCCGACGGGCCCGGAGCCGATCACGGCAACCGGCAGATCAGCAAGCGCGATATCAGTCATGGGGAGCCTCCTCGGTGATCGGGCTCGACGTGGCCTGCGACGTCATGGACGTCGCACCGGCGTCAGGGACGAGATCGGCGATCAGAGCTTCGATGCGAGCCCGGATGTCATCACGGATTCTCCGCACCGATTCGAGACCCTGACCTGCGGGATCATCGAGCACCCAGTCTTCGTACCGTTTGCCCGGGAAGATGGGGCAGGCGTCACCGCAGCCCATGGTGATCACGACGTCGGAGGCGCGAACGGCATCAGGGGCGAGCAGCGTCGGCCGGTTGTCCGTGATGTCGATGCCGACTTCACTCATCGCCTCGACCGCAATCGAATTGATCGACTCAGCGGGCTCGCTGCCGGCGGACCGGACTTCGATGCGGTCTCCGGCCATGGCGCGGAGGAACCCGGCGGCCATCTGCGACCTACCCGCGTTGTGCACACAGACGAACAGGACGCTCGGCTTCGCGGACGACTGTGCGGAAGGCTCCACGGAAGAGGTTGTGCTCATGCTTGTTTCGCTCCATGTTCAGAGGTGGACGGAAAGAGACGCGGTCGCGCCCACAGCGCGACGTAGACGAGGGCGACGAGGATGGGCACCTCGATGAGAGGGCCGACGACTCCGGCGAGAGCCTGCCCGGAGGCAACGCCGTACGTTCCGATCGCCACGGCGATGGCAAGTTCGAAGTTGTTGCCGGCCGCGGTGAAAGCCAGAGTCGTCGTCTTCTCGTAGCCCAAGTGCAGTGCTTTGCCGATGATCATCCCGACAGCGAAGACGACGACGAAGTAGACGAGAAGCGGCAGTGCGATGCGGGCGACGTTGCCCGGGTGGGACGTGATTTCGTCGCCTTGGAAGGCGAAGAGTACGACGATGGTGAAGAGCAGTCCGTACAGTGCCCACGGGCCGATCTTCGGGAGGAACCGGTCTTCGTACCACGCTTGCCCCTTCGCCTTCTCCCCGACTGTGCGGGTGAGGAAGCCGGCTAGAAGCGGGATGCCGAGGAAGACGAGGACGCTGAGTGTGATCGCCCAGAAGGAGAATTCGCTGCTGGTCGTCGGCAGCCCGAGAAGGTCAGGCAGCCATTGCAGGTAGAACCAGCCGAGGAGACCGAAGGCGAGTACCTGGAACACCGAGTTGATGGCGACGAGGACGACGGCGGCCTCGCGGTCCCCACATGCCAGATCGTTCCAGATGAGGACCATCGCGATGCAGCGTGCCAGGCCGACGATGATCAGACCGGTACGGTACTCGGGCAGGTCAGGCAAGAAGAGCCAGGCCAGTGCGAACATGAACGCGGGCGCCGCCAGCCAATTGATGACCAGTGAGGTGATCATGAGCTTCTTGTCCGCCAGCACGCGCCCGGTCTCGTTGTACCGGACCTTGGCGAGAACCGGGAACATCATCACCAGCAGGCCGACGGCGATCGGCAGCGACACGTTCGCGACCTTGACCGAGTCCAGTGCCGCTGCGAGGCCAGGCACGAATTTGCCCAGCAGCAGACCGAGCGCCATGGCGCCGATGATCCACAGCGGCAGGAATCGGTCCAACGTCGACATCTTCGCGGCCACCGGCGATTCGGTGCGAGCAGGCGCCGTGGAATGCATGGTCCCCCTTGGGGTCGGAGTCGATTCGGCGCCGCGGTCGACCGCCGACGCATTGACGTTCATCGATACGATAGGACCACAAGGCATCGACAACTGTCAATGTATAGGCATAATGGAAGGGTGACCACTCACCCTGCACCTGCCCCCGCACCCGCCCCGACAGAGGCGGACGCCTGCTGCCCGTCGCTGACCGTCTCGCCGTTGAGGCTCGATGACGCTCAGGACTATGCGCGCATCCTCAAGGCAGTGGCCGACCCGACTCGGCTGCGCTTGGTCTCCCTCGTCGCTGCGCACGAAGGGCAGGAAGCGTGCGTGTGCGATCTCACCGAACCTGTCGGACTCGGCCAACCCACCGTGTCCCACCATCTGAAGATCCTCGTCGATGCCGGGGTTCTCCACCGGGAGAAGCGCGGTGTCTGGTCGTACTACTCACTCGAAGCCGCGACGCTGAACCGCCTGTCCGAGTTCCTCTCCCCGAACGGGTCGAAACCGCCGGGACTCGTTTAGTCGACCCCGGCTCACTCGTGCATCCGCGCGCCCTTGACCGTCCGATCCACGCCATTCTTCGCCCCGCGCAGCGCCACTCCGACGAGGTTGAGCTCCTCGGCGGGAACTTCCGCAACGGCCGCCCGGTTCGCTGCATCATGGCCGGTGGAGAACAGTTCCTCGGTGTAGACGGCGGTCGGGATTCCGCGCCCCAGCGCCTTCGATCTGATCGACTTCAGCTTGTCCGCATCCGCGGTCATCACCATCACCGGCTGGCGCAGCATCGGCAGGTAGTCGTTGCCGTCGGCGTCACGGTAGTTCTCTCCGACCAGCCCCTCCGAGCTGGTGGCGATGCCGGACATGAGGAACGCGGTGACGTTGAGCTCCTGCCACGGCTGCAGGTCGTTGCGAAGAACGACGACGACCTTCGTATCGAACCGGACCGGAACGCTCGGCTCGGCACCGGGGGTCGGGGCGGCCGCCTCGGTGACGGAATTCGGCTCGGCCGCCTCGGCGGAGGACGACGTTTCTGTTGGCGCTGTGGATTCTGTGTTCTCGTGCATGGATCCAGTTTCACCGGCCGCGCACACCGGGGTCTTGTACATTTGTTGCATGGTCGACGTCATCCGCGCCTGGCATCCCGAGGTCCCGCAGGTCCAGGAGGTCCTCCACGCCCGCTTCGACCATCATGCCTACCCCGCGCACACGCACGATTCGTGGACGGTGCTGCTCCTCGACGAGGGGGCCGTCACCTATGACCTCGACCGGCACGATCACCTGGCCACTCCCGCGGCGGTGACATTGCTGCCGCCGCAGGTTCCCCATGACGGGCGTTCCGCCCTGGCTGACCAGGGCTTTCGCAAGCGGGTCCTCTACCTCGACCCCGAGTGGCTGCCCCAGTCCGCGGTCGTTGCCGCTGCGGATGCGCCCACCCTGCTGGGCACGGATGCCCTGACCACCGTCACCGACATCCACTCCGCTCTGGCTGATCCGGCCGATGCCTTCGCCGCCGAGTGCGGTGTGCTCGCCCTCCGAGAGACCGCGCTATCCCGGCTCACGTCGACCGCGGAGACCGCGTCGGATGCGCCGTTGGCTCGCCGTCTGCGCGAAATGCTCGATGATCGTCTGCTCGAGTCCTTCACCATCGCCGAGGCGGCTGCCCAGCTCGGCGCCCACCGCAGCCACTTGGTGCGAGTGTTCACGTCCACGTTCGGCATCGCGCCCCACCGGTACGTCATCGGCCGCCGCGTCGATCGCGCACGCCGACTTCTGCTGTCCGGTCACTCCCCCGCCGAGGCGGCCGCGGAGTCAGGCTTTCATGATCAGGCGCATCTCACGCGGCATTTCCGCTCCACCTTGGGTACGACCCCGGGAGTCTTCGCGGCTTAGGTGACCGTTCGCCTGGGTTCGCCCCGATCCGCCCCAGCAGTATCGACCCAGACCACCCGAACTAGAACCCGGCCGCCCGCACCTACCGCTGCCGATGCGCGTATGCGACCGCCTCGGCGCGGCTGCGCACTCCGAGTTTCCGGTACAGCGCCGACAGACGGTTCTTCAGGGTTCCGGACACGACGCCGAACTCGCGGGCAATCTGCGCCACGGACTTCGGAGAGTCGATGGCGAAGAGCAGCGACTGCTCGGCAGGGGTGAGGTCGGTCGCGAAGTCCGGCGACAGCGGTGAAGTCTCGGGCAGGTCGAGCAGGCGTCGGCGCAGCTCGGCCGCCGTCACCTCCCCCGATCCGAACGACCGAGCCAGCGCCTCCCACATCGGATGGTCCGCCGACTCCGACACCAGAGCGTCCCGGGATGTCTTCGACAGCTGCGCGATCGCCAGCACCGACGACGTGATCGAGCAGTAGTCGAGCACATGCACGAACGTCTCGAGCGCGTCATCCGTGTGCCCCTCGTGATGGAGGATGTCGGCGCGCAGAGCCATCGCAGAGCTCTTGAGCCTCGGCCCCTGATCGCCGGCCAGCGTCTGCGCGGTGGCGGACCACAGCGGATCGTGTTGGCCGAAGACCAGCGCCTGCCGGGCCTTGACGATCGAATACCCGGGGCTCTGCGGGCTCATATGATCGCTGAGATCCTGCAGCGCCTTCTTCTCCCCCGCAGCCACGAGGACCGCGCTGGCGATGTTGACGATTCCGGAGAACCGCGTGCTCGGGATGTCGGCCATCGGGACGAAACGGACCCGCGAACTCTCCGCCAGCAGCTTCGCCGCGACCGTCGCCTGCCCGCTGTAGACAGAGTGCAGGCTGCGGACGATATCGGGAATCGGCCCGAGGTGTCCGGTGGCCTTCGCATCGTCGAGGCCGGCGAGGATCCGCTCCGCCTCGGCGAGGTCGAGACGGTCGAGGGCGCGCATCATCTCGATGCACAGCGCCGTGCGTTCGTCCGGCAGGGTCGCCATCCCGAATCGCGCTGCATTGTTCCTGGCCCGCTCCATATCGCGGTCCATGTCCGATCCGTGCCCGTATCCCATCCCGGCCAGGGCGTGTTCGACGAGCCCGGTGAGCAGGGGGTGCGGCGAGTTCGGCGTGTAGATCTCGGCGAATTGGACGACGCGCTGGAGCATGGCCATCGCCTCGGTGAAACGTCCGGCGACGTTGAGGTTCCGACCGTGTTCGAGGTTGAGTTCGGCCTGCAGCATGAGCGTGGGTCCGGGTTCTCCCTCGCCGAGGCGGCGCAGCCGTTCCCGCCCCACCTCGAGGATGTTCAGCGCGAGCCTGTTCTCCCTGTTCAGGCGGTGGGTGCGTGCTTCCAGCGTGGTGAGCACAGCCACCTCGTCGGCGGACAGCGGCAGTGCCGGATTCGCCTGGAGCTTGCCGTGGAGTTCGGGCAGGACGATGCTGTCGAAGTCGGTGGCGGCCAGCATCGTGGGGCCGTCATCGGTGCCGAGTTTCAGTCGGGTCGAGTCGATGCGCCGGGCCGCGCTGCGCGCCAGGGTGAGGATCGGGTTCCGGGCGAGCACATCCTCGGGGACCCTGAGGTAGGCCTCGATGGCGGTGGGCGCGTCGAGGAAGACGTTGACCGAACGGCGCGCCCACGCCCGTTCGAGCACCAGCCAGTTCTTCGTCTCGACGACGAGGTCGACGACCTCGGCGATCCCGGAACGGTCGTCCGAGCGCATCCGCCCGAACATATTCGAGATGGCGGCCCCGAATGCTTCGCGCGGGTTCCTGCGGGCGGTGTTCGAGCCGGTCGCGATCACCCGACGCATGAGCATGCGGATGAGCGGCGGGACGGTGAAGACCTCGTCGGTGGCGGTCGAGATGGTCAGCAGACCCTGCCCGAGGAGGAGGGATGTGAGTTCTTCGGGTGTCGCTGTCGCCGATTCGGCCACCTCGGCGGCGGCGAAGGCGGAGTGGACGAGGTCGACCGTCCCCGAGGTGATCCGCGGTGCCCATGCGAACAGGGTCAGGAGGTAGAGGGCCCCGGCCTCCCGGGTGGTGCCGTTGACGACGGGGGTCAGTTCAGGTGAGAGCATCGCGTCGATGCGATCGGGATCGACATCGGCGGCGGAGATGCCCGCGTTGGCGCAGGCCCGCACGAGCGTGTCGGCGATACGGATGCGACCGCCGCTGCAGGCGAAGAGCCTGTCCAGGTCGGATTCGGAGATGGCGTCGCCGCGGTCGACCGCCTCGGCGAAGGATGCGAGCGATGTCGCACGCGGTCCGAACTGAGCGTCGAATTCGGGAGTCGAATTCGCAGCGGAGTCTTCGGGGTCTGCTGAGCGAGCGAGGTGGGATGAGGTCACAGTTCGGGTCTTCTCTGTCATTGCGGCGGTGGCCGCCGGGCAGTGGGTGACTGCCATCAGGAGGGGAAAATTCGGTGCTGGGTAAATGTCAGGGTACCGCATGAAACCGAGACCGCTGGTGAGCCGCGAACATGTCACGGCCCACCAGCGGCGGAATCGGTGATTCACCTCATCGGTGCATCAGCCTTGGGCTCGGCGGCGGACCGCGACGATCGCGACGACGCCGGCTGCGATGAGCAGCGAACCGGCCAGGCCGAGTGCGACAACCCCGGTTGCGCCGGTGCGCGGCAGGTCGCCGCCGTCGGACGAGGCACCCGCGTTCGCGTCGCTCGACGATCCAGCGTTCGCACCGTTGGAACCGGCGTTGGAGCCGGCGTTCGCCGTCGCCGAGGTGGTCGCCCCCGCGTCCTTGTCCGCTTCCGTTTCGGATTTCGATCCGTCCGAATCGGCACTGGACTTAGCGCCGTCGGCGTCGGCCTTCGCAGTCGATCCGTCAGCCTTCGCGTCCGTCTCGGCACCGTCGGCATCGGCCTGGGCATCCTTCTCGGAACCGTCCGAGTCAGCCTTCGCGTCCTTGTCCGAACCATCAGCGTTTGCTGCCGCCTGAGCTGAAGCCTCAGATGAGGAGTCAGCGGTCGAGGCAGCCTTCGCAGCAGACTCGGCGTTCGCTTCCGCTGCGGCCGAGGCCTCAGCGTTGGCGTTATCCGAGTTATCAGCGTTCGCAGCCGCAGAAGCAGCCTTGTTCGCCGAGGCGTTCTCCTCCGACGTGGCATCTGCCGACGTTTCAGCCGATGCATCCTCGGTGGCAGCCGACTTCGCGGCAGCTTCTGCATTCTTGTCAGCCGAGGCAGAGGCAACATCGTTGCCATCGGCATCAGCGGCCTTCTCGGCAGCAGCCTGAGCAGCAGGGTTGCTGTCCCCATCAGCCTGAGCTGACGCCGACGCGGAAGCGGCAGCGTTCTTGTTCACATCAGCCTGAGCGTCCTTCTCGGCTCCGTCGGCATCAGCTTCCTGAGCACCGTCGACGTCAGCCTTCGCACCCTCAGCTGCAACGTCGGACTCAGCGCCGTCAACGTCAGCCTGAGTATCGGCCTCAGCCTGAGCGTCCGGGTCAGCAGAAGCACCCGGGTCGGCGGCATCGGTTCCGTCAGCGTTTGCTGCAGCGTTTACCGACGCCTCCGACGACGAATCAGCGGTCGACGCAGCCTTGGCAGCCGACTCAGCATTGGCCTCCGCTGCGGCCGAAGCTTCAGCGTTGGCGTTATCCGAGTTATCCGCATTGGCGGCAGCCGACGCGGCCTTGTTCGCCGAAGCGTTCTCCTCCGACGTGGCATCTGCCGAGGTCTCAGCCGATGCATCCTCGGTCGCGGCCGACTTCGCCGCAGCTTCTGCATTCTTGTCAGCCGAGGCAGAGGCAACATCATTGCCATCGGCATCAGCGGCCTTCTCAGCAGCAGCCTGAGCAGCAGGGTTGCTGTCCCCATCAGCCTGAGCCGAAGCCGACGCGGAAGCGGCAGCGTTCTTGTTCACATCAGCCTGAGCGGCCTTCTCGGCTGCGTCGGCATCAGCTTCCTGAGCACCGTCGACGTCAGCCTTCGCGCCCTCAGTTGCAGCGTCGGGCTCAGCGCCGTCAGCCTTCGCGTCCTGCTCGGCTTCAGCCTGCGGATCCGAAGAGGCACCGTCGGCGTCAGCCTGAGTATCGGTCTCTGTACCGTCGGCGTTCGTCGCGGCCTCAGCCGATGCCTCAGACGAGGAGTCAGCGGTCGAGGCAGCCTTCGCAGCAGACTCGGCATTGACCTCGGCAGCGGCAGAAGCCTCAGCATTGGTGTCGTCCGAGTTATCAGCGTTGGCAGCAGCCGAAGCGGCCTTGTTCGCCGAAGCATTCTTCTCCGACGTGGCATCTGCCGACGTTTCAGCCGACGCATCCTCAGTGGCAGCCGACTTCGCAGCAGCTTCCGCATTCTTGTCAGCCGAAGCCGAAGCAACATTGTTTCCGTCAGCGTCAGCAGCCTTCTCGGCAGCAGCCTGGGCAGCCGGGTTGTTGTCACCGTCAGCCTGTGCAGACGCCGAGGCAGAAGCGGCAGCGTTCTTGTTCACATCAGCCTGAGCGTCCTTCTCAGCACCGTCGGCGTCAGCTTCTTGGGCACCGTCGACGTCGGCCGTTGCTCCGTCGACAGCCGCATCTGACTCAGTGCCGTCAGCCTTCGCATCTTGCTCGGCCTCAGCCTGCGGATCCGAAGAAGCGCCGTCAACGTCAGCCTGAGTATCGGTCTCAGTACCGTCGGCGTTTGCCGCAGCCTCAGCCGATGCCTCAGATGACGAGTTAGCGGTCGACGCAGCCTTGGCAGCGGACTCGGCATTCGCTTCCGCAGCGGCCGAGGCCTCAGCGTTCGCGTTATCGGAATTGTCCGCATTCGCAGCAGCCGAAGCGGCCTTGTTAGCTGACGCGTCTTTCTCAGAGGTGGCATCCGCTGACGTTTCAGAAGACGCATCCTCGGTGGCAGCCGACTTCGCAGCGGCCTCAGCATTCTCATCGGCGGCGGCCGAAGCGACATTGTTTCCGTCAGCTTCGGCAGCCTTCTCAGCAGCAGCCTGAGCGGCGGGGTTGTTGTCCCCATCTGCCTGAGCTGATGCAGATGCAGAAGCCGCAGCGTTCTTGTTCACGTCAGCCTGGGCATCTTTCTCAGCACCGTCAGCTGCAGCATCCGACTCAGTGCCATCAGCCGTCGTATCCTGCTCGGACTCAGCCTGCGGGTCAGCAGAGGCACCCGGGTCGGCGGTATCTGTTCCGTCAGCGTTTGCCGCAGCCTCAACCGATGCCTCCGACGAGGAGTCAGCGGTCGACGCGGCCTTCGCAGCGGACTCAGCATTGGCTTCAGCTGCGGCCGAAGCCTCAGCGTTGGTGTCATCCGAGTTGTCCGCATTCGCGGCAGCCGAAGCAGCCTTGTTTGCCGAAGCGTCCTCCTCAGACGTCGCGTCAGCCGAGGTTTCAGCCGACGCATCTTCAGTGGCAGCCGACTTCGCCGCAGCTTCCGCATTCTCATCCGCTGCAGCTGAGGCGACGTTGTTCCCGTCAGCATCCGCAGCCTTCTCGGCAGCCGCCTGGGCAGCAGGGTTATTGTCCCCATCAGCCTGAGCCGACGCCGAGGCAGAAGCCGCAGCGTTGACGTTCGCGTCCGAGTCCGGTTCGTCGACAGTGACCTTGACGGTCACCTCGTCGGTCGAACCATCCGGGTAGGTCACGACAACCGGCACCTCGATGACGTCGCCGGGCTTGGCACCCTCAGGAATCTTGACGTTGATCTCGCCGGTATCCGGATCAATCGTCACCCCGTCAGGCGCGTTCTCTCCGGGCTCGAACTTCGTGCCCTTCGGCGGCTGGTCAGCCTCCACCTCGTCGGTGGACGGATCGTCGAAGGTCGGCGCATCGATCTTCACGGTGTCACCCGGCAGCCCCGATCCGTCTTCATACTTCGGATCGGTCTCCTCGGTGACCGGAGTCGCAGGAGTGAAGACCGCCTCGGTGAAGTCCTTCGACCCATCCGGGTACGTGACGACAACCGGAACCTTGACGTCACCGCTGTCGGGGAACTTCGGAATGGTCACCACACCGGTCTTCTCATCGATCGTCGCACCCTCCGGCGCATCGGGACCGAGCTCGTACTTCGTGCCATCGGGGGCAGCAGCGGACTCACCCGTCTCGCTGTTGACGAACTTCGGCGGATCCGACTGCACACCCTCGGTGTCCGGATCGCGATCCTCGTTGACGACGTCGTACTTCGGATCGATGTCCTGGGCGGTCTCGGCCGAGACGATGAAAGAATCAGCCGCAACATCGTTGCCTCCGGAGACGAGGACAGCGTGGAAGAACTCGCCGTCCTTAGCCGAATCGGGCACGGTGAACGTGCAGGCGTCGACCTGAGCGTCGATCGACGTCGACTTGTCCAGCTCGCAGGATTTGAGCACCTTGCCCGAGTTGTCGCGCCATTCGATGACCGACGGCAGATCCGACAGTGTTCCCGACAGGTTGAGTTCGGCGGTGTCGCCCGGACGTGCGGGCTTGTCCGTCTCGTTGTAGTTCGTGATGTCGAGGTCGACAGGCAGGTACGGCATCAGCGCGAAGTTGACGTTGTAGAGGCTGTTGACGTTCTTGCCGTAATCGGCCCGGTTGGTCGGCAGCAGAGCATCGACCGACTGGTTCTCACCGGGGACGGCCTGTGGTCGCCAGCCGCCTCCCTGGTTGAAAGCTCCGAACACCGGCTGGTTGAACCCGGTGTAGCCCTGGATGACGGTGTCACCCTTCTGCACCCACACGAACACGTTCTGCGGATCGAGGAAATCCTCGCGGTTCTGGCTCTTGTCGGTGTAGTCACCGAAGCGCAGCGAGTAATCGCCCTTGTCGTTCGTCTGTCCCTTGACGGTCTTGAGGATGTACTCGGGGTGCTCCTCGAGCATCTTCTTCGTCTGGGCCGGCCACTCCGCAGCGGGGAAGTTCTTCTTCATCTCCGCGTTGGCCTTCGCGCCCTCAGGCGTCAGCGTCGAGGCGTAGACGGTGTAGCCCGTCACGCCCTTGTCCTTGCCGTTCTGCGACGGTCCGGTGGCGACGTTGATGAAGTCTCCGTCGCCGGTCTCGAGCCACACGCGTCCGGAGATGACGTTCTTCTGCTTCTGCTGAACGGACGCTCCCGCCAGCGGACCCTTCGGATCGTCCGTGACACCGTCGGCGTCGACGAGGTAGGAGTTCTTCGCCGAGGGGGCGACTTCGTAGACCTGAACCGAGGTCAGCTGCATGGTTCCTTCGGCCACAGCGAAGGCGCCCAATGATGATTCCGTCGGTTTGACGAATCGGCCCGGAGTGAACCCGTTGACCTGACGCAGGTAGTGCAGGGTGTTTCCCGTCGCCTCATCCGTCTGCGGTTCGACCCAGAGCCGGTACTCCTGGTTCGGCTTGACGTGGTATTCGTGCTTGACGCCGTTTCCGTCGGTCCACTGGATGCCGCCCTTGCCCATACCGAAGGCATACGTGCCCTTGCCGCCGTTGCCGCCGACGACTCCCTTGACGGTGTGGGTCTTCGCGCTGAAGATCGGCGAGATCGAGCCATCGGAGTCGCGGAACTGCGCGTAGACGGTGACGCCATCGAGCTTTTCCTGACCGTTGTCATAGGTCGACGACGGGTTCGAGTCCACGGTCGATTTGAAGACGTGTCCGGAGATGAGTCCGGCACCGACGCCGTGTGCGTCGGTGAGGTTCGCGCCGACCGTGACACGCCCGGAGGCGATCGCGTCGGCGTCGATGATCTGCGAGGCCTGAGCCGCGGCCTTGGTCGACGACGACGGTGCCGAATAGGCAGGAGATGAAATGCCGATTCCGGTGCCGAGGGTCGCAGCGACCGAAAGCGTGAGACCGGTAGCGACCACGCAGGCATTGCGCTTGACGGCAGAGGCATTCAGCCATGTTCCACTTCGGGACATAGTTGACCTTTCAGGATTTGACTAACAAGTTACTGCAGCAATTACAGGCAAACGAGGGGAATGCAACATTGTCCTCCTGGCTGCATTTGCAGAATACTACGAATCTGCCGCATTTCTACTATCAGTAACAGAAATAACTACAGAAATAACCTACAATACGGAAATGTTCATTTCGGAATATTTCAATCCTGAAATAGACGGTATTGGATACTCAAATCCTGAAGGTTCAGCAGGCCCCGAACGCCCTGCCCCCGGCGGCTCCCCGCCGCCGCCCAGGACGCAACAAACCGCGGAAATCGTCGCGAATCCTCACTGCACATCCGCCTTCACTAACCGCGCAGAATTGCCTATGATAGCGCAACCAGGAATCCAACTCGACATTCTCGTACATTCGCTCACGACAATTCATCTGCCCGAGAATTCTCCTCGGGGAACGCGTGCTTCGCCAACATCTCCGGTAAGCACCGACGGCAGCAAAGCGCCTTTCAGGCAACCGGCACGAGAACAATTGCGGACGATTCTGTATTATCAAGACTGCACGGCCTGATGAGCGAGATGACGACTCGAACACCTGCGGGATCTCCCCTATCGATCCCGGTGCCGCAGAAGCATCGTCGCTCCCCACGGCAGTGCACGACCGTCGCAGCCTGCCACCACCGCCTCGGCGCTGGAGCCCCACACCACAGCAGCCTCGACGGCGAATCCGCAGTGAGAACAGTGACGCAGCACACCCCCTCGACGCCTAAGATGACGTCAAGACCCGGGCCAGTCCTCCCCGACCGGCCGCAGGAAGGACCACCATGACCCACGACAGAGTCGAAGAGTACTTGAAGCGCGCAGCCGACGCCGGACTTGGCACCCTCGACGAATCACGAGCACTCGGTGCCGTGTACCGCGTATCGCGCCTCGCCGAGATCTTCGAGCACCACCAACGGACCTCGCTCGGCTACTCCCAGTATTCCCTCGAAGAGACCGAGGTGCTCATCGTCCTCCTCTTCGGCGAGGGCCTCAACTTCACCCCGAAGCAGCTGGCCGACGCGGTCTTCGTCTCGCCCGCCAATATGACGGCGAAGCTCAGTCGACTCGAGGAGGCCGGACGCGTCGAGCGCACCCTCAACCCCAGCGATCGCCGCAGCATCGTCGTCAAGCTCACCGAACAGGGACGCGCAGACGCCACGGAAGCATTCCAGCGCCTCATCGCTCACGCCGATGGGGTCATGAGCCCGCTCACGGACGACGAAGTCGCCCAGTTCTCCGGGCTGCTGACGAAGCTGCTCATGGCCAACGGGGATGACGCGGGAGACGTCGCCGAGAGCTGAGCAGAGCCCCCGCAGGGAGACCCCCGCTTCCCTCGACCTCAGGACCCCTCAGCCCAAGCAACCCCACCCCTCAAGCTCACCATTCCGGCCGCGCAGGGACAGTTGTTATCCAAACGAGACAACACCTGGTGTACTTAGTTGAAATTTTAACTTATAGTTGAACATGCAACTACCTCCTCTTCGAACACCCGGACGTGATAATGACACACCAACCGACCGTGCCCACCTACTACCAGGGCCCGTGGACTCCTCAACAGCCGCTCGTCAGCCAGAAATCGTTCCTCGCCACGTGGCTGCTGGCTTGGCTCCTCGGCGGACTCGGCGCCGACCGTTTCTACCTCGGCAAGATCGGAACGGGAATCCTCAAGCTCATCACCTTCGGCGGTCTGGGTGTGTGGGTGCTCATCGACCTGATCATGACCCTGCTCGGGGCACGGAAGGACAAGCAGGGACTTCCCCTGCGCGGATACAACGACCATAAGAAGGTCGCATGGATCGTCACGGGTGTCTTCGTGGTGCTCGGCCTCATCATCGGCGGCGTCTCCGCGGCCAATGCTCCGGCATCGACAACAGACAGTTCGTCGATCGTC
This sequence comes from Brevibacterium spongiae, assembly GCF_026168515.1. NCBI lineage: Bacteria > Bacillati > Actinomycetota > Actinomycetes > Micrococcales > Brevibacteriaceae > Brevibacterium > Brevibacterium spongiae. The sequence goes on along the minus strand of NZ_CP093443.1, from coordinate 741,642 downwards.
TCCGATGCTGAAGACGCGGCGGAGGAAGCTCCCGCGGCCGACGTGGCTGAAGAACCTGTCGAAGAAGCCGTCGACGCGGAGCCTGCAACCGAAGACGAAGCCGCCGAAGAGCCGGCGGCCGAAGAACCTGTCGCGGACGAACCTGCAGACGAACCCGTCGAAGAAGAGCCGGCGGCCCCGGCCGAAGAAGAGAACGATTCGAGCGTTCCTGCCGAGTACCAGTCGGCGCTGACGAAGGCCGAAACGTACTCGGACATGATGCACATGAGCAAGCAGGGCATCTACGATCAGCTGACCAGCGAATACGGTGAGGACTTCTCCGCCGAGGCCGCTCAGTACGCCATCGACAACGTCCAAGCCGACTGGAACCAGAATGCTCTGGAGAAGGCTCGCGTCTACCAGGACGATATGGCGATGTCACCGAACGCCATCCACGATCAGCTCACGAGCGAATACGGCGAGCAGTTCACGCAGTCCGAAGCCGACTACGCGATCGAGAACCTCAACAACTGACGACTCACGTCACCAGGCCGGAGGCGGGCGAAGGGCAAGTGCCCTTCGCCCGCCTTCGTGCGTATCGGTCGACTTCGCGTCTAATGCCCGCGTCGGCGCGCATGGCCCACCTACCCGCGCATCGCCCGCCTGCGAACAGCGACCCCTCACGCCCAGCGGTACTCGTATTCCGGGCGGCCCGGGGTGCCGTGGCGGGGCTGTTTGATCGCCTGCTTCGTCGACACGAGGTGCTCGAGGTAGCGGCGGACGGTGACGCGGGAGAGCTCCAACCGCTGCCCCACCTCGGTGGCGGAGACCGGAACGGTGGAATCTCGGACGAAGGCGGACACGGCTTCCAGGGTCTCGGCGATGAGGCCCTTGGGCAGGGGCGTCGCGGAGACCGATCGCAGGGCTGAGAGCGCATTGTCCACCGACGCCTGCGTCGCGAGGCTCCCGGACCCGGCGAGTCCCTGCCGGAAGGCTCGCTGGTTCTCCAACTTCTCCTTGAACGCCGCGAAGGTGAATGGCTTGATGAGGTATTGGGTGATGCCGACCGAGATCGCCGAGCGGATCACCTGCAGGTGCCGCACCGCGGTGATCGCGATGATGTCGACGTCCCGACCGCGGGAATTCAGCCGCCCGGCCACCTCGAGTCCGTGGGAGTCCGTGAGGTTCATGTCGAGGAGGATGATGTCGACGGGATGACCCGCCTCGGCGAGGTCGTCGAACTTCGCGATCGCATCGCGTCCGCTCAGGCAGATGTCGGCGACGGCGAATCCGGGAACGCGGGCCACGAAGTCCGCATGTGCCTGCGCCGTCATCGGATCGTCCTCGACGATGAGCACCCGCAGCGCGGGATCACTGGGCATGTCCACCTCCTTCAGAGAGAGTATCCCCCAGCGGCAGCGTGACCGTGAAGATCGCCCCGCCATCGGATTCGACATCGATGTCCCCGCCGAGGCGGCTCACCGCCTGCCGAACCAAGACGAGCCCGAATCCGTGCCGCCCCACGCCTGCGACCTCGGGTTTCGCTGAAGCGCCGAGGTGGAAGAGCGCGTCGATGTCTTCGCCGGCAACCCCGGCGCCGGAGTCGGCGATGGTGATGATGAGTTCCCCGTCGGCGGCGACGAAGTCCGCCCACACGTGTTTCTCTTCCGAGTCCGCGACCGCGTCGAAGGCATTGTCCAAGAGGTTGCCGGCGACGGTGACGAGGTCGCGGGCGTCGAGGCTCTCGGGAGGCAGCTCACCGACGGCGGTGACGGTGAGCTCGATGCCGCGTTCGTGCGCCTGAGCTGCCTTGCCGATCATGAGCGCGGTGATGAACGGTTCGTCGAGCGCCCCGACGAAGGAGTCGGTGAGCCGCTGCGATTCCTGCTCATCCTTGACCGCGAAGTCGAGCGCCTCCTGGGTGCGGCCGAGCTCAATGAGCGTCGAGACCGTGTGCAGCCGGTTCGCGTGCTCGTGGGTCTGGGCGCGAAGGGCCTCGGACAGGGTAGTCATCGTCGCGAGCTCCCCGGTGAGCTCCTGGATATCGGTGCGATCGCGCAGGGTCGCGACCGTTCCCCCGCCGCGACCGCCCCGCGGTTGGCTTGCGTGTTTCTGGCTGATGACCAGGACTCGGTCCTCGGTGAAGTGGATTTCATCGACGGCGACCCGACCGGTCGACAGAAGGTCACGGACAGATTCGGGCAGGGCCACCTCGGCGAGGGTGATCGGGGTGGATTCATCGGGCTCGGGCAGGCCCAGCAGAACGGCCGCCTCGTCGTTGTAGAGGACGAGTCTGCCGGAATCGTCGGCGAGGATGAGCCCCTCGCGCAGGGAATGCAGTGCGGAATCGTAGAACGCGAAGAGCCGGCGCAGCTCCTCGGGACCGTACCCGAGGGTGACTTTCCGCAGGTAGCGGGCGAGCAGCCAGGAGCCGAGCCCGCCGAGGGCGAGCGCGGCGAGGCCGACGATGATGATCTGCGGCAGCGATGCCGCCTGCGCCACGGACATGCTCTGCAGGGTCACGCCGACGGCGACCATCGCGGTGACCTCGCCGTTCTCGTCTGTGATCGGCACGATCGAGCGCACCGATGGGCCGAGGGTGCCCACGTATTCCTCGGTCTCGGCCTTTCCTGCCCGCGCCGAAGCCGTACTGCCGATGTAGGTCTTGCCCAGCTGCTCGGGGTCCGGGTGGGTGTATCGGGTGCCGTCGCGGTCCATGATCGTCACGAAGTCGACCTCGGCGGTGTCGATGACGGTCAGCGCGTATGGCTGCAGCTTCTCCGATGGGTCATCAGTGGTCACGGCTTCGGTGACAAAGGGGTCGTGGGCGAGCGTCTCGGCGATGGACAGCACCCGTTCCCCGGTGGCTTCGCGGATGTTGCCGAGCGTCGTCACGTAGCTCGTCACCGACAGCGCGGTGCAGACGAGGACGATGAGGACGAGCTGGACGAGGAAGAGCCTGCGCGCCAGCGGTCCCCCGCGGGGGCGAAACCGGGAAGCGTGCCGATTTCGCCCTCGCCGAGGCGGGGCCGGGGCCTCGGAACGGACTTTGAATGCGGGAGGCTCAGGAGTCATCGCCCAAAGGAACAGGAGGAGAGAGGAAATCGATATCCAACTGCTCAGACTTTCTCATCTTCGACAGCGGGAACTCGTCATCGGAATGGACCTCCCCAACGACTTCTGACACTGCGGCGCTTACCGCGTCAGACTTTCCAGCTTTGCTTGGATAGCACTTTGCCGCCAGGGCCTCGGCAAACTTAGCCCAGAGGGCATTCGCATGGAACGGCTCCCCTCCCGGTTTCAATTCGCTAATCTTCTCTGCCAGCGAATTGGCATCGGTCGGCAGAGGGCGCTGGTCCGGCGCCTCGACCATTTCGTCAGGAAGAGACGGCAACCTGCCGGCTTCGACGATCACGTGTATGGTCAGCTGCATGCCTGACGAATTCCAATCATCGGATTCCACTCGAATTTCCGAGACTTGGTTCAGCACCCGACCGATCGGCGATTCAGGCTTGTCGTACTTACTTCTCACCAGTTTCTGAAGTGGCTCCAGCCAGAAGTGAACCTCATCAGGCACAGCAAAACGACTAAACCAGCGCCCGACTGCCAACCCGAAATCTCGTTCATCATGACCGGTTGCAAATTCATATCCGGCAGCCAAGGGAACGTCAACGACATCGTCTTTGAGCACACTTACGATTTGAGCGAGATCTGCGAATAGGCAGTCATTGCCGTGACCCACTCGCGGATACCTCGGATTCTCATGCTTGAGTGCTCGGGTACGCTTGTCACCTTCCAAAGGGACCAGTGGAGCAAGCTGGAGGTACTCACGCTTGGCCAGGACGACGTCGCAGGTCTGGGATACAACCACATGCGCCCCTTCGAGGCCAGCATCCCCCGAGTATTCGACGACGTTTCCTTGTCGGAGCTCCTGAAAATAGTCCTCACCCATGCCCATAGCCCGTTAAGGCTCCGGCGAATAGGTCGGAGCGGGCCTATTGACGTCCGTGGGTGTAGACGCATGGTGCCAGCGCTGCTGATCGAGCAGCGCGAGGAACCGGAGTCGGGCGCCCAGTCCGCCGGCTTCCTCGATAGTTTCGATCTGCCTCATCACCCGGCCGAGCGCTTCCTCATTGGCAGCCGAGATCCTACCACCAGAAGCCCACAGATGGACTGTTCGCCTGGAGACTCCAAAAAGCTTTGCAACTTGGTCCCAGGTATATGCCCCTCGGGTCTTAATCTGTTTGACGAGATCAGCAGTGGACTCGATTTCAGCATGGACGGGAGCAGCTGAATCGACGTTGGGCGACTTGTCCGCTGAACTATTCGGTGGGCTCTGATGAGCGTCGGAAGCCGGTCGGAGTGGATCATCTTCAAATACAATCATGACTGGGATCGACGTCCCGGAAATGGACATCGTCGACATAGGCAGGCCCCGGGTGAGGAAGAGCTCTTCGCGTGAGAAATCAGTAGTGGTCATGAGTCGTACCTCTCATAGAACTGATCAGTCACCACACCCCGGAAATGGTTCGAAGCAATTCCGGACAAGCGGTTTAGCTGTGCCTGAACCGTTCCTCGTTCATTGTCCAGTCGACCCTCTTCGTATGCGTCCAAGTCGAGGATCCAGCTCGGCTCGTCTACCGGGCGCAGGGTGGGGTCGATCGATTGCCCGTTGCCGAGTCGAGCGGAACGCATCAGAAGATAGGACGAATCCACCCGGTAGACGGACTCAGTCATACTGTGAACCAAGTCGGCATCCACGGGAGAAACCAAGTGTCCACCAAGAACGGCAGGGACGAAGTGTTCTTCCAGAAGATTCAAGTCGGCTTGGCCGACGATTCGATTCGTATACCGATACCCAATCCGACTGAAACGAGGAATTGTCGCGCACTCATTCACTGCATCAAGACCAACAAGCAGCCGATCCACAAAATCGTTGTGATTCGTATAATCGGTCGATTCCAGGGCGATGAAATTCAGGCCGACAGCCAGACTCCATTGTTCATCCCCAGAGAAGAAGCGCACGATCTTCCCTCGGCTCTGCTCCTGCGCGCCCCCGGATTGATTTACCAAAACCTCGACTTCTGTCTCCTCGTGCTTGAACGGGTACACAGGTCCGAGATTCTTGACGATATGAGCAACCACCTGGTCGAGGTCAAAGGTCGTCAGATCTGGCCACCGAATCTGCGCTAGAACGCGAGCGAGCGGTGGATTCTTCAACTCGGCTCGATCTGTATTTGGGTAGGGCAGATTCTGGGTCACATTTCACACTCTACTTCACACTCCGACTGGTGTGAAGTAGTTGCTGAGTGATTCACATGAGACCTGAAACGACTCCAGCGCCGGTTCGCTCGACATGGCCGAACCGGCACCAGATCCGTCGTCACTTCTTGCTGGACCCGTTGAGCAGGAGGGACAGTCCGATTGCGGCCAGCCAGGTGTCCTTGGCCACGGCGGTGCCGTCCTGCGATGGGCGGATGCCGTCCTCTTCGGTCATCGAGTCGATGGAGAAGTAGTTCGACACGAGCCCGGCGGCAAACGTCGTCAGGGCCGCACCGGCGATGCGGGTGGGCACGAAGGGCAGCAGCAGGGCGGCGCCGACGGCGATCTCGCCGTAGGAGAGGAACTTCCCGAACTGGGCAGGGGTGAGGTTTTCGACCATGGGAACACCATTGGCGGCCATCTGCTGGAGGCCGGCCGCGGATTCCTCGTCGAGACCGAGCTTGCCGATGCCGGAGTTGAGGATGAATGCGCCGGGAACTGCGCGCAGGAGGGCGTTGGTGATCTTCACGTGAGTGCTCCTTCTTAAGAGTGTCCTGACGCTCCCACATTAGCCGTCAAGCGTGTCTGTGAACACTATGAACGCAACCGAGACACCGATCACACCGGCTGGCACAGTTGTCGGGTACATCACCACCGCGGCCAGCAGTCGCGCGCAATCACATCCACCGACGGGTGGGGTTGCGAACAGCATTTGGAGGAATCATGGCAATGTCGCCACAACAGAACGGCGGATCCCCGAACACGGGGAACGCCACCGCAGCGGCTACCGATCAGGGAGCCCCGCAGCGGAAGAAGGATCGCACTCACTGGCTCTACATCATGGTCATCGTCGCCGTGTTCGCCGGTGCCGCCATCGGGCTCATCGCCCCGGATGCCGGAATCGCGCTGGAACCCCTGGGCAAGGCGTTCGTCGCACTCATCAAGATGATCATCGCCCCGGTCATCTTCTGCACCATCGTCTTGGGCGTCGGATCCGTGGCGAAGGCCGCCACCGTCGGCAAGGTCGGCGGACTCGCGCTCATCTACTTCCTCGTCATGGCGACCTTCGCCCTGGTCATCGGCCTCGTCGTCGGCAACTTCATCCACCCCGGCGACGGACTCCACCTCCAGCCGTATGAGGAGGCCGCCGGCGGTGAGGAAGGCGGCATGGTCGGCTTCCTCATGAGCCTCATCCCCGGTGACATCCCGGTGCTGCCGACGCTGGTGCTCGCGCTCCTCGTCGGATTCGCCCTGCAGTCGATGGGCAAGGCCGGCGAGCCCGTGCTCACCGGCATCAAGCACATCCAGGCAGTGGTCTTCAAGCTCATGATGATGATCATGTGGGCCGCCCCCGTCGGTGCCTTCGGCGCGATCGCCGCGGTCGTCGGCAAGACCGGCTGGGCCGCGATCGGTGCGATGGCGACCCTCATGGGAGCCTTCTACCTCACCTGCGCGCTGTTCATCGTCATCGTCTTGGGCGGTCTGCTCAAGATCGTCACCGGCCTGAACATCTTCCTGCTGCTGAAGTACCTGGCCCGTGAGTTCCTGCTCATCTTCTCGACCTCGTCGTCGGAGTCGGCTCTGCCGCGCCTCATCGCGAAGATGGAGCATGCCGGTGTTTCGAAGCCGGTCGTGGGCATCACGGTGCCCACCGGCTACTCGTTCAACCTCGACGGCACCGCGATCTACCTGACCATGGCTTCGCTGTTCGTGTCCTCGGCGATGGGCATGCCGATGTCGATCCCCGAGCAGATCTCGCTGCTGGTATTCATGATCATCGCGTCGAAGGGCGCTGCCGGAGTCACCGGTGCTGGCCTGGCCACGCTCGCCGCCGGCCTGCAGTCGCACCGCCCCGAGCTGCTCGACGGCATGGGCGTCATCGTCGGCATCGACAAGTTCATGTCCGAGTGCCGTGCCCTGACGAACTTCACCGGCAACGCCGTGGCCACCCTGCTCATCGGCAAGTGGACCGGCGAGATCGACATGGACCAGGCCCGCGCCACCCTGTCCGGTCAGAACCCGTTCGACGAGCTCTCGCTCGAACCCGACGTTCACGGAACGCCGACGAATGCCCCCGAGGCGGACGCGGCCCTGCCCGATCCGCAGACCACCGTGGCCGCCGATAGCCAGGCGAAGTCCGGCGTCGTGAGCTGACCTCCGGTTGCTCCCGCGCCACAAACACCACGGGTGCCGTCGTCCTCATCGTGAGAATGCCGGCACCCGTGGTGTTTCGTCTCCCCTCGCCGAGGCGGGGCGCAGTATCGTCATGTCATCGGCTGACACCCTGGTGGGTTCACAGCGGTCCTCCGGGCCGTCGTGAAACTACATTTCAGGCGGCTCGTCGAGGATCTCGAACTCGTCCAGGCTGTCGGGATCGACAACGACAATCGCCATATCCTCAACGACCGCACGAAGAGTCTTCTGCTCGTGGATTTCTCCCGTCGCCGCACCAGCAGGACCGAAGAGCGCGATGGCACGCGAATCTGCTCCCGGAGAGAATCGCGGGTGGTACCAAATGCCCTCGAATCCAGACTCGTGCAGACTATGAGCCCACTGCCGAGGAATCTGATATTGCTCCATTGAGCACAGCTCGGACGTGACCCCATACGGGAAAGCGTCGTTACTCGATACATGCGCCGCCTTCACCGGCTCTGCCAGGGTCAAGCTCGAGACGACTCTGCCTTCGAGAAAGGTCGTGGTGACGACCCCAGACCGAGCTATATCGGGACCGATGCTTTCACGGGCGGCCACGGCGTCGCTGCTAGCCAAATAGCAAGTTCCGAATGGTTCGGAGAGATTGAACCGACCTTTCCCGTCCGAGGAAAAGAACCATGGCTCGTGCTCGTGACGGTGTCCCCGTCTCCATCGCGTACCCGCATCGACGGGCCGTGTGGGGAAAGTGCTCAGATCTTGGTCGGGATGCGGATGGCGCTGCGCAACAGCTTCTCTGCTCATCACTCGGCGTCGACTCACGCAGACCAACGAGAGACGCTGCACTTGGCGAGGTTCTCCGCCAGAGCATTCTCTCCAGCATCAAGCAGCTCAAGCGGTGATCGGTCCCCGGCTTCGCCCAGCGGTGTACGAAGCCACTGTGCGATAGTGAACGGATCCGCTGAATCGCACAGAAGGCCGACGAGGTGCAGTACGTCTTCACGAACCCGTTTGCCGTCGAACTGGAACGCGGGAAACAATGTGCGACCTTGAACAGTCAGCACAAAAAGGCGTCCATCACTGACCCTCTTACTCACACCTTGACGAGTGATCTTCCACATCGTCATCAAAGCCTTCGTGGAGTACACAGGGCCGATGATTCTGCCTAGCTGGCCCCCCGCGCTCCGCGGAACCATGGCGACCATTTTGGAGCCGAGTGCTTCGGCATCTTTGACGTTCTCCAGGTCAGCCGCCGGAACTTCGGCGAGCTCGCGCCGGACGGCTTCAAGAATTGCACGCTCATTCGCATCTCGCCGTTGCTGCTCAGCGGTCGGTGAATTCACGATCGGACCTCCACCTGAAGTGATGTCAACTGTGTCAACTATTCTGTCTCCACGCGGTCGTACTGTCAACCATGTCAACTTCCATCGCCATGACGCGAACATCGTCGCACTCGAGAGCGCGGGAGAGGGTCGGTGTTGCAGAGACTCCGCGGGGCAGCACTCAATTCCCCAGAGCTTTCATCTCCGGTCAGGTTCAGCAACGCGATCGTCCGGGCGGGAGCCCGACGTCGTGTGTATTCGCCGCAAAGCTTCGGTGTGCTGGTATACGGATTCTGGTGGAAACGTCACTGGAACTCGCGGCATGTGCGGGTGGCTCGACCGAGCGAGGATCATTCGTAACCCAACTCAGCAACCAGCGAAGCCACTGTTTCGACGGCACGTCCGGCGTTCAGCCACTCGACCGGCGACCTGCCGTCCAGCTCATCGTTCGCATCTGTCATGAACTGCTGAATAGTCAGCGGATGCTCATATGGCGGAAAGTTCGGGATGATTGTGCGCAGCCCCGGAACCACCTGGTTGCCTGCGAACTGCCAAGCTGGAAACAGTGTTGCGAGCCCGCTATTGGAGGGCAGGGCGTACAGGTCACCGGCCAACTGCGAGCGGCGGATACTGGCATCTTGCCGTCCCAGCAGTTCGCACACCTCGCCAATCGTCAGAGCAGAGTCACGCGCCTCTTTCTCTGCAAGCGCCCGGTCCTCAGCGATCTGGATGCGCGCAGCTTCATATGCCTGCGGAGTCAGATCCTCTTCTGTGAGATCGGTGGCCTCAAGCAAGAAGGCACGCTCGTCTGCCGATAGAGGCTCAGTGTAGTCAGATCGTGGCCTGCCCATGTATATGACGATACGGAACAAACGTGCACAACACCATTAAACTGAATCGCACGCCTCTAATTCGCCGCGTGTTCCCGTGCCTGGTTGATGACCGTGGAAGCGATGTCGTTCGGGTGTGATTCGGGGAGCCAGTGAGACGCGCCCTCGAGAGGGACAAAACGATAAGGCCCTTCGACGTAGCGAGCGCTGAGTTCTGCGGTCGCGCGGGAGAAGGCGATGTCCTCGCTGCCCCAGATGAGGCTCGTGGGCACGGTGATGGGAGTGGTCGGCGTCCGATCGCGGCCATCCATCGCTTGGTAGTACTTGAGCACGGACAGAAAGGCCCCTGGCTCACTGAATCGCGCAACATAGGAGGCTGCGAGATCTTCGGAGACGGCGCCGCCGTAGAGGTTGACCAGCTTCTTTCCGTCATCGCGCAGCAATGTTCGGGCCACTCCCTCCGGGTGGTCTTGGATCGACCGCATATAGCCCATGCGTTCATGCTGATCGTCGTCCGTCTTCAGCTGTTTGCCCAGCGCTCTGGGGTGCGGGGTCGACACGATGGTGCAGGTGTGCAGACGCTGCGGGTGGTTCGCGGCAAAGGGCCACGCGACCAGTCCGCCCCAATCATGACCGACGAGGTGGAAGCGTTCGAGTCCCGCCGCGCGGGAGACTTCGTCGAGGTCAGCGACCAGATGTGCGATCGTGTACTCCCCCACAGGTTCCGGACGCACTCCCGGCGAATATCCTCGTTGGTCATAGGCGAACACACCCATTCCCTGCTCGAGGAGCAGCGCCCCTGTCTTCTCCCAGCACGAGGCGAATTCCGGCCACCCGTGCAGAAGGACCGCGTCACCGAGGTCATGGTTCGGGCGCGCGGGCGTTGCTCGGAAAGCGGTGAACTCCCCTTGGTCAGTGGACACGGTCAGCGCTTCGGCGTCGGCGGTTGCAGGCAGTTCTGCCAAGCGTCCGGCCACCGAGGCATTGTCGAACGGGGCACCGCTAAAGGGCTGGGACGTCGTCGATGTTGCCACGGGTCAGCCTCCTCGCTGATTACGGGCCGTTGATTTTAGGCGATGGCTGTCGTGGTCGGCGCGATCCCGACATGGCTGTGTCGTGAATCCTGATTGCGAGCCAAGCAGCTTACACATTATTCAGTGCTCCAAGGACCGATTGCGGTTCCAACGATCACAGTATCCACATCGGCGCCATCAAAGTGTGCGGCTCCTGCTGCTACATATAGGAATGATCCCGATGGGTAGGTTCTGGTAGCGCCGAGATCGAGCACCGGACCGTATCCAAGTTGCAGTTCGCCAGCCGCTACATGGAGATGGGCAGCGGCTGAGTGTGAGTGTGGTCCGTCGTAGACACCAGCGGGAATGAAGAATGCATAGGAGAAAATTTCGCCAGGGCTCCGGGTGCCGACGAGAGTCGCAGGTTTCGTACCATCATCGTGCGTCACTTCCCACGGCATGTCATTTGGGTCAAAGGCTGCTGCGCCAGGCAGAGAGCTGATCATGGCCAGAGCCTAGTTCTTCGGGTGGCCATGCAGCTGGCGGGAATCGGACTTCACACTCTGTACAGTCTTCCGCCATGTGGGAGGTATGTGCACCCCTCACCCCTTGCGCATAATAAACACCGTCACCGAGCTCCCAGCCACGTCGATCCGCAGCTTTCCGTCATCGCCCACACCGCCGCTTGGCGTCGGCGACGCACTCGCACCAGCCGACGCACTCTCCGTGCCCGATGCCCCCTCCCCGCTAAAAGGCACCTCATCAGGCAGCGGGTTCGCCGACACAACCTGCGTAGCACTCTTCACATCGTTCGACTCCCCGAACACCTGCGACGCCGACGACACACTGAACCCCGAAGGCATCGAGACCGTCACCGGGTTCCCACCCACCTTCGCCGCGTCGTTTGCGTTGATCACCGTCGTGACCAGGGTGCGGCCGTCGTTCTTCGAAACCGTGTAGGCGCTCATGTTCCCGCCGCCGGCCACCGCAGTCTTAGTGAACTGTCCGCCAACGCTCGGCACCAGCAGCCGCAGCCCGAGCATGTTCGGCCTCACCTGAAACTCATTCGACCGGTCCCCTCGGTCGGCCGGATCGCAGATCAGCGACATCGGGGCTCCGCCCTTGCAGGCTCCGAGCATCGAGTGCATGGCCATGCGCTCGACGCCCAGGGTCGCCGCGTACAGCGTGTAGTCGGCGGCCCACAGCGCCGAGGCGTTCGTCAGTGAGGTGTCGTTCGTGCCCGGGCAGCTCGTCGGCCCGGTCTCTTCGAGCCACAGCGGCAGGCCCGCAGCATCGGCCTTGGATTTCCCGATGCCGAGGTTCTTCTTCGCTGCTTCTTTCGCAATGGGTTCGATAAGGTTCGGCGCCTGCGGACCCCTGCCAGGCACCGAGGAAGAATCACAGTCGTAGAGCTGGTACCAATGCTGCGAAAGCGCGGTCTTCTTCTTCACACCAGAGTCCAGGAAGGCCGTCATCCATGCGCCGTCGTAGACGTCGGGACCGATGATCGGCGCCTCGGGACGCTTCGCATGAATGGCCTTGGCATACGCTTCGAGCTGCTTGACGTATTTGCCCTCGTTCCAATCGTCGCCGCGCACGGCACCACCGGGAACATCGTCGACGGTGTACCCGTTCGGTTCATTGCCGATCCCCAGACCGATGAGGGAATCGCCGAGGATGTCGACCGCGTGCGCGGCCATGTCCGCTCCGCGTTCCGGATCGTAGGTACCCAGCGGAACGCCGAGGGTGACGGTGGAGCCGGTGACATCGACGAGCTTCTTCAGCCTCTTGAGGTCGTCGGGGGTGATGGTGGTCTGTTCGCCGTGCTTCGGCTTCTCCCCCTTCGACGTCCAGAACGTCCTCCGGTCAAGCGCATTGCCGGCGAACCGCAGCGCCGGCGACCCGAGTGCCTTCAGCTGCTCGTCAAGGTTGGAATTCGCCGGATCCAGCCGGGGGTCGGCCAGATCGGTGGCTTCGAAGGAGACTCCGATGTTGTCGGCAGTGAAATGTGGACCGGTCTGGTCCGTGGTAACCGCGATATCGGCAGCTGCCCCTGAAGCGTCGACGTTCGACTGCTCGAATTCGGTCGGAGTGGGACTCGGGTCCGAGGTCGGCGATGAACCATCAGGATCGAACCACGAGCACCCCGACAGAACGAGGGCGAGCGCCAGCACGCCGCCCTGAAAACTCCTTCTGATGTTCACGGAAATAACTTTGCCCTGTCCGCCCGGATACAACAACTTCCACAGTCACAATCCCACAACCGCCGCACCCCACCGACACAGCCCAAAATGTCCGCATCCCCTCCCGCCGAGGCGGCCGCCCCGTTCTCGTGGCATCGTAGGGTCAGAGACACCGCCGCCCGAACATCCACCCGAAGAACCGCCCGAAGAGAGGACCAACTGTGCCCGAGCGCCCCAACAGCCCCTCTCTCACACCCGTCCGCGGGGCTCTCGGCCTGTCGGTGGCGATGGGCATGGGCCGGTTCTTCTACACCCCGGCACTGCCGCTCATGGTCGCAGCCCTCCACTGGAGTTCGGCACCCGGAGCGTGGATCGCGACGCTGAACTACGTCGGCTACTTCATCGGCACTGCCGTCATCGCCCGCGGCTGGGTCGAACCCAACCGGTTCATCTACCGCCTCAGCCTCATCGTCTCCACCGTGGGACTGGCGGCGGTGGCACTGACGCCGAACCTCATCTGGCAGGGCAGCATCCGCACGATCGCGGGAATCGCCTCGGGGCTCATCTTCGTGTGCGTGACCCAACGGATCCCCGCGAACTCCCGCAAGCCCCACCACGGCGGCATCTCGTATGGCGGAGTGGGCTTCGGCATCCTCGTCTCCGGGGCCATCGTCCTCGCCGCCGGCAGCTTCGCCGACTGGCGTCAGCTGTGGCTCATCTGCGCGGCAGTGTCCGCCATCTTCTCCGTCATCGCGTGGACGTGGCCGATCCCGGCCCGAATCCCACCACACACGACCGCCACTTCCCCGAAACCCGACACAACCACCCCAACCGCGACAAGCAACCCCAACGCCACAGACACCCTCGCCGAGGCGGACTCCCCCTTCGACGCCAACCGCCGCCGAGCCATGGCCATCCTCTCCACCGGCTACTTCTTCCAAGGCGGCGGCTACATCATCATCGGCACCTACCTCGTGGTGCTCGCCGGCCCTGTTTTTGGCGACACCGCGGCCGCCTCGACGTGGCTCATCGCCGGAATCGCCACGGCAGCCTCTCCCCTCACCTGGTCGGCCGTCGCCGCCCGCATCGGCACGGTCAAGGCGCTCACTGCCTGCTACTGTCTGCAGGTCTTCGGTGCCCTGCTCGCGGTCTTCGGCTCGACACCGGCCGTCCTCATCATCGCTGCGGCCCTCTTCGGGTTCACGTTCATCGGGGTGGTCATGATGACGATCGGCGTCGGCACGCAGATGGGAGTCGCGAACGCCTCAGCGAAGCTGACGTCGTGGTACAGCATCGGTCAGATCGTGGGGCCGGCCCTCGTCGCCGCGGCCCTGAGCGACCACATCGCCGCGGCCTTCGTCGCCTCGGCGATCGCTTTGGCCATCGCTATGGCCCTGACCTTGGCCGGCGTCCTCACCGGCAACGTCGACCGCTGACCTATGCCTGAATGCCATTTCGACGTCATTGTGACAGAGGCAAATGCTCCCAGGCAGACTTCAGCAGCTATTCCCGTTAAACCTCCTTCTAGCGACTGACACGATGGCCCCAACGAGCGAACGAAACTAAGGGACTTCCGGAACCGCCCACGGTTAGTCCTGACGAGATTCCAGCCGTCATCGACAGGCCTCCGCGCTATTGGAGCCTTCTCCGGTAGGAACTTTGAAGGTTGCTCGCATGAAACATCCACCCGGATTCAAGCGGGTACTCGTTTGACGTCGAAAGATCAATACCGTCCGCTCCGTTCACTATCACGGTAGATTCGACTTATGTTCATAGCCGACCCTATTCACCTCATCGTTGAGGATCTTGCTTCACGTATTAAGCGCAGCGTAGCCGTCGATGACGCGGCACTAAACTACATTGCACACAGCACTCATCGGTTCAGTGATGAAGATCAGATTCGCGTGCAATCTATCACAGAGCGGCAGTTGCCGGAACCCGTCCTCGGCTACGTCAAGTCTATGAACTTGGCATCACTTCACGAGCCACTTGTCGTTCCAGCGCTTCACGAGCACGGTTTCGACAATGACAGGCTTCTAGTTCCGATTAGATCATCGCAGGAACTAATCGGAGTCTTATGGACTACACATCACCCACTACTTTCCGAAGACGATAAGCGCGCATGCCAGCAGGCTGCGAACCGATTGGCGCCGCTCCTCCAACCGTCGGCCGGTTCATCCGACAGTGTCATCGTTGAACGCCATCTACACAATCTCGTATCCGATGACCCCACCATCAGGAGGACAACTGCCGAAATGCTGATCTCTCATCGTCTATTGCATTCGGACAATCCGATGATTGTGATTGCTATTGGGCGGCCAGACTCACAAGAAATTGATCAGCAAGAGCATGCGGAACTTCGACTTGCGTGGTTCCAGGCTACTGGGCGCTTTCATCCCCGAATGCTGACTGCGCATGGGAGTACGCATACTTTTGGACTGCTTGAAGTCTCTGAGGAATATTCCGCGACAGCCCTCTCGCACTCCCTAGAATCAGTACGGCGTTATATGCGCAGCCGACTTTCGAGTCATTTTGAAGACTTGCGTATTGGCGTGGGAAGTCTGCGTAGTCTCAACGAAGTACACATCTCATACTTGGAAGCAATTTCCGCAGTCAGTATGGGCGTGGACCTAGATGATCCGGTGATCGTTTGGGACGACCACGCACTTGAGACACTCCTCGGCCTCGTTGCGACGTCTGCAATTACCAAGTCTCGACTACCTACAGTCCTGCGAGACACCCTTGCACAGATTAACGATGAAATTATCAAAACAATCACGACGTACCTTGATCTAGCCGGAAGCGTATCGGATGTTGCACGCGAGCAACATCTGCACCGCGCGACGATTTACTACCGCATCAACCAGTTCGAACGAGCAACTGGCCTCAACCTCAAGTCAGGTCGAGACCGGTTGCTCGTTCATTTGGGGATACACCTCATGGACCGAATCGATCCGTGAACATCACATAGGTGTATATCCG
Organism: Brevibacterium spongiae; assembly: GCF_026168515.1. Classification (NCBI taxonomy): domain Bacteria; kingdom Bacillati; phylum Actinomycetota; class Actinomycetes; order Micrococcales; family Brevibacteriaceae; genus Brevibacterium; species Brevibacterium spongiae. The sequence goes on along the minus strand of NZ_CP093443.1, from coordinate 725,920 downwards.
AGCAACACCTTCGGAAGCCAGAGAGACAGTTCGGGAACATAAGTCGTCAATGCAAGAGTCGGAATCCACCCAACCCCAATCATGACCAACGTCGGCTTCATCATCTCGTTCACTGGCGCTTTGCCCAGTTGAGAGCTGAAGTATAGAAGTGGTGCAGTCGGCGGCGTCACGTTCGCCATCCCCAAGTTAACTCCGATGATCGCCGCGAAGTGAATCGGATCCACTCCGATGCCCATTGCGACGGGCAAGAGAATGGGTGTGACAAGCAAGACTCCACTCACGTCATCAATCAGCATTCCAAGTATGATGACAAACAAGTTGATCATCAGCAGGAGCACTATAGGGCTCTCGGAGATTGAGAGCAACACGGTACTGATGGCGTCTGGAAGTCTTTCCATCGTAAAGATTCGAGATAGAATCATCATCGAATACGCCATAATCATCACGACGCCGGTGGTAGCAGCGCCTTCGACGAAAACATTCTTAAGGTCTCGCACTTTGAGCCGCTTGTAGATCCACAAGCCCACTGGAATCGTATAGATCGCGGCCACCGCTGCTGCCTCGACTGTGGTCAGAATGCCGCTGTATATTCCGCCGAGGATGATCACCGGCAATACCAATGCAGGAATGCCGGTGACTGTACGGCGCCCAAATTGCCGTGCCATTTGCGGGAACGGAACCGGATCCAGTTGCACGATATCAGGTTCTCCAGCCCTGACGCGCTTGGCAGACTCCGAGCGCATATAGACCAACGTGACGATGCTAAGGATCACCGTAAGTATGAGCCCAGGAATCAACGTGGACAAAAACGCCGCCAGCACGGACACGTTAGCCAACCAGGCGTAGAGAATCATGATGCCACTCGGAGGTATGAGCAGGCCGAGAATTGACGCATTGGCCATGAGGGCAGCGGCAAACCCGCGCGGGTAGCCGGCTTTGTGCAGTTTGCCGAACATGATCGAACCGATTGTCGACAGTGCGGCGAGTGCGCTTCCGGAGATTGATCCGAATACTGCACTAGCTAGAACAGAGGCTATTCCAAGTCCACCCTTGATCCGGCCAAGGAGCACCTCCGCCCACTTAACGATGACATCACCGACGCCGCCCCGTTCGATGAGCTTGCCAGCAATGATAAACATCGGGATTGCCAATAGCAGCGTTGAGTTCAGTTGGCTGTATCCGTACGGCAGTAAGAAATTGGGGTCGTACCCAAGCGAGATGACAAGGAACACTGCGACGCCGAGGAAGGTCCAAACGACTGGAACGCCAAGAGCCAGAAGAACGATGAGAAGAATAAGCCCAATGAGCAACATTGATGATCACCCTTCCGACTCGTGATCGAGTGCAGTTCCGGTGTGTTTCGGCGAGGACGGAGCCTGGCTATCCTTGAGTTTGGCTATCGCCACATATAGATTGGCGGCAGTGTACATGGTCATGAGAATGAAGCCCACGATGACTGCCGACTGCACGATAATGAGCGGAAGGGCGAACACCGGAGTTGTCCCGGGCCGGTCCAAGCTATGTTGTATATATAGACATGCCCACCAGCTTAGAATGAGCCCCACGGCCAAACTGATCGCGGATACGATCACCTGAACGATCTGTTTAGTTCGCTCGCTACGTAGGTAGGCTTGCAGGACATCAGCCGAAATGTGAGTACCTTCTGCACTGGCGTACGAGGCACCGATGAAGTACATCCATATGGTTGGGATGAGGATGAGTTCATTGAGTCCCAGAATTGTGGTGCCTAGTACATAACGCAGAATGACCTGAGCGAACAAGCCGACGACAACTAGTGCGCAACAGATAAACAAAATCCACCGCTGTGCTGCAAGTAGCCACTTCGCTGTTGCTTGCAGTTTCTTCTTCATGGTTGCCAGCCTTTCTCAACTACTCGGCGGTGAATAGTCAAAACCCATTTCATCAGCGAGCTCTTTGATCATCTCCACCTGGCCCGGGTCGTTGAGAACCGACCACGCGTTCTGCTGAGCATATTTGGCGAAGTCTTTCAATTCCTTTTCGTCGAAGTTCACAACTTCGATACCTTCGTCGGCCATCTTTTTGCGGTACGTGTCCTCAGCCTCACTCGAGATCTCGAAGCTGTTCTTCGTTAAGGTCTCACCCGCGTCCCGAAGAACCTGCTGATCCGCCTTGGATAGTGATTGAAACGTCGGTCGATTAATTAACAGATGTGTAGCCTCAAACATGTTGTTGTACTGGTAGTAGTGGCTTATGACGTCTTTGAACTGAAGGTAGTTGACCAAAGGGTGCCCTCCGGTCCAGCCGTCGACAGCTCCGGTTTGAAGGCCCTGGTAGACGTCGGCGTAAGCCATTGATACCGTGCTGAAGCCCATAGATTTGGTGTGCCCGGCCGTTATCGGAATTTCCGGAACACGGAGTACAACATCCTTGTCCACGCCCATCTTTGCAGGTTCGGAAGCGGGCTTGCTGGTAGCTATGCCACCAAACCCCTCAGCGAACAGCCCCAACAGTTCGATGTCCTGTTCCCCGTGAATCTCGCGCATCTGCTTCCCTAGGACCGAGTCCAAAGTGAAGTACCTGTTGACGTCCTGGTAGTTGGTGAAAAGGTATGGCAAGAACTGAATTTCGAGCCTATTGTCGAGGTTTGTCGGGGTGGAAATTAACCCCATGTGCATGGTTCCTTGGCCGATTTCGTCATACATGAGCGTGTAGTCGCCCAGCTGATTGTTCGGATAGATCTCCATGCGGACTCGCCCTGACGTGCCCTCCTCCACGGTTTGGGCCATTTTGCGTAACTCGGTGGTGTTGGGGTGGTGGTCGTTGTTTTGGCCCGCTACCCGCAAAATCAATGCGCCATCGTTATCGCTGGTTGCACATCCTCCAACCGCAATACTGAGCGCAAAAGCGGCAGCGGAAGCTAGAATCTGTCGACGTTTCATTGGTTCTCAAGCCCTTCGGCTCCATAAGTACTTATTGGATTAGACTGTGAAGCGTTCGGGTGCCAAGTGAGCGATTGGGTGTGACGTGACTCCGTCCACGGCCAGATCTTTAGCAATCTCGCCCATGACTGGCGCAAGTTTGAACCCATGTCCTGAATAGCCGCCCAATACGAACACCTTGTCGCTACCAGGGACTGGCCCTACAAGCGCATGTTCGTCAGTTGTGTAGGCATCCATGTGAACAGAAATCCTCGAGGGAGTGGATTCCAACCCTGGATGGCACCGAGCAACCTCACGATTGATTGCTCCGAGTTCGGCAAGATCGACGTCACGATGCAGATCCTCAGGGACTTCTACATCGCCAAATGTAGCCACACTACCGATCTTCGTCATCGTGCCTTCGAGCGCTGGAATTCCAAAGGTTTGAATCTCGCCGCCAACACGCCCAAATGCAGGGAAGTTTTCGGATGAGTAGTCATCAAGCTTCTTGGACAGATACCAGGTCATAACTATCTTTCGAGGTACCAAGTGGTCAGCGAACTGCGGAAATACCCGTGCAGTCCACGGCCCTGTGGTGACTATCACTTTGTCAAACTCTTCGTCTTTGCCATCTGCGTTGATTCGAACCCCGGAACCACTCTCTACAATCGAATCAACGCGGCAATTTTCGCGAAGTTGCGCACCTAGTTCAACAGCACGTTCAGCTGCCGTGAATACCGCCATCTCCGGCCGGATGACACCACCTTCGCGGTCCAGGACTGCAATCTCGTCAGAATCGAGCCAATGCTGAGGATATCGTTTCATCGCTTCGGCAGAATCAAGTACCTCGTGATCAATCTCGAACTCTTCGACTGAGCGGATGACGTTGGCGATTCGCTCGTCACTCTTCGGTCCAATCATGAGTGCACCGTTGAGGTTCAACAGGCTTTGCCCAGTTTCTGCTTCGAGCTCCTGCCACAACTTCCGAGACGCTTTGAGCATGGGTACGTAATCCGCACCCTCCATGTACGCCGTCCGGAACATGCGTGACTCTCCACCAGCGGCGGACCGTTCGTGAGCAAGCCCAAATTGTTCGAAACCGACTGCATCAATTCCGGCCTTGGCCAGCTGCCACAGCGCCATGCTGCCCATCGAACCGACACCGACTACCGCAACTTTGAGGTTGGACATTGAGATGGTCTCCCTTTGAGTGGTTTACTACTCCTCGCCTTCGAGGAGTTTGATTCATTGAAACAGTCCTCGGGACGAACGTCATCAGCCACGTGTCGAAGGGAGTGATGTACAAATACGACAAATGTCGAATTGCGCCACCCTCTGCGGGCGCTGCGGGTGTCAGAGTTTCCGGTAACGTTTCTACGTTCAGAGACTTCTACTTCCCATGGAAATCGACGCAATGACGGGTCAGGCGAAGCGTCTGCCGTCGAGGAGCCTGTGACTCTTTGAGCTAGATTGTCTACAGATACTTGATCACCACTGGCTAAGCGGACCTCCCATTAGCGCACCCCGAAGCACCACCACCGAGGTGGCACGCAACCGACCTCGCGTGTAAGACTACGTAGGCATTTGTTATTTCAACGATCGCTCGGATTCCGAGCGGTCACCCCGATGACGACGCCCTCCCCGTAGGAGTGCGGAGGAACCGAAGGAGCGACCCCATGACAGAGACGCCAGGGCTCACGGGCCATTGGGACATCGACCCCTCCCACTCTCGCCTGGGCTTCTCCACTCGCCACGCGATGGTCTCCCGTGTGCGCGGAGCGTTCAACAATGTCACCGGTTCGGCCGACATCGCCGAGGATCTCTCGGATTCGACCGCCACCGTCGTCATCGAGACTGCGAGCGTCGACACCCGCAGCGCGGACCGGGACACCCACCTGCGCTCGGCGGACTTCTTCGACGTCGACGCCTACCCGGAGATCCGCTTCGTCTCCTCGGCCATCGACGAGGTGGACGAGGGCTCGTATATCGTCACCGGTGATCTGACGATCCGTGACATGACGAAGACCGTGTCCATCCCGCTCGAGCTCATCGGCGTCGAGTCCGATCCCTTCGGCAACCTGCGCGCCGGCCTCGAGGGCTCCCGCCGCATCGACCGCAAGGACTGGGGCGTGACCTGGAATACGAAGCTCGATTCCGGTGGCGTGCTCGTCAGCGACAAGATCACGCTCGAGTTCGAGCTCTCCCTGATCAAGAACGTCGCCGAGGCGGCCCCCACCGATGCCGCGGACACCACCGCCGAGGCTGAGGCCCCCACCGAAGCACCGGAACCCGTCACCGAGGCGGCTCCGACTCCGGAAGCCGACACCTCGTCCCCGAAGCCGGAAGCCCCGGAGTCGGTGACCCCGACTCCAGCCGCTGACGAGACTGCCCCTCCCGCGCCGAAGGCCCCGGAGAGCACAGCATCGGTGGACGCGAAGACTGAGCCTGCCACCGATGAGTTCCCTCCCCCACCGCCGGTCAAGCCGGCCGAATCTCCCGCTGACAAGCCGACTGAGAAGGCGCCTGAGGCTAAGCAGTCGGACTCACAGTCGTCCGGAAGCGGCCTCGGAAAGCTCTTCGGCCTCCGCTGAGCCCAGCTGGCCAGGCCAGCAATACACAGCAGTCCTCACCGCGGGTGAGATCGGTGCACGAGCCGATCTCACCCGCGGTTATTATTGGGATCATCACCGTGTCACCGGACAGAGAAAGTGGGACTGCCATGGCCAAGCTGACGAAGGTGGTATCTGCCATCGGGTCTCTCAAGGACCTCAACTCCGCCCGGGCCGAGTTCGATGACGCGTCGAAGACCATCCCCACCGAGGCGGCCTTCCCACCCGAAGACATCCGACCAACCGAGGGTGATGCCCGGACCCTCATGCTTCGGGTGACGAATCCCGGAAACCTCGCCGAGGCGACCCCGCAATCGTCGTCGAGCCAAGGTGACACCTTCGCGGTCATCCACGTCCCGCCCGCGGGCGACTTCGCCGCTGTTCTCGTGTTCAATCCCTCGACTCAGATCGAGTCCGGACAGACGTTCGGCACGATCGCCGACGAGGGCGGCTGGCCGGTCGTCGTCGCTATGGCCGAGGAGTTCCTCGGCATCCGCATCGATCACATCGCCGAAATTGAGTCAGACGCACTCGGCCGAGTCATCGACGAGTTAGGCGGCCTCCCGGTGTACAGCCGTGCAGCTTTCGGCGCAGATGGAACTGATTTCGTTGAGGGGACGAACACTCTCGATGGGGCGACGTCGACAATCTTCACCGCTGCCGACCCGGTCGATGATGCTGGCCAGACACGAACCCGCAATCAGCGTGCAGTTGTCCGGGCGCTCATCCAGGCGCTCAAGTCCGGCGGACTGGTGAAGGACCCGAACAAGGGAGCAGCTGTGCTCGGACATTTCGCGGCGGGGATCAAGCACAATGCGGAGCTGACTACGGTCGAACTCGGCAAGATCGCCAATAACCTCCGCGCCCTGCAACCTGACGACATCGCTGTCGTCACGGTGCCCACGAACTCGCGTCGCGAGGACGACGGCAGGGTCATCATCGATTTCGACCCCGAGGCGATGCCGGCGCTCAAGAACGCCCTGGCCGGCAACGACCTCGCCGACTTCCTCCGCTACCTAGTGTCTCTGGGATACTGACTCAGATCGCAACAGTCTTTCTGCCCGTTTCAATTAAATACGCAACGAAAGCTGAGCATGCTACCAGCATGTACTTGGCTAGAGGCTGGTCGACTTCCGAGCGCTCGATGGCTGCATGACGAACCCCTTCCGCATCTGATGTCCATCCATACATCTTCGCCCAGGACGATTCAAGAGCTGGATGTATCTCAACACCTTTGGCTTTCAACTGTTTCAATCCGCTACCAAGCGTGCTCTTGCTCGTTATGATTTTTACAATTGACTCTACAGCTGAAATTGATTCTTTCACCGAGTTCGAATAGTCCGGGTTCTTTCGATCCGCCAACAACTCACCCGCGCGCTCGAGATGCCTGCGTGCGCCACTGAACTCTCGTGAGAGTTCAGTCGCAGATGCAATTGCAGCAACCTCAACATCTCCATCGACCGGAACAATCCGTTGCTCTATAAATCTATATCCAACCAGGAAGCGCTCAAACCGATGATTAAACTCGTCTATGGCGGCTTCAGCTGCCCCAGACAGTTCTCCGCTCCGCACCCGATTAAGTTGGCGAACAAATGATTCAACCATGTCCAAGACAACAAACCATTCGCCCGTAAGAATTCTCTCCTTGACTAGTACCCAGACTTGCCTAGTGGAAGATTGCTCATCTCGCGGCTTGCTGAAAATATTGACCCAAATTGAAGCCGCCAGCTCTTCATCCGCATAAAGGTCATCCTTATAGGTTCGCAACACATCTAGCGTAGCGTGAACCAAGTTCCACAATGCCGTGCGCGTTTCAGTGTCAAGCGAGTCCTTTTGAATCACTGTACGCACCGGGCTGAGTCCCATGCGCTGAGAAAACGACATCATAGACACAGCATACCGACCTCGGCGGGGAGACAGCTCATGCCCAAAATTCATCACGATATCGCTGTAAATCGTCAAAAGGATAAATATGCTCATCAGCGGATACAACAAGCGATACTACATCGGACCTAGAGCACGCCAGTTGGCTTCGAACTTAGTCAACACGCTAAGTCACGTAGGCGGATAGGGGCAGTTCGTCGCTACTAGCCCTGCGCCTCGCCATCATCGAGTGGTGCTCGGATTAGGATTTCCGTCGCCTTCCACAAGATTGCGAACACACTGCACAATTGATTGGTAGTCTTCGTCTCGGTAATGGAACGGTTGCGGCCCCCATTTGTGATCTCTACTGATCCGGACTTGGCTACTGGACCTGACGACTGTTGACTTGACTTTCGATTTGGCGAAGTTGCGGTACCGGACGTAATCTGCATTGGCAGCGGCGGCCCTGTCCGCGTACTCTTCTGCTTCCGTAGGCCTAACGTTTCGCAAGCTAGTTAACGCTTCGGCAACTCCTTGTCCACGTGTCAGTCTGCGGCTTACTTCTCGGCTACCACGGTGCAGTCGTCGCCAACTACGTCCCAACTTCGCCAAACTATCGCTTTGAGGGTGCTGGGCACCGTCGACGGCGCCCGCCCACTCGATGTCGAGCAGAATCGTCTTCTCCGACAGGCCCGCACCTTTGAGACCATCGATGAGTTTGATGTATCCCGATTTCCAGGCGTTGAAATGCTCGTCGGTACCGAATTCGACTAGCCGTGCACCGCTGCAGCGCGCTGCGCGAGCGGCTCCACAGGACTCGATTTCAAGTGAATTCGTCATGGTCGTGCCGTCGGGGAACTTCCAGAATCCTCGTCGTTCATCGACCAGGTCGAGGAGGACGATTTCGAGTTCGTCGGCGTTCTTGACGATCCTCTCAATGCCGCTCCCACTGAGGTCACTGATGACCATACGCTTCTGGAAAGCGGAGGTCAGATCGCTGAGATCGATTCCAGCTGCCCCATGTGGAGACTCGAGGCTCGTCACCGAGTGCCTGGCCACGTAGGCCACGACCTCAGCTTCAGGCATGAATTCCACGGAATCACGGCTCACGCAGGAGCCGAATATCGCGATCTTCATCGGTTCGAGTCCTGGTGGACGGTAGGTGAGCTCTCTTCCTGACGCAAACGTTGACGTTCCTCGTATCGCTCATCGGCAATCTTGCGTGCACGAGACGCGAGCCTGCGACCGGTAAAGTCGTCGGCAGCAGCAACCGCCGACGCCCGGTCATCTGGATTCGCCGCTCGCAAAACGACTCGGTTCTTACTGGGATTCAGCCGCAACGGCGGTGCATCTGTGATTCGAGGAGCACTCACAGCCTGAGAAGCAGGTTTCGGCAATGCCGGGAATTTCGCTTTCGGCATCTCGGCGTCAAAGGATTTGGGCCATACCTGTTCTTCGGCAGCGGCGAGCATCGGAGTCGGAGTTTCTTCGACTTCTTCGCCTGTGTGCTGTCGTTTCACATGGCGTGCAGGCGCGGCCTTCTTCTTGAACGGGCGCGCCGCATGCCGCGGGATAGGATTCTTGATGAGTTCGGGTTCGAGGATGTTGATTTCCTCTTTGACCGCATTGCTGACGACGTCGGCTAGAAGCTTGTCAGCAATATCTTCCTTACCTTTGGCAACATTCCACGCCCACCAGCGGTACTTCTCGGCTACCGCCTCGGCGGGACCATTCATGAGGATCTCGCCTCGGTGCATCCAGACTGCGCGGGTACACAGCTCCTGAATCACTTTTGCGGCATGGTTGACGAGCAGAACCGTTCCTGCTTCGGCAAGGAGTTCGTCCATTGCACGCTCACTGCGTTCGGCGAAAGTCGCGTCTCCGGTCGAGAGTGCCTCGTCGATGAGCAGAATCTTCGGGCGAGCGGCCAGTGCGATGGCAAATCGCAACCTTGCCCCCATCCCCGACGAATAGGTACCCATTGGTCGGTGGATAGCCGATCCGAGGGCCGAGAGCTCGACGACGTAATCATAAGCGTCAGCTGCCTCGTCAGGCGAGAGCCCCATCGCCAAACAGCCTAGGCGGACATTTTCACTTCCCGATAGTCCGGGCTGCAAAGCAGCACTGACCCCGAGCAGAAGCGGCTGGTAACGGACGAGAATGCGTCCCCGATCTGGTTGTTCTACTCCTGCAACATTACGAAGAAACGTCGATTTGCCGGAACCATTGGCACCGACGATGCCGACCATTTCGCCCTCGCGAGCGACGAAGTTAACCCCACGCAGAGCACGCACCGTTGTCTGGCCCTGGCGGCCAGTAACGGCGTTCGTCAGGCGCCGAAGACCTTTGGCCCTGTGACTTGGATCGTTGGTATTGACCGTATAACGGACTTGGACATTCTCAGCGATGATAGTTGGGTCCTGGAGCTCAGAGGCGGCCATAATTCTCCTCTCCTCTCCAGAAGAATAGGAATCCGACGATGAGCAGCCCAAACGCCCATACAGTACCGATGATCCACATTTTTGGATCGGAGTCGACCCCGTAAAGCAGACTATCGCGCGTCAGCGTGAGGTACGCGTGCATCGGATTGAGCTGCATGAGCTCTAAGAGGACAGGCTGGCCGCTAAGGCGATCTTCAATAGAGAAGAAGACCCCCGAACCGTAGAGCCAGAATCGGCTGACAATCGACATGAAGTTCGTGAGGTCCGGGATCTTGTGACCGAGGCGCGCCAGGAAACAAGCCAGACCTACGTTGAAAATTGTCTGCAGGATGACAATAGGAATCACGAGAACGATTCGCCAAGTGATGACTTCAAGCGGCGGCACGACCGCAAGCACAATTGTCATGACGAGTACAGTCGGCAAGAAATCGAGAAAGTTGCGAACGACAACCGAGATCGGAAGGGCGGCCCTCGGAAACTGAAATCCCTTGATCATTGGTGCGCCTGAGCGAATTGCTCCAGTTCCGCCTGTCATGCACTTTCCGGTGTAGCCGAAGAAGAACACGCCGATGACGAGGAAACCGAGGAAGTTATCAACACCCTTTTGCGCTTGGAGGATGTATCCGAAGATGAACCAGAAAGCGAGCACAGAAAGCAAAGGGTTAAGGAACAACCACCCGTACCCGAGCAGATCTTTTCTCGTCGAGCTGGACATTTTTGCTCGAGATTCGGCAATGATGAAATGCCGACGATTCCACAATGCAGCCAAGTAGCTGCCTAGGCTTGTCCGCCGTCCGACAGGGACGAGGCCCTCGCTCGAGACCGACGGGATCGAGCTCAGTCCCAGGGGATTCTTCGTCTCACTCATTGTGCGTCAGCTCCCATGAGTCGAGAATAGACCTGCCCATATCGTCGTCCGATTTCCTTCCACCTGCGCGTCGCAAGAACGTGTGCACGTCCATTCTGTCCGTAATTCTCTCGCGCACTGTCATCGCAAGCCAATTCGGACAGCGCTTCGGCCAAGCGTTGAGGCTCCTGCGGCGGAGTACACAATCCTGCGCTCTCAGGCACCAGTTCTCGCAAAGCCGGCAGATCCGAAATGACTACCGGTCTTCCTAGCCCCATCGCTTCGATCGGTTTGATCGGTGTGACCAATCGGCAGACTGGCTCATCCTTCCGCGGAACGACGATGGCATCGAGCGCAAGCTGATGTTCGATGGCCTGTGTCTGCGACACGCGTCCGGTGAACACTGCCTTGTCTCCCAGCGCCTCTGCCCGTTCACGCAATTCGGGCAATGCAACGCCGTCGCCCGCGATGAGGAGTCGCACATCCGTTCCCTGCCTGCGGGCGAGCGCGACGGCATCGACAAGGTCGTCGAGTCCTTCGTAGCCGACGATGGATGCGGCGGTGCCGACCCAGATGCCGTCCTCAGGCAGACCGAGGCGGGTTCGGGTCTCTGCCGGTGTGCGACTCGTATCCGTATTCACCACAGCTTCGGATACGGAGTTCGGGATGAGTGTGATCGATTCGGCCGGCACTCCTCCCGCGATGAGGTGCTCCCGCATGGTCTCGCCGAGAGTGATGACGGCATCTGCTGCTGAGGCGATTTCGATCTCCTTACTCCGCATCAGTGCGAAGCGCTGACTCTCCCGCCGCGCAGTCCGTTCGGCAGGGGTACTACCGGCCGCAGCCCAGGTCTCCTCGAGAACCCCACGGACCTCGTACACCCAGGGCAGCCCGATCGCTCGGGCCGCGGCGCCGGTGGCCAGCCCATTGACGTAGTGCGTGGTGGTGTGGAGCAGGTCCACCTGACGCTCAAGAGCTTGGTTCGCGATCCATGCAGCTTGCTCTTCGAGCCGCGCGGTGGGTGTGGCAGCTGGGCGGAGCGGTACGTCTCGCAGATAGTCGACACCGTCGACGGTCTCGACCATGTCTCCGCTGAGGCGGCCGATCGTCACCGGGTAGGAGGGACGAGTGGTCGCTGCCACTCGGTGCCCGGCGTCTTTGAGGGTGGTGAGAATGAGGTGGCTGCGATAGGCGTAGCCGGATCGCGTGTGCGGCAGGGAGTTCGTCAGCACATGCAGGGACGCGGCGGCTCCGAGACCCGTGCAGGCAGCGGGCCGAGCGACAAGATGCGAGTCAGTGTCGGGCCACCATCCAGGAGACATGGATTTTCGTTCTGCGGAAAGACGTCGCTTGCGCTTGCCGTCCGGGAGCACTGTGATCGCCTCGTCGATGTTGCCTTCGGTCCACTGAATGCGAGAGCGCAACGACGCTGCTGAGTCGAGCGAGTCAGCTATGCGATCTGCGGCATTGAGCATGCCGAGGTTGAGAGCGATCTCTCCGAGCAGTCGAGATGGCTGCTCATCTTCGGCCGCTGTGATGATGGCTTTGGCACGGCTCTCCTGTCCCAACAGCCACGCCGAGGCGGCGCCCGTCGCGGCACCGGGGACTTTCCCAAGCAGACGGCCGACCGTGTGTGAAGCTGATTTCGGGAGCCGACGCGCCAACTGCATGGAGAAGAACACACGGTCGTCGTTCATATGGCCGGCAGTCGTGATGACCGCATTGCCGATCTGTTTAGCAAGGAACTTGAGGTTCATGACCGCACCTGCTTAAGGATCCGGTCGTATTCGGCACCCATCACATCGACGCATGCGTGGTCGACCACCCACCGATGCCCGGCTGCATCCGGACTCTCAACGCCCTGCACCAGTGCCTGCATCGCAGTGACAATCGAATCCACATCGCCGGGACGAGCAACGATGCCGGCCTTGTTCTCGCTGATGATCTCGGCTGCCTCTCCTGCCACAACGCCGAGAATCGGCACCCTACGGGCCAAGAGCGAATAGAGCTTCGATGGCACAGTGAGCGCATGAGCGGGAACATCGCCGAGACTGACGAGACCCGCGTCGGCCCACTCCCAATGTTCGGCGAGGGCCTGGCCGGTGGTCTGTTCGAAGAACTCGACCGGGGCTCCGAGTGTTCCGGCGAGAGTCTGAAGGTTCAATCTGTCGGCACCGTCGCCGACGATGCGGACCCTGATACCGGGAGTTCGAGAGGCCGCAGCGATCACCGAGGCAAGATCCTGTGACCGACCGACGGTACCGACATAGAGCAGTTTAGTCTCCCTGCCATCTGCGGTGCATTCATGAGGCGTTTGGTCGATCTCTGACCGTCCGACACCGCTGCGGACGACTTCGGCCTGGATCCCCCTACGTTGAAGGAGGTAACGAAAGCTTTCTGTTGTCACGACAACCGCAGAGGCTCGACGCTGAACGACAGTGAGCAGTCCGGGAAGAACTTTCTCTTCGAGATAGGATGTCGCGGCCCGAGGAATATACTTTCCGATCGCGTTCGTCACCAGTGCCAGATCGCTGATGAGATCGGGCCAGACGTCTCGCACCTCGGCGATATGAGGAACACGCAGTGCTCGGGCGATGATATCCCCCGCGAAGAGGAACGGCAGTGCCGGCGTAGTCGAGATGACAACGTCGGGTCTACGCGGACCGCGCATTCTGCCGATGATCGCGTTGACGGCTCCTGCCGAGGCGACTCCTTGGTCGAGCAGCTGCCGAGCCATGGAGCTTCCGCTGTGCAGGTAGGGCACACGAATGATCCGCTCCCCCAGCTCGCCGGTCTCCCACGTTCCGCCGAGTTTCGCCGCAACCCGTCTCCGCAGACGTCCGACCTGGGAACCGAAGAACTCATCGCGCCTGGTGTGCGGATAGTGCGGATGAGGAGCGGCGACGATGACCTGGTGCCCTCGGTCGACAAAGTGGCTGACGAGGGTCGCCCACCTGCGCTGCGGGGCGCCGACCTCGGGCCAGTAGTAGTGGCTGAGCAGGAGGATCCTCATGCAGTCGCCGCCTCCTTCCGTGCGCGTCGCCGCAGCCACAACGGCAACAGCGCGTAGAGAGCAAGCAACACTACCCAGAACACATGGGCAGGATACGTCGTCGCCGTGTTGCCGCTCAGCAGCGTCGGTACAGCCATTACGCAGGCGAGGACACACAGTGACGCGTGGAAGAGCGAGACAGAGCTGTGCGGCCACCCTGCCTGCTGGATGCGCTGGTAGATGTGCTCTCTGTGAGGGAGCAGAATGTTCTCGCCCCGGAACAGGCGTAGAACCAGGGTGAGACCGACATCGAAGTAGACGAAGATCATCGGAGCGACGATGACGACGATCGGCACACCTTCGACGAAGAGCCACACGGCGAGCGCGAAGACAGCTGCACCGATTCCGTAGCTACCGGTGTCTCCGAGGAACGCTTTGGCCCGGCCGAGGTTGAAGGGAAGGAAACCGACAGCGGCGCCGGCCAGTGCCAGTGCAAGCAAGGCGATGTCGTTCTCGCCGATCCATGATCCGACGAAGGCGAACCAGCCGGCTGTGATGATCGTCCATTCGGTGACATATCCGTTGAGGCCGTCGACGAAGTTCACAGCATTGACCGTGGACACTCCCATGACAGCGAAGGCAAGCACGTGGGCGATGCCCTGAGAGGAGATCATTGCGATGGTTGCACTGAACAGCAGCGCCAGGACGATCTGCCCGACCAGTCGGCCTGCCGGACGCAGTGAGTCGAGATCGTCGGCCATACCGATCGCGGAATAACACCATGTGAGCACCAAGAACCCGATGGGCAGGAGGATGCTGCCAACCCCGAATACTCCGTGTTCCGTGACGCTCCAAACTATGGCGATCAACGTTGCGACTGTGATCCCGCACCCGATGGCGATTCCCCCGCCCCGCACAGTCGACAGTGTGTGCGAGGAACGATGCGAGGGGACATCGACGACTCCTGCTCTGCGCAGCAGTGGGAAGACGATGAGTGCGGCGACCACCGTGACCACTGCGGCCACGACGAAGATCACCAGCGACTGCAGATCCATCAGAGGCCGACTCCGGTGTCCTGTGGCTCGGCGTCGAGCAGACGTGTCAGATGTGCCTCGAGGTCATCTCGATGAGTGAAGACCTGAGGATCGCGGGATTCAGCGACGAGACCTGAAAGCTTCTCAAGATCGATCGGGGTGACCGGCACTTGAGTGATGAGCGGATGATTGGGACGACTGTCGACTTCACCCGGTGACAGAAGCGCTTCGGTGAGCTTCTCCCCCGGCCGCAGGCCCGTGTAGACGATCTTTGCATCACTGCGACCTGACAGTGCGATCACTCGCTTGGCAAGGTCGTCGATGCGAATCGGCTCGCCCATGTCGAGAACCAAGGTTTCTCCGGGACCGCCGATCGCAGCGGCCTGAAGAACGAGTTCACATGCCTCATCGGCGGTCATGAAATAGCGAGTGACTTCGGGGTCGGTGACGGTGACGGGGTCGCCGGCTGCAACCTGAGCCACGAAGGTCTCGAGCACCGACCCTCGTGAGCCGAGCACATTGCCGAAACGCACCGACATGTACCGCCGCCCGGTCTGCGCAGCCACTGAAGCGATCGCCCGTTCGATGGAAAACTTCGTCCGACCGAGCACGGAGGTTGCTCCTGCGGCCTTATCAGTGGAGATATGAACGAAGGAATCGACGTCATGAGTCACAGCAGCTTGGAGCAGATCGAGGCTCGCACCGACGTTCGTGCGCACTGCCTGCTCCGGGAACCGCTCGAGGAAGGTCAGATGTTTGAGCGCCGCAGCGTGGAAGATGATGTCGGGCTGCGCCTCGGCGACGAGGGCATCGATGAAAGCGGGGTCTCTCAGGTCTCCGAGAACGAGGTCATCACTTGTCAACAGCGCTGAGCCTTCGAGCCCGAGTTCCGTGGCGTGAAGCCCGGATTCGTCTCGATCCGTCATGACGAGCCGGGCAGGATCGAAGCGAGAGACCTGTCGGCACAGCTGGGAGCCGATGGAACCGCCTGCGCCAGTGACGAGCACGACCTTGCCGGTGATCGCTGAAGCGATGTCATCGATATTGGTCGAGATCGGCTGACGTCCGATGAGATCTTCAAGGCTGATATCGCGGAAGCCGCGATGCCGCAGATCGGCGACGTCGAGAGAGTCCGGTTCCGGTCGCGTGTAGTCAGAATCCGAGAGCTTCGGCATGATCTTGATCTCGACAGGACGAGACTCGAGGTTCGACGCGATTCGGGACAGCTCGTCGGGAGGCAGATCAGAGATGGCGATGATCACGACTCCCGCGCCGGTGCGGTCGACGTGGGCGGCGATTTCAGAAATCGGCCCGAGCACTCTGATGCCGTTGTAACGCAGATGCCGCTTGGCCGGATCGTCGTCGAGAATTCCGACGGCGACGTACTCGCTTCTCGCGTCGTGGGCAATCATGTCAAGGGCGAGCATCCCCTGATCGCCTGCTCCGACGACGAGTGTCGGCCGGGACGATCCCGAAGTCGTGAGACTGCGCTGGCGCAGATTGCGACGCACCCAGTTCTCGAGGCTCTTGACCACGATCATCAGCGCGCCTGCAGCGATCGGGACGCTGGTGGGGATGAGCAGACGGCTGGCGAAGGCGAATTCGGCAACCCACATGATTCCGACACCCAGGGCGACCGTTCCGACGATCGCCGCGAACTGGTCGGTCGAACCGCGTCGGTAGCGACCGCGATAGATCGCCAGAGGTCCGCCGATGAGGAATACGATCATGGCGATCGCCGAACACACGAACATGCCGGGTACGTTAACGAGCTGCGCGTGGAAGTCGTATCTCACAAGCGTCATCGCCACGACGAGGAACGCAAAGACGAGACCATCAATGAGTGACAGAGCCAGGACTCTGCCGTGCCGTCTCAGTGGGGTCCGTGAGGGAATGGGCCCAGAATTGCTTCCCACTGTCCTCTTTTCTCCCGAAATCTGTGGTCAGGCTCGGCATGTTCCAATTCGGTGACCCGCGTCTCATCGAGCCTTGCCGAGTCTCATTCGACTCCCTGATTGTACTATTGGGCCTGACAGGTTTCGTACAGGAATAGTGCCGCTGTCCTGGAGAATCGGCTGGGCTCTACAAGACACTTTGCCGCATCCGGCGCACTTCCGGTCAAGGTCGCTTGTGCGTCACCGGTTCACGATCCGCGCAATCGATCTTCGCACTCCCGCCACCTCCGAGAGGACTCCTTCCTTGTCACCGACACCGCTTCGCACACTGAGAACCGCACTGTGGCATTGGCGGAAGGGGGGTATCTCCCAGTTGTCGACCTGGCGACGCCGCCGAGCGATCGTACAGGGTGTTGCAGAGCCCTCCAACCAGATCGCAACAGGCACTCTATCGAGAGATGTCCTTACGGAGCTTTTTCCGGCATTGCCAGAACCGCAGCGCACGCCAATCTTCGCCGAATGCCGGGTTGGAGTTATTCTTGACGAGTTCTCGGCGCAGAGCTTCGGCTACGAATGGTCGACGACCGAACTCACCCGCAGGAACTGGGCGAAGGAGCTCGATGGTCTCGATTTCGTATTCATCGAATCGGCGTGGAACGGCAACCACGGGGATTGGAAGTACAAGCTCACGAGCCCTTCGGGTCCGAGCAAAGAGATCACCGAGCTGCTGGCAGAGTGCCGACGACGTGGTATTCCGGCAGTGTTCTGGAACAAGGAGGACCCCCCTCACTTCGAGGACTTCCTGCCACTGGCCAAACTCTGCGATGTTGTCTTCACTAGCGACGTTCGCCTGGTCGCTGAGTATCAGACGCGGCTTGGCCACGATCGTGTCATAGTCTTGCCCTTCGCCGCTCAACCGGCGATTCACAATCCCTCTCGACCTGCACACAATTTTGCCGCTCGCGACATCGCCTTCGCGGGAATGTACTTCGCGCACAAATACCCAGAACGTCGCGAGCAGATGGATCTACTCCTCGGAGCTGCGGAGTCCGTCTCGGGGCGAATGGAACACGGGCTTGAGATTTTCTCCCGGTTCCTTGGCGACGACGAACGCTATCAATTCCCAGGACCGCTGGCCGAACGCGTAGTCGGGTCTCTGCCATACCGCAACCTATTGACGGCCTATAAGCATTACAAAGTATTCCTCAACGTCAATTCTGTAGTCGAATCCCCTAGCATGTGCGCCCGACGCATCTTCGAGATCACAGCTGCGGGTACCCCGGTGGTGACTACTCCGAGCGCGGCGACTAAGGAGTTCTTTCCCACCGATGAGGTTCCGCAGCCGGAGACCAAGGAAAATGCCGAGCAGGTGCTGCGCGCATTCGTCCGCAGTAGAGAACTTCGGGATCGCACCGTTCACAAGGTACAGCGGCGTATATGGAATGAACACACCTACACTCACCGAGCACTGGCTGTGATGGATGCCCTTGAGATGGAGCACAAGAACCCGTTCCAGGCGTCGATCTCTGCAGTGGTATCAACCAACCGTCCGGAACACCTCAACGACATCATCACTACACATGCCGCGCAGACTCACGGTGACAGGGAACTCGTGTTGGTAACTCACGGCTTCACTGTGCCGCCTGACTTCGCCGCCCGCGCCAACGATGCCGGCGTCGAACACATGCAGGTCGTCGTCGTCGATGGCATAGAGCACCTGGGAACCTGCCTCAATCGAGGGATCGCAGCGGCAGGCGGAACGATTGTGGCGAAGATGGATGACGACGACATCTACGGTTCCCATTATCTGACTGATCAGCTGGCGGCGCTGCGCTTTTCAAACGCTGAACTGGTGGGCAAGCAAGCCCACTACCTGCATCTGCGAGGACGCGACATAGTCATGTGCCGGTTCCCAGAGCGGGAGCACCGATACACGGATCTCGTCATGGGCCCCACTCTCATGGGACGCCGAGAACTATTCCTAGATCATCCGTTCGCTCAACGGACACAGGGCGAGGACACGGAGCTGCAAGAACGCCTTATTTCGGACGGTGCCCGCATCTATTCGGCAGACAGATTCAACTTTGTGCAGGTGCGCGGTGACCACGCTCACACATGGTCTGTAGATGACGATCAGCTTCTGGCAAACAGTGATGTCCATTCATTCGGTTTCGCACGCGACCACTATTGTTTTTGAGTGAGTACGCGCGCGATGACGCTCCGCAAATCATCCTGTCATAGGCAGTGCCGATAGTGTCCAAGATGCCGGTTTTCTCTCTCCGACGCAAAGCCATCGAGACATGACCGCGAGTATCGAGGTCAATGAGACAACTGCCCAGTGGATTCGTGGATCATTTCGCAGCTGGCTTCTTCGAGTGCTGCGAGTTGGGTTGCGTGGTAGGCGGATCCGCGGTGCTCGTACACGGTGAGTGTGCCCGGCCGTTTAGTCACGATTTGGACCGAGATTGCCCCCGTTACCTTTTAAGTAGCCCCACCATCCGTCAGGATAGAAGGGGTCGCTGGCCTGAGGACCCCGGCATGATCCATTCCCCCAGTCATCATGATCCGGGGGGGTGTAGTCACCGGGGTTCGAAGGCACCAGGGAAATCGCTAATAGGGGCCAGAACCATTGGCAGAACACATGCCTTGAGCCCGACCGTAACGTGGATGCCGAGCCCAGGAGCCACCCAGCACTACCGGCCAGCCGAACCGCAACAGTATCCGGTCACATGAGTCGAAGTGAATCGCCCCGGGGATAATAGAGGCAGGGAGATTGGAAGAAGGAGATTCTCTCTTGCCAGTGAAATACACCGACGAACTCAAGGCTCGTGCCGTCGAGCTCGTCTTGCATGCCCAGGCCGACCCAGACACCGCGAACGGAGCGGTCACCCGCGTCGCGAACGAACTCGGCCTGAGCAAAGAGACCCTGCGAGTCTGGGTACGTAAGCACAAAGACTCCGGCAAAGCCACACCGACTGAGTCAGTCGATCTTGAGGCCGAAAACCGCCGACTGCGGGCTGAGTTGGCTGAAGCGAAGCGGGCCAACGAGATTCTGAAGAGGGCATCGGCTTTCTTCGCGGCGGAGCTCGACCGCCCATCGAAGTGATCGTCGCCTTCATCGACGACAATCGCGACGAGTTCGGAGTCGAGCCAATCGTGCGCGCCCTGAAAGGGACTGCCGCGCGGATTGCTGTGAGCTCGTATTACGCCTACAAGAAGCGTCAACCATCAGCCCGGGCCCGCCGGGACCAGGCACTGATGGTGGTCATCCAGGATGTGTATGAGGCGAACTACTCCTGCTACGGGGTGCGGAAGATGTGGAAGGCGATCAACCGCGACTACGCTGACCAGTTCGGTCCGGTGGCCCGCTGCACGGTGGAACGGTTGATGCGCCAGCTAGGCATCGACGGAATCCGGCGGAAGCGGAAACGGCCGAAGACGGACTCAGCCCGTGCCGAGGAGTGTCCGGATGATCTCGTTGAACGTCAGTTCGCAGCACCGGCCCCGAATTGTTTGTGGGTCGCGGATATTACGTATGTTCCGACGTCTGCTGGATGGGTGTACACGACGTTCATCCTTGATGTCTTCCACCGCGAGATCGTCGGCTGGCAGGTGACGAACCATATGCGGGAGTCACTGGCCAGGGACGCACTGACAATGGCTCTCGCTGCGAAATACCGGGCCGGCGAAGACGTCTCGGGGCTCGTCCACCACAGCGACCGCGGCGTGCAATTCCGATCGATTCGCTATGGCGAAACCCTGGCGGAGTCAGAGGTCGTGGCATCTGTGGGATCGCGTGGGGACTCATACGATAACGCTATGGCCGAGGCGCTGAACTCGGTCTACAAGGCAGAACTTATCGACCGGAAAGTGTGGTCGGGGTTGATCGAGGTGATGGCGGAGACGTCGAAGTGGGTGGCCTGGTACAACCAGGAACGACTGCATTCAGCGATTGACTACCGCCCGCCGCTCGAGGTCCGTTCCGAATGGATCAACCAGTCCGCGACAGAGTCTGCGGCTGCTTAGGAAACCAAGAAAAGGAGCCTCTACGAAACCCGGGGCTTGACAAAGAAGATGAGTGACATGATCACCAACCACGCTGACATCGACGTATTCATCGGTATCGATGTCGGCAAACACAACCACCACGCTGTCGCCTTGGACCGCGACGGGAAACAGTTATTGTCGAAGGCTCTGCCGCAGAATGAAACTAAGCTGCGGACCCTGATCAGTCGACTGCGCAAACACGGCCAGCTACTCGTGATCGTCGACCAACCCGCCACCATCGGGGCGCTGCCCGTCGCGGTCGCCCAGGCCGAGGACATCCCGGTGGCTTACCTGCCGGGGTTGGCGATGCGCCGCATCGCCGACCTGCACCCGGGTGAGGCAAAGACCGATGCTCGTGATGCCGCCATCATCGCTGATGCCGCCCGCACGATGCCGCAGACGCTGCGAGGCATCCGGGTCGCTGATGAGAACGTTGCCGAGCTGTCCATGCTGTGTGGCTATGACGATGACCTGTCCAAACAGGCCACGGCGACATCGAACCGGATCAGAGGTTTGCTCACTCAGATCCACCCCGGACTGGAGACCGTGGTCGGTCCGCATTTGGATCATCCAGCGATGCTGGCGCTGTTGGCTGAGTATTTGAAGCTTTGGGGACCAGTCGATCGTGCGTTTGGGAGCCACCGATATTGCCGGTGGGGGCCAGCAGCCGGGACTATCGGGTCCACCAGCCACCCACCGACGGTTTCTCACGAATTCAGAGCAGCATGTTCACGCATGTTATGACTGCCAGTCTCGACCCAGATCGTGTTGTG
This sequence comes from Brevibacterium spongiae, assembly GCF_026168515.1. Classification (NCBI taxonomy): domain Bacteria; kingdom Bacillati; phylum Actinomycetota; class Actinomycetes; order Micrococcales; family Brevibacteriaceae; genus Brevibacterium; species Brevibacterium spongiae. The sequence continues at coordinate 704,519 of NZ_CP093443.1, read as the reverse complement.
CACGATTCGGTCCATGATCGCATCCGCGTGGACTCCAGACCCTAGTCGTTGATGCCAGTCCTTCTTCGCATACTGGGTACAGAACACCGTCGATGCCGTGTCGTAGCGGCGCTCGAGCAGTTCCAGCAGCATACTGCGCATAGCCTCATCGGGAGGATCGAGTAACCATTCGTCGATGACGAGGACGGTGAACGCGGCGTATTTCTTCAATAACTTCGTCGTGCCCAGCGGTTTGTCCTTTGCTAGTGCCCAGGCCTCTTCCAGATCAGGCATGCGAATGTAGTGAGCTCGGATCCGGTGCTGACAGGCTCGTTTTGCTAGAGCACATCCCAGATAGGACTTTCCCGAACCGGTGAATCCTTGGAACACGACGTTCTGGCCGCGGTCGATGAAGCCGCAGGTTCCTAGCTGCGCGATCACGTTCTGATCCAGTCCTCTCTCATCGACGCGGGACAGTTGCCGCAGGTCCGCTGCCGGGTATCGTAGTCCGGCCCGGCGGATGAGTCCTTCAACTTTGGCATGGTTGAACCTCGAGTGGGCTTCGTCGACGATCAACTGCAGGCGTTCATCGAAGCTCATTCCCATAGTCAGGTCCTCGTCCTGGGACTCGAGTGCCTCCAGCAAAGGTGTCGCACCCATCTCGCGCAGCTTGCGCTTGGTTTCTGTATCGATCGCCGTCACTGTCGGCCTCCTGCATAGTAGGAGGCTCCACGAACGTAACCGCCGTGCTCGACAGGCTGAGCCTCGTCGGCTCTGGTGTGGTCTTGCCCTGTGACCAGGATCGGGTTCACATGCGCATAGCGTGGGGACCTCACCGGACCGGCCAAAGCGATCCGGCAGGCCGCCTCGACCCTTTCAGCAGAGTAACGGCGGGCCAGCCTCAACACCGCCAGGGCCGGGTTGAGTCCTTGCTCGTCGATGGGAACAGACTCGAAAATGCGATCGATGACAACCAGTGCCGATGGACCGATCCGCTCGGCCCACCGGCGGGCTCGCGGTTTGTCCCACAGCTGGTACTTCTCGCCGACCGGCAGGTCGGCCTCATTCGTCCGATACTCATTCGCTGCCGTTACCGGTAGCAGCAGGTGCGTCGTGATCCTCTCATGGCCGGAATAGACCTCAAGACTGCGATCGGTGATTCGCAGATCAACCTTGGCGCCGATATGGGCAAACGGCACTGAATAATAGTTCCGCGCCCAACTGACATGCCCATTCCTGGCCACCCGGCGCCCGTAGACCCACCGGCTGATCTCGTAGGCAACCTGCGGCAATCGCCTCAGCAGTGGCTGCTCATCGGTGGTGAAGACGCTGAGTCTGGAACCTGGCCGCTTCTGGAAGGGCTCGGCGTTATAGGCTGCGACTCGCTCCTCGATCGCCGATGCCAGTTCCGGCAGCGAAGCAAACCGTCGGTCCCGAAGTCCCGCGATCACCCACGTGGCCACATGCCCGACAGTGTTCTCCACACTCGCCTTGTCTTTCGGTGCTCTGATCCGGCCCGGAAGCACTGCCGCCGAATAGTGGGCAGCCATTTCCCGATAAGCATCGTTGAGCACGACCTCACCATCGCGGGGATGAGCGATCACTCCGGTTTTGAGGTTGTCCGGCACGATCCTCGGCGTCGATCCGTCGAAAGCGGTGAACATTGCCACATGCGCCCGCAACCAGGAATCCTGGCTCATATCCAGACTCGGATACACGAACGCGTACCGGCTGAATGGCAGACACGCGACGAACAGATACACGGTCACAGGCTGACTCGCCCCCGACGGATACAGTCGCATCGTCGGCCCCGACCAATCGACTTCGATCGTCTGCGCGGCCTTGTGACCGACTCGGGAAGCGGCGCCAGTGACCAGCACATGACGTTGATAGGTGCGGCAGAACCGGTCGTAGCTCATCGCCGCATCACCAGCAGCAGCGCATGCATCGACATACTCGCCATGGAGGAGCTTCAGCGTCACCCCGACCCGAGCCATCTCCTTATGGATTCGTTCCCAGTCGGGTTGGGCGAACACACTGTGATGGTCGCCGCGGCCCGGGAACAACAGACTGTACACCTCACCATCGGGGCAGTCTTTGACATCATCCCAACTCAGGCCGGCAGCATTCGCGGCATCGAGGACTTGGGTGACAGACTTACGGGACATCGCCTGAGACGATGCAATAGCTCTTCCCGAGAGCCCCTCGGCCCGAAGCTGTAGAACCAGCTTCGCTCTGATCTTGCGTACCATGAATATTCTCCTTCTGCCGCGTGCCCTATACACGCGGCGGAAGGAGCTTATACGTCAGTGGCCCCCATGCACGCCATAGCTGGCCCCGAACCACACGATTATCTGATCAGGCGTCCGGCCCCCGAACCCACGATTGACGGCCCCCAATAAAGCGGATATTCAGTTGGCGAAGTACCCGACACCCAAAGCCTTACGGCATGCTGGCAAACATAGGGTCGAGACCTTGTTGCGCAAGAAGGCGCCACGGGCGTGGAAGCGGTGGGCGGCAGCGATCTTCACCGCACTCGAGGGGCAGACGGTGGTGGTGTCGGGCACCGACGCCGCCGGCCTCGTCCTCCCCCAGCTGGCGACCTCGTTAGCGCAAACGCGTGCGTCGAGGGATGAAGTGCTGGTACGTATCGAGACCCTGGTCGAGGCGCATCCGCTTTTCGAACTCCTGACGTCGATGCCGGCAGTCGGCGTCAGGACCACCGCGAGGATCCTCACCGAAGTCGTGGGTAAGGACTTCGAATCCGCCGGGCACCTGGCATCGTATGCCGGTTTGGCGCCGGTGACGTGGCGGTCAGGGACTTCGATCCGCGGGGATCATTCGTCCCGTCGCGGCAACAAGATGCTTAAACGAGCCTTGTTCTTGTCGGCGTTCGCGTCGTTGAAGGACCCGTTGTCGAAGGCGTATTACGACAAGAAGCGTGCCGAGCATAAGAAGCACAACCAGGCCCTGATCGCGTTGGCTCGCAGGCGCTGCAACGTCCTCTATGCCATGTTGCGCGATGGTGCCTACTTCCACGCACCCGAGGCGGTGACCGCTGCCTGAACCGACCAGTCACGAAGTGCCTGATCAGTCCGGGAGAAGGGTCCCGGACCGATCACCCCTGCTCTTTCGGACCCACTAGATACTCTTGAAGAAACTCGTGCCTGCCCCTTGACTTAAAACATAGGGGCACGTTACCTCAGAAGTTGCCCCAGGATAGTGTCACATCAGCACCGATCCACACATCGCTGCCAATCGAGCTGGGACCCTCCTGAGGTTGTGGCGTCGGGGCGCGAGTTGTGTTGAGCAATCCGAAGCCAGACTGGTATTAGGCAAAATAGGGTGCAAAATTCTCTCGACCAAAGCTGAACGTCGCCAAACTTGTTGTCAACGCTTCAACTGGATGACGAAAGCGGGTCAAGGACCCACCCGGCACAACGGCCACGTAGCGTCCCACTGTGGTTCCGCCGCGGAGCGGTGAAGTAACAGGCGAAAACTATCCGACCGAATGCTAGGAATCTCCGTAACTAATAGTGCTGAGGTCCTCCATGGTGGCAATCGATGCGAACTGAACAGTGTGACATTCAGTCCACCTATCCGTTGGTAGCAAGCAGCGTCCGTTCACACCAGAGCGACTCTGCGGAAAGTTGACAGACGAAGCGTTTGCACGAAAAAGGATCGACCAGTCGAAGGCAAGTTTCATTGAACCAGCTCATCAATCGCGACAGCCGATCGCAATGAACCAAGGTCGGCCCTGAGAACAGCATCCACGACCGCCTTGCGCCCCGTTCGCTCCGCCCAGCGGCGAGCATCGGCATCGCAGATAGCTCGGCGTACGTGTTCGGACCACGCCGCAAGAGCATCCTCAGCGAATGATTCATCGTGGGAGTCTGCAAGCCGCGCGGCCAGTCGGTATGGGCCGAGCGTCCTCCCCAGAACTACCTCCTGTAGCTCACGACTTTCTTCAATGCTCAAAGCAGAGCGGCAGATGATCTGGCTCATCCTGGCATAGTGATCGACCAGGATGGAAGCGAACGTATCGCCCCGCGTTGACTGGGATATATGAGGGGCTTCATCAGGCTGGGGATCAGCCTCGATGAAGTAGTCTCGATCGGACAGAGCCGCAAACCGCTCTCCGGTCGTGACGACTTGCAGGATAAATTCTGCATCCTCTCCAAGATGGACTTCCGCATCAAATAAGATACGGTTCCTCCTGAGCATGTCGGCCTCAAAGGCGCCACAGACCAGAAAAGTCCACAGAGCAAGTTGGCGGCTGATGCCTTCGTGACGAGTGGCCGGCGTTCGCATGAACGAGCGCCCTCCTCGAGAACGCCGTACAGAAACCCACTCCATTTCGGAACATCTCAAATAATCCACCAGCTCTGCCAGGGCGCCCGGCGCCAGGAGATTGTCATCATCTAGGAAGAGCACGTATTTTCCGGAAGCGGCGGCGATGATGTCATTCCGACCTGCAGAAGCGCCTCCGGATCCTTCTTCGTGGCGAAATAAGGTGAGCGGCATCGGCGAAGCGCTAACGCTCCTTTCGAGCTCGTTCCAGTATTGCTGGAAAGAATTCGACTGGGAAGCGTCGTCTACGATGACCACCTCCGCTTCCCCCCGGATGATGCCGGGTTGCTCTAGGACGCTCTCAACAGCACGCCTAAGGGAAGTGGGACGTTCGTAAGCAGTTATGCCTATGGTAATTACAGGCGCAACGGTCGATTCCATAAATCTACCTCCTCAGATCACACAAAATGGTCGTGGCGCCAGTTGACGTTCTCAGTGAGTATTTTCGCGGGAACTCCTCCAATCGCAACGTTCTCCTGCGTGAAGGCTTTGGTCACCAACGCAGCATTCCCCACGATTGAGTTGCTGGCGACTCTCGCTCCTTTCATGAATGTGACGTCAGCACCTACCCAGACATGGTCCCCGATGACGATCGGCTCCGGATGGTTCAAAATCTCGCCCGTCGTGATGTCGTACATCTGATGAAGGTCATCCGGGCGCACAGAAATCCCTTTGCTCCACAGGTTGTCTCGACCGATCGTCACCTCGGCATAGCTTGAATCGTGCAACTCGAAACGCGCTTCGTTAAGGGAAGAGCTTTCGCCTATGGAGACCTTTTTGCCGTGACCCGCACTACCGAGATTGAACGTAACGTTGCGTATGCCCCAGCGGTGAGTCTTGCCAATGATCAACGACGAGCCGTTTGAGAGCGCAGCCGCGGTGTTGATGAAGCGCGACCCTTCATGCACTTCGACCGTGTTCCCCATGCCGGCGAACCGTACCCTGAAACCTTCAACGTCTGGGTTCTCGACCTGCGTCCCATCGGCCATAACCATGAAGAAGCGGTTTGGCGCGTCCGTCGGGGGCGAACCTCCCTTGTTCTCCGTCAACCGGCTACACCTCAATTGTCTCTGCAAGCTCGGCGGCTCGCTCCCGGTAAGTAGTCTTGAGCGCCTCCGGGATGCGGTCCTCAGCCCATTCGAGCAAATGAAGGGCGAAAGCTTGCCACCGTTCGGCTACCACCCCATAGTAGGTATGAAGGTCGGAGATACGCAGATGCGTACCGCGCAGAGATTCGAGCACCGCCATGCGGCGCTCGTCATTGATGTTTGTAACCTGCGCGCGCTGAGCGAACTTCCGATGAGTGCAGACGTCGACCTCCAAGAAACTAATACTGTGCGCAGCCAGGATGCTGTGCCAATGATAAAGCACATCATTATGCACGATAGTCGGCCCGAAGAATATGTTTGCATCATGGAGCAAAGTCGTACGGATGATCCGATTCCACGGATAGTTGATAAGCCCTGCGACGAGGCCCCGTTTAGCTTCAGTCTCTTCGACCTCGGGAAGTTGCTGCCAAATCTCGGCATCAGCGTTGAACATGCCCCGCGATCGCCCCTCATCGACGTACTCGATACGATACTGAACGAAAAGCAAGTCCGATTCATCATGGTCTGCTTTCATGATTGCCTGTCGAAGCGCGTTTGCGTTGACGACATCATCAGCGTCCAGGAAGTAAGTATACCGTCCAGTACACAGCGGAATTATTGCGTTACGAGCCCGCCCGGCCCCACGGTTCTTCTGTTCGAAGACATGAACGTTTGCGAACTTTCGCTCGTATTCGCGCATGACCTCCAACGAATCATCGGTCGAACCGTCGTCGATCAGGAGTACGTCGAATGCCAGGCCCTCCAACGCGACCACCGAATTCAGAGTTTCCCGCAGTAGGTCGGCGCTGTTGTATACAGGTATGACAATCGTGAGATCGAGATCGGGATATGCCGTGCGATATCCAGCAAAATGCGAAACTGTCTTCTGGGGAACATCCGCAGTCGGCTCAATCCTTCTCGCACGATCGTATATGTCGGCCAGCCGATGCTGGATGATCCTCGCTGCAGCGGGCTGGGTCTGCCGACGCACTATCCATCGTTGTCGACTTACGTAGTCGATGAATTCCTCGAACAGAATCTCCCGGTGTTCCGCTGTGCTGGTCTTCAACGACTCTAGAATGGTGTTCGCGTGACTGGCAATTGCACCCAGCTTATATTCGAAGGCTCCCATCGTCTGTCCTTCACGTGCCATCCGGTGATAGCTGACGATCTCGTCACAAGCGACTACTCGCTCGGCGCGTGACAGAACATGCCAGTGAAGTGGGTTGTCCTCGTAGAAGTAATCTCCCTCCGGGTACAGCACGCGATGCGCTCGCACGAAGTCGCTACGATACAGTTTTCGCCACGGTACCGGTGAAAGGCGCAGCAGACTCGGATGGCTCGAAGCTGAAATCACCTGTTCCAATGGGATTTTCCGCCATCGTTCGCCGTCATAAGCGTTCGCGAAACTTCTGTCGTTCTCGTCGAAAGTGCGGAAGTCGCCGATGACCAGTTCGGCATCGTTGTTCTCGGCCAACTCCACCAACCGGCTGAATGCCGACTTCGTCACCCAGTCGTCGCTGTCGACGAAGGCGATATACTTACCCCGCGCGGCTCTTATACCCAGATTGCTCGGCACACCTGCTCCGCCTAGCGTGTTGTGATCCAGTTCGATGACACGAATTCGATCATCGAGCGCCCTATGCATATCGATGACCTGCCGACCGTTATCTGTGGATGCATCGTCGACGATTATCAGCTCGAAGTCTTCGAAGTCCTGCATAAGCACGGACTGAATCGATGTGTCCAGGTACGGTGCAACGTTGAACACCGGCATAACGATCGACAGGAAAGGCGTGCGGTTCGAAACTGCCACCTGGGATTGTTGTTTTACGATGTGAAGCACACCCGCACTGCCGGAGGACAATCTGCGAATTCGGTAGTCCTTGGAGTCACGCGTCGGGGTATCGGGTCCGAAATCGACCGGAGCCGAGACTGGTCCTACTGGAGTTTGAAATACCCCGAAGACTTTCCACCGAGAGTCGAGGATCCCTTCCACGGTTCTGATGGCAATTTGGCTAGTTCCGTCCGACTCGTCGAGCTCAAACTCGTGACGCCGAATTCGACCGTCGACCTCTCGCAGTAGATGCAATGCATTAAGTTTGACCTCGGGACCACGACTCAAGCTCAGTTCTATTTGTCCCCGGAAAATCCTCGCCGACGAGACAGCCACGTCGAGGTATCGTTCAGCAAACCCTGCACTTTCGCGCGATTCCGTTTCAGCGAAGTTCGGAAACAAGCGAAGGAGCCGGCCACTGGCGACGAGGACCCGATCCCCGGGCGTAGTCAAGACCCGCTGATGCTTGACTTTGCAGCCCTGAACGCATTCGTCGGTGTCGTGCCTACGAACGATTGAGACGAGAAGCTCTCCATCAGGGAACTGTTCTAACTGGGCCGCAGCAATCACATCATCGTCGCTGCTGACAGTAACCGGAACGTCAAGTTTTGCTTCGCCATTATCGAACCTCACCGCGACTAGCTGATGAGAGTCCGGTGCACTGATTGTCACGCGAACAGCTCCATCGTCCACGACAACGGAGTGTAATACTGGACGCTGAATCAACGGCGCGGCAGTCACCCATTCCGGATCGACCCCCATCCAGCTCTTCAACGTCTCATCCACGTCAGCTTGCGCGAAAGTCGTTGCTCGAAGGTCTCCGCCGACGATGTCCTCGACAACCACAGCTCGTTCCACGTTCAGCGACTGAACCCGCGGAGAGTGTCCTTGAACTGCAACTGCATGGCGAACGATCGCCACATCGGCTTTTACTTCGTCGCCGTCGAAGATCTGTGTGATCCTGCCTGACTGAACGAGCTCATGGAGCGCGTCTGCTATCGGGCCAGGCCGATCGGCCCCATCCGCCGAGTCTGACTGAAGCACTGCAACTCGAGCCCCTGTGGCAATTAGCGAATAGAGTTCGTCGACGACTGCCTCGATGAACTCATTGCGCCTCGGGGAACGCCGCCCATCGAGAATCAGAATCACATCGAAAGCGGTCGAAGATTGCGCGTCTTTCGTCCATCGAGCCGGCGCTGCGAAAGCTTGTCTGCCGTATCCGGACCGCAAGTATGCACTTTGTTCACCTGCGCTAATGCGGTTATGGAACTGGGAGTACGCCTCCCGGTATTCGAGCCACACCGGATCAATCCAAAGCCCCTGTTCAAAATCGTCCTGCGCATCATCAGACTCATCGATCAGAGCAAATTCCAGAGGAACTTCAGGACCTACGGCCTCAACTCGCGCGCCGGTGGCTGCTTCCAGGCGTTTTCGAAATTCGGTTCCTGCGCCCTTCCGAGCACCATCAAAGTACCCGATCTCATCGATCACAGCATCACGGCGGAACACGAGGGACGGCTCCGATACCACGAGACGTGCGCCTCGTGAGCTCACGAGTGATAGGTCGTCGCTGACTCGTGCCTTTCGGACGATATTTGCCAGTTTGCCACTGTTATCGACAAGATCGCGCACCTGAACTTCAATGCGCCGCGGGTGGGCCCAAGCGTGATCACTATGAAAAGTGATAAACGCTCCTTCTGCCACAACTATCGCATCGTTGCGACGACTGTACTGGCTTGAACTTTCGGAAGTGCGGACGACTTTGATGCGTGCATCCAGCGCGGCGATCTGTTCCAACACCGGTGAAAATTCGCCGGGTGAACCGTCAACAACAATCAGCTCCAGATTTTGGTAGGACTGTTCCACAATCGATCGAGCCGCAGTCACCGAGTTCGCCGTCGGTTGGTCTGTCGTCATAATCACAGAGACCAGCGGCCCCTCGTTGACAGGTCCGGTGGCCTCGGCCTGCAGCCGCTGAAATCCAGAGCCTCCGTCTCCGCTCAAACTGATCCGTTCCAAACCGTAGCGATAGAGAGACGGGTTCAAAGTGAGCAATGAACCTTCAAGTGTGCCGCCGAAACGCGGATGCTCCAGCTCTACCGCAAGCGCCTGTTTGCGCCATGAGCTGTCATCGAGGCGTGAAATAAGAATACGGGCAGGCTCAATCAGATCTGCATGCAGCAACCGCTCAATCAGCAGCTCATTCAGTTTCCGATCAAACTCTCCCCCTGCCAGCACTCGTGTGGAAATGAACTTCAACAGCGCTTGTTCAGACGCACGGTCAAGTTCACGGGCATGCAATAACTCAGAAAGTGCCCACAAATCCTTCAGGCTCATCCTGTCCAGCGTCTGGTCGAACGCCCGCGGCTCGTCTGCGAACCGCGCGGCGGCGGCTCTCAGACTGGCCCAATCGTGCTTTCCGTAAGTGAACCGTTCTGAGAGTAGATCGAGCGCCCAGATGGATTCGTGACATGCGCCGAAGGCCCGCATTCGCATCGTTGAGATCTTTGAGGATCGACGGGCTGAGAGGCGCTCAAAGCGCGCTCTGTCCCCTGCCACAAATTCGAGTGTCGAACTCGCCGGATCTGACGACTGTTGAGATGCCGCTGTACCCGGTGCCGAGTATGCAGGGAAGTCGGCATAGCTACCGTTACTAAGTCGAACCAGGAAGTCGTCCGAATGCATGTACGGGGATTCAGAGTTTTCGGAGATACGTTGCACCATCACAGTTTAACAGGTTGCGATCCTCGGAATTTGCAACGCATTTAGGCAAACGGATACAAGCAACTACAGTGGCGGCCAATTCTTTGTGATGTCGTTGTTTGACCATGCCCGTTCACGGCAGTAGAGACCTTCCGGAGGAACAGCGGGGCATCACACTCTGCATCCGTGTCAGGCAGGTCCGATAACGTTGGCTGAAGAAGATTGCGGAAATCGATACCTTAAAGGTGAACTCCAATTGAAGTTCCCGCACCGATACACCCGCTCAAAACGGCATTCGCGATCAGCAAAGCCGGATCTTCGGCCGCCGCCCGATCAGAGGCTGTCGACCAATTCATTCCGCCACAACGTCAGCGCCGAACCGATGGCCATGTGCATGTCCAAGTACTTGTAAGTACCGAGCCTGCCCCCGAAATACACCTTAGGTTCAGCAACGGCACGCTGACGATACGAAAGCAGGGCAGCCCTGTCGTCGGAAGTATTCACCGGATAGTACGGTTCATCATCCCTATCAGCGAAACGCGAGAACTCTCTCATGATGACGGTTTGATCGGCCGAATGTGCCGTCGCACGCTCCGGGTGGAAATGTTTGAACTCGTGGATTCTGGTGTAAGGCACATCTGCATCCGGATAGTTCATCACGGGCGTTCCTTGGAAGTCGCGAACGGGCAAAATCTCCTGCTCGAAATCCAAAGTCCGCCAGCTCAGCGCTCCTTCGCTGTAGTCGAAGTATCGGTCCACCGGCCCGGTGTAAACCACCGGGACCTGCCCGACTGCGGATTCCTTGTTCCATGGCTGCGTCGAGTCGAAGAAGTCGGTATTCAAACGAACCTCAATATTCGGATGGTCGGCCATGCGCTCGATCCAAGCAGTGTAGCCGTCAGTCGGCAGCCCTTCATATGTGTCGTTGAAGTATCGGTTGTCGTAGTTGTACCTAACAGGGAGTCGCGAAACGATGTCTCCGGGGAGCTTCTCCGGCGACGTCTGCCATTGCTTCGCTGTGTAGTGCGCGAAGAACGCTTCGAACAGTGGACGCCCAACTAGCGCAATGCCCTTTTCATAGAAGTTCCGTGCGGAAGCGACATTGTACTCGCCTGCTTGCTCCCTGATGAGTGCTCGCGCCTCATCAGGGGTGTACGCGGCATCGAAGAATTGATTAATCGTGTGGAGATTCACCGGTAGCGCAAAGACTCGACCTGCATGCGTGGAGTAGACCCTGTGGGTGTAGTTTGTAAATGTGGTAAATCTATTGACGTAATCCCACACC